>JAIXKK010000183.1 GCA_026954325.1 Bryobacterales bacterium | reverse complement strand
GCATCGTACGGGTTGGTGTAGACTTTGAACTCCTGGATGGCGTCCACTTGCGGGACGGCCGCCACCTGGTTGTTATAGGTGGTGGTATTCGAGGCTCCGTCGATCAACACCTCGCTGGTTTGCATGCGTCCGCCGTTGATCCGGAATTCGTTGGTCTGATTCTGGCTCAGGGAGTTGTCGCCGGCGACCAGGACGTTGCCGGGAGTGACCCCGGCTGTCAACGTCACCAGCAGCAGAGGATTGCGGGTAGGCAGCGGAATACTGACAAGGAACTGGTTCTCCACCACCGTGCCGCGGTCGGCGCGATCCGTGATGAGGAGCGGCGCAACGTCGTTGAAAGTAACGGTTTCCGCCAGTGCGCTTGGCGCGAGGGTCAGGTCGACGGCCCGCGACTGGGCGATTTCAAGAGCCATGCCATTCAGGTGCGCCGTGGAAAAACCGGGGGCCGCCGCGCTGATGTCGTAGATGCCGGGAATCACCGGTGGAAACACGAAAAGCCCTTCGGTATTCGTGGCGGTCTTGAGTGTGACGTTGGTTGCCGAGTTGCGCAGTTCCAGCGCCGCTGCGGGGACGGCCGCGCCTGAGCTATCCACTACGCGACCGGAGACTACGGCGTTCTGCCCCCAAACGGGCAGACAGCATAACAGCGGGAGAAGTCCCAGGCAAAGCCCAAACGGCCGGGCTGTTAGCCGGAAGAACCATTGAGTCACGATCTGCTCCTTCGATCAGAATTTCCAGTTGGCCCGCGCGGGTCGCGACAGGGTTGAAGCTTCCGCTCCGATCGAAGTATTCATGATAACGAAACCGGCTCTCGAAGACCCCCGCAAGCAACGGATGTTTCGTTCCGCTGCGCGTAAACGACGCCCCGATTGTAAGCCTGCATGGTGGCGGATGTCAACGATTTTTAAACGATTTTAGGAGACTTTTCGACGATTTTGGCGCCTGGCTGAGATGCGGCTAGGACACGCGCGTGGTCGAGACAGGAGAGGATGAGTATGTCCTTTTTCGAGCGGAATTGCGCGAATCGATACGCGCTGATGAGTCGGATGGACCCATCGGGGCGATGAAAACAATATGAAGACAACGCCGCGTCTCGATTTCCCCTCGCTGCGGTATAATCTTGGCACACCCGCATTTCGCCCTGAAGCGGGCTACGGCGATGGGTGGCGTCGCCAGGAGCGCTCATGACTTCCACTACCCTTTCATCCCAGCAGTTCTCTACCTTTCGCCGGCAAGTGGCCGTGTTGGCCGTTGTGCTGATTCTTCCCTGGACCGCTTTCCCACAAGCTCCGATGGGCGCCGCTCCCGGAATCAAGCTGACCGTGAAAGAGGGCGAAGGCGCCCTCAATAATATCCGGACGCTGCGGTCAAAAGAACCCGTGGTCCTGGTGACTGATGTGGCCGACCGTCCGGTGGCGGGGGCGCAGGTGACGTTCCTGCTTCCGGATCTCGGCGCCAGCGGAATTTTTCCGAACGGGAGCACGCTGACGGTGACTACGGGGGCGGACGGACTGGCTGTGGGCCGGGGTCTGAAGCCGAACAACGTGGTGGGGCAGTATCAGATTCGCGTAGTCGCCTCGTACCGGGGCCAGACGGCGCGCGCGGCTATCAACCAGACGAATGCGGCTCCCCAGAAATCCGGCGGGGGCGGCGGAAAGACGGCGCTGATTCTGGCCCTGCTCGGGGGAGCGGGCGCGGCCGTTGCTCTGGGGGTGAGCCGCGGCGGAGGGGGGAATTCCCCCAATCCAACCCAGCCTCCCACGACACCCGCCGGAACATCCATTACCCCAGGCGGGTCGACGTTTGGTCCGCCGAAATAGCAGCGGGAAACGGACACGAACGGAATGAGGAATTTTCTTGTGAAGACGCTTCCGTGGGTCTGGCTTGCCGTTGCCGCGCCCGCGATGGGGCAGATTTCCATCAGCGCCCCGGCGCCCCCCAACTTACCAGTTGCCATGGTGGGGCAAGCCTACACTCAGTCTTTTGTTGTCAGTAACGCCGTGGGCGCATCCACGTGGAGTTTGGTAAGTCCGAACGATGTGCTCCCCCCCGGACTCTCATTAGCTCCGAACGGGACACTCAGCGGTACTCCAGCCAGCACAACTGGAAGTCCCTTCTCGATCACTGTGAAGGCAACCGATTCCACCATGGCGTCGGCTCAGCAAAACTACACGTTGATCGTGCTGCCTGCCTTGAACATCACGACAACCTCCCTTCCGGACGGTGTTGTCAACACGGCGTACTCCCTTACCTTGAGCGCCACTGGTGGTTCGAACAGCTTCAAGTGGTACGCCACCGGTTTGCCAGCGTCCATCTCCATCGGCCAGACCACCGGCATTCTCAGCGGCACCCAAACGACCCCAGTCAGCGTGCCTGTCACGATTACCGTGCAAGACGCCGTCAACACTCAGCCCACATTATTCACATTCAACAAGAACTTCACGCTCACCATCACCGGATCCGGTCCGCCGCCCACCATCGGCGCCGGTGCGACTCTGCCCGCGGCTACCCAAAACCGCGGCTACAACTTCCCGGCGGCGAATTTCCAGGTGACCGGGGGCACCGCGCCTTACACCTTTTCGGTCGATCCACCGACCTCGCCGCCGGCCGGAATTACCCTCGACTCCACGGGGCTTCTGAGCGGCATCCCCACCGGTACCGGTACGAGCAACTTTACCGTGCGAGTCCGGGACGCCGCTTTCCTGATCGCCACGAAGCTGTTCACCCTCACGGTGAACGGGCCGCCCTCCATCGGCACCACAGCCATACCCTCCGGCACGGTGGGGAGCCCGTATCCATCCACCACGCTCACAGCGGCCGGCGGGACCGCTCCACTGGCGTGGTCAATGACGGGAGCGCCCGCGTGGCTCTCGCTCAATACGAACACCGGCGTTCTCTCCGGGACTCCGGACGCGCCCGTCAACACCAACATCAACGTGACGGTCACGGATGCCAACGGCGGGACGGGCACGAAGCAACTCGCCCTGGTTGTCGCGGGGGGACTCACCATCACCACATCGAGCCTGCCGCCGTGGACGGCGGGGATGCCGTATACGCAGACGCTCGCCTCCAGCGGGGGCTCAGGCTCCGTCACATGGGCACTGCAAACGGGGAGCACTCCTCCGGCGAATTTGAGCCTGTCATCCGCTGGAGTTCTCTCCGGAACGCCCGCGGCCGCCGGGACCAGCAGTTTTACCGTTCAGGCGACTGACGCCGCCCCCACAACGGTAACGAAGACGCTGACCCTCACCATCAACGCGGCCCCGGCCATTTCAACGTCCAGTCTCGCCGGGGGAGCCCTGAATGTGGCCTACGGCAGCACGACGCTCACCGCCACCGGAGGCACGGCTCCGCTGGTCTGGTCGGCGACAGGCCTCCCGGCAGGACTCACGCTGGACCCCAATAGCGGGGTTTTGAGCGGCACGCCCACGGCGACCGGTACGTCTCAAGTAGCCCTCACGCTGACGGACGCGGCCGGCGCGGTGGCAACGAAAACCCTTTCCCTCACTATCTCGGCAAGCGCGCTGACCATCACTACGAACAGCCTTCCGAACGGAGCGCTCAACAGCGCTTATTCGGCTACTCTGGGCGCCGCGGGCGGTTCGGGCACGGGCTACACGTGGGCCATTTCCTCCGGTTCCCCGCCCGCCGGACTCAGCTTGCAGCCCACTACCGGAACCATCAGCGGCACGCCAACAGCCGCCGGCTCTTCGGTCTTCACCGTCCGCGTGACGGATTCCGCGCAGAGTTCCACTACCAAGCAGTTCAGCATCACGGTGGTGAGTTCCTCGCTCACCATCAACACTTCCTCGCCGCTGCCGCAAGGGCTGGCAGGCAGTTTCTACGTCACCGCACTGCAGGCGAGCGGCGGCAGCGGGACCGGATATCAATGGTCGATCACGCAAGGCGCTCTCCCCGCGGGCCTTTCGCTCAACCCGGGCGGCACGATCAATGGGACCCCGTCGGGGGCATCGGCTTCCGCGTTCACCGTACAGGTGATCGATTCGCTGGGTACGACCGCCACAAAGGCCGTGACCCTGACGGTGGTCACCCAGGGGCTTTCCATCACGACGGTGTCGCCGCTCCCGGATGCCCCCCAGAATGTTCCTTACTCGACGGTGCTGACGGCTTCGGGAGGCACAGGTTCGGGTTATACCTTCCAGGTGGCAAGCGGGCAGTTGCCAGCGGGCTTGTCGTTAGCACCGGGCGGCTTCATTAGCGGCACGCCCACGGTTGCGGGACCCGTCACCTTCACCGTTCAGGTGAACGACAACGGCGGGGGTGTCGCGAGCAAGCCTTTGACGCTGACAGTGGTGGCTCCGAACCTCGCCATTACCTCGACGGCAACTCTGCCTTCGGCACCGGCAAACCAGGCGTACAGCACGCAGTTGACGGCATCGGGAGGCACGCAGCCCTACGCATGGAGCCTGACAGTCGGGACTCTGCCGGCGGGCCTGGCGCTGAACCCCACCACGGGTGTCATCAGCGGCACGCCCACCAATGCCGGTTTGTTCAACTTCACGGTTCAGGTGAAGGATACGCACAATCTGACGGCTTCGGCCAACCTGTCTCTGCAGGTGGTGACGTTCGCCATTACGACGCAATTGCTGCCGCAGGCGTCGCTCAACACCACGTACACGGCTACGCTGACGGCGGTGGGGGGATCTCCCGCCTACACATGGTCGATCGTTTTGGGAACGCTTCCGCGGGGGCTCTCGCTTTCGGCGGCAGCGGGACAGATCAGCGGCACGCCGGCGCAATCCGGGACTTTTCCCATCACGGTTCAGGTGCGCGATTCGTTAGGGACCACGGCTTCGGCGCCGTTCTCGCTGGTGGTGGCCGGAGCGGGGAGCCTGACCATCGTCACGGCAAGCCTGCCGAGCGCCACGTTGAACGCCGTATACACGCAGACTTTGCAGGTGAGCGGCGGGACGGGTCCATACACGTGGCTGGTTACCGAAGGGGCATTGCCCGTGGGTCTGGCGCTGAGTGGGAGTACGGGTGTGATCAGCGGCACTCCGATCACCACCGTAGGGAGCCCGTACAACTTTGTCATTCGCGTTACGGACAGCGCGGGAGCTTTCGCCTCGCGGCCCTTCACCATCGCCATTACCAGCAACAATGCGCTGACGATCAGCACCACGACTCTGCCTAACGGGACTCTGGGTACGGCGTACAGCGCGGCGTTAACGGCCGGCGGAGGGACGTCACCCTACACGTGGTCAGCCACAGGGCTTCCGTCATGGCTCAGCCTCAGCACCGCGGGGATTCTATCGGGCATGCCCACGGCGGCGGGGACATTCAACATTACGGTGCAGGTGACGGACTCCGCCGGCCAGAGCATCAGCAAGGCCCTGAGCATTACGGTGGGAGGCGGGCTCACGATTACCACAGCCTCCCTCAGCAACGGCACGGCGGGAGCGGTCTACCCCACAGCGGCGCTGACGGCGAGCGGGGGGAGCGGCGTGGGCTACACGTGGGCATTCATCGGCGGCCAGTTACCGCCCGGCCTCACGCTGACCGGCGGCGGCCTGTTGGCCGGCACGCCAACTACCGCGGGGACCTACCAGCCCACCATCCAAGTGACGGACTCCACCGGAGGCACTGCCTCGAAGCAGTTCACCATTACCATCAGCGCGGCCGGATTCACAATTGTCACCACGACGCTCCCGGCTGCCACCATCGGGGTGAACTACAGTTTCCCGATCCAGCAGCAGGGCGGAACCGCGCCCATCACGTGGTCGCTCACCGGGGGCCAATTTCCGGCCGGCATTACTCTGGTTTCGAATTCCGGTCTGCTCACCGGACTAGCCACCCTCCAGGCCATCAACAGCGTCATCATTACAGCCACCGACTCGACGGGCAAGATAGCTTCGAAGACCTTCACGCTGACGGTGAATCCGCAGTTGACGGTGAGCACGACTTCGCTCCCGGGCGGATCCGTGGGCCAAGTCTATAACCAAACCCTGTTCGCCGGCGGTGGCAGCGGTTCCGGCTACGCCTGGACGGTTCAATCCGGGACCTTGCCCGCGGGGCTGACGCTCGCTTCGGCGACGGGCATCATCAGCGGAACGCCGGCGGCCAACGGCACATCCACATTCACCGTTCAGGTGGCGGATTCGGCCGGCGGCATCGCGAGCAAGCTGCTGTCCATCACCATAGGCACTTCGCTTTCCATCGCCACGGAAGCGCTGCCGAACGCGGCCACGAATGTGCTTTACAACCAGACGATCGCGGCCGCGGGCGGGACGGCGCCACTGCAATGGTCGGTGACCGGGAGCCTGCCCGCGGGCCTTATTCTGAACGCGGCCACCGGCGCCGTCACCGGCACGCCAACGGCGGCGGGCATCTCGACGTTCACCGTCCGCGTGCAGGATGCCGCCGGCGCTTCCGCCACCAGGCAGTTCAGCATTACAGTAATAGAAGGTCTGCAAATCACCACTCCCACGGCTTTACCCAATGCCGCGGAGGGCTCCACGTACACGCAGACGCTTGCCGCCACCGGCGGCAAATCGCCCTACACGTGGACCGTCTCAGTGGGCAGCCTGCCGGATGGCCTGGCCCTTGCGCCTACCTCCGGATTGATCACCGGCACGCCAACCGCGGCGGGCAACTACAGTTTCATCATCCAGGTTTCCGATTCGCAGACGCAGAGCGTGCAGAAGGCGTTCACGCTCGCCGTTACCGGCCGGATCAATATCACGACTGCCGCCGTACTGCCTTCGGCCACGGTGAGGCAGGCATACAACCAGACGCTGGTGGCCACGGGCGGAACGCCGCCATACTCGTGGTCGCTGGCGGCGGGCGGTACGCCGCCGCTGGGTCTGACACTCGACAAGAACGGCGTTCTCAGCGGCACGCCTACCAGCGCCGGGGCATTCAACTTTACAGCACAGGTTACGGACAGCCAGAACATTTCGGCCACGCGCACCTTCACGCTTTCCGTGCTGCTCAACCTGAGCATCACCACGGCCCAGGCGCTTCCGCCGGCCACGGCGGGAACGGCATACGCCCAGCCGCTGGCAACCGCGGGTGGACTGCCTCCCTACACGTGGAGCGTTATAGACGGCTCGCTGCCGGCCGGTGTCTCGCTCACCTCCGGGGGCATTCTGAGCGGCGCTCCGGCAGCGGCCGGGAACTTTAATTTCACCGTGCAAGTGGCGGACAACAACAAGGCCACGGCGTCAGCGAGCTTCCAGCTTGCGGTGCGCCTGCCGGCTACGCCTCCGCTCACCATCACGGGCTTGCCAGAGACCGTGGCCGCCGCGCTCCAACCGCGCATCAGCCTCTCGATTGGGACGGCCTACCCGGTGCCGATCGCCGGGACGCTTACGTTGAGCTTCACTCCCGACGCGGCCGTTCCCACGGATGATCCGGCAGTCGTCTTCACCAACGGAAAGCGCACCGCCGACTTCACGATTCCGGCCAACAGCACGGCGGCGCAACTTCCCGATGGATTCGCGATGCAGACAGGCACGGTGGCGGGAACGCTCACGCTTGCCGTCTCACTCAAAGCCGGATCCGCGGACATTACTCCCAATCCGGCGCCGGCGCTTGTTTCGAAGGTCAGCCGGGCTGCCCCGGTGATCAAGTCCGTTACGGCGCGCCGCCTCGCCGGGGGACTGGAGGTGGGCATCACCGGCTACGCGACGGGACGCGAGATCACCTCGGCGACCTTCCGCTTCACTCCCGCATCCGGCAGCACGCTGCAAACCACGGAACTCACCGTGCCGCTCGGCGACAGCGCCAAGACCTGGTATCAGAGCGACGCCTCGAAACCGTTCGGCAGCCAGTTCACACTTACCCAGCAGTTCAACGTGCAGGGCGATACCGGGGCCATCGGTTCTGTCACGGTAACCATGGCAAATCCGCAGGGGACATCCACCTCGGTTTCGGCGAACTTCCAATAGGCGGGAGCTATTTCACCAATCCGGCGGCGTGAACGATGAGGCCGAGTTCGCGCCGGTCCATGTCGGAAGGCGGGAGAAACGGATCGACGGTAAATTCCGCGGTGACGCCGGTCTTGTCCTTGAGCGCATCGGCCGGGACCTTCCAGCGCAATTCCCGAATTCCGGTAGCGGTGATCCTGGCGGAGGGCAGCGGGATGCCGTCAATGGCCGCGCCTACGGTTACTTCTTTGTGCCTGGCGAGTACCGCTTCCGGCAGGCTGCACTTCAATTCGAGCGTCGCTCCGTTGCTCGAGGCGCGGCGCGGCGGCTTCAGCGCGACGGCGAACTTCGATTCCGTCCACCGCCAGCCGCCCTGCTCCACCGAATGAAAGCCGCGGAGCAGTTGCGGAGCAAGGCTCTCATCGGCCATGTTCACCACTTCCGCCAGATCGCCGTTCCGGCCTGACCTGTGACAGCCCGCGAGCAGCGCCGCCGTCAAAGACACAAACCCGCGCCTGTTCATGCGCCGTCAGACCTTCACGGCCCGCTTCTGTACCGCCGCCTCTTCCGCGGCGATGGTGATCAGGTTTGCTCGGTAGATGTCCTCGAACGGGAGGGCAGTGGGTTTGCCGTTGTAGGCATATTCGAGAAAATCGAGGAACACGGATCCGGATGGAGGCAGGTCGCGGATCACCTCCGCTTTGCGCCCTTCGACAATCAATGTGACGCCGGTGGCGGCCATGTATTCCGCCACGCCTTTGGTTCCCGCGAGACGCAACCGGTCGTCGCCGTGCGTGGAGGCGCTTTCGGGGCGGCAGTAGTCCATGTGCAGCGTGGCTACGCCTCCGTTATCCAGTTGGAAAATAGTCCCGGTGGTGTTCTCCATGTCGCCGATCCCCTCGGGGGCGGAAATATGAGCTTTGTAGGAAAATGCCTCCATCATCTCTCTCCTGCTGGTGAAGCGCATCAGGTCGATCATGTGGATGCCGATCCAGGGGATGGTTCCGCCGTAGGTGGAGTAGCGGCGCATCCATTCCGGACGCACGCCGGCCTTGTAGGATTTCTGGGAGCTGATATTGATGACCTCCCCCAGTTCTCCCGCCACCTTCTTCAACCCCAGATAAGACGAATCGAAGCGCATCGGCAGCAGCGTTCCCAGTTTGGTTCCGCCGGCCTTGAGTTTGCCGCGAATGTTGTCGAGATCGGAGCGCGTGAGCGCCAGCGGTTTTTCGGCGATGATGTCGAGTTTGTGATCGAGACAGGCGAGAATGGCCCCGGCGCGCGGACCGTTGGCGTTGCACACCGAGACAAGATCGAGTTTTTCCTGATCGAGCATTCGACGCCAATCGGTATAGTGCTTCGCTCGCGCCAGACGCGGGTTTCGCATCTGCCTGTTCACTACACCCGCGTCAGGATGGGCAATGGCCACCACCTCGATATCGGGAACCTGTGGGAGGCGGGAGATGACTTCCCCGACATGCCCCTCGAGATCGAGCAACCCAAGCCGAACCTTGCGCGGCAGGCGCACCTCGGCGCGGAGCGGAGGTGAGAAGGCGAGTGAAGAAGCCGCCATCATTTGACGCCGGGAATACTGCATGAAGCGATTGTGACACAGGCTGGTACAATCGCGAAGTGATGCTCCCGAACCGGCGTGAGTTCCTGTTTTCCGCGGCTCCGGCCCTTCTGGCCGCGCCTGCCGCTCCCAAGATGAACGTCATCGTCATCCTCGCCGATGACCTGGGCGCATCGGACCTTGGTTGCTACGGCAGCAACTACTACGAGACGCCGAATCTGGACGCGTTTGCCGAGTCCGGCATCCGGTTCACCCAGGCTTACGCTTCCTGTCCGGTCTGTTCGCCCTCGCGGGCCGGGATCATGACCGGGAAGTATCCGGCGCGTCTTCACCTGACCGATTGGATTCCCGGGCGGCGCCAGCATCCCACCGCGAAACTTCTGACTCCGGCGTTTGAACAGCAATTGCCCCTTGCGGAAACCACCATCGCGGAAGTTCTCAAGCCCGCCGGCTACGTCACCGCCAGCATCGGCAAATGGCATCTCGGCGGCGACGGCTTTCTGCCCACGAACCAGGGTTTCGATCTCAATATAGGAGGCACCGCCAAGGGCTCGCCGCCATCCTACTTTCCGCCCTACCACATCCCCGGTCTCGAGGAGCGATTCGGCAATGACTACCTGACGGACAACCTCACCGCCCGCGCGGAGCAGTTTATCGAGAGCAATCGCGACCGGCCGTTTTTCCTGTATCTGCCGCATTTCGCCGTCCACCTGCCGATGATGGCCAAGCAGCAGATGACGGAGAAATACCAGAGGAAGGCGGGCTCGATGAAGGCGCAAGGCGAGCCTGTGTATGCGGCCATGCTGGAAAGCCTGGACGAGGGGGTAGGCGGGATTCTCCGAAAGCTGGATGAATTGAAGCTGGCGGACAGGACCGCGGTGTTCTTCCTCTCCGACAACGGCGGACTGCGTTTCGAGGGCAAGAGCAAGACTCCAGTCACGGACAACTCGCCATTCCGCGCCGGCAAGGGCCACCTGTATGAAGGCGGCATTCGTATTCCCTGGATCGCGCGTTGGCCCGGCATCACGAAGAAGGGCGCTACTTGCGACGCGCCGGTTACCAGCGTCGACATTCTGCCCACCGTAGCCGGCCTGCTCGGCCTGCGCATGTCCGAAGTGGATGGGGTCAACATCGCTCCGCTTCTCAAGGGAGGGCGCAGGCTGCCGCGGGAGGCGCTCTACTGGCATTATCCGCACTACAGCAATCAGGGCGGCGTTCCGGGCGGAGCGGTGCGGCACGGGGATTACAAGTTGATCCAGTTCTATGAGGATATGCGCGTGGAACTGTTTCACCTGCGCCAGGATCCCTCCGAGCGGCGGAATCTGGTGAACAGGGAACCGAAGACCGCCGCGAGGCTGCTGCGGATGCTCGAGGAGTGGCGGAAGAGCGTGGATGCGGCCATGCCGAAAGCGAACCCCGCGTATGACGCGGCTACGGCGGATCAGGGGTTGACGGGCGAGGAGAAGCCGGCTCCCCCCGCATGAACGAGGACGCCCGCAAGAAGCCCCGTACATCCGCCGGCAGGAGCGGCCCGAGATTGATACGGCCGTTCCGGCGCCGCGACACGGCAGCGATTTGCCGGGACCAGGACCCGCCTCGATTCCATGCGATCGAGCGCGTGGCCCGGCGGGGGCTTTACTACCCTCATGCCGCCACGAGGATCTGTTTCGCCTGGCGCGAAGGCGAGGCGCATGACGTGGAAATCGTGGACTATCACTGAGGTGCTCATGGCGAAGACAACCAAACTTCTCGACCCGATCCATCCTGGAGAGATACTGGCTGAAGAGTTCCCGCGCCCGCTCGGCATCAGCATCAACCGCCTGGCGCGCGATCACCGCGGATACGGCGCTGCGGCTGGGAATCTATTTCGGCGCCGCGCCGGAGCTTTGGCTGACTCTCCAGTCCGAATATGACTTACGGGTTGCACGCAGGTCCAGCGGGGAGGAGATCGCGAGGCGGGTACGGGAAGCGGCCTGAGTGTCGCCGTTCAGCGGCGGCTCTGGCTTTCTTGAATTTTGCTATACTTCTGCCCGCCATGGGCTTCAATAGCTACACCGTTCAAAAGGGCGACACGAAAGATTCCATCGCAAGAAAATTCGGCGTCCCCTGGGTTACCATCTGGTACGCCACGCCCAATTCCGCTCTCCGCTCGACACCTGGGTTCGTCTCGGTGACCGAGGGCGGGCCAGTTGCGCCGGTGGGCACGGTCATCTGGATTCCCGACAGGCAGGAGCTGGCGCCTCCCAAACCGCCGCTCAAGGGGAGCGCCGCGAAGCCGCCGCTGACGATGCTCTCGAAGTCCAGGAACGTGAACGAGTCGCTGCTCATCGACCCGGGGTCTTCGCGCTCGCCGGGAGAGTTCGAACTGCGCATTGTGCCGTACATTTTCATGCGCCCGATGGAGCCTGAGGGCGCGGAAGGGACGGCGGACATCTCCTGGCGCAAAGACGTCCGGTATACGAAGTGGAACCCACAGGACTTCGAGGATTTCAAAGCGAAATCGAAGAAGAGGGCGGAGGATTTCTGGAATAATCGCTTCCGGATGTGGCCGCCGGACGGCTACCATTACTTCAACTGGCCGGCGGGAAAAGGCGGCAAGCCGGCGGCCGTTGTCTGCACGGTGGTCATCAAGTATGTGGACAACGCCGGCGCCGCCAGTCACGTGGTGCGCTGCTATCACCGCGCGCAGGGTGAGCAAACGGGTTCTCTGGATCACCTTGACTGGACGGATGCCATTCTCGAGGAGCAATCCATGGACCTGCGCGATAAGACCGGCAAGACCATTCCGACGAAGAACGTAACGCTGGCCCACGAGGTGGGTCACATCCTGGGGCTTGATCACCCCGTTTGCAGCGGGTCGGAACGGCTGTGCTACGGGGAGGGAGGCGAGCCGTGGCAGATTCGAAACGTGATGGGCGCGGGAGATCTGGTCAACAAGACCAACGCCACGCCGTGGCTGGAACGGCTGGAGAGGCATACAGGCGTTCCCGCCGCGCAGTGGACCGTGGATACCCTGGACAGCTTCGGAAATCCTTTGTATTTATGAGGGAACCCCGGCTGGCGTGAACAACGCCGTCTATACGTTCTACTTCAGAGCCTCATTGATCTCGATGTCGCGCTTCAGCACCTCGGTTACGAGGTCAGAGAGTTCGACACCGCGTTGCCCGGCTTTGTCCGAGAAGTACTCCCACACGCCTCGCTCGATGGAGACCGGCATCAGCACTTTGGCGCCGGGAGGGATGTGATGAAGCCCACGGACCCCTTTGCTGAAGTCGATCCCGGGAGGCATGTCGTTGTCATCGGCGTTCTTCATAATCCTTCTTAGGCCGCGGCCGCGCGCAAGATGGCAGCCACGCTCTGTTCCACATCTTCATCCCGTGTCGCCCACGAAGATACGCTGATGCGCATGGCCGTGTGTCCCTGCCATACCGTGGGACCGCACCAGCACGTTCCGTCGCGCTGTACGCGATCGATCACCTGGCGCGTGCGTTCGCTATTGCCGAAGCTGACCAGCACCTGATTGAGCACGACCTCGTTCCGGATCTCGCAGCCGCCTTCCCGCAGCGCTTCGGCGAACCGGCGCGCCTGGCGGCAGTTCCGCTCGATCAGATCCGCCAGTCCGGCGCGGCCCAGCGATTTCAAGGCCGCCCAGATCTCGACGCCGCGCGCGCGGCGCGAAAGCTCGGGTGTGAATTGTGACGGCTCGCGGTGCGCTCCCTGCGGCAGGTAGGCCGCGGACACCGACATCGCGCCATTGAGGGCCGCCCCGTCCCGGACGAAAGCCAGCCCGCTATCATAGGGCACATTCAGCCACTTATGCGCGTCCGTGGCCCAGGAATCGGCTTCGGCGACGCCTTCCACCAGGTGCGCGTATTTTGGGCTCGCCGCCGCCCACAGGCCGAATGCGCCATCGGCGTGCACCCACGCTCCGGCCTGGCGGGCCCGCGCACAGATTTCCGCTGCCGGGTCGAACGCGCCCGTGTTCACATTTCCCGCCTGCATGCAGACGATGGCCGGACCGCTCAGCGGCGGCATCCGGGAGGCGCGCATGCGGCCCTGGCTATCCACGGGGACGCGCACAAGGCGCGAACGCCCCATGCCGAGCATCCCGAGCGCTTTGACGAGCGACGGGTGCGCCTCTTCGCCCACTACCACCGTCACCGGCGGCGCTCCAAACAACCCGTCCGCTTCGACGTCCCATCCCGCGCGCGCCAGAACCTCGTGGCGCGCCGCGGCCAGCGCCGTGAAGTTCGCCATGGTCGCCCCGGTCACGAATGCTCCGCCGCACGTTGCGGGAAGCCTCAGCACATCGAGCAGCCAGCCGAGCGAGACCTCCTCGAGCACGGCTCCGATGGGGGATGCCGCGAACAGTCCTGGACACTGATCCCAGGCCCCGGCAAGCCAGTTCGCCGCCAATGCCGCCGGCAGCGCGCCGCCGATGACGAAGCCGAAGTAGCGCCGGCCGGCCATACCCATGGTTGCAGGGGAACCGATGCGGTCGAGCGTCCGCAGCACGTCCGCGGCTTCCACGGGCGATTCCGGCATGGGTTCGTTCAGTTCCTCCAATGCCGCCAGCGCCTCCGGAGAGGGGGCCACCCCTCGGGTATCCAGGTTCTGGAGATAGCGCGCCGCAATGCCGGCTGTCGCGTTCAATAGGGCTCTCATCTCTTGATGGTAGCCGCTGTTCCCCCGGCGCAGATACTTCTGAATCGATGTTTGACGCCTATGCGAACAGGCGGGTGACGAGGCGGGCGGCACGCATTCGCCAATAGGCAACGTTGAGCGTCACGGCCACGCGGCGATCAAAATTCGGATTGGAGATCTTCCCCAAGGCCGAGACGTAGTGGATATGATCAGCGATTGTGACGGGGCAACCCCTGGCGTGCATGTGCCTCCGTTTCGTCAGCCGGAAACACTTCCACAGGGCCTTGGAGGTTCGCAGCAGCAGGTCGTTGGACTGAGTCCTGCTCTCGTCGACCTGGCTGGACGGGAGGTAACTGCTCTCGATCCTGACCGGACGCCCGTCGATCTCTCCCCGCCAACTGGTGCAATCGCCGGCGAAGATTACCTGCTCCCCTTCCTGCAATTCGAGCGGTCCGTCGACTTTCCCTACCACGTAACGGATCTTTTTCAGCCGGTGGTCCGCGCCGGGGGAGTTGGCTCTGATAATGTGCATTGCTTCCTGGAGCGCCCCCGGACAGCCTCCCCAGCAGTAGTCCCGGGAATGCTTTTCGGGAAAGGTTCCCACCGTGCATGAGAGATTGCCTGAGTTCTCGAAGTAGCGGTCAATCCGTTCCATGCAGAACTCGAAGCCGCGAGTCTTCGCCTGGACTTCATCCAGCGGGAAATCCCCGCCAACCTGGATCTCGCCAAGATCGATGGGGCCGAAGCCTCGCCCGGCGGCGAGGCGTAAGTGGACGACGGCGCTTGGATCGACGTGAACCATGTGGCATCCGACGGTATCGACCGCGCACGGATTGACGCCCATCACAATCGCGCCCATGGCAAAAGGAGTGGGCGTCAACATCATCTTCTGGCCGGCCACAATCGCATCGATCGCGATGAACTTGGGCTGAATGACTTCCTGCAGGTCGGCGATCTTGTGTTCCAGGAACTGGTTGTGATCGACCAGGCGGTGCCGGTCGTCCTGAAGGCCGATGTAGTTTTTCAGGCTCAGGGTGAGCCTGCACCAGGGGTGGGCCTTGAACTTGGGCAGATTGATCAGAAAATCCGCCTTGGCAACCGGTTCGGGCACATAGATCCGGTCCCGCAGGCGGTGTTCGCCTTTGAGTGTTGCGGGCACATGCCGCGCTTCGTCGAAGTAGTAGGCCTTGGCATTGTGCTTCCGGAGGACTTCATGATAGCCGGCGTTGGCAAACGTCCAGCGTGTCGGGATAGTGAGACCGGAGCGATCACCGACGGCCAGTTCCGTGATTCCTCCACCCTTGTCCCTGGCCGCCGCGATCACGCCTTCCAGAAATTCCTTGCGCGTACAGGCGTGCGGGAATAGTTGAGGGTGGGCTATCACTGCGTTGGGCTTCAGCAGGACTTTGCCCGCCGGCCTGACGGACAACTCTTCCATTCCCTCCCTGACAATGCCGCGGATGGTGTCCGGGTTGTAATCGTTGCATCGCATGATGAGCACTTTGTGCTTGGTTGCCATGATTACGTAATGTTAGTACTCCGGATTGCCCGTGAACAGGGTTCAGTGTGCGGGCCGGCTGGGCGCCGGTCTTCAGCGCAGATACTTCTGAATATCGGGAAACAACAGTTCCTTCACTTCAGGCTTATCGAGGTCTTCCGGCTTGATGAGCGCCGCTCCGGAATCGACGGCGGACGGCGGCTTTTCGCCCTTCAGATACATGCCGATGGCCTTCGCCGATTCGTACCCCATGCGGAATGGATTTTGCACGACGATGGAATCGATCCAACCGGCCCTCAGGTCGGCGAGCAACTGGTCCGAGGCGTCGAAGGCGACCATCTTCACGCCCTTCGCGTTGCGCGACTTGAGCGCCTGGACGGCTCCGGCGGAACTCGATTCATTGTCCGCGAACAGTCCGGCCAGATCGGGGTGCGCGGTGAGCACGTTTTCGGTGACGGCCATCGCCTTGGCGCGGTCGGCCATACCGAACTGAAGGCCGAGGATATCGATGCCGGGGAACTTCGCGCGGATCTCATCCTGGAAACCGTGCTCGCGCTCCATGGTGGAGGCGCTGCCCGGCATGAAGCCGATGACGACCACCTTTCCTTTGCCGCCGAGCACTTCGCCCATGCGGCGGGCGGCCATGCGCCCGCCTTCTTCGTTGTTGGTGGCGACAAAGGAGATGCGATTGCCGGTGTCGATGCCGGAATCGAAGATGGACACGGGGATGCCGGCCTTGGCGGCGCGGTCCACCACGCCCAC
The DNA here is from genome assembly GCA_026954325.1 of Bryobacterales bacterium. Classification (GTDB taxonomy): domain Bacteria; phylum Acidobacteriota; class Terriglobia; order Bryobacterales; family Bryobacteraceae; genus CADEFT01. The sequence continues at coordinate 69,187 of JAIXKK010000183.1, read as the reverse complement.
CAGCGCTTTCTTATCCACCGGTGCAAGCACGATGCCCGCCAGGCGGCGGTTGACCATCGATTCGACGATCTCGATCTGGCGGCTGGAATCGATTTCGAGCGTGGGAGCGTTCCATTCGACTTCGAAACCGTACTCCCGCGCGGCCTTGATGGCTCCGGCGTGGACGGTCTGCCAGAAGATGTGATTCGCTCCTTTGGGGACCACCCCGACCACTCGTTTTGTCTCACGCCGGCAGCCTGCGTGGAAGAACGAAGCGAGAAGGAGAAGGAAGGCAATCAAACGCATGGTAGGTTAATTGTAGTATGGCCTTCCGACCTGTCTGCACCGTGGGACAACTGCCGCCCGGCGGCCTCACGGAAGTGATTATTGACGGCAAACAACTGGCGCTGTGCAACGTGGATGGCGTGTTCCACGCCGTGGACGGGGTGTGTCCGCATAGAGGCGGCTCGCTCGGCCAGGGGGCGTTGCACGGGAACGTGGTGGTCTGCCCTTGGCATGCATGGGAATTTGATTGCACCACGGGGCGGCACGACTATAATCCGGGCATTCAATTGCAGACGTTTCCGGTGCGGGTGGATGGCGACGATATCCTGGTCGATCTACCGTAGGTGCCTGAACTTCCCGAAGTCGAAACCATTGTCCGCGGCCTGGCTCCGCGGTTACGGGGGCGGCGTGTGACCGCTGTTCAGGTGGTGGGTCCATTGGTGGTGAAGACACCGCTCGAAGGCCTTGCCGGCGAGGAGATTCTGGATCTGCGGCGGCATGGGAAGAACATCGTCTTCGAGTGCGGCGGCGGAGTGCTGACACTGCACCTGGGAATGACGGGGAAGTTGCTGCTCAACGGAACGCGCACGCCGTACACGCGGGTGGTCTTCGCGCTCGATGACGGAGAGTTGCTCTATGACGATATCCGGCAGTTCGGCCGTATCCATTGGCTCCCGGAATTGCCCGAACGGCTGGCGAGGCTGGGGCCGGAGCCGTTGGTGATCACCGCGGATGAGTTCGCTGCACGGCTGCGTTCACGCCGCGGGCGTGTGAAGCCGCTGCTGCTCAACCAGCAGTTTCTCCGGGGCCTCGGCAATATCTACGCCGACGAGACGCTCTTCCGCGCGGGCGTTCATCCGCTCGCCATCGCGGCGCGGCTCGGCAGAAAACGCGCCCTGGCGCTGCATGCGGCCATGCAGCAGGTGTTGCGGCTTGCCATTGAACACCGCGGCTCCTCGATATCCGATTACGTGGACGCCTCCGGCGAACGCGGCGGATTCCAGCGGATGCACCTGGTTTACGGCAAAGAGGGAATGCCCTGCACAGTATGCGGAACACCCATCCGGCGCATTGTCGTGGGGCAGCGCGGGACGCACTTTTGTCCGCGCTGCCAGCACGGATAAAGGGGCTTACAAGCCGGCGCGCAAGTAGGCGATGACGTCCGCCAGGCCCTGCTTGTTGACCGTTTTCTCGAGATCTTCCGGCATGAGGGAAATGTTCGAGGCGCGGATCTCTTCGATGTTGCCGCGCAGGATGGTGACGTCCTCTTCCGATCCGCCGCGCAGCGTAATGGAGCCTGGGGTCTCGCTGCCCAGCACGCCGTCAAACATCTGTCCGTCCCTGGTGGTGACGATGTAGTTGACAAACCGCGGTTCGACGCTGCGGCTGGGATTGAGAATGGCCTCGAGCAGTTCCTCGCGAGTCTTGTTGTTCACGCCGGAAAGATCGGGGCCGATGCGGCCGCCCTTGACGCGCGGGCTGTGGCAGCGGGCACAGGTATCCTCGAATACCTTCTTGCCGCGGCCCGGGTCGCCGTTCATCGTCAATACATCCTGGAACGCCGCAACCACCTTCTCGCGATCGGAAGAGGCGCCGGCAAAGATCTTCTTGGCGCGGGCGGCGATGGCCGGGTCCTTGTCTTCGAGCAGCCGGTTGCGGGCATTGATCTCGATCATCCCCGGCTCGACGGCGCCCTTTTCCAGCGCGTCGAGAAACGCCGGGATGCGGTCCCGCTGCGTCAGCATGGCCCCCGCGGCCCGCACGCGAGCTTCCGGAGGAAAGGCTTTCCATCCGGCGAGGATCGTCTGGCCTACCTCTGCGTTACGGAAGGCGGCGAGGGAATCGACGGCGGCGCTCTGGAGCACGGCGGGCGCGTGGGTATCGAGCACTTTCTTGAGTACGGGGAAAGCGGCTTCGAATTTCGCTCCGCGAAGGGCGTAGAGCGCCGCGGCGCGATCCTCCAACGAAACCTTCTCGTCGAAAGCTTCCTTGGCGGCACGGGCAAAGAGAGCCGTGCCGCCGGTGTGGCTGGCAATGCTCCAGGCTGCCCGCCGCTCGGACGCCTCCTTGGCCGCAAGGAACCGCGAGAGAGCTGATTCCTCGATGGGGAGGTTTGCGCCGCGGCTCATATCCAGGCCGCGGGCGAGGCCTTCCAGCGCCGCGGAGGGGGCCTTCAGGCGGACCGCATCGGCGAGGAATTTGTTCATCTCGGGCGGCTTCTGGCGAGCGCCGATCAGGGAGCCGAGGGAGCGGAGCATTTCCGGCCTCTGCCACGATGTTTCCTTGCGCGTGAGGAGCATCGAAAGGAAGTCACCGGGCCAATCCGCGGCGGAACTGAGGGCCGCGATCCGGAACCATTGATCGTCGCCATGCGCGGCGGCAATCCGCACGATCGCCTGGCGCGCCTGCGGCGACTTGTAGTTTCCCAGAGTGAAGGCGAGTTGGAACAGCACCCGGACCTCCGCCTCATCGGCCTCCGCGACCAGCGCTTTCTCAAGTTTCGGCGTCTGCGGAAGGGATTCGCTGATCTTGACGGCATTTTCGCGAATGCCGGGGTGGGCGTCCCGCAAAGCCGCGAGCACGACGGTTTCGTCGAGCGCGCCGGCGCCTTCGAGCGCCCACAGCGCCAGCAACCGCGCCACGGGCTTCGCGCTCTTTGCCGCCATCTCCCGCAGTTGCGGGGCGACGCTCTTATCCTGCCGCTCGAGCAACAGGCGCCTGGCGGTCTCCCGGTTCCAGCCGTTCTCGTTTTCCAATTCGCGCACCAGTTCGGCGCTGCTCATCTTGCCCAGGTTCACTCTCAACGCTCGCTTCACCCGCGGCGTGTTGGAAACGATGCGGTAGATGCGGCCCATGTTATCGCCGCGGTAGAAATCGAGTTTGAAGCGCTTCTGGATGTCTTCGGGGATGGAAAGCGGCGTTTCGATGGTCTGGCGGTACATATCCATCAGGTAGAGATTGCCGTCCGGCGCGTTGGCGAAGTTCGTGGGGCGGAACCACTGGTGCGAGGAAGCGAGGAATTCGACGCCGTCCTTGGAGGGGCGCGCGGAGAACGTCACGCCGTCGGGGGTGAGGATGTCTTCGCGAACCAGGTTGCCGCTGACATCGCCCGTGAAGATGCGGCCGCGATATTGCTCGGGCCAGGCGTCGCCGTTGTAGATGGTGCCGCCCGTGGCTCCGGTGATGTGGCCCGCGGCATACTCGACGCGGCCGCTCTTGGTTTCGTCATAGCGCTGTTGGCGGACCTTCGTCCTCTCGACGCGCCAGTTTTCCGGCTGGCTGATGGGGTACATCAGCCGCTCCCGCTTGCCGTAGGGATCCTGATTCACGGAGGGCACGTCGAGCAGCGGCGCGCGCAGCAGGTAGTTCATCGGCGCCACGACATGCCGCAGATGGGTGGTGTTCTGCGAGATGAAGCGATTGCCCCAATCATCGAACGTCATGCCGTACTGCGTCGCTCCCGAGGCGATCTCATCCACATGGCGTATGGGATGGAACCGGAAGTCGCCGCCGCGCACCTCCACCGGGGGTAGTTGCGGCCACTTGGGCGAGGTGATGCGGCCGGCGTTGCCGGTGTTCGAGAAGTAGATCCAGTTATCGATGCCGAGCCGCGGATTGGACACCTGCGCTTCCGGGTTCCCATGATAGAAGCCCGTAAACAGCACCTCGCGCACGTCCGCCTTGCCGTCCCCGTCGGTGTCCTTCATGTAGTAGATATTCGGCGAGGCGGGCACAATCAGGCCGCCGTCCCACACCATCAGCCCGCTGACCTGCGGGACGTCCTCGGCGAAGATTGTACTCTTGTCGGCGCGGCCGTCGCCGTCGGTGTCCTCGAGCATGACGATGCGCGAGCGCGCGGGCTTGCCTTGGGGCTGGTCGTAGGGAAGGTCGAGCATGTCCGCCACAAACGCGCGTCCATATTCGTCGAAGACCATGTCGACGGGGTCCACCACCATCGGTTCGGAAGCGAAGAGTTCGACGTGAAAGTCCTCGCTCAGCTTGATGGTCTTCATCTCCTCTTCGGGAGTGAGGGGCTTCGAGCCTGATTTGGAGCAGGCGGAGGAAAACAGCGCGAGGATGATCGCCAGGGATAGCAGGATACGCATGGGTACAGACATAGGGTATCGCGTTACAAGCCTAATCGTAGGCGGAGCATCTATTTTGTGGGCGACATTCGCCGGACCAGGCAGCAGCGCGCCGGTGGAGCGGCTGATCGGGAACGTGCGTTGGGACGCATTCACTACCTGGCGTTTTCACTGCGCCGGACGAGCATCGCATATTTCCCGCATAATGACCGGCCGGTGCAACCCTACAATGGCTTTCAACCGGGCCGCGCCAATCCGGCGGGGGCGAGAGGCGACAGCGGGCCTCAACTTCCGGAATCACAGCGTCTGCCGCATCTGCGCCAAGGGCTGGATAATTTGAAGCGCGCCATCGAACTCGACCCTGGGAACGGATTGTATGAATTAGGATTGGCGTGCCTTTATGAAGACGCGGCGTCCTTCGCCGCCGCGAACCGCCTGTTGGCTGACCTGCAGGCAGCCCGGCCGCCGGCTTTTCGGAACGGTCACGTGGTGGATGTTCTGGACGAACGGATTTCAGGCGCTGGACGCTTTGGACGACAACCGGGACGGCTGGCCGCGGGGAAGAGAACTCGCCGGGCTCGCGCTGTGGTTTGACCGCAACCAGAACGGGCGCAGCGACGCGGGCGAGGTGACGCCGGTGGAAGAGGCTGGGGTCGAGGCGCTGTCGGTTGTGTTCACCGGATATGAAGGGGAGTGCCCGGTGAACCGCCGAGGTGTGCTGCTGAAGGACGGGAGCGTATTGCCGGTGTGGAACTGGGTGGTGGAGGTCAGGCCCGCGCCGCTGGACCCATCATCGGTTGACGGTATCCATATGTCAGCGACCGCCACACCCACTCGAACGGTCCGAAACGGAAGCGGTTCAGCCACCAGGTACTGAAGGCGAGTTGGGCCGCGTAGATCGCGAGGCTCAGCCCTGCCGCGGGCGCGGTAGCCACACGCCCGAACAGCCCCAGGCCATAGCCGTAGAACAGAAACACGCAGATCAGCGATTGCATCAGGTAGTTGCTCAACGCCATGCGTCCGGCCGCAGCCACCGGGGCCGTCCACACACCGGGCTTTCCGGCGCCCGGCCATGCCAGCAAGCCCGCCGCGTAGGCGAACGAAAGGGCCACATGCGATTCGAATGCCAGTCCGAGGATCCCCGCACCCAGGCAGACAGCCGACAGCACTCCGCGGAGCAGCGGCGCGTTCCGCACCACCTTGAAGCGCCATGCCGCCACGCCAAGCAGCATCAGGCCGAGTGTTTTTTGCGCCGAGGCCACCAGCAACGGCAGAATCAGATGTTGCGTTTCCCGCCAGCGGAAGAAAAGCGTATCGCTGTAGGAAGCTTCGCCGTAGACCCTTGACGCAGAGGCCACGTGCTCACGGAGCACGGGCTCCGGCGGAAACAGCGGCCCGTAGGAAAACAGCGGCGGCAGGAACACGGCCGCCACGCCCGCGCCTAATAGCACCGCGGATGGGAGTTGGAACAAAGGAATGAGCAGAAGTCCGCACACCGCATACAGTGCGAGGATGTCGACATTGGAGATGAAAACGAGGTGGCAGAGGCCGAACAGCAGCAGCACCGTGAACCTGCGCGCAAGGAACCTGGCGGCCGGAACACCGCGCGACGCGGCGCGCTCGGCCTGCACCGCTACGCCGATTCCGAAGGTGAGGGAGAAGAGGTTGAATGCCTTGAACTCGACAAACTCTGCTATAAGCCAATCCACGGCACGGTCTGGCCAACCGGCTGCGGTATGAGCGCCAAGGACGTGCGCGAACAGTGAAATGCGGAAGAAATAGAGCAGGTTGACGAGGAGAACCCCGAACAGGGCGAGACCTCGGAGCAGGTCGATGGCCGCGTAGCGTTCGGAATCGCGAACCGGCTCCCAAACTGGCATGACTTACTATAGCCGGCTTGTGGATTCAAGCTGCCGGTAGTCAAGTCCAGCCACTACCCCAACAACTCCCGCACGGAACCGTACAACTCCTCTACCTGCTGCTCCGCCTTCGCCTCGATTGCCACCCGCAGCAGCGGTTCCGTGTTCGAGGCCCGGACGTGAATCCATGCCTGGGGGAGAATCAGCTTCAGACCGTCGGTGCGATCCATCCGCGCATCGGGGAAGCTGTCCTCGAGGGCCTGCATCAGCGGTCCCAGCCGCCCGTGTTCGAACGCCACTTTACCGGAGCGGCGGTAGTAGCGCGGCAGGCGGGCAGCGAGTTCGGAGACGGTCTTCCCGGTTCGCTCCATGAGATCGAGCAGAACGGCCATTCCGGTGTAGCTGTCGCGGCAGTATTGAACGGCGGGGAAGATGATGCCTCCGTTGGAGCCTTCTCCGCCGATGACGGACCTGGTGGCCTGCATCATTTCGACGACGTTGGCTTCTCCCACCGGCGTGCGGTAGCACTTCCGGCCATGCATCAGGGCGATGTCATCGATCACGGACGAGGTGGTGAGGTTCACCACGACATCTCCCGGCATCGCGGTGAGGATGGCGTCCACGGCCAGGGCAAGCACATCATCGTTGTCGAGCACGTGTCCCTGTTCATCGACGACGGCGAGGCGGTCGCCATCCGGGTCCTGGCCGAACCCGATCTCGGCGCGTTCGCGGCGCACGAGTTCCTGCAAATCTCCGAGCGTATCCGGGCGCGGCTCGGCTTCGCGCGGGAACGGCTTGGCGGGATCCACGCTGATGGCCCGCAGATCGCAGCCGAGGTCCTTTTCAAGGAACCGGCAACTGAGCACGGACCCGGCTCCATTCACGCCGTCGAGGGCGACGCGGAACCGGCGGGCCTTCAGCCGCGCGGCATCCACATGACGCAGAATGCGTCCCACATGCATGTTCATGGGCGTCTCGTAGTCGCGGTAGACGCCGAGCATCTCTTCGTTCGTGGCCGTGCGGAATTCGCTTTCGTAGAAGATGTCGAGCAGTTCGCGCCGCTCGTAGTGATTGAAGAAGAGGCCCTCGTGATTGAAGAGCTTCAACGCGTTGTACTCGGGCGGATTGTGCGAAGCGGTGACGGAGATGCCGCCGCGCGCGCGCGTGGCGCCGATGTAGATCTGAATGGTGGGAGTGGGTTGAATGCCGACATCCACCACTTCACAGCCGGTGGCGAGCAAGCCGCAGGCTACCGCATGCTTCAACATCTCTCCACTGGCGCGCGTATCGCGCCCCAGCACGACGCGGCCTTTTCCGACAAAGGTGCCGAACGCCTGCGCATAAGAGCATGCCAGGGCCGGGGTGAGAAACTCCCCCACGACGCCGCGAATACCGGATACGCCAACTTTCAGCCGGTGCTCTCTCATCAGGCCATGCTCCTCACCACATCCATCAGGGAGTCGAACAGCGCCGTGGGAGGCTCGCCCTTCTGCTCGCAGATGACGCGGACGACCGGTTCGGTCTGGCTGACGCGCACATGAAACCAGCGGTCCGGCCAACTGACGCGCAGTCCGTCCCGCATGTCGGCAATGCCGTCAGCGTACTGCTTCTTCAATTCCATCATCAGCATCGGCACGCGCTGGGAAACCAGCGGGACTTCCTCCTTGAGAATGGAAAACGGCGGATAGCCGCCGGCGATTGCCGAAAGCCGCTGGCCGCGCTCTTTCATCAACGAAAGAATGGCGAGCATGCTGGCGATTCCGTCATAGACGAAGCGGAACCGCGGCATCATCACGGCTCCGGTGCCTTCCCCCGCCACGGCGATCTGGCCGGCGCGATAGGTGGAGAGAGCATCCATGGCCGCCTGACGCCCCACCGGCACGCGCACCACCCTGCCGCCATGCCAGGAAGCCACCTCATCCACCAGCGCGGTTGTGGAAAGGTTGGTGATCACCAACTTTCCCTCGCCGCGCGGGAGCAGATAGTCCGCGATCATCGGAAGCACAATCTCCTCGGACACCGCCTCGCCGTCCTCGCCCGCCACGGCCACGCGGTCCGAATCGATGTCGAACAGAAAACCGGCATCGGCGCGGAGGGGCTTCATCAGCGGGGCCAGTTGCAGCGACACTGTCTTGCGGTTGATGGACGGTTCATGGGCGAACGCCACGCCTTCCACCTGCTGGTTGATGAGGATGAACTCCAACCCGAAGCGTTCCTGCATCCGCCGCAGGATCAGCGAGGATGTGCCATTGCAGCAATCCACCAGCACGCGGAACCGGCGCAGCGATGCAAGGTCGAAGGCGGCGGCAAGATCATCCAGGTATTTGTCCACGGCTTCGGGCGCGGATTTCAGCTTGCCCAGGCCCGTATAGTCCACAAAGCGGAACTTGCGCAGGTGGTAGATATCGAGGAGTTCGGAAGCCTCCGCCGTCGAAAGATAGGTGCCTCGCGCCGCGAAGAACTTCAGGGCATTCCATTCGGCGGAATTGTGGCTGGCTCCGATGGAGATGCCGCCGGCGGCGTCGCGGCGCAGGATGGCGTGCTGGATGACGGGCGTCGATACAATCCCAAGATCCACCACGTCATGGCCCGTCGCCAGGAGGGAGGCGATCACGCCCTCGCGCATCATCACGCCGCTCGAGCGCGGGTCGCGGCCGATGATCACCGGCCCGGGCTCGAGAAATGTTCCGAATGCGGCGGCGAAATCGAGCACGTGGGACGCGTCCAGCCCGAAACCCACGATCCCGCGCAGACCCACATGGGAGATGCGAAGCTGCCTTTGCAGATGCACTATTTCTCCAGAATCATCTCTCCGAACGCCGAGGGTGTGTGATAGGAGGGATTGTTCACCGGCCTCCAGGCGAGGTAGACGCGCGGCTCCGGCCCCTGGATGCGGTAGAGGTTGATGCGCATCCGGTTACCCGCCTTGGCCGGTCTGCTGTCGACGGAGGAGACCGGAATTTTCAACTCCCCGTACCAGATCTTCTTGGCCTCATCAATGCGCGCCTTTACCTTGAACCCGGAATCCCAGTGGATGTCGGCGCGGATGCGGGGTTCCTTGTGATGGATGTCAAGATCCACCCATTCGCCCTGCGGCGACATTTCGAATTCCTTGTAGAGGTGAATGTCGTTGAAGTCGGAGCCGATGAAGACTTCGGCGACGTCCCAATCCCACAGATTGTTCGTCTCCGTGGTGGTGGAAGGGGACGGCTTCATGTACAAAGCCTGATAGGGGCATACGAACAGGAAGTAGAGGTTGTCCTTCGTCCATCGCGCGCGGACTTCCGTGCGATGGCCCGCCACGGGCTTGCCGAAACGGTCATTGGAGATGATTACGGGTTTGACGGACTTCCACTGCGGCGCTCCGGGATCGGCCGTCAATTCGAAGTCCTGTTTGGAGAACTTGCTCTTGATGACGTCCGCTTGCTGGGCGGACAAAACGGCGGCGAAAAGCATAAATAGAAATAAATGTTTCATGGGTTTGGGAAATGTTTCCGGTACCATTCAATGGACCGGCCGATGGAATCCACCACGTGCTTAGTCTCCCGCAGTCCGTGGCCTTCCCGCGGGTAGCGCACCATCACCGTTTCGACGCCCGCATCCTTGAGGGCAATATAGAACTGCTCCGATTCGGCAATGGGGACATCGTTGTCGTTTTCGCCATGCAGCAGCATTACCGGCGTCTTCACCTGCGCCACCTTGCGCAGCGAGGAGCGCCTCCACATCTCGTCCATCAGATCGCCCTGGTGCGGGAAGATGCCGAACTCCATCTGCTCGTACATGTTGTAGTACGTCATGTAGTTATAGCTCACCAGGTTGATGATGGGGGCAAGCGGAATAGCGGCTTTGAAGATGTTGGTCTGCGTCACCAGCCAGGCGCTCAACTGCCCGCCGTAGCTGCCGCCTTCGATCCCCATGCGTTCGCGGTCAATCCAGGGATTGCGGCGGATGGCGGCATTCACGGCGTAGAGCACGTCCTGCCCTTCGTTTCCGTTCTGATCGCCGAACACCGCGTCGGCGAACTTCTGGCCGTAACCCGTGCTTCCCCGGTAGTTCACCATCAGGGAAGCCCAGCCCAGGCCCGCATAGACCTGGTTCTTGAGATTGAACGCCGGACCCTGCTGCGCGTGGGGACCGCCGTGGATATTGACGATCAGCGGATGCCTCGAAGCGGCCGAGCGGCCGAGCGGCAAGGTGAGAAACGCCTCCACTTCGTACTTGAAATCGTTGCTGACAAAAGTGAAGGCTTCCACTTCGGCAATCGTCTTCCCGCCGAGAACCGCGTCATTCAATCGGGTCAGTTGCTTCGTGCCGCCGGCTTCGAGCAGATATAGCTCGGCAAGGTCACGAGGGCTGCTGAATCCGTAGGCGACGCGGTTGCCCTTCGCCACGGACCAGGAACCCACCTGTCCTTTTTCGGCAACCACGGGGTGAGCGGCTCCGCCGTGGAGGGGCAAGCTGTACAGACGAACGTTTCCGCGCTCCAGCACCGTGAAGTAGAGGCTTTGCCCATCGGGGGACCATTCCGGCTCTCCCTGCCGGTTGTCCACGGTCTTGCCGATCTCCGTTCTCGCGCCGCCATCGGCATTCATTACCCACACGTGGGTATCTTCCATGGTGGTTTCGAGATCAGTGAGCCCGCGGCGGGCGCCGAGGTAGGCGATCCGCTTTCCGTCGGGAGACCAGCGCGGCTGATACTCGGCATACTCCGTGGCGGTCACACGGCGAATCCCGCCGTCGGCCGGCCGCACGGTCCAGATGTCGTCGTTGAAAAACTGCTCGCTGTCCGGTTCCCGGTTGGAGACGAACAGGATCTCCCGGCCGTCCGGCGACCAGTCGAGGGAGTGCTCATAGAACGGGCCATCGGTGAGCTGGCGGATGGCCCCGCTTGATACGTCCGCCAGGAAAATGTGGAGCCGCTTGTTGTCGTTGAACCGTGTGTTGCCTTCGGAAAAGTTGGGCTTGTAGAGGTAGCGGGTGATAACCACCGGATCACCGGAAGCCTCCTGCGTTTCCGGCCCGGGGCGGGCGTCGACGAAGGCGATCTGCCTGCTATCGGGAGACCAGACGATGCTTGCGCCGGTGAACGTCAGTGGCGCGTTAGTGCCCTCCATTTTTGAATAGAACCGTGGGTTCGACCCATCGGCACTGGCCACCACCAAGCCGGTCTTGCCTCCAACTTCACCCTCGTAGGCGATCTTGCGGCTGTCCGGAGACCATACCGGATTCGACGACGAACCGCCGCTGATCTGAACGTGCGCGCCGCCGGCCAAAGTGAGGATCCCGATCTTCGAATACGGCCTGCCAGGCCCATCGTTGTAGGAGACCGTGTAGGCAATGCGCGCGCCATCGGGCGAGAACCGCACCGTCCCCACGGAGCGCAGCTTGTATTGATCACTGCTCTGCAATCTCCCGGACTGCGCCGAGGCCTGCCAGGCGATGGCGAAAGCCAGCAGATAGCGGAAAGTCATCTCCTTACAATAGCGCGGCGGATGGCCGCCGCAACCTCGCGCATGAGTTCTTCCTCTCCCAGGAGGAGATAGTGGGGCAGCCAGAAGGCATCGCGAATGCACGCCTCGGCGTTGGGGCATGGTTCGACGCGGCAGGGCGTGTGGCGGTAGACGGGGTTTTCGTACAGCGTATGGGGATAGAACGGAGTACACGGCACTCCTGCTTCCTGAAGCATGGAGTGGAATTCGTCGCGGCTCATGCCGAACTTTCTCTCATCGATGCGCCCCAGCAGCAGGTACCAGGAATTGGCGGTAATACGCGGGTCAATGTCCTGCCAGTGGATTCCTTCGAGATCCCGGAGCTCTTCCATCAGCAGCGCCGCGTTGCGCGCGCGGGCGGCAATCTGCGACGGAAGCCGCTCCAGTTGCGCCACCAGCACGGCCGCCTGCAAGCCCGTCAAACGCAGGTTGGTTCCGAGAATGAAGTGATGAAAGAACGTGGCCCCGGGACGCCTGCCGCAATTGCCGAATGAGCGCATCGCCGCCGCCAGTGATTCGTCGCCGGTCAACACCATGCCGCCCTCTCCGGCGGTCATCACCTTCCCGTTCTGGAAACTGAATGAAGATGCCAGGCCGAGACTGCCCGCGCGGCGGCCTTTCCATTCACTGCCCTGCGCGTGCGCGGCGTCTTCGAGCAGAAGAAGTCCGTGCGCGGAGGCGATGGCCTGGAGCCTGTCCATGTCCGCCAGGGGGCCCCCGAAGTGAACCACGAGGATGGCTTTGGTCTTCGCGCTTATGGCGGCCTCTACCCGTTCCGGATCCATGTTGAAGGTGTAGGTCTCAATGTCCACGAAGACGGGCGCCGCGCCCACGCGGGAAACCGCCGTAGCGGTGGAGACGAATGAGATCGCCGGTACGATTACTTCGTCTCCCGCGCCGATTCCGAGACTCGACAGCAGCATCTCGAGCGTCATGGAACCATTGACTGCGCTGACTCCATAAAGGCAGTGCTGAAACGCGGCAAACTGCTGCTCGAAGCGTTCCACCATTTCGTGGTATCCGCCCCACTGCTTGCTTCGAAGCACCTCTTCGATCAGTTCCCGCTCCCGCCCATCCGCCACCGGCCATTGAGGTATTTGCATCACTCCAGCATAGCGAGGCTCTAAGATGGAAAGAGAACCCCTTTATCCCTCATGAGCGTATTCAAAGAGAAGAGCGACGAACTGGAAAACTACGAGTTTCAAATGGGGCTCGAGCGCGGACGGCTCGCATTGACGCTCGATTTGCTGACGGATGCCCTGGTGATGGTAGGCCAGCACGGCGTATATTGCCAGAGCGCGCGCCAGCCTGGAAAGCCCGCGATGGATATCCAGATTGTGCAAAAGTGCATCAACGACGCCAAGGACCTGGTGGGAAGTGTGATGCAGGAGATTCAGAGGAAGAAGAAGCAGGCGGTTGGGGATTGAGGTACTCTGGGTACCGGGACCAGCTTAGCAGGAAAGTACCGGACGAGGACGTAGTACGGACTTCCCCTAAGGGATCTAGCTTAAGACGCTCCTCCTTGGTATTTTCCTTAGTTACGGTATATGGAGATCACCATCATCTTCACGGTCGGCATTCTGTTAGCGATCGCCGCCGGCCTGCCCGCCACATTTCTCCAAAGGCAACTGGGGCGCCGTCTCCAGATGGAAAAACGGGAACAGGAAGCGCGCCTTCGAAAGCTGGAAGAAGGCTCGCCCGATCCCATGTTCACAATCGGCGAACAAGGCTGCATCCGGTCTTTTAACGCTGCCGCTGAGCAGACTTTCGGCTACCGGGCCCAAGAGGTCATTGGCCGCAGCATCGGCATCTTAATCCCAACGGCCTCGAGCCTCACCGAACCGGGCCGGGGGTTGGAATCGCTGCTTGCCCCGCAGCGGACGCCGAACGCAATGGGCGTGGAGATCACGGGACAGCGGAAGAACGGCACTTACGTTCCACTCCACTTCCACCTGACCGAGTCCACGGAGCATGGCCGCGCGGTTTATCACGCGGCGGCGCGAGATCTTTCCGAGCGGCAGAACGCCGCTAAGAACGCCCGCGATGCTCAATTTCTGGGCGGTATTCTCAACAGCATCGGCGCCGGAGTGCTGGTGGTGGACCGTGATGGGATGGTGGTAAAACACAACCAGGCATTCGAGGAACTGACGGGCTATCGCGGTCCGGAACCCGGCGGGAGGCATTATTGGGAACTACTACTGCCGCGGGAGGAATGGCCGCGGACTCAGATCGCGATCGCTGACCTGATTGCTGGTGGAGGACAACAGAAAGGGGAAGCCGCCTGGCGCACCAAGGACGGCGAGACGATTGCGGTGTACACCGCGGTCTCCTCGCTTCGGGCAGGCAACCAACAGCCGGGTTCGGCGGTGGTGGTGGCGTTTCCAATTCCGGAATCGCATCGCGAAGAATTCGCGGGTTCGATGGAAGCGGTGGAACGCCTTGCCGGCGGCATCGCCCAGCAGTTCAACGATCTTCTGACCTCCATCAACGGGTACAGTGAACTCGTTCTGCACACGCTGCATCCGGAGGATCCTTTGAGGCGCGACGTGGAGGAGATCAAGAAAGCCGGAGAGCGCGCCACGGCGCTAACCAGCCAATTGCTTGCCTTCAGCCGCAAGCAACCGATGAAGGCCGCCGTTTTCGGACTGAACGAGTTGATTCACGGAATGAAGCCGATGCTTCAGATGTTGCTGGGGGACAGGATCCAGATCAGCACGATCCTCGATCTGGAACTGAGCCGGGTGAAGGCGGACTCGGGCTGGCTGGAGCAGGCGATTCTGAATCTCGCGGTGAATGCTCGCGACGCCATGCCCGCCGGCGGAAAAATCACATTGGAGACAGCCAACGCCGGTCTCGACGCGCCAACCGCCCGCCGTCTTGCACAGCTTTCCGCGGGTGATTACGTCGTTCTCACGGTCTCCGATACCGGCCGGGGGATGGACTCCGATACGCGGCAACACATGTTCGAACCGTTCTTCACCACGAAGCGTTCGGGCAAAGGGATGGGGCTGGGTTTGTCCACGGTCTACGGAGTGGTGCGGCAGTTGGGCGGGAACGTGGTGGTGCAAAGCATTCCGGGCAGCGGAACCAGCGTGCGCCTTTATCTGCCGGCCTTCGCGGAGGCGGAAGAGCCGGAACCGGCGCGCGGTTTGTTCCTGGTACGGGGCGCAAGCGCGGGTTCCCAGTGAGCAGCGCCTCCCCGGCCGGGCGAGGGCATCGGCCGTCACCATGGGGATTCCTGACACCACGGCCAAGGCCACACACGGAATCGTAAACTGCCCGGTCAAGGGTGACAGCGAACGCGAAAGCGTCTTTCCCCAAGGATGCCGATGGGGTGGTGAAGGGCCAACTCTCGGATTATCCACTATGCCGCGGACTCACCCGGAATACATCTCGCCGGCCTGAGGCGAAGTCTCGTCAGCGCCTAGGCGAGTACGGCTACCTCTATCAGATCTCCATCCTCCAGGCCGAGTTCTCACTGACCCAGGTATTGGACCGGCCGGGCTCTCCGCACCGAAACGGCTATCAATGACACACGTGACCTCGCCATTGGCAAGTCGCTCAAGAACCAGCCCGCCCCGCCCAAGCCTCCTCCGCGGTAAAATCTGACCCACGTGACTCATGTTCGTTCCCTCACCTGCCTTTTGCTGCTGGCGCCGCTGCCGGCCGGTTGTGGCGCCGCTCCGCGGCAGGTTCGCTCCCCCGGCATCGCGTCCGGCCGGATTGTCTTCCAGAGCTACTGCGCGGCTTGTCACCAATATGACGGACAGGGGATGGGTGACGCTCCGTCTTTAGCCAACTCGCCGTGGGTGGCTGGACCGGAGGACCGGCTCATCCGCATTGTCCTGCACGGCGTCCGCGGCCCCATGCAGGTGGACGGAAAATCATACGATCGGGAAATGCCTGGGTTCGGACAGGTCCTGCCGGATTCGAAGATTGCTTCCCTGCTGTCGTATGTCCGCAAGCAGTTCAGCATATCCGCCGGGCCGGTCACGGTGGAGATGGTGAGCCGCGTCCGCGGCGCGAACCCCGGACGGACGCTCTACTGGCGCGCGGAGGAACTTCTCGACAAACAGTGACGAATTACTTGCGTCCCAGTCCGAATTCGTTCCCTACCTGAACCACCTTGCCTTCACGAAAATGGATTTCGATAAATTTCGAACCGCTCACCGGCTTCCGTTCATCCCGCAAGGTCGCCACAAGTTTCCTGGTCCTGGCATCGAAGACGTCGGGCGTGTGCGTCCATGCATACCTGCCGTCGAGACTGAACGTGACCCACCCGTGACCTCCCTGGGACAACTCGATGTGGCCCTCGGGCGCGGGGGGCATCTTCGTGGCATCGAAAATGAACAGTTTCCTGCCCACCTGATCGCTGATCCACAACTCCCGCTCATCCGGGGTCAGCGCCGCGCCGTGCGTGCGGTGGGCGATTGGCGCATCTCCCGCCAGGACGCGCTGCAATACCTTGCCCGTCTGCAAATTGACGATGTCAAAACCGACATGATCGCCGAGGCAGATGTAGCCGATGCGCTGCCGGCTGTCCATCGTGTAAGGAAAGATGCCTCGCTCGCCGACATCCTTGATCTGCCGGATCAGGCGATCCGTAGCCGTATCGAAGATGGATAACATCGTTCTCGTGCATAGATACATGCGGCGGCCGTCAAGACTCACGATGCTGTTGTGGGCCTGCGGTCCGACATGGATGCGCTTGATGATTTCGCCGTTCTCCGCATTGGCAATGAGGACACCGCTGTCTTCACCCGAATACCACCAGCCGGTGGGAACATAGATCTTCTTACCGTCCATGGTGATGGCGGAACGGTCGCAGCCGGCGTCATAGGTCTTTTCCCAGGCCACCTTTTCAGTCTCAAGGTCGAACGCGCCCAGACGATGATTCGTGGTGGAGTAATAGACGCGATGCGTCCCGAGATTCCCGGCGAACCCTCGAAGTCCTTCCGCAAAAATGGGAATCCTGATACGCCGGACCAGTTTATGGCCGTTGTCGATGTCGAAAACCAGAATACCGGGAGGCTCCGAACGGCCTTCCTCCTGCGCGCCATCCGGCATGCCGAGGTAGAGGTATCGCTTTGTTCCCGGCTGGGCGGAAACAACGATAGCCAGAAAGAGAAGAGTCACGAGGAGGAGGGCTGTTCTTCGCATGGCGGAATTGTACTGTCGTCCGCGGCTGCGGTCAAGGACGAGTCTGGTGAGGGGATCGGGAGGGTATGACGCGTACGAAGGAGGGCTGGAAATCCCACGAGTCCCGATACCGCATTCCCGGGAAGTTGGCTGCTCACCTTCACCGATGGCAGCGAGGAAGCAACTGCTCAATGTTATCTCCACGGGGATGAGTTTGCTCCTCAAGGCTGGTATCCCAAGCTCGACCGGACCATCCGATTGGCGAAGCCGTTCCGGATGCCCGCCGGCAAAGTAGCCCGGGTCCGTTTCCGCGTAGACTAGCAGGATGGCAAGCAGTCAAGAGACCGGCATCCTGGATGAGGCGGAGCACCGCCGCCAACTCCGGCGCGCGGTGGTGGCCGGCGGAATTGGAACGGCCATCGAGTGGTACGACTTCTTTCTCTACAGCACGATTACCGGCCTGGTGTTTGCCCGCCTCTATTTTCCGCAGTCCGATCCGTTTGTCGGCACGCTCGAAGCTTTTGGCGTGTACGCCGTCGGATTTCTTGCCAGGCCGATCGGCGCCGCGATCTTCGGACACTATGGCGACCGGTTGGGGCGAAAAGCCGCGTTGATCGCGACGCTGCTCTTGATGGGGGTGGCCACATTCCTGGTGGCCCTGGTTCCGGGCTATGATCGCATCGGGATCTGGGGAGCGGTCCTCCTCACCTTCCTGCGCTTCATTCAGGGGATTGGCGTGGGGGGTGAGTGGGGCGGATCGGTGCTTCTTTCGATGGAGTGGGCGCGATCGAACCAGCATCGCGGCTTCATTGCCTCGTGGCCTCAATTCGGCGTGCCGGCCGGTCTGTTTCTGGCGAATCTCGCCGTATTGGGGGCGAGCGCGATCTCCGGCGATCAATTTCTGACGTGGGGGTGGCGCATCCCTTTTTTGCTGAGCATTGTTTTGATCGCAGTCGGGCTGTACATCCGGTTGGGGATTCTGGAAACGCCGGTGTTCGTCCGGCTGGTTGCCGAGCGCAGAGTGGAACGCGCGCCCGTCGCGGCCGTGCTCCGGAGTCATCCGAGGGAGATCCTCCTCACGGCTCTTTGCCGCATGGCCGAACAGGCGCCATTCTACCTGTTCACCGCCTTCGTGTTCGCTTACGGCACCGGCATGCTGCATCTCAGCCGCGACTTTCTCCTCACGGCGGTGCTCGGCGCCGCGATGCTCTCGTTCCTATCCATTCCGCTCTTCGGGCACCTGTCCGACCGTCTTGGGCGTAAGAAAGTGTATATGGCCGGCGCGGCCCTCACCGGAGTCTATGGCTTCGCGTATTTCGCTCTGCTCGATACGAGGGTAGCCGGTCTGGTGGCTGTCGCCATTGTGCTCTCGCTGATCCCGCATGACATGATGTACGGCCCTCAAGCGGCGCTGATCGCGGAGTCTTTTCCGGGGCGTCTGCGCTACAGCGGCGCGTCGCTCGGCTATCAGCTTTCGTCGCTGATCGCGGGTGGCCCGGCGCCGCTCATCGCGGCCGCATTGCTCAGCCGCTACCACTCCGCTGCGCCGATCACGATTTTCATTCTTGCGTGCTCGCTGATTTCCCTTGCCGCCACCGCGATGCTCGAGGACTACACCAACAAGGACATCTCCGGCGACTGAAGGCAACTCGCCCGGCGATTCACTTGCCCCGCTTGGGCGCTTTGCGCGGAACCGAACTGAGTTTTGCGGGATGCCCCCGGCGCGGATTGAGAATCTTCGTCCGTTCCACCTTCCAGGGCCGGATCACTTGCGGATGACGTACTTTATCCATACGAATCCTCCCGCGCCGCTTTCAGTGTAACGGACGCCGATCGCGGTTTGGGCGATATCATGAAAAGACGAGATGCCCAAATATGATCTGGTAGTTCTCGGTTCTGGCCCGGCGGGAGAAAAGGGAGCCTCCACGGCAGCCATCACCGGCAGGAAAGTGGCGGTGATCGAGAGGGAACCCGTACTGGGCGGCGCATCGACAAATACGGGAACACTGCCTAGTAAGACTCTGCGCGAGACAGCCCTGGCGCTCTCCGGTTTGCGTGCTCGCGATCTCTATGGCGTCGATTTGTCGCTGAGGCGCGAGGCGACCATCCGCGACTTCATGTACCACGAAGAGCACGTCAAGGAAGGCGAACGCGTGCGCGTGCGGCGCCGCCTGGACCGCGTGAACGTGGAACTGTTCCGCGGCAAGGGAGCGTTTGTCGATCCGCATACGGTGCGCGTCACCGGCGGCGCCTCCGCCGATACGATCCTCGAAGCGGAAAAGATACTCATTGCCACGGGATCGACACCCTATCATCCGCCGGAATTTGATTTCACCGACGGCCGGATTCATGACTCCGATGAGTTGCTGACCATCGAGAGGTTGCCCAAGGTTCTGGCGGTGGTGGGCGCCGGCGTGATCGGCTGCGAGTATGCCTGCACGTTTGCGGCGCTGGCCTGCGAGGTGCACCTGATTGACGGGCGCGATAGCCTGCTGCCGTTCCTCGACAAGGAGGTATCGCAATCCCTCGAGGAGGCGATCGAGAACCTGGGAATTCAATTTCACAAGAACGAACAGGTCACGGGCTGTCCCATTACGGACGACGGACAGGTGAAGGTGACATGCGAGCCGGGGCACAGCGTGATTGCCGACCAGGTGCTGATCTCGGCGGGCCGCACCAGCAATACCGGACATTTGAACCTCGAGGCCGCGGGAGTGACAACCGGCAAGCGCGGACTGATCCCGGTGAACGTCCACTACCAGACGAATGTCCCGCACATCTACGCGGCGGGCGATGTCATCGGGTTTCCGGCGCTCTCGGCGACCAGCGCGGCGCAGGGGCGCATCGCGATGTGCCACGCTTTTAACCTCGGATTCGAGAAGGATCTGGCGCCGCTGCTGCCGACTGGCATCTACACGATCCCGGAAGTGAGTTGCGTGGGGGAAACTGAAGAGTCGCTGAAGGAGAAGAACATCGACTACCTCACCGGCAAGGCCCGCTACCGGAACAATGCGCGCGGGGAGATCATGGGCGATGACTACGGCTTCCTGAAGTTGCTCTTCCGGCGGGAGGATATGAAACTGCTTGGCGTACACGTCATCGGCGAACGGGCGTCGGAGGTCGTTCACACGGGCATGATGGTGATGCTCACCGGCAACGGCGCGGATCTGCTTTCCCGCGCCTGCTTCAACTACCCCACCCTCGGCGATCTGTACAAGGATGCCACCCACAACGCGCTCCTCACGCTGCACAATTTGAACAAAGACGGTGGAGCGGACTGATGCCCCCCGCGGGTGAGTTTCTCGACTGATCTCTTTGGGACGCGGCTTTCGCGTTTCCGGGTGAATGTCCACAACAGCAACCCTTCACCACGGCAAAGAACGTGTTGGCGCACCGGTTGGCGCCGGCGGAAAGAACGGCCCCGCCGATGCAAGGCGCGTCCATGGGTACGACAACCATCTCCGCGTGAATTTCAGGGAGTAGGACCATGAATCTTCGCACGCCGGCGATTGTATTGCCCATTCATTCCGGCGATTGAACCGCGAATGGACCGTCAGGCGCGGCACTTGCGGACCGCGGTGTTCCACCCCTCCCACAGCCGATCGCGCTCCTGTTCGCTCATTGCCGGTTCAAAGACACGCTGGCTACGCCAGAAGCTCTCGAGTTCGGCGGTGGACTTCCACACGCCGGCGGCGAGACCGGCGAGATAAGCCGCCCCGAGCGCGGTGGTTTCGACATCGGCCGGACGGACGATGCGCGCGCCGAGGATATCGGCCTGGAACTGCATGAGGAAGTTATTGGCGGTGGCGCCGCCATCGACGCGGAGCTCGGCCAGCCGCTCCCCGCTGTCGGATTCCATGGCTTCGAGGATCTCGCGGGTCTGATAGGCAATGCTCTCGAGCGTGGCGCGAACGATGTGGGCGCTGGTGGCGCCGGCCGTGATGCCGGTGATGGTTCCGCGGGCGGCGGGATCCCAGTGGGGAGCGCCGAGCCCGACGAAGGCGGGGACCAGATAGACGCCGGCGTTGCCGGAGACCGAGGAGGCGATCGCCTCCGATTCCGAGGCCTGGGCAATGAGGCCCATCTTGTCGCGGAGCCATTGCACGGCGGCTCCGGCGATGAAAACGGCCCCTTCCATGGCGAACTGCGGTCCGTCCACCTGCGCGGCGCGCGTGGCGAGCATGCGGTTCCGGGAAACCGGGCGAGTCGCGCCGGTGTGGAGCAGGCAGAAGCATCCCGTGCCGTACGTGTTCTTCGAAAGACCCGGACGGAAGCAGGCCTGGCCGAAGAGGGCGGCTTGCTGATCGCCGGCAATGCCTGTCACGGGGACATCGGCGCCGAGATGTTCGGAGGCGGCGTGAGCAATGAAGGAACTGGATGAAACCACGCGTGGAAGCATCGATCGAGGGACGTCGAGCAGCGAGAGCAGATCGTCGTCCCAACCGCCTGTTTCGATGTTGAACAGCATGGTGCGGGAGGCATTGGAAGGGTCGGTGACGTGGACGGCGCCGTTGGTGAGCTTCCAGATGAGCCAGGTGTCGACGTTGCCAAAGAGCAGATCCCCGTTGCGCGCGCGCTCGCGGGCGGACGGAATGTTCTCGAGAATCCAGTGGATCTTGCTGCCCGAGAAGTAGGCGTCCACCACCAATCCGGTTTTGGCGGTGATCATTGCGCCGTGCGAGGCCGCCAGCTTCGCGCAGGTTTCCGCGGTGCGGCGGCATTGCCAGACGATGGCGGGGGAGACGGGCTTTCCGGTGGCGCGGTCCCAGACGATGGTGGTCTCGCGCTGGTTGGTGATGCCGATGCCTGCGGCGGCGGAAGCGGGAATGCCCGTGCGGTCCAACACGGCGCGCGCCGATTCCATCTGCGCGCTCCAGATCTGCATGGGGTCCTGCTCCACCCAGCCCGGGTGCGGATAGACGCTGTCGATGGGGCGCGACTCCATGGCGAGCCTCTCTCCGCGCTCGTTGTAGAGAACGGTTCGGGCGCTGGTGGTTCCCTCGTCCAGGGCAATCAGATAAGGCACCCTGGCATCCTAACATAGCCCGCGAGAGGTTCCCCAAGTTACAATGAGGACTTATGTTCTTTCGCCACGAAAAGCCGCAAGCGCCCGCCTTTTCCGAATTGATGGACGGGCTTCGCAAGCAGGGTTTCACGGCGCGGCCGGAGACCGGCGGCGGGATGCTCGTGAGCCGGGGCGGATGCGCCGCGGTGGTGACGGAAAAGGCAGCCGGCGCGCCGCCGCACGTCTCCAAGGCCGGGGTGCTGCTAGGCGCGGAGATCGCCCTGTTGTGCGATGGCGGATATCAGAAGTTCTGGGTGACGCCAGGCGGCAAGCGCGCTCCGGCGACGGCCGCTCATTTGCACGCGCTGCACAACTTCGAAGAGGACCTGCGCGAAGGGCTGGGGCTGGTGAGCTTGTACAACCAGTCTTTGGGGACGGTGAATGAGTTGCACCTCTATGACCGCGTGAAGGATCGCGACCGGGGGGTCCCGCGGCGGGTCTGGGAGCGGCAGCCCGTTCCCCTTACCTGATACACAGCGTCACGTTCGCCTGCGAAGCGGTTCCACCCACCGTGAGGAGGAGCGGCTGTGCGCCTGACGCCGCCTGCGCGGGGATGCGCACGGTGAGTTGCAGGACACCGGGGCTGGTGGCGCCCGCGGCGAGGGAGATCAATTCCGCGGGCTGGCCGGCGATGGTCACCTGGACCGGGGCAAGGGGAACGGGATAGGGAGCGGCTGCGAGTTTGCCATCCGTGCTTGCCGGGTCAGTGAGTCCTTCGCCCGTGGCGTAGAACGTAACGAGGGATCCGCGCGCCGCCGGGTTGGCGCCGGCGTTGATGGTGTAATCCTCGTTGAACGCGGTAGCCGGGCCGGCGCCGCCTCCGGACGTGAAGATTCCCGGGGCGACGGGGGCCGGTTTTACCGTCGTCTGGGCAATGGCTGCTCCGGCGCGGCGGACCTCGACCAGCGAAGTCTGCCCCTTGATCCGGTAGGGCGCCTGGACGTTGATGAGGTTTTCCTGCGCATAGAGAATGGGCGCCGCTTTTCCATCAAAGAGCACTTCCGTGCCGCCGAGCGTGGTTTCGAGGATTCCCGCGGACCCCACCACGCCGCTCGATGGAGAGGCGGGGCCCACGGATGCGCCTTGAATGGTGACCAGCATTCCAGGCGCGACGGCGGTCGTGTCGAGCGTGGCCGCATTCGAAACGCGGATTGCGGATAGCTCCGCTGGAGGAGCCTCGGGGGAGGCGGCCGTGGGTGTCAGTTTGCGAATGCGGTGGTTGGCGCGGTCGGCGGCATAGATGTTTCCGGAGGCGTCGACGGAGATGCCGGCCGGTTCCTGGAAGTGGGCGGAGAGCGCGGAGCCTTTGTCGCCGTCGAAGCCTGGCGTTCCGGCGCCGGCGATGGTTTGGAGGGCGCCGCCCGTGGGAAGCAGGCAGATGCGGTGATTGCCGGTATCGGAGATGTAGAGCGCGGTATCGGCGGCGGCGACGCCGGAGGGCAGGTTGAGCACGGAGGTCTGGCCGTTTCCGGCGGCGGTGGTGACAATGCCGGAGGGCGCCATCTTGCGAATGCGGTGGTTGCCCGAATCGGCGATGTAGAGGTTCCCGCTTTTGTCGAAGTCGATGCCGCGGGGGGTATCGAAGCTGGCCAGCAGGCCGCCTAGACCATCGCCCGAGAAATTCTTGAGCCCTGTTCCGGCGACGGTGACCAGCGAGCCGTTGGCGGTGAGCCGGCGGATGCGATGGTTGCCGGTATCGGAGATGTGCAGTTGGCCGGACGGGTCGACGGCAACTCCTGAAGGGAAGCTGAGTTGGATGCGGAGCGCGTCGCCGGCTTCTCCGTTGAACCCCGTCACACCTGTACCGGCAATGGTGGTCAACTGCCCATCGGGCGAAAGGCGGCGGATGCGGTGGTTGCCGGTATCGGCGATATAGATGTTGCCCGCCCGGTCAATGGCGGCCGCCCACGGATTGGAGAGGGCCTCGGGTTCTCCGTTTCCCGCGATGGTGGAAATGATGCCGGCCGAGACCCGGCGCAGCCGGTGATTCTGTGTGTCGGTGATGAGCAGCGCTCCGGCGGAATCGGCTTTGACATCGCTTGGGCCGAAGAGCAGAGCGTCCGTTGCGGGCACGCCTTCCCCGCGAAACTGCCCTCCGGCTCCGGCGACGGTGCTGAGCATTCCCGACGGCGACAGCTTGCGGACCAACGTGCCGGAAGCGATGAGCAGATTGCCCGCGGCATCGAAGGCGAGGTCCCGGGCATGGGCCGCGAGGACGGTGGCCACGCCGGCGGGCGTAATGCGCACGGCTTCGTCAAATCCGCTGCTGACGACGTAGAGGTTCCTCGCCGGGTCGGCGCAGACGCTGACCGGGAGGTTGAGGAACGACGAGGCGTTTTGAACGCGGACCGTGGTCATCAGCCCGGCGGCGACGATGCGGATGGCGTGGTTGCCGCTATCGGCGATGTAGAGCAGCCCGGAACTGTCGAGGAAGATGCCGGCGGGATAGGCGAGTGATCCGGCAAGGGCGCCGGCGAAATCGGCAGCGGGACCGGAAGAGCCGTTCCCGGCTATCGCGGTGAGGTTTCCATCGGCGCCGAGGCGCAGGACGCGGTGGTCGAGGAAATCAGCGATGTAGAGGTTGCCGGCAGTGTCTACGGCGAGATTCCGCGGGGCTTTCAGAGAAGCCGCGGCGGCAAGCACCGGGATAGTTCCCACGGCGAGGGCTCCTCCGCCAGCCACGGTGCTGATTTTGCCTTTCACGTCCACACGCCGGACCCGTGCGTTTTGAAAGTCGGCGATGTAAAGATTGCCCGCCGCATCAGCGGCGAGACCGTAGGGTTGGTTTAGGGCGGCGGAAGAGGCGTCGCCGCCGTCGCCCGAGAAGCCGGGTTTGCCTGATCCGGCAACCACGGTGACCTCACCCAAGGTGGAGACGCGGAAGACCTGATGGCGCGCGGCGTCGGAGAAGAAGAAGGTTCCGGAGGGGCCGGCGGCGACGCCGCGAACATCCTGGAGCGAGGCGGCCGGCAGGGAGACGGGGTCGGATCCGGCGACGGTATCGATGGAGAAGGAGGGCGCCTGTGCGAAGGAAAGGGAACCGAGGATGAAGAGCAGAAGCAAGATCATAGGCGCGAACGCCCCCCAACGGGAGTAGAGTCTTTCTCACCCAACAAGTAAGTGCACAGATATTAAGACTACTCTCATTAAAATCGATAAGTCTTTCAGTGACATGAAGTTAAAGGCGATATTTCAGCTTATTTTCCTGGTGGAGGCTGGAATCCCGGTGTTGTTGGCGCAGCCGGGGGTCTACCTGAAAGGCGGCGCCACGGCTACGCAATCGAGGGGGCTCGGGGCATCGGTGGCGGAAAAGCGCCAGAATTCAGACCACTGGCACTGGCTGCTGGTCTATCCGCAAGCGCCGGGGAGACAGGACGTGGAGGATCTCGCGGCTCTGGGAGCGCGGGTGGTGCAGTTCGCGCCGGAGCGCGGATTGATCGCCAGCGTGCCGGACGGCGCCTCTCTGGACAGCCTGGCGCTCGCCTGGAGGGGGCGGCTGCGGCCCGAGCAGAAGGTGAGCCCGCTGCTGGTGGACGCGGGTCTGCTCGGCGGCGGCGAGACGGAGCAGACAATCCTGGTGGAGTTTCATCTTGACGTGACTCGCGCGGACATGACCGCCATCGCCTCGAAAGAGGGAGTGCAAGTGGCGGATAATCCCGATCTGGTGGGCTGGCAGCTCATGGTGAAGGGTCCGGAGTCACGCCTGGCGCGGCTGGCGGAGTGGGACGAAGTCTCGTATCTGTTCCCCGTTTCGCGTGAACTGGCGGATGGCCGGCCCGTGGAGGCGTGCGGAGGCGCGCTCGCCGAGACGGGCCGGATCGGCCAGATTGTGGCTCAGGTCAGCCAGGGCTGGGACGGAGCGGGACTTGGGGCGGTGGAACTCGGCTATTTCTTCTCGTCGTACACGGGGAGGTTGACGCCTGCTCAGGCGCAGAGCGAAGTAGTACGGGCAATGAAGGAATGGGCGAAGTATGCGAAGATTAGCTTCGCGCCGGGCAGTTCGGCCCAGGCGCGCAAGACCATCAACATCCTGTTTGCGACAGGCGATCACGGCGATGGATATCCTTTTGACGGGCCCGGGCATACGCTGGCGCACACTTTCTATCCCTCACCGCCGAACACGGAACCTCTGGCCGGGGATCTGCACCTGGACGACGATGAACCCTGGCAGTTGGGAACGAACGTGGATCTGTTCAGCGTGGTGCTGCATGAATTGGGACACGCATTGGGGCTGGGGCATTCGGACAACCCGCAATCCGTGATGTATCCCTATTACCGGCTGGTGACAGGGCTGCGGGGTGAAGACATCTCCGCGATTCAGCAACTCTACAAGGCGCAGGACGGCACGCCCTCCGTGACCGCGCCCGTAACCCCCGCGGCACCCTCGCCCGCGAACCCGCTGACGCTGACGGTGACGCTGCCGAACACGAACATTCTGACGACGCAAGCCGATCAGGTGACCATCTCGGGAACCACCGGCGGCGGAACGGGAGCCGTGCAGGTTTCCTGGACGAATGCGCGCGGAGGCGCGGGCGCGGCCGAGGGATGGCGGCCTTGGTCCATCGCCTCGGTGGCGCTGCAGATGGGGGAGAACGTGGTCACCATCACGGCGGTGGACAGCGCGCAGGGCAGGACGGCGAGAGAGTTGCGTATCACGCGGGAGTCTGTCCCCACACCCGCGGCGCCTTCGCCATCTCCGCAGCCTGTAACGATCCAGATTGTCACCCCGGTTGCGGCGGGGCGTTACGTGAGCGGGCAGCCGGCGGTGACTTTGTCGGGAACAGCGGGGCCGGCGGGGCGCGTAGCGGGCATTCAGTGGCTGAATACGCGGGGCAGCGGCGGGCAGGCGCTGGGAAGCGCGGCGTGGACCACCAGTCCCGTGCCGCTCGAAGCGGGCGCGAACCACATCACGGTGATCGCCACGGATGCCAATGGGCTGACGGCGAGTGCGTCGATCGACGTGGATTACACGCCGCCGCCGGTGGTGGCGGACACCGTGGCGCCCGCGCTGAGCGTCCTGTTCCCGTTGAGTACCGCGATTACCACGTCCCAGCCGGCATTTACGATTGTGGGGACAGCGAGTGACAATACCGGGGTGGTGCTGGTGGATTGGGTGGGGAATGGGAATCGCGGCGGCAAGGCTGACGGCTCGACGAACTGGCGGATTGCCGATGTGCCGCTGTTTACCGGGAGCAACATGATCACCATCCGGGCATGGGACGCGGCGGGGAACATGAGTTGGCGGTCGCTGTCGATTACGCGGCAGTGAGGGGTGCGATCCGGGCGCCGGCGTGAAGGGTTCAACCGCGAGACTCCGCGGCTTCTTCGAGCGCCTTCTCCAGGGCCTCTTTCGTCAATTGGGTACTGATGAACAACTCCTGGCGCGCGCCGTTGCTTAGCGCGATGGCCTTCCAGCCGTTCTGCGTGGGCACGGTGACGCGCACCTTCACTTCGCTGCCCTTGGCGTCGCGGACGCGCTTGATGACGCCGGGAATGACGCCGCGGATTTCCGGATTGGCGGCAAGCAGGCGGGCGAGCATCGCCTTCACACCGTCGAGGATGCTGTGCTCGATCTTGAGCCTGCCATCGTGCTTGCGGAGTTTCATCGCTTACCGGAGGGTAACGCGAAAGGCGAAGGCGTAATCGCCTGGCTTGCTGGCCGGCATGTCGATCTTCAGGCCGTCCGGATCTTGCCGCCAGGCGAGTTTTCCCGAATAGCCGAGCAGTTCCACGGATTTGACGGGCTCGTTGGCGAGGGAATGAATGGCCAGCGATTTCCGCGGCCAATCGAGGGCAATGGCGTAAACTGCGCCGCCTTTGCTGGTGAAGCGGATATCTTCCGCGGTGAAGGGCATCTGCTTGCGATCAGTGAAGCCGCCGGAAAGTACGTGCGTCGGCCCTTCGCCGTAGACTTTCCAGGGACGCGAGCCATAGATGGCCTCGCCATTCTGACGGAGCCACTTCCCCATGGCGAGGAGTGTTTGTTGCGCCTGCTCGGGAATGACCCCGTCCGGACGCGGGCCGATGTTGAGCAGCAGCACGCCGTTCTTGCTGACGATATCCACCAGGTCATCGATCAGGGAATCGGGGTGGCGGAACTCGTCATTCTCGATATAGCCCCAGGACTTCAGGCTGATGGAGGTATCGGTCTGCCACAGGAGATTCCGCTTGGCGTCGAGTTTGCCGCGCTCGATGTCGAGTACGGCCGCATGATCGGGGAAGGACTTGTTCTTGTAGTTGATGGCGAAGCCTTTGCGCCATTCCGCGCCGCGGTTGTAATAGTAGGCGGCCATGCGCTGCAGGTAGGGTTGGAACACGGGTTGCTCGATCCACCAGTCAAACCACAACACCTCCGGCTGGTACTTGTCGATCAGTTCCGTGGTGCGGGCGAGCCAGTCGTCAAGATAATGCTTGTCCGGCGGGTTGTCTTCTTTCGCGCCGGGGAGGCGCTTCGGCCGCGCTGGACCGTAGAGTCCCGCATACCGCGGGTCCTTCACATCGGAATCGAAGGTCATGCCGCCGTCATAAAACCACCAGTGCTCGGCGCGGTGAGAAGAGACTCCGAAATGCAGCCCCTGTTTGCGGACAGCCTTCTCGAGTTCCCCTACAATGTCGCGCTTAGGACCCATCCTGGCGGCGTTCCAATCCGTGAAGGAGCAGTCATACATGGGGAAGCCGTCGTGGTGCTCCGCCACGGGAACGACGAACTTCGCGCCGGCGTTGCGGAAGAGTTCGGCCCAAGCCTCGGCGTTGAAGTGTTCGGCTTTGAATCCGGGGATGAAATCCTTGTAGCCGAACTTCGATTGCGGACCGTAAGTCTCGACGTGATGCCGGAAGACGGGCTGGTCCTTGAGGTACATGTTGCGCGGGTACCACTCGTTACCGAAGGCCGGCACGGAATAGACACCCCAGTGGATGAAGATCCCGAGCTTGGCGCCGGCGTACCAGGCCGGCGCCTGAAATCGGACCAGAGACTCCCAATTGGGCTGGAATGGGCCCCTGGCCGCCATTTGATCCACCGTCTTCAACCGTTGCTGAATGCGCTGATCGAGGGTCTGCGCGTTCAAACTGACAGCAAGCAGCAGCCAGGCTCTCAGCATTCCGTTACCTCCCCATCCATCCTCCATCCACTACCACAATCTCCCCGCTGACATAGCCGGAAGCGCGGGAAGCGAGATACACAATTGTGCCCTTGAAATCGTCAGGCTCGCCCCACCGGCCGGCCGGAATGCGCGCAAGGATGGCGGGATTACGCACCGGGTCGGCGCGGAGGGCCGTAGTGTTGTCGGTTGCGATGTAGCCTGGGGCGATGGCGTTCACCTGCACGCCTTTGCCGGCCCATTCGTTGGCCAGAGCCTTGGTGAGCTGGCCGATGGCGCCTTTGCTGGCGGCATAGCCGGGAACAGTGATTCCTCCCTGAAAGGTGAGCAGCGAAGCCGTGAAGATGATCTTGCCGGAACCGCGTTCCACCATGCGCCTGCCGATTTCGCGGCTGATCAGCCACTGCGCGTTGAGGTTGGTTTCGATGACTTCGTCCCAATATTCGTCGGGATGCTCGGCCGCGGGCTTGCGGAGGATGGTCCCGGCGTTGTTTACGAGGATGTCGATGACCGGATGTTCCGCGGTCACTTTTTCGAGGAATGATTTCACGGAAGCGCGGGCTTTGAAGTCGCAGGCATAGGCGGAGAACTTGCGGCCGAGGGCGGTGACCGCGGCTTCCACGCCGCTGCCTTGCGGTTCGAGCGAGCGGGAGACGCCGATGATATCCGCTCCGGCTTCGGCCAGCGCGACGGCCATTGCCTTGCCGATCCCGCGCCGGCAGCCTGTCACCAGCGCAACCCTGCCGTCCAGCTTGAAAAGATCGAGGACGCCCATTATTCGCACCTCACCAGGATCTTCATCACTTCGCCGCCGCTCTGCATCTCGTCAAACGCTTCGTTAATGGCCTCCATGGGCACGGTCCTGGTGATAATCCTGTCCAGTGGGAAGGCATGGCGCGCGGCGAGTGCGATGGCCTGATCGAAATCCGCGGCTTCGTACACGCGCGCGCCGGTGAGCCGGAGTTCCCGCCAGAAAAAACGGAAGAGATCCACCTTCGGCGGCTGTGCGTGGATGGCCACCATGACGATGCGGCCGCGCGTGCGGGGAAGTTTCGTCATCATCTCGGCGGCGGGGGCGGCGCCTGAAACCTCGAAGACCACATCGGCGCCGGCCGAGCCTGTCTCCCGTTCCACCAACTCCGGCAGGTTGACTTCCAGCGGATTGACCCCGGGGATGCCGAGTTCGGAGGCCAGCTTCAGGCGAAATGGATTGATCTCGGAGATGAGCACCTTCGCACCGGCCGCTTTCGCCACCAGCGCCACCAGCAGGCCGATAGGCCCGCCGCCGAGCACCACGCAGTACTCGCCCGGCTTCACCTCACCCATGCGCACGTCGTGACAGGCAACGGCGATCGGCTCGATCAGCGCGGCTTGTTCGAGCGTCAGGTTGTCCGGCAAGCGATGGAGCGTGCGGGCGGGTACGGTCCACAGGGACTGCATGGGGCCGGGAACATCGATGCCGATGAACTTCAGTTTCTGGCAGATATGGCTGTGCCCGGCTTTGCAGGCGGGACATTCGCCGCAATAATCGAGGGGGCGAACCGTGACGCGGTCGCCGGGCTTCCAGCCCGAAACGCCATCGCCCACGGCGTGGATGACGCCCGACATTTCGTGGCCGATCACCTGGGGCATCCTGACCCGGTGATCCATGTGGCCGTGGTAGATATGAAGATCCGTACCGCAGATGCCGCAATGGCTGACTTGAATTTGGACCTGTCCCGCGCCGGGGTCGACAGGGTGGCAGTCGCCCATGCGCATGGAGTGCTTTTCCGCGTAATAAGCCGCTTTCATAAGTTCCCTCTTTACGAAGCCTCAGCTTAACGCAAATGTGTTGCGGGGAGCCAATGCGGAGCTGACGGATCTCGACGGATCGTGGACGATCGTGGACCCTTGTACAGGCGGCGGAACTGCAATACAATGCCAAAACCTGGAGTTGAGGTCGAATTGGCTGGCTCGAGATCACCACGTATCAGGAGGCAGTAAAATGCGGCTATTTGGTGTGACGTTAGTACTCGCTTCTTACCTGGCAGGCAACCTTGCTGCACAAACAACATCAACAGAAGTGCTCGGGACCGTAACGGACACGACGGGGGCAGTGGTGCCCGGCGCCGGCGTTACGTTGCTGCGTACACAGACTGGCGAACGCCGCCAGACCAGGACGGATGACAACGGCAACTATTCCTTCCCCTTGATCGAAATCGGCGACTATACCGTGACGGTCGACATGCAGGGGTTCAAGGCAAAGACAACGACAGGCGTGCACGTGGAGTACCAGCAGAAGGCCAGAGTGAACGTGGAGTTGGAGGTGGGCACGGCCACCGAGAAAGTCGAGGTGGTTGCCACCGGCGTGGAACTGAAGACCGACGACGCGTCGTTGGGGTCAACCATTGACCACCAACGCGTGGTCGAGTTGCCGATTGTCAATCGTAACTTTGCGAGCCTGCTGGTCCTGACTCCCGGCGTGCAGTTCGGAACTCGCATGGGCATGAGCCCGTTGTCCACCGCCGGTTCGTTCTTCCCGGGCGCGACACAGGTGAGCGCCAACGGCCAGCGCGACGCCAACCAGCGCGTGACGCTGGACGGTGTAATTGCAAGCGAACCGCTGGTGAACACGGTTTACTTCAACCCGTCGATTGACGCGATTGAAGAAGTGAAAGTCCACACGGGTTCTTACTCGGCCGAATACGGCATGAACAACGGGGCGAACGTACAGGTGGCGCTGAAGTCCGGCGCCAACGATTTCCACGGCGCGTTCTTCGAGTTTCTTCGCAACGACGTGCTGGACGCCAAGGATTACTTCCTGAACTTCCAGTTGCCTGCGGGCGCTGCCCAGTCGTCAAAAAACCGGCTGCGGCGTAATCAGTTCGGCGCCTGGCTTTCCGGGCCGGTGAAATTGCCGGGTTACAACGGGAAGGATCGCACGTTCTGGAGCTTCAACTACGAAGGCACGCGGCAAACCGAAGAGTCGGTTCAGCAGGCGTTCTGGTTTCCACAGGCATTCCGCAACGGCGATTTTTCCGCGCTGCTCACTCCCCTGATCCGCAACGGCGTTCCGGTGCGGAATCCGGTGATCATCTACGATCCCAGAACGGGGGAACCATTCCGCGATTCCACGGGCAGGATCACGAACATCATTCCGGCGAGCATGATCAACAAGAACGCGCAGAACTTCATCAACAAGTATCAGCCGCTGCCTGACTTTACTCCGGAAGACACGCTGGACGTCAACGTGATCCGCACCGTGCCCAACATCCTGTATCAGAATCAGTACTTCGCCCGCGTCGACCATCAGTTCAGCGAGAAAGACAGGATCTTCGGGCGCTTCGCCACCATGCAAGGCAACTATGTCGTCAATAACATCAATCCCAACTTCCCCAGTACGCAGCGGATTCAGAACTACAACGTCGCCTTCCAGCACCTGCATACCTTCAATCCGGCGACATTGAATGAATTCCGCGTCGGCTTCAACAAGGTAAACAACGATCAGACAAGCCCCCGGAGCAACACGGATTTCGATCCCGACGCGCTGGGCATCGGCCAGTTTCGTGTCGCGGTGGACAACAACCGGAAATTCCGGAAGGATGAAACGGGAATACCGCCGACGGGCATTCTCGGAGGCGACGGCGGCGCCCGCTTTGATCTGAACGGCATCTACCAGTTTTCGGACAACCTCTCGTTTAACCGCGGGAAGCACAACTTCAAGGCCGGCATAGAATACTTGCGGTACGGTCTGGACCGGGCCGCCGCCAACGTTCCCCTGGGCAACCTCGGGTGCTGCCCCGGAGGCTACAGCCTGGCCGGTTGGCTGATGGGATTCCCCACGTCCAGTTCATCCGCCGAGGGACTCACGTGGACCGCGCCGCGGCAGAACCGTTACGGCGCCTATTTCCAGGATGAATGGCGCGCTACGCGGAAGCTCACGGTGAACCTGGGCTTGCGGTGGGATTACTTCTCCGTTCCACACGACCTGGACAAAAAGTGGCGCTCGCTGCGTCTGGACATTCTGACGAAGGCAACGGACGGGCGGATGCTGCCGACCGTTGTCCCTGAACCGAACGCGGACTTCGACTTCTATCGAAAGGACAACCGCTACTTCATGCCGCGTGTTGGTGTTGCCTATCGCGCCACCAGTAAGTGGGTGATCCGAACCGGGGCCGGGTGGTACGCCAACGTGCAGCAGATGAACAACATGACAATTCTCGACCTGCAGCCGCCTTATTCGGGAACGTTCGGCTTCAACCAGGTGGACGATCCCGCGTTGACTCTTACGGGAACCTACGGCGGCCGCGATTATACGGCCTCCACGCGCAAGTTCCGTCCGGGCCAGCCGGTGTTGACGCTCGACAATCCGTTTCCGGGTCAAGGCACGACTGCGGCCCGCACGAACGTGCTCGCGTTCACGCCGGACAACCGGGCCAGCAGCGTATGGCAATGGAGCTTCGACATCCAGCGCGAATTGCCAATGAGCACGATTGTCACCATCGGTTACGTCGGCAGCAAGACCAGCCACATCGACAACACGGTAAGCAACTTCAACTCGCCCTCGCCGTCGACCAACACGGACTTCAACAGCCGCCGCCCGTGGCAGGCGTATGTCAGCCGCGGGGAAGGCGACATACCGCGCCTGCTCGGCAACATTCGCTACCTGGATAGCTTTGCGAACGCCAATTACAACGCGCTGCAGGTTCAGGTGCAGAAGCGCTATAGTCACGGGTTTACGGCCGGCCTGGCTTATACCTATAGCAAGGCGCTCGGCGAAGGCTACGGCCGCAACGATCCTTCAGGCGGCGTGCAGTCGGCGTACCAGGACCCGAACAACCGGCGCGCGAACCGCGGGCGCTATGGTTTCGACGTAACTCACAACGCCACGCTCAACTATGTTTGGGATCTGCCGGTCTTCAGTTCCTCGAAGGGGTTCACAAAGGCTGTCCTGGGCGGCTGGCAGACGAGCGGCATCATCACGCTCCGAACGGGATTTCCGTTCTCTCTGGCCGGCGGCGCGAACAACACCGGCGGTTCGCCATCCTATCCCGATCGCGTGGCCGATGGCCGCCTGTTCGGGGCCGCGAACCGGCAACTCTGGTATGACCCGGCAGCCTTCCGCCGCACGGAGTGCAACATCAACAATCATCCTGAGTTGTGTCATTACGGCAATGCCGCGAGCGACGTGCTGATCACCCCGGGTCTGCACACCTTCGATCTTTCGTTCGGCAAGAACTGGATTCTCTCGCCGCTCGGCGAGAAGGCCCGCTTGCAGTTTCGCGCCGAAGGTTTCAACATCTTCAATACACCGCAATTCGGACAGCCGAATGGTTTGAGCTATGCATCGAACGATTCGATCACTCCGGACGGGCCTCGCGTCGGCGAGGCGCGGTCTCTGCGCCAACCCATGCGCATCTTCCAAATGGGTTTGAAGCTGTACTTCTGATTGACCGCCGGCCCTCTCCCACGAGAGGGGGCCGGCTTTTCGTTCTATGATCGCTTCATGCGGTCATTCCTTTCCCTGCTGCTCTTGCCTGCCCTGTGCCCGGCGGCGGAACCGCTGGCATTCGATGTGAAAGTGGAGACTCTCGCCGGCCAAACGGCGCCGCGGTGGCAGTGGTTCCATCCACGCCCGGCCGCGATACCAGGGTTCGGGAAAGCGGGCGCGCCGCTGAGCGTCATCACTCTCCAGAAACATCTGTTCACCTCGGACTACTATTCAGGGCTCTTCATGATGACATCAGAGGATTTCGGGAAGACGTGGACCGGCCCGGTGGAGATACCCGAGTTGGGATGGAGAAAGGAGTCGGACGCGGTGGATATCGCGGTGGCCGATGTTACCCCGGGGTGGCACGGCAAGAGCGGCAAACTGATCGCGGTAGGGGCGCAGGTGCGCTACGACAAGAAGGGCCGCCAGTTGGACGACAAACCACAGTCGCACCGGACGGCGTATGCGGTGTTCGATCCTCGCACGAGAAAATGGACGCCGTGGAAAGTGATTCGGATGCCGGCGGAAGGAAAGTTCAACTTTGCACGGAGCGCGTGCGCGCAGTGGCTGGAGATGGACGATGGAACCGTGTTGCTGCCGTTTTACCATGGGCCCAATGCATCGGAGCCACATTCCGTGACGGTGGCTCAGTTCCAGTTCGACGGGCGCGAACTGAAGTATCTGCGGCATGGAAGCGAGCATGAGTTGAACGTGGTCCGCGGTCTGGTGGAACCGTCGGTTGTGAAGTATGCCGGACGGTACTTTCTCACAATTCGGAACGACTTGAAGGGGTACGTCACGGTGAGTGAGGATGGGCTGCACTACCGGCCGGTCAAAGAGTGGACTTTCGACGACGGCGGGGAGTTAGGGAGTTACAACACGCAGCAGCACTGGCTGGCGCACAGTGATGGGCTTTTTCTCGCATATACGCGCAAGGGCGCGAACAACGATCACGTCATCCGGCACCGGGCGCCGTTGTTTTTGGCGCAGGTAGATCCGGAGAAGTTGCAAGTGATGCGAGGCACGGAGAGGATCCTGTTGCCCGAGCGTGGGGCGGCATACGGTAATTTCGGGGCGGCGGCGATGTCGGCGGAAGAGTCGTGGGTGACGGATGCGGAGGGAATGTTCTCAAAGGCGGCGAAAGAGCGGGGAGCGCAGGGACGGGCGCTGTTGGCTCGGGTGGTCTGGAGCAGGCCGAACCGGCTGGTGAAACGCAAATAGGATGCTGCTCAAGGCAGCGCGATGATCCCGTGCTGCGCCTGTCCGTCCATCCGCGCGATGAGAGGGTGGGCAAGACGGATGAGCCGGATTCCCGGCGCGATCTCTTCTCCCGGCAGCCTCCGGAGAGTATCCCACCGCACGAACTCCTCGCCGCTCGATCCGCACAGCGAGAAGTAGCCGATGCCGGCGGAGGTCATGTTGTGGAAGAAGTGCGTCCCCTGGGATGGCTCCATCGGCAGGTCGCGCGCCGGAACCTCGACGATCAACCGCGCCCAGGAGATCATGTGCCAGGCGACCGGAATGCCGATCCAGGGGTCAAACGAGCCCCAGCGGCCCGGGCCGATGAGAATGTAATGGCGCCGCTCGCGGCGAAGCCGCTCATTAATCTCACCGATCAACGAGGCGACGTCGGCGCTCGCCCCGCGATCAAAGGACGCGGGGTCGACATAGACAATGTCGCGCAACCCTTCGATGGCGCCGTTGCCGAGCACGCGTTGCGACCGGCAGAGGAGTTTCTCCGGAGGAATGGCGTCAAGGAGGATGTCGCAGCGCTCACGCAAGGCGACCAGCGGCCTCATCTGCAGGAAACAGAATTCCGGCTCGCTGTTCCCCGAGACGTCATAATCCACGGCAAACTCGATTTCCACGGCGAAGCCCAGGTCGCGGCGGCAGGATTCGAACAAATCGTCGAGGACGCCGCAGAGGGGGATGAGATTGTGCTTCAGGACGCGGGCAAAAGTAACGACGCGGCTGCCGCGGCGGCCGATCCCGTCGAAGATGCGGTCCTCTTCCGTATCGACGACGCTGCCCGCGAGGGCGAGGGTTCCGTCCGCCTCCGCCTGCGACAGCGGCAGGCGCACGAGGGTGGCATCCTGGCCGCGAAGCAGGTCGACTTCATTTCGATCGAGATCCAGAGCGAAGAACTCCCGCTGGGCGACGCGCATCACCTCGGCGGGCGACCGGAACTGCGGCATGACCCGCGGGTAGCGCGGGCAGAATCGCACGGCATCCCCGCCTTCCACTACCTGCTTGCCCAGTCCAAGCGCGATCGTCGCCACGCCGTCCTCCTGCTTCATCTGGAAGACCGGGTAGTAGTTGTGCGACTGCGCCACCCCGGAGATCGCCGGATAGAAATAGCGTCCGTACCGGCGTCCGACAATCTCCTGGATAATGACCGCCATCCGCGCCTCGGTAAGATCGTGGCCGATGGCTTCGAGGTAACGGCGGGGGCGCTCCAGATAGGCGGAGGCGTAAACGAGTTTCACGGCGGTCATCAAATGCCGCAGCCGGACTTCGCGGCTGGGATGATTGTTGGGCAGCATGTAGGTGGCATACAGCCCGGCGAGCGGCTGGCGATGGGAATCCTCCAATAGCCCGGATGATCGTACCGCGAGCGGAGCCTTCACGTGATCCACATAGAATTCGAGCGATTCCCTGAGTTGCTGGTTCAACTCTCCACCGGCGAACCGCCTCTGGACTTCAGCGTCGCCGGTGGAGTCGAGCATCGTCACGTCAATGAGGTTGCTTCTGAGGAAGGCGTCGGATTCGTCGGCTCCGATCACCAGGGTGCGGGGCAGGCGGACCTTCATGCCCTGAATCCTGTCGTCCTTCGACCACTTGCTCAATTGCCGGAAGACAAAGGCGAGCCCGCGCCCCTTGCCGCCGATCGAGCCGCGTCCGAGCACCAGGAATGGGTACTCGGGATCAAATTCGGGAGGACGGAAGTCGGCGACCGCGCCGCGGTATTTTTCGCGGCGGGCGATGGAGATCGCGTTGATGACGTATTCCCGGAGCGCGTTCACCGTGGGGAAATCCGCCAGGGTGAGCGGGCGGAGCACGGCGGCGAGCGTGATTTCGCCGCGTGCGCGAAACCACTGCGAGAGATCGTTGCGGCCGACGTGAAACACGAAGGACTCGTCGGGAACAGCGTGCAGCGACTGCTCCATTTCCCACAGATTCCGGACGCGCTTGACGCGGGTTCCATCGGGCAGTTGGAACTCGAAGTCCCCGAAGCCGACGTCCTCGAGGATGAATTGCTCGATGCCGGCTCTGACGTTGGCGCCGCGTTTGCTCAGGACACGCGCGCCGACGGTCTTCGCCACATCGGCGGGATCGGGCTCGGAGGAGTGCACCAGCAGAGGCACCCCGGGCGCGCGTGCGGCGACTGTGCGAAGGAATCGCGGGCCTGTTTCGGGATCTGTCCGGTCATCGTGGAAGGTGTGAAGGTCCGAGATGATCCCGACCAGCGATGATTCATATTTCTCGAACAGCGCCGCGGCTTCACCGAAGGTGCGGGCGAGGAGCACCTTGGGGCGCACGCGGGTGCGAATCTGCCGTTCCCGCTCATTGATGCCCTCCGGCGCCAACAGAAACGTACGCTGCATGAGCATCGAGTAGAGATGCGGCAGGACGAGCGAATAGTGCTCGACGGCGTCTTCGATCACCAGGATAATACCGATGGATGCGATGCTCAGGTCGCGGTCCACGTTGAGGCTGTCCTCGACAAGTTTGGTGATCGAGAGAAGAACATTGGCGCTGCCGCGCCAGGCAAAGGTTCTGTCGATGCCCGGAGGTTCGGCGCCGTGGTAGGCCTGGTCGAACCAGGAACCATCGAAGACCACCATCACCACGGGCAACCCGGGCCGGGCGTCCTTCACCCTCCGGCCGAAGTCAGAGGTGTCCATGTCGGGGAGATTGCCGGAGACGAGAACGAGGTCGAAGTGCTCGCTGTCGAGGATGCTCAACCCTTCCTCGCCGGAAAGAGCCGTAACGATCTGCGGTACGTTCTGCAGGTGGAGCAGTTGGGACGCGCCGTAGATATCCTGGATCAGCGAGTAATCACGTGAGATGCTGAAGGACTCATAGGGGTTGGAAACCATCAGGATGGTGCGCACGCGGCGCGCCATGAGGTGGTGGAGTCCGCGGAATTGCGGATCGTATGCGTATCGAAGCTGGTCGCGGAGATCTGGCGGCTTCATGGAAACCTCATGGTAGTACGGGCCGGTTGGTGTGAGCCGCCGCGCCGCCCCGCATGAGGGCGGCGCGATCCTACGGCTGGCTAGACGAGCCCCTGGGCCAGCATCGCGTCGGCGACCCTGACGAACCCGGCGATGTTGGCGCCGGTCACGTAGTCGCCCGGAGAACCGTACTCCTTGGCCGTTTCGCAGGCGGCGTCGTGTGTGGAGATCATGATCTGCTTGAGCCGGCTGTCCACTTCCTCGCGGCTCCACGAAATACGCATGGAATTTTGAGCCATCTCGAGTCCGGAGGTAGCGACGCCGCCGGCATTGGCCGCCTTGCCGGGGCCGTAAAGGATCTTGGCCGCGCGGAAGTGCTCGACACCCTCGGGAGTGGTCGGCATGTTGGCGCCTTCGCCCACCAGGTAGCAGCCGTTACGAACCAGTTCGGCCGCGTCCTCGCCGCTGATTTCATTCTGCGTGGCGCTCGGAAAAGCGCATTGGGCCGGAATGTGCCAGGGGCGCTTACCCGGGAAGTACTCGGCTTGGGGGTATCTGGTCACGTACTCGCGGATGCGCCCGCGGTGAATATTCTTGAGATCCATGACCCAGTTCAACTTCTCCTGGCCGAAGCCGTCCTTGTCGTAGACCGTGCCTTCGGAATCCGACAGGGTAATACACTTGGCGCCAAGTTCATTGAGTTTCTCGATGGTGTACTGCGCCACATTGCCGGAACCGGAGACGAGACAGGTCTTCCCGCGGAAGTCCTCGCCGCGGGTTTTGAGCATCTGCTCGCAGAAGTAGACGCAGCCATATCCGGTGGCTTCCGGACGAATGAGAGAACCGCCCCAGGAGAGGCCCTTGCCGGTCAGCACACCGGTAAACTCGTTGCAGATACGTTTATACTGGCCGAACAGGTAACCGATCTCGCGCCCGCCCACGCCGATATCGCCGGCGGGAACGTCAGTGTCGGGATCGATGTGCTTGAAGAGTTCGGTCATGAAGCTCTGGCAAAAGCGCATCACTTCGCCGTCGGACTTACCCTTGGGATCGAAATCCGATCCGCCCTTGCCCCCGCCCATGGGAAGGGTGGTGAGGGAGTTCTTGAAGACCTGTTCGAAGGCAAGGAACTTCAGGATGCCCAGGTAAACGGTGGGATGAAAACGGAGGCCGCCCTTGTAAGGACCAATGGCGCTGGAAAACTGGATGCGGAAGCCGCGGTTCACCTGGCACCGGCCCTGATCGTCCTGCCACGGGACGCGGAACATGACAACCCGCTCCGGCTCCACCATCCGCTCGAGGATACGCGCCTCGATGTACTCGGGGCGCCGTTCGAGGACGGGCGTGATGGACCGGAGGACTTCTACAACCGCCTGCAGGAATTCGGGTTCACCGGGGTTGCGCTTCTTAATAGTTTCGAGGACTTGCTCGACATGGAGAGTTGGACTCAACGTGGACTCCTTGGAATACTCAGGCCCTGAACTCAGGTCTGAATCTGTCATTATCGCATCACGGGCGGATGTCTGAATTCCCGTTCCAAGCCAGCGCGATGGCTCCCAGCACTCCGGCATCGGCGCCCAATTGCGGGCGGACGATGTAATCCTCAATGCGGTCGAGGATGAGTGCGGATTGCAAGTAACCATTCAGCAATCCTCGCACGGCCGAGTGGAGCGCCGGCAGATTGAGCCCTTGCATGACCCCGCCCCCGAGCACCAGCCTTTGCGGGGACATGGAGCAGATGAGGTTCACCACGGCATGGGCGAGATACTCGACTTCGAGGCGCCAGGCGGCGTGATCCGGATGAATCCGCTGGCCGCGCATTCCCCATCGCTGCCGCATCGCTTCTCCCGAGGCCAATCCTTCGAGGCAATCGCCGTGCCAGGGGCAACAGCCTGCGAATGGATCCGCCTGCCGGTCATGGGGCACGCGCATGTGGCCCATTTCCGGATGGAGCAGGCCATGCAGCAGCCTGCCATTCACCATGCCCCCTCCGCCGATCCCCGTGCCGATGGTGAGGTAGAGGAACGTATCGAGGCCCCGCGCCGCGCCCCAGCGCGCTTCTCCGAGCGCAGCGGCGTTGACATCGGTATCGAATGCCACGCGCGAAACACCCGTACCTTGCCGAATGGCTCCGGCGATGTCGACGTTGCGCCACCCCTCCTTCGGCGTGGATGTAATATAGCCGAACGTGGGAGAGCCGGGATGAAGATCAACGGGACCAAAGGAGCCGATTCCGATTGCTTTCAGCTTTCCGCCGCGGGAGCAGGCATTGAAGAATGCGGCCGCGGAGCGGATGGTCTCTTCCGGCGAGGTGGTGGGAAACTCCGCACGTTCTCGCAGGTCCGATGGCCCGGTTCCCACGGCGCACACGAACTTCGTACCCCCGGCTTCGATGCCGCCGAAACAATCCTCCACGCTCTTACTGATCCTCCGCACTCAGTATGAGCCATTTTTCAGGAACTTCGCCCGAGCGGCGGAGCCTCGCCGGCCGGCGCCGGCTTTTAGTGCGCCAGCGCTCCGATGCCCCGCCAGCAGAGATTCGCGCCCAGGTAGATCAGCCACACGGCGAGTCCCTTGCGCAGCACGCGTGTAGGGAAGATGGTGGCGAGCCACGCGCCGAGCAGGGAACCCGGCACCCCGCCCAACAAGAGAAGCCGGAGGACGTTGGAATCGACGCCGCCGTTGGAGAGATGAACGGAGCCCGCGGCAACGGACAAGCCGAAGCCGAACAGGATGTCCGTGCCCACCACTTCCGCGGCGGTGAGGGTCGTCCAATGCATCAACGCCAGGGACCCGAGCGCCCCGGCGCCGGCGCTGGAAAAGCCGACCTCGATGCCGATGGGCAGCGAGATAAACGGAAGGCGCCTTGACTTGCCGGCGCCGGTTACCGCGCCCGCCTGTTTGCGCAGGAAGTTGATGGAAGCCGAGAAGACGATGGTGAGGCCCAACAGCAGCAGCAGTGGCCCATTGAGCCCCTTGGTATGCAGTCTCTCAAGCAGGACGCTGCCGATCAACGCTCCGGGAATCCCTCCCGCAAGCAGCAGGCTCAAGACGCGGTAGTTCACCTGCCTGCGGATGACGAACATAGGGGCCGCAAACAGTTTCACGATGGCGACAAACACCAGGGCCGTTCCCACGGCCAGGGGAGCGGGCATTCCGAGGAAGAGCAGCAATACGGGAGCCGTGAGCACGCCGCCGCCGATGCCGGTGAGGCCGATGGTGAGCGCAATCAGGAATCCTGCCAGTGTAGTCATCAAAGGTCCTCCCTCTTAGCGCTTCCCGGAAAACGTATGAATCCCGCATTCGAGTTTGCCCGCGCCCGCCCACCGGCCGGAGCGCGGATCTTCAGGATCGAGCGGCAGTTGCGTGCACGGCTCGCAGCCGATGCTCGTGTAGCCCTTGCCGTAGAGCGGAAGCGGATCGATGGCGTTCGCTTTCAGGTATGCCCAGACATCTTTATTGGTCCACGCCGCGAGCGGGCTGACCTTCAGAATGCCGCGGCCGTCAGGGAGAACATGGGTCTCCACCTGCTGGAGGCCGGCGCGCGTCGGCGACTGCTCGCGCCGAAGACCCGTGAGCCAGAGGCTGTACGGACTCGAGCCTCGGAACAGCGGCTCTACCTTGCGAATCTGGCAGCATTGGGTGGGCTTCAACTGGTACAGCTTTCCGAACTCCGTCTCGTGCTGCTCAACCGTCGTGGCCGGCGCCAGATTGATCAGATGAAGATTCCACTCGCGCGTGTAGCGGTCGCGGTATGCGTAGGTCTCCGCGAAGTGATAGCCCGTTTCGAGAAACAGCACCGGGATGTCCGGCCGCGCCTTGCGAGCGAGGTGGAGCACCACCATGTCCTCGGCCTGGAAACTGCACGTGAGACAGGCTGCCGGTGTCGACGCCAGTTGCGCCGCGACGAGTTCGGCCGGATTCAGATCCTGTCCCATGTCAGATTCCCTCTCCGCCGCTGAAGCGGTCCGTAGCCAGGGTGCCGTTTTGTTCGAGATAGGCCATGATGGCGTCGGCCGCCGCATCCTCGTCCTTGGGCAGAGGCAGGCGGTTGAGGTCAATCGCCCGCGCGTCGGCGAACCAGGGCGAAATGACAATCAATCCGGCCGCATAGAGGGTGGCCGAGTGGGTTCCCGGGGCCACCGCGAGCACCTGGCAGCCGTGGTCAAACAATCGCCGTTCCAGACGCAGGGCGAGCGGACCGTTGGCCAGCGCAAGCAACGCCGGACCGTGACCGTTTCTCTCGTAACGCTCTTCCGGAGTGACATGACCCAGGTCGAGGGCCCGGCGCTGAATAGCCGATTGAATCATGCCGGCGCCGACGGTGCCATTGGTGAGCGGGTCGATCAAAATGAAGGCCCCGGTGAGGCGGTTGTCGCGGTAGCGGTCGAAGAAGATGGGGCGGCTGGCATCGATCCGCACGGCGCCGATGTCGTTCAGGGAAAGGGCGCCAGCCGGTTTCCGTTCCATAGTGTGGATATCGAGACGGCTTTCGATGGAGTGCACCCGCGCGGACACCTGCTGCGCGGTGTGCTTCAACAACAGACTCCGCCCGGCCGCCAGCGGGTCTTCGGCCATCCACACGAGGTTTGCTTCGAACCGCCGCGCGGCATGTGGTTGCTCTTCGGGGTGCACCAGCATGTCCCCGCGGCTGATATCCCGTTCGTCTTCGAGGGTCACCGTGATAGACATGGGCGCATGCGCGGATTGCAGTTCGCCGTCGAAGGTGGCGATGGAAGCAATCCGGCTCGACTGGCCCGAAGGCAGCACGGTAACAGGGTCGCCCACGCGCAGCGTTCCGCTCGCAATCTGTCCGGCGTAGCCGCGAAAATGCTGGTTGGGGCGAATGACGTACTGCACGGGAAAGCGTAGGGGGCTCGAGTTCGTAGCCGCCGATACGGGCGCCGCTTCCAGGTATTCGAGGAGGGCGGGACCGTCGTACCAGGGCATCCGTACCCCGCGGCGCGCGACGTTCTCTCCTTCAAGCGCGCTGATGGGGATGGGCTGGATTTCCTCAAACTCAAAATCCCGCGAAAAATGCAAGAAATCCGCGCGAATCTTCTCGAATACTTCCCGGGAATAGTTCACCAGATCCATCTTGTTCACGGCCAGCACAATACGGGGAATGCCGAGCAGGCTCGAAATGGTGGCGTGGCGGCGCGTTTGCGGAAGCACTCCGTTGCGCGCATCCACGAGAACGATGGCAAGCTGCGCGGTCGAGGCGCCCGTGGCCATGTTGCGCGTGTATTGTTCATGTCCGGGCGTATCCGCGATGATGAACTTACGGCGCGGCGTGGAGAAGTAGCGGTAGGCGACGTCGATGGTGATGCCCTGCTCGCGCTCCGCGCGAAGGCCATCGGTGAGAAGAGAGAAATCGATGGCGCCGCTCGAGCGGTTCACCTTGCTTTTACGAATGGAGTCGAGTTGATCTTCGTAGATGCCGCGCGCGTCATACAGCAGACGTCCGATGAGCGTGGATTTGCCGTCATCGACGCTGCCGGCGGTGGAAAACCTCAGTAATTCCTTGTTCAGTTCCCGCGCCAGGAACTCGTCTATCGAGAGAGACTCGGCCGAGAGCGATTCGGGATTTGTTTCCGCGGCGATCATTAGAAGTAGCCCTCGCGTTTCTTCAATTCCATGGAACCTTCCTGGTCGTGGTCAATAATCCGGTTCTCGCGCTCCGAGCGCCGGAAGCGCAGCAATTCTTCGATGATCTGGGGCACG
The DNA here is from genome assembly GCA_026954325.1 of Bryobacterales bacterium. Lineage (GTDB taxonomy): Bacteria > Acidobacteriota > Terriglobia > Bryobacterales > Bryobacteraceae > CADEFT01. The sequence goes on along the minus strand of JAIXKK010000183.1, from coordinate 24,814 downwards.
GACCCGGCTTCGGAGCGGATGGCTCCGGTGCAGGGCGTGCACCCCAGTGAGCGCATGCGGCACATCACCATTTGCGGCGCCTCGCCCGGCAGCAGCGGAATCACGCCGTGTTCCATTGGGATGAGGGAGCCTCCGCGAACCACCATTGGCCTTGGCTTGGCGAAATAGAGCGGCACCACCGTAATGTTCTCGAGGTGGATATAGTGCCAGACGTCGATCTCGGTCCAGTTGGAGAGCGGAAAGACGCGAATGGACTGCCCCTTGTCGATGCGGCTGTTGAAGACATTCCACAGTTCAGGACGCTGGTTCTTCGGGTCCCACTGCCCGTACTGATCGCGGAACGAGTAGATGCGTTCCTTGGCCCGGGATTTCTCTTCATCACGCCGCGCGCCTCCAAAGGCGGCGTCGTACCCCCCTTCGCTCAGGGCGTTCAGCAGAGCACGGGTCTTCAGGAGTCCGCAGCATTTGGAGGTGCCGAGCGATACAGGATTCGCGCCGGCATCGCGTGCCTCGCGGTTCACATATACGCGCAGGTCCGCACCGATGGAGGCGGGATACCAATCCCGGAATTCGATCATTTCCTTGAACTTATAAGTGGTGTCGATGTGGAGGAGGGGGAAGGGGATCTTACCGGGATGGAAGGCCTTTTGCGCCAGGCGGAGCATCACCGAGGAGTCCTTCCCGATGGAGTACAGCATGACTGGCTTGGCAAACTCAGCAGCCACTTCACGCAGGATGTGGATGGATTCCGCCTCCAAGGCCCGGAGGTGGGAAAGCGAGGACATGGAGATATCGTAACAGAGGGATTGTCTAATTGTCCATAGGAATTGGAGATTCACCGTTCCCCTCAAAGGCAGCGCCTCCACCGGACGGAATAGCGCCAGGCGTGCGGTCATCGAATACAGAAAGTTGCTTGCCGAGGGAGCCGGCCGTGCCTCGAACATGCATGTGCTTCGGAATTGAGTTTGTGGTGATGAACGGTGGTCCTCGACAGCGGAACCACGCGGAGGCGCGCGCCCGGGCCGGATGCTTTACGGCGGCTATGTCAAATAGCGCTCCCGTACAATCTTCATGTGATGGAGTTCGTGGCCCGCAATCACATAGGCCAGCGCGCGCACGGTGATTTCGGCGCCGCTCGCCACGCCGCGGCGCAGCCACGCCGCTTCATCGAAGCCGCCGAGCAGCAGCAGGGTGCCGCGGCGCACGACTTCGAGTTCCTCGAGGAGGTCCTCCCATGGCCGTTCGTCGAAGCGCCCGGGTGCGATGTAGCCGTCCTGCTCGAAGCCGTGCAGCGGCGTCCGGTCATTGCGGGCGAATCGCAAGGCCCGGTAGGCGAAGATGCGCTCGGCGTCGATGATATGGCCCACCACCTCGCGGATGCTCCATTTCCCGCCGGCGTAGCGTTTGAAGGTCTGCTCGGGAGTAAGGGCGCGCAGGGTGGCGAGCGTCTCTTCCACCTGGGATTGCAACGTCATCCTTACATCGCCATCGCCTACAATCTGCACGTACCTGGCGTAATATGCGGCGTATTCGGAGCTATCCGGGCGGACAACTGCTTGGGGCATCACTTACCTTTTCACCTCATTCCCGGCGATATACACCGCCGTGATCGTTTTCGTGTTTTCGATATCCTCGAGCGGGTTCCTGTCGTAGACCACGAGGTCAGCCCATTTTCCCTTCTCGAGGGTCCCGATATCCTTCAGTTTAAGGGCTCTGGCGGGAACACCGGTGGCCGAGAGGAGAATCTCCCTGGGCGACATTCCGGCATCCCCCATCATCTGCATTTCCAGATGTTCGAAGTAGCCCTCGAAGCGGGCGGCGGTGGCTCCGGAATCGGTGCCCATGAGGATCGGAACGCCGGCCTCGGCCAGTTTCTTGAGATTGCTCTTGGCGACGGGCAACGCAGCCTTGTAGGCCTGGCTCATCTTGTTGACGCGCATCGCCTGCTGGCGGGCGGGGTCTTTCAACGCGGCAATCACTTGCGGCCGGGCCTCGCGCAGAAAAAAGGATCCGTGAAGAAAGCGGGGATGTCTTCGTAGACGAAGGTGGACAATTCGCGGGTGAGCGTGGGGCAATAGGGGATGTTCCGGATTTTGACGAGCGAGAGGAACTCGTCGTCGACAGTCTTGTCGCGGACACTGTGCGCCAGGAAATCGGCTCCGGAACGCGCCAGGTCCTTAGCGTCGTCGAGATAGAAGAAATGTACGGCGAGGGGGAGGCGTTGCTTGTGGGCCTCGCCGATGACCGCGCGATAGACATCCGGCGGAATCTTGCGGGTTGTGCCGAGGTTGTCATCGACGCGGATCTTAATGAGGTTTGGCCTGGCGGCGGCGGCGTTGTCCACCATCCGCCGACCTTCTTCGGGGGTGTTGGCGGCGATGACCGTTCCCGCCAGGTAGATGCGGGCATGGGAAAGCGCCGGGGTCTCCTGCGCATCTCTCACACGGAATGCCGCCTCTTCCTCGCCGCCAAGGCTGACGACAGTGGTGATTCCGTAGCGGCTGAACAGCGCGAGTTGTTGGCGGACGCCGCCCAGCAACAGCGGTGAAAACTTCAATTTCGAACCCTCCCGGGGGCGCTCAGTGTCTGGTGGTCAGTTGCGCCTGCACGGGAAGATAGGCGGCGCCGTAGAGCCCCGCTTCACTTCCGAGAAGCGCTTTTTCAATCCTCGTGTTTGTGTTGCGGAAGGTAAAGCTGCGCCACCGCACCTCATCGAGCAGCGCCGGATAGAAGTAATCCCAGGCGGCCAGCACGCCTCCGCTCATCAGATAGAGCGGGTAATTGAAGATATTGATGAGACTGGCAATTGCGATACCCAGGCATTGGCCCATCGTCTTGAAGATGGCGCGCGCCCGTTCCTCGCCGGCGACAGCAAGATCGTAGACATCCTTGGCGGAGAGATTCTGGCCGAGGGCGAGCAGGTTGGCCATGCTCTCGATGGCGGTTGCGGACGCGTGTTTTTCCACACATCCGCGATTGCCGCAGCCGCAGGGATTACCATTCGGGACCACGGTGATGTGTCCCAGTTCGGCCGCCATGCCCACGAAGCCGTGCATGACGCGCCCGCGCGAGATGACTCCGCCCCCGATGCCCGTGCCCAGAGTGAGCAACACCAGATCCTCGACATCGCGGCCCGCGCCCATCCACTTCTCGCCGAGGGCGGCGGCGTTGGCGTCATTCTCGAGGAACACCTGGGTTCCAAGACGTTTTTCAATGGCGTCCCGGATGGGGTAGTTGTTGAGAGGCGGCAGATTGTGCGAGCCGACGATGAAGCCTTCGGCCATGCGGATGAATCCGGGCACGCCGATGCCGGCGCCGGCGAGGCGCGAACCGGCAAAGCGGTCGCGAAGGGATTCGATGCAGGCGACGATGTCGTCAACGACGCGCTCGGGGCCCTCGGTCAGGTCCGTTGTTGCGTTGGTGCGGTCCAGCATCTCGCCGCTGGACGCAATGGCGGCGGCTTTCAAATTCGTACCGCCGAGATCCACTCCAATTGCGTATTCCGGCATGAAGTGAAGATTCTAGCACCGCCGGCGGGGCGTACACGCGGGAATCACGGTTCTTCGCTTTTGTTGAACATCTTGAGTTGAAAATGCCAGCCTTCGAAAGTCAGACACATCCTGCCGAATTCTTCCCAGGTGATCTCCCGGCCGTCCACGACGAGCACAGTGACATAATCGCCCGAATCGGAAACGGAAGTAATCCGGCCGCGGATGGCGCGGTCTTTGATCTGGAGCCCGAACCTGCCCTTGGAAAGATGCTGAATGGAGAGGGCGCGGCGAATCTTTTCGAGCAAGCGGCCCAGAAGGGCCAGGAGATCTTCCTCGGCATCGCCGATGATCTGAAACTGATAACCGGCGGGGACGCCCTTGCGCAACTCGAAAGCATCGATGGCGACGTCAGGCCCTAACAAGCGCGTGCGAAAGTGGAACGTGTGGGCTCTCCGATCACGCCCGGTAATGGTTACAGGTTCGAAACGGACATGCTCGAAGCGTTCCAGTCCATCGAGTGCGGCAACCTGCTGATTGAAGCACCGTGTACACAAGGATTTGCGGAGAGCCCCGGCGGAAGTGAAATTAACGATGTCATAGCCAGGCGAGAGTTCGCCACAGCCTTCGCATCGGATGTTCCGGCCCGCGCCGCCGCGGCGCCGTGACTGGTGTGGTTTCATATTCCTACGTCTTAATATAGACGGAGAAACGCGTCACGTTACGGTAGCCCATGCGGAGGTAGAGTTGATAGCCGGCGGCGCTGGATTGGAGAACGCTGCGGGTGATGCCGGTCTCGAGGCGAACCTGGTGAATGGCGCGCCGCATGAGCGCTTCCCCGTAGCCCCGGCGCTGCATCGGCGGCATCGTCGCCACGGCATACACGCCAATGGAATCGCCGCCCAGGACGATACCGGTTGTCGATACGGGCTTGTCGCCCACATAGGCGATAAAGCCCCGCAAAGGCCCCTGCCACAACCGCTCGCCGGCGTACACATCGTCGGCCATGCCGGGTGGAACCTGAAAAGCCTCGGACATGATGCGGCTGAAATCGGAGCGGGTGCGGGCGTCGCCCACGGGACGGCAGTCCAACTCAGGCAGGGCGCGGTCCGGTTCGCTGATCTGGCGGGCGATCATGCCGGGGGCTTCCATCATGAGGCGCAGCCCACGAACAGCCATGGAGATGCGCGAGCGCCGGCGCTCCGAGGCGGTGAACAGATCGTCGCAAAACCACAGCGACCATGGCGCGGAGCGCCTCTCGAAGAAACTCTCGGCTTCGTCCAACACATTCTTGAACGGAACGGGACCGCCCGGGACCGGTTCGGTGAGCAGAGCGGTATTGAAGAGGCTGTAATTGACTCCGGCGTGGACGAGACTGACGCCAGGCGCCTCGCCGGCATAGCCGGAATGGCGCACATAGGAAAAAGCCGCGAGAGCGTTTCGCAGGTTCTCGTTGATGATCTCGAAGTCCCGCACGGTTCCCGCGATTACAACAGACTGAGCGGATCGACGTCAATGATGAGCGAGGTAGGCGCCCAGTGGCGCTGTTCGGCGAAGGCGCGCAGGCTGTGGAGCAGTTCGTTCAGCCGATTGCGGTTGGCGGCTTTGAGCAACAGTTGATAGCGAAACTCCTCTTTGAGGCGGGAAATCGGCGCCTCGGCGGGGCCGAGAATTTTCAGATCCCGCGGAGAGGGACCGAAGAAGTTACCGATTTCGGCACTCATTTCGAGGGCCTGCTGCTGGCTGCGGCTGCGAACCATGACATTGGCAAGGGCGGCGAACGGAGGGTAGCGCATCATGCGGCGAAACTGGATCTCTTTTTCGTAGAACTGACGGTAATCCTGAAGAGCGGCGAAGCGGACGGCGTAATGATCGGGATTGATGGTCTGGACAATGACCACTCCCGGCAGGTGGCCGCGCCCGGCGCGTCCGGCAACCTGCGTCAGCAGTTGGAAGGTGCGCTCGGCGGCGCGAAAATCGGGCATGCCGAGTCCGATATCCGCCGAGACCACGCCGACCAGCGTGACGTTGGGAATATCGTGTCCCTTGGCGATCATCTGGGTGCCCACGAGGATGTCGTACTCATGGGCGCGAAAGCCGTGGAGGATGGTTTCAAACTTGCGCTTGCCGCTGACGGTATCGCGGTCCATGCGTACGATGCGCGCCCGCGGAAAGGCGAGATGCAGCTCTTCTTCCACCTTCTCGGCGCCCGTGCCCAGGAAATGGACGTGCTCGCTGCCGCACTTCGGGCACCGTTTGGGAGGACGCTCGGCGTAGTTGCAGTAGTGACAGAGCATGCGGCGGTCGCGGTGGTGATAGGTGAGGGTGACCGCGCAATTGCGGCATTCCACGCGCTCGCCGCAGGAGCGGCAGGCGGCGAAGCTCGAGAACCCACGGCGGTTATGGAGGATCATCACCTGCTCGCGGGCCTCGAGACGCGAGGTGATCTCTTCGATGAGACGGCGGGAGAAGGTGGCCTGCTTGCGGGTGTCGAGGAACTCCTGCCTCATGTCGATAGTCTCGACTACGGGCATGGGCCGGCCCGCGATGCGGACAGGCAGTTCGAGCAATGTGTACTTGCCGCGATGGACGTTGTAACGGGATTCGAGGCTCGGCGTGGCCGAACCGAGCAGCACGCAGGCGCCGGCGGCCCGGGCGCGTACAATGGCTACATCCCGCCCGTTGTAGCGGGGCGTTTCCTCCTGTTTGTAGCTTTGATCGTGCTCCTCGTCCACCACAATCAGCCCCAGATTTTGGACAGGGGCGAACACGCCGGACCGGGTACCCACCACCACCATGGCCTTGCCCGCGCGGATGGCGCGCCATTGTTCGGCGCGCTCGGAACCGCTGAAAGCCGAATGGAGGATGGCGACGCGGTCGCCAAAGCGCTGGAAGAACTGGCTGCTCACGGCGGGGGTGAGGGCAATTTCGGGGACGAGCATGAGGGTGCTCCGGCCTTGGGCGAGGGCGGCTTCGATGGCGCTGAGGTAGACCTCGGTTTTTCCGGAACCGGTAACGCCTTGCAGCAGGAAAGTCTGGAAGCGGCGCGCCTCGATGCCGGCGCGGATCTGTTGGAGCGCCTCCTGTTGGTGAGGGTTGAGCGCATGCCGTTCGCGAACCTCGCCCTGGTAGTGGATGGTTGTGGCGTGGCGCAACGTGAGGTGGCCCCGGCGCGCCAGCGCGCGCGCGGATTGGGAGGCTCCCTTCACCACCTGATCCACCTCCGCCAGGTTGTGGGCGCCCGGATGCAGTTCGAGAAAGGACAACAATTCGCGCTCCGGCTTGCGGAGCTTCTCCTCGACACGGGAATGGAACTCCACCATCAGACTGGCGGCGGGCGCCCGTAGCGGATCTTTTTGGGCGGCGGTATCCTCGGCCTCGATGAATCCTTTCCGCCGCAGGGAGCGAAGCACCCTGTCCGCATCCTTCACCTTCTTGCCGAGGTAGTTCGCGGATAAGGCGCGGTGCTCGAGCAGGCGCAGGATGACGATGACCGGATCTTCGCTCTCCTCGCCGATCAACTGCTGGCGGGCCACGTCCCGCCCCGCGTCGGTAAGCGTGTACACCTTGCCGCGGCGCACCTCGGATGAGAGCGGAATCATCGCGCGAAGCACCTCACCGAGCGGGGCGCAGTAGTAGTTCGCAATCCAGGAGGCGAGGCCCAAGAGGTCTTCCTCGATCGCCGGATCCTCGCCAAGCAGTTGCAAGGCCTGACGGGTTTCGATCCCCGGGTGCTCATCGTGAACGCGGACCACCACGCCGGCCAGTTTCCGCTGTCCGAAGGGCGCCAGGATTCGGCAGCCGCGCTTGACGCGATGGCGAAGCGTCTCCGGAAGCGAATAGGTGAACACCCGGTCGAGCGGCACGGGCAGGCTGACGTCGCAGTATTGGAAGTTCCCCTCAGGCATGCGGCACTACTTAAAGCTAGTCTGAAACCATGGTGATTCTCAACGGAGAGGATCTCACGATGCAACACGTGGGCGTTGTGGCGGGAGGGACAGAGCAGGTTTCGATCAGCGAAGATGCCCTGAGGAGAATGGCCGATTCGCGGGACGTGGTGGAAGCGCTCGCCGCCGGTGAAGAGCCGGTCTACGCCGTAAATACGGGCGTGGGTCTGCTTGCCGACAGGCGCATCACCGCCGGGGAACTGGAGCACCTGCAGCGAAACGTCGTGCGCTCGCATGCCTGCGGTGTGGGCGAACCGCTGGCGGGCGAGGTGGTGCGCGCGATGATGCTGATTCGGGCGAACGTGCTGGCCAAGGGCCTGAGCGGTATCCGTCCGGTGGCGGCGGAGCGCCTGTGCGATCTGTTGAACGGAGGCGTAACCCCCGTAGTGCCGTCGCGTGGGAGTGTCGGAGCCAGTGGAGACCTGGCGCCGCTGGCGCATATCGCCCTCGTCCTGATGGGAGAAGGGGAAGCTGAATACGAAGGGCGGCGCCTCGCCGGAGGAGAAGCGCTGCGGCTGGCGGGACTGGAGCCCCTGGTGCTGGCCCCGAAGGAGGGAATTTCGCTCATCAACGGGACGCAGGCCATGCTGGCCATCGGCTGCCTGGAATTGGAGGCGGCACGAACGCTTGCCGTCACCGCGGATGTACTTTGCGCGTTGACCACCGATTCACTGCACGGCACGCCTCGAGCGTTTGATCCGCGGGCGCACGCGGCCCGGCCGCATCCGGGCCAGATGGCGAGCGCGGCGAGAATGCGGCGGTTAATGGAGGGGAGCCAGATCCGGGAATCACACCGCCATTGCCCGCGCGTGCAGGATGCTTATGCGCTCCGCTGCGCCCCGCAAGTGCATGGGGCCGTTCATGATGCCATCCGGACGGCAGCCGCTGTGTTCGCCATAGAATTAAACTCGGCGACGGACAATCCGCTGGTGTTGGGGAACGACATTCTATCGGCGGGGAACTTTCACGGGGAGCCGGTGGCGCTGCAACTCGATTATCTGGCCATTGCCTTGACGGCTCTCGCCGGAATTTCGGAGCGGCGGGTGGACCGGTTGGTGAACCCAGCGTTGAGTGAAGGGCTGCCGCCATTTCTCGCGCGGGAAGCGGGGTTGGAATCGGGATACATGATGCCTCAGGTGACGGCGGCGGCCCTTGTGGGGGAGAACCGCGTGTTGGCGTCGCCGGCAACGGCGGGGAGCATTCCGACCAGCGGGAATAAGGAGGACTTCGTAAGCATGGGGATGGCTTCCGCCTTAAAACTGCAACAGATTGTACGGAATACAAGGTATGTGCTGGGCATTGAAGGTCTGTGCGCCGCGCGCGCCCTGGAACTGCTCCGTCCTCTGCAAAGCAGCCCCAGCCTGGAACAAGTTCATCGTTTACTGCGGTTTGCGGCCCCTGAACCGCCTTCGGACGCTCCCTTTACACCGCGGATCGAGGCCGTAGCAAAATTAATTGCGTCGGGAGTACTAACCGATGTGTGACTTTGAAACCACACGTGTGGCGTTAGCGTCTCATATTGCAGATGACTACACCAAAGACGCAAATACGCGAGCTCTCCTTGTAGGGTCCGGCATAAGACCGTTTGTGCCAACTATAGCTCGCGATGCCTCCAACCCTCCGGCTTCCCACCCGGAGGGTCTTTTTTTGGCATGGAGCCTTCCAGGGTTCCCCGTTGGGTCATGAGGCCGGGAAGACGGAGGGACTGCGAGAGCCACGCAGGCCGGCGCGGGGTAAGCCGTTGACGGCGGGCGGCTGAAACCCTCGCCTACTCCAGGCACGGATGCCGGGAAGCGGAAAAGACGCCGCGCGCCCACCACGGCAACTCCATTGAGCCGTAGGGCTTTGTTTGCTATTCTGAATTGAACTTCCTACCGTAGGTTTTCGAGGTACCCATGTCAGGCCATTCCAAGTGGCATACGATCAAACACAAAAAAGCCGCTATCGACGCTAAGCGCGGAAAGGTCTTTACGCGGCTGATCAAGGAAATCATGGTGGCTGCCCGCAACGGCGGCGGCGATCCTGATTCGAACGCCCGGCTTCGGACCGCCGTCCTCGCCGCAAAAGCGGTCAGCATGCCGGCCGACAACATCAAGCGCGCCATCATGCGCGGAACGGGTGAACTCGAGGGCGGGCAATTGGATGAAATCGTCTACGAGGGCTACGGACCCGGCGGCGCCGCCGTGCTGGTAAAAGTAGCGACGGACAACCGCAATCGCACGGTCTCGGAAATCCGGCACCTGTTCTCGAAGAATGGCGGGAACATGGGCGAGGCGGGTAGCGTGAATTGGATGTTCGAGCGGAAAAGCCAGATTCTCATCGAGATGGACAAGGCCGATGAAGATACGATGATGAACTTGGTGCTGGAAGCGGGCGCCGATGATCTGCGCAACGACGGGGCCAACTGGGAGATTCTGTCATTGCCGGAAGCGCACTTTAGCGTGCTCGAAGCCATTCAAAAGAGCGGGTTTGAGCCGGTATCCGCGGAAATCGCGATGCTGCCGAAGACGTCGACGAAACTCGAGGGCAAGCAGGCGCAGGCCATGCTGAAGATGACCGAGGCTCTGGAAGAGCATGACGATGTCCAGAACGTGTGGTCGAACTTCGACATCGACGAGAAGGAGATGGAAGCGCTGGCGAGCTAGGCGTCTACCCTTATGCGTGTCCTCGGGATCGACTGCGGGACAGAGCGCACCGGCTACGGGGTGATCGAAACGGACGGCCGGGATCATCAGCTTGTGGCAAGCGGCGTGATCCGTACCGATCCCAGGACGCCATTGCGGTTGAGGCTGCTCGAGATCGGCAATGGACTGCGGCGCGTCATCGGGGAGCATTCTCCGGATGAGGCGGCGGTGGAGGGGGTGTTTCACGCGTTGAACGTAAAGTCGGCGCTGACACTGGCCCATGCTCGCGGAGTGGCATTGTATGCGGTGGCGGAAGCGGGGCTGAAACTGGGAGAATATTCCCCGCTCGAGGTAAAGAACAGCGTGGTAGGCTATGGCCGCGCGGAAAAGAAGCAGGTGCAGTTCATGGTGCAAAGCCTGTTGAACCTTCCCGGCCGGCTGGCATCGGAAGACGCCTCCGATGCCGTGGCGGTCGCGATTTGCCATGCGACGCAGACGATCCGGCCCGGGATGGGAGTCTGCCGATGAAGCTACTGGCATTCCTACTGGCGGCGGGACTGGCTTGCGCGGCGGACTTGCCGGCAATTTTCTATTCCAAGAGCTTTCCGGGCTCCGCTCCCGCTTACGTGGAGATCACGCTGGACAGGAAGGGGCACGCCGAATATCGTGAAGCTCCGAAGGAAGAGGATCCGCTCGTGTGCCAGTTGAGCGAGACCGACGCGCGGCAGATCTGGGCCCTGGCGGAAAAGCTCAACTGGTTCAAGACCCCCCTCGAATCCGGATTACCGGTGGCGAAGATGGGTGAGAAAACCTTCCGCATGGAACACTCGCCGGAAAAGGGCGAAGTGAAGTTCAACTACACGCAGGACGAGAACGGGCGGATGCTGCTCGAGTGGTTCGAGAAGATGACGGAGAGCGCGCAATACCGCATCATGCTCGAGAAGACCGTGCGCTTCGATAAGTTAGGGGTCAACAACGCGGTGCTGCGGCTACAGGCGGCCATGGAGCGGAACAGACTGGTGGCCCCGGAGCAGTTTCTGCCGATGCTCGACCGGGTGGTGAAGAATGAAAGCTACCTGCACATGGCGCGCGAGCGTGCGGCGGCCCTGGCCGATTTGATCCGCAACGGAAACAAGCCGAAAGCCGAGTAGATGAAGCTGAGAATTCTGGTTCTGCTGTTTGCCGGGGTGATTGCGGCCTTCCCGCAGGATGGTGGGGCCAACGCGAAGGATGCCTCCTCCGCCGAGGAACAGGATCTGCGGCAATGGGTGGGCGAGGCGGGATCGAGTCCCACCGAGATGGTCCGGGCCCTCGAAAAACATCTCGCGAAGTATCCGAATTCGAAACGTCATGCCGAGGTGATCCGCGCCCTGGCGAAAGCCTCGGTCGAGATCCGCGACAATGAGCGGATTCTGAAATACGGGGAGGAATACCTCAAGCAGAATCCGTCCGACCTCGTGGTGCTCGAACGCGTAACGCGGCTCTTGACCTCGCGGAGCGGCAAGGAAAGCAGCGAGAAGGGCCTTCATTACGCGGAATTGTTTACCAAGGGCATGCGGGACCTCGAGCAGCAGAAGCCCGAAGAGGGGCGCATGACCGCCGGGATGCGCGAAGACCTGGACAGAGGAATCGCGCGCGGCTATACGTTCCAGGCAAGGGCGAAAGGCCATCTGGGGCAGTATGCGGAGGCGGAAGCGGCGGCGAGAGAGTCGTTTCGCATCTATCCCTCGGCCGAACCGGCAAGGGAACTGGCGGTGTGGCTGCTGAAACAGGGAAAGCAGGAAGACGCGCTTCCGGCCCTCGCGGACGCCTTTGCGCTGCCCGATCAGCGCGTGACAGACGAGGAGAGGCTGCAAACCCGCCGCCAGATGGGCGAGTTGTATCGCGGCCTGCGCGGCTCGGAGAAAGGGTTGGGGGACTTGATTCTGGCGGCGTATGACCGCGCGGTTGCCGTGCGGGCCGCGCGCCACGACAGGCTCAAGGCGATTGACCCCAATGCCGGTGAGGCCAACGCCATGAAGTACACCATCAGCGGGGTGAACGGGGAGAAGTTGGACCTGGGCACGCTGCGCGGGAAAGTGGTGGTGCTCGATTTCTGGGCGACGTGGTGCGGACCCTGCCGTACGCAATATCCAATGTATGAGCGCGTCAAGGAAAGCTTCAAGAGCCGCAACGATGTGGTGTTTCTGGGAATCAACACGGATCAGGACCGGGACCAGGTGAAGCCCTTCCTCCACGAACAGAAATGGAACAAAGCCGTCTACTATGAAGACGGGCTTTCGAGTCTGTTGAAGGTTTCCTCCATCCCTACCACCATCATCTTCGACCGCAAGGGCGCGCTGTTTACGCGCATGAACGGCTTTGTGCCGGAGCGTTTCACGGACATGCTGAAGGAGAGGATCCAGGAAGCCCTGGCGCAAAACTGATGGCGTTCCGCCGGGTGATCTGGATTGTATTGGATAGCGTCGGCATCGGCGAAATGCCGGACGCGGCGGCCTATGGCGATGTGGGCAGCGACACGCTCGGCAACATTGCCCGGCGTCGCCGTCTGCGCCTCCCCCACTTGTGCGAGTTGGGACTGGCGAATATCCGCCCGTTCGTGGGACTGGAGCCGGCGGCGCATCCGCGGGGGGCTTACGGCAGGTGCGCGCTGGCCTCGCCCGGCAAGGACACCACCACCGGACATTGGGAGATGGTGGGGATCCATCTGGAAAAGCCTTTCCCGATCTATCCGAACGGATTCCCGCCGGATGTGATGGAGGAATTCGAATGCCGGATCGGGCGCGGGACCTTGGGGAACGTGGCGGCATCGGGGACGGAGATCATCCAGGAACTGGGCGAGGAACACATGCGGACCGGGTCGCCGATTGTCTACACGTCGGCGGACAGCGTGTTTCAGATTGCCGCGCACGAAGAGGTGATCCCGCTGTGGGAACTTTACAAGATCTGCGAAACAGCCCGGGAGATTCTGCGAGGCAAGCACGAAGTCGGGCGCGTGATTGCGCGGCCCTTCGAAGGGCCGCCCGGTGAATTCCGGCGCACGGCGAACCGCAAGGACTATGCGGTGCCGCCTCCGCGGGGGATGCTGCTGGACGAACTGGCGGCGCGCAAGATTCCGGTTCATAGCGTCGGGAAAATCTTCGATGTGTTTCTGGGGCGCGGCATCGGGGAGTACGACAAGACGAAGAACAACGCCGACGGGATGGCGAAGACGCTCGAGGCAATGCGGGACACCAGGGAAGGCCTGATCTTCGTGAACCTGGTTGATTTCGACCAGAACTTCGGGCACCGGAACAATGTCGAAGGTTACGCGGGCGCGCTCGAGGAAGTGGATGCATGGACGCCGCGGTTGCGCGAAGCGATGGGCCGCGAAGACATGGGTATCTTCACCGCGGACCACGGCTGTGATCCGACGACACCTTCGACGGACCACAGCCGGGAGTATGTGCCGCTGCTGGTGTTCGGGGAGAGGGTGCGGCAGGGGGTTGATTTGGGAACCCGGGCGACGCTGTCGGACATCGGACAGACGGTGGCGGAGAATTTCGGAGCGCGCATTGGGAATGGGGCGAGCTTCCTGGGCGCGGTTGCATTGGATTGACGGCGCTTGGCGCAAACCGGCTTGGCGGCGCGTCCCGGGAGTGGCGCCCGCTCGATGACGAGATGGAGACTGGGGCGGAAGTGCCTGCTGAATCTCCAGCCTGGGAGCGCTGTCCCGGACCGGATTCCGTTTGTTCCGGCCGTTCTGGACCGTGAATCGCGAGCCGCCGCATAATGGAATCGTGCCTCAGGCGGCGTGGTCCAAGATGGCGGGACTCTGGTATCTCTGTATTGCCTTGGGTTTTGTCCTGCTCGGCATCCGCGCCATGCTGGCCGGCGCGCCCGTGTGGACCGTCATCCTGCGTTGGGTGATCGCGGCGGGTTTCTTTGCCTTGGCTTTTCTGGAACGGCAGGAACGGAAGCGCTGAGCGAAACTGATCAACGAACAAGACCAACCCGCCCGCGAAAGCATCTCCCGGCTCGCGCCCGCTGCCGGGGATGAGATTGAGCAGCGGACCGCCAGTCCCTCCTGGCATCGCCTGCCTGGACTTTCCGCGCGGCCGCCCGCCGCAACGGAAGCGACACAACGTTCGAGGGGACTGGGAGAAAAAACTTTCATAAGTGAATTTTTCTTGACAGCTTGCCGTGCTACTTCTCTGTGGAAATTTTCATTTCAGAATTTTCTCATTGACTTCCCTGCCCTGCCTCCGTAGCATGGACAAGACGGAACTCATGAGCTACGTCACCACGCAACGTGAGCGCGACAAAGCGGTCATCCTCAGCGTTGTGCGCGGTTTCGGGCCGGTCTCGCAGGTTGCCATCCATCGCCTCACGCACCTCCGCGCCAGTTCCATCTCGCAACTGGTCAATGAACTGCTCGAGGAAGGCCGTCTGAAGATCAGCGGGCGCAACGACAATCCCACGGGACGCAAGCAGATTCTGCTGGGCATCAACGAAGAGCAGGGATTTCTACTGGGTATCGAGTTCGACTCTGAATTTGTTGTGGCGGGCGCGATGGACCTGACTCCGCGCATTCGCAGCCTGGCAAAGCAGCCGGCGATCCGCGACAAAGGCGTCTCCGGCCTGGTGGAGCAACTGAAGCGGTGCGCCCGCCGCGCACTGGAACAGGCGAGGATTCCGCCGCGCCGCCTGCGCGGCATCGGCATTGCGGATGTCGGGCTGGTCAATCGCCGCGCCGGGACGTCCGTAATGTCGTCACAGCTTGAATTCTGGCGCGATGTGCCATTGGTCCGGTTATTCGAGGAAGAATTTCATGTCCCGGTCTTTCTCGAAAACGCCACCCGCTGCCGCGCCAGCGCCGAACGCATCCTGGGCGCGGGCGAATCGAGCGGCGACATGATTTACGTCGAATACGGCGCGGGAATCGGCGCGGCTATCTTTTCGGGCGGCAGGGTCCTGGAAGGACGGCACACGAGCGCGGGCGAGTTCGGCCACACTCGGGCGGGCGCGGCCGGCACGGCATGCAAATGCGGAAGCTTCGGATGCCTGGAGGCAGTGGCCGGAAGCTCCGCGCTGGCGAGCCGGCTTCGCGAAATCCTCCGCGAGGGAGCGCCCTCGTCGGCGCTGGAACTGGCCGGCGGCGATGCTTCGCGGGTCACGGGCTGGGATGTGCTCAAAGCCGCGCGGTCAGGGGACAAAGTGTGCCTTCTGATTGTCGAGGAGATGTCGCGCCATCTGTCTGCCGGCCTCGCCAATATGGTGAATCTTCTGGATCCCGCCCGTATCGTTCTCGACCAGCGGCTGGAGATTTGCGGCCCGGAATTTCTCGACCAGATCCGCCTCGCCATCCGGCTGCAGGCGCTGACCCACCTTACCGAAGACCTCGTCGTTTGTTACGGAAGGGTAGGCGTGGAAGCCGGAGTGCTCGGCGCGGGATTGCTCAGCCTGGACGCGCTGTTTGCCATCCCTGAATTGAAGCCGCCGCGGTTTCTGGTGGAACCCGAAGCCGTCAGCGCCATGCAGGAGCAACGCAGCGCTCGAAACTCTTCGGTTCCAACATGACATTTCAAATTGACGGCATCGTACCAATCATTCCAACTCCGTTTGAGGCAAACGAGGAAATCGCCTGGGAGGACCTCGACCGTCTGGTCGACTTCGCCGTAACCAGCGGAGCCTGCGCCATCTGTCTGCCCGCCTACGCGAGCGAGTTCTATAAGCTTTCCGAGGAAGAACGCCTCGCCGTGGTGAAGAGGGCAGTGACGCGCTCGAACGGACGCGTTCCTGTCATCGCACAGGTGAACTACCCGTCCGTGAAACATGCGGCGGCCGCGGCGGCCCGCGCGCGCGAAGCCGGGGCGTCCGCGATATGCTCGGCCGCGCCGCGGCTGTTCGCATTGCCGGAATCCGATCTGCTTGCCTACTTCGACGGCCTGCTGAGGTCGATGCCGCTCCCATTCATACTGCAGGACTTCAATCCCGGCGGACCTTCGCTCAGCGTTCCAGTTCTCGCCCGCCTGCATCGCGAGCACCCTCATTTCCGTTACGTAAAACTGGAAGAGCCCCTGATGGCGGTGAAGGTAGCCGCTATCCGCGAAGCGACAGACGGGGGCCTCGGCGTCTTGGAGGGCTGGGGAGGCATGTACACGCTCGAACTCGCGCCCGTGGGCATTGCGGGCGTCGTGCCTGGATTGGCATTGACGGACCTTCTCGGCCGCGTCTTCCGCCTGGCCCGGCAGGGACGCGGCGAAGAGGCCCGCCCGTTGTTCGAGGGGATCCTTCCGCAGATTCTCTACAGTCTCCAGAACATGGAACTCTTCCACTACGCCGAGAAGCAGCTATTGAAGGCGCGCGGCGTACTGCGAAACACAACCGTGCGCAAAGCGGCGCTGACACCCGGACCGCACGAGCAGGAATACATCGCGCGGCTCAACACACGCGTGCTCGAACTTGTACAGACTTTGGAGGACTTCTCTCGTGCCTGAACCCGTAATTCCAAGACCCGGAAAACTACCCGTCGGTGTGGCCGGCCTGGGCCTGATGGGAACCAGCATCACGGCGTGCCTGCTGGCGGCGGGCCACCCCGTCACCGCCATCGAATTGAAAGAGGAACGGCGAGCCACGGCCCGGCGCCGCCTTTCCGCATTGCTAACCGAAATGAGCAGGGAAGGCCTGTTCCGCGGGTCGGTCAAAGGCGCGCTGAGCCGTTTTCAGGCGAGCGGCGATGTCGCGCGCCTCGAGGGCGCGGGGCTGGTAATCGAAGCCATCTATGAAAACCTCGAACAGAAGCGCGAACTGCTGGAGCGCATCGAGGCAACGGTCGGCCCGAAGGCGCCCATCGGGTGCAACACATCCGCCATCCCGATCTCGCTTTTGCAGCAATCCGCCCGCAATCCGAAGCGGATTCTGGGAATTCATTGGGCCGAACCCGCGCACACCACTCGTTTTCTTGAAGTGATCTGCGGTAAGGAAACCTCGCCGGCCCTCGCCCGCCGCGTTGTGGCGCAGGCGCGCTACTGGGGCAAGGAACCGACTTTGGTCCGCCGCGATATCCGGGGATTCATCACCAACCGCTGCTTCTATGCGCTGCTGCGGGAGGCGCTCTACCTGGTGGAGCAGGGCTACGCCACGGTAGCCGATGTCGACCGGTCCCTGCGCAACGATCTCGGCTACTGGATCACGTTCGCCGGACCCTTTCGTTTCCTGGACCTTACCGGCATTCCCGCCTACGACGCCGTGGCCACGGATCTCTTCCCCGAACTATCCAACGCCAGGGAGGTCCCCGCGCCTTTGCGGCGCCTGGCGAAAGCAGGGGCCAAGGGAGTGGCGAACTCGCGAGGCTTTTACAAATATAGCCACGGCCAGGCGGAACGGTGGGAAAAACTCTTCCTCGAATTCAGCTATCGCATCCGCGCCCTCGCCCAGGACTATCCGGAAGACGTGGGCGACCGGCCCCAAAGACGGCCCAAGAGAAAGCCGCGCTCATGACCGGCGTCATACGCCGGGCCACGGCGACGCCGGTCTCCGTGCCCGCCAAACCCGACAGCCTGCATTCGCCCGGCATCGAGGATGCCGACGCCGAATTCGCGCGCCGCTACTACATGGGCTCCACATGGACCGCATTCCCCCTGGAAGTGAAATGGATTGTGGAGATGGAAGACGATGCGGGGCGCGTGGGGATCGGTGAAACCTATCGCGGCGCGGCTCGCGAGCAGGTGGAACAGGCTCTGCGCGCGGTAGTGAGCCGGGATGTCTTCCATCTCAACTGGCGCTGCCTGCCGGTGGATGGGATCCGGGTTTATGACGCCATCGAAAGCGCCGTGCTGGACCTGGCCGGGCAGGCGCTGGATCTACCCGTATATCAACTGCTGGGCGGCGCCGTGCGCGACCGCGTCGAGTGCAGCGGGTGGACCGGCCGGCGGACCGCGGAGGATGCCGCCAGGAAAGCGCACGAGGCCATGCTGCGCGGCCATCGCGTCTTCAAGTTCAAGTGCGCTTCAGACGACAATGTGCGCGAATGGACCGAAGCCATCTACAAACGCTGCGGCGGCGGCATCCGCGTCCTGCTGGATCCCAATCAGCGCTGGAACGACGTGGCGACGGCCCTGCGGCTCATGGAAGGCGTGCGCCCGGAGACGATGTTCGCACTGGAAGATCCCATCCGCCGCACGGATCTTGCCGGCTTCCGTGAGTTACGCGGCCGTCTGGGGATCCCCGTGTATCTGCACATCGTCTTGCCCTATGACCAGCGCCCAGGCGAGATGCTCGACGCATTGAGCCTGGATGCGGTGGACGGCTTCAACTTCAATGGATCGATGTTCCGGTTCGTGGAACTCGCGGCTGCCGCCGCCTTTGCGGGCCTCCCCTGCTGGCACGGCAGCGAGGTGGATCTGGGAATCCTCGAGGCGTCCGCGCTGCACGCCTGCGCCGCCGCGCCCGCGTGTACTCTCCCCTCCGATATTTTCGGCGAACTGGTGCGGGAAGACGATCTCATCGAGCCGCCGATCGGATTCTCGCAGGGGTATGCGGCCGTGCCGCGGGGCGCGGGGCTCGGCGTGCGGCTGGACCGGTCCGCGCTCGAGCGGTATCAAGCCGGGGAGCCGGTTCAAATGTGATCCATACGCCGGCTTCACTAAAATCCTTGCTCGCGAAAATGTGATTCAATTGAGTCAAGCTCAGGATGACTACTCGACGAGATCTCCTCAAGGCCGCCGGCGCGCCCCTTACCTCTTCCTTGTGGGCGGCGCGGCAGATTCCGAAGCCTGGCGCGATCAAGGCGTTCTGCATCGACTTCAACTGGCACTGGCGGGAAGGGAAGGCGCTGTGGATCAACTCTTTCGCCAAGCCCGGCCACTGGGCCGGCGCTGATCCGCATGAGCACGTGGAGTGGTATGCCGCGCTCGGCGCCAACGTCATCCAGACCTTTGCCGTCTCCTGCAACGGCTATGCCTGGTACAAGGGCGGCGGCGTGCCTCCCCAACCCGGCTTGAAGTATGACTTCCTGCCGGATATGATCCGGCTCGGCCACAAGAAGAACATGCTGGTGATGGGGTATTTTTGCGCGGGCGCCAACACCAGGTTTGCGCAAGACCATCCGCGCCTCAGCTATGGCACGCCGAGCACCTTGCACATCCCTTTTACGGATGAATATCTCGCGTTTCTTTCGCGCTCCATCTCCGGCGCCGTACGGCGCACGGACATGGACGGCTTCATGATTGATTGGATCTGGAACCCCAATCCCAATCTGCGCAAAACAGGCTGGATCGAGGCCGAACAGAAGCTGTACACGCAACTCACCGGAAAGCCTTTTCCCGCCGGCGGACCGGCAACGGCCGATGTGCTCTCGTATGAGCGCAAGGCCATGGAGCGGTGCTGGCGGGCGGTGCACAAGGCGGCTAAGGATGCGCGCCGCGACTGCATTGTCTGGCTATCGTGCAGCAATCTTTCCGCGCCCACCGTCGACGGCGCCGCCTGGTTGAAGGAAACCGACTGGGTGATGAACGAATCTCCGAACCGCGCCTATTTCGATGCGGCGCGCAAGGTGGTGGGCGAACGGACACGCATGCTGCAATGCCTTGTGGGCTGGGTTCAGCATGACGCGGGGGCCTACCTGGCGGACTCCACCACCAAAGGCATTGATCTTTACGGGTTCGCCGAGCCTGGGGACAACTCGCTTCCGTTGCCGGTTGACGAATACCTCAAGCGCGGCCCGGCCGGTTTCCAGGGTTCGGATCGGGTCTCCGCCAACGACCGCAATATCGCCGCCCTGGCGCGCTTTTACAGGGGCATGGCGCCGCGATGAAGATCAGCGACATCCGGATCCGCGTGTGCCGCACGCCACACTCCGCGATGACTGATTCGGAAATGCGCGCCGGCGGAGCATCGAGCTTCGATTTCCTGGTGGTCAGCATGACAACGGACGAAGGCGTCCAGGGCCACTCGTTCGGATTCGCCGGAAGGGGCGCCCGCATGGCGGGTGAAATTGCCGGCCAGGCGATGAAACCGTTCTTCCTTGGCAAAGACCCGCTGGCGCGCGAGAGGCATTACCAGGAGTTCCGGACCTACGACCGCTGGTGGAATCATGTACCCATTTACAGCTACGGTCCGTTCGACATCTGCCTGTGGGATATAGCGGCCAAGATCGCGGGCCTGCCGCTGTACCGGTTGCTGGGCGAACACCGCAAGAAGGTTCCGGTGTATGCGAGTTCCTTCGTGCTGGAGGGGCCGGAGGCCTATGCGCGGCAGGCTCTGGCGGTGAAGAAACGCGGCTGGCATGCCTATAAGGTGCACCCGCCGGGCGATTTCGACCTTGATCTGGAGATCTACCGCGCGTGCCGGGAAGCCGTGGGCCCGGGATTCAAACTGATGGCGGACCCGGTTTGCGCCTACAACCATCAACAGGCTCTGCGCATGGGGCGAAGCCTCGAAAAATTCGATTACTACTGGCTGGAAGAGCCACTGTACGATACGGACTTCGGCGGACTGCGCAAACTCGCCGCGGCGCTGGACATTCCCCTTTGCGGCACGGAGGTTCTCGCCGGGAACCACTACGCCATCGCGGAGTGCATCGCCACCGGAGTGGTGGATATCGTCCGCAGCGACGTATCCTGGAAACACGGGGTCACGGCGGTGATGAAGACGGCTCATCTGGCCGAATCATTCGGCATGAACTGCGAGTTGCACACCGCGATCTACCATCCCCTGGAAGTAGTGAACCTCCATTGCTGCTGCGCCGTGAGCAACTGCGAATTTTTTGAACTCCTGTACCCGGTGGAATACATGAACTTTGGAATGCGCGCGCCGTTGAACATTGATGCGCAAGGATATGCTCACGCCCCTGAGACTCCCGGCATCGGCTTCGATCCCGACTGGGACTTCATCGAGAACGCAACCGTGGAGGTGTTCTAAATGCGCGGGAAAGTGAAGAAGGCAGGCGCCCTCGGCAGGAGAGAATTTCTGGCAGCCGCCGCGGCGGCTACGGCGCTCGGCCAAGGCAATTCACGCGGATCCTTGAAAGGACGCCGCGTGTATGTCGTCCCGAACTTCCACCCTGCCAGTTGCGGCTGGCTTACCAACTTCTCGAAGGAGCGCGTGTATTGCGCCAACAGCTACTTCGACCATCTGGACCGGGTTCGGGACGATCCGCGATATGCCTTCGTCCTTTCGGAAGTGAACAACATGATCGCCATGATGAACTTCAAACCGGAGAGGATGCCCGAGTTGAAGAAGGCTATCGAGGAGCGCCGCGTGGAACTCGTGAACGGGTTCTTCCTGGAATCGACCGTCAATCTCTCCGGTGGGGAGGCGCTGGTCCGGTTGGGCGTGGAGGGCCTGCGCTGGCAGCAGAAAATTTTCGGAGTGCGGCCGCGCTTTGCCTGGACCATCGACGTCTGCGGCACGCACGGCCAGATGGCGCAGATTTCAGCGGGACTTGGCCTGGAAGCGATGGTCTATACGCGAAAGAACCCGACGGGGAGCGCGGTTCATTGGTCTGTCTCGCCGGATGGCACGCGCGTGCTCTCCCTCTCTCCTGGCCATTACAGCGAATTGCAACTCGTAATGAAAACCCTGGAACCCCTGACAAGCGCGCAGATGGCCGAGGTGGAAAATTTTCTCGCCGGCAAGCTGAAGATCACGCCGGAAGCGGCGCCGGTTCTGGTGCTGGCGGGCCCCGGCGACTACGCGCTGGCGCCACTGCGCAAGGAATACCCGAGTGAGTTTCTTGCCCATTGGAGCCGGAACCCGGAACACCCGGAGATTCGTTTCTCCATCCTGAGCAAGTACGTGGATGAATTGCGGGCATTGGACCGGGCAGGCAGGCTGAAGATCCCTTCGATGCTTGGCGGTACGGCCTACGACTTCAATTCCTTCTGGATCGAATGTCCCAGGGTCAAGGCCTCCTATCGCAGGTGCGAACACCTGCTGCAGGCAACCGAATCGTTAGCCGCTGCCGCGAGTCTGAAGACGAAGCATGCCTATCCCGCCCAGGACCTGTACAACGCCTGGACCCTCATGTACCTGCATATTGATCGCAACACCTTGTGGGGCTCTGCCGGCGGCATGGTCTTCGAGCACCCAACATCATGGGACGTCAAAGACCGGTTCGAGTGGGTGGAGAGGAACTCCTCTTCCGCGGCCGAGGCTGCCGGAGCGGCACTGCTTTCGACGGGCGAGGGCATCGGCCTGTACAATCCGCTGAACTGGAAGCGCGGAGACCCGGTGCTTCTGCCGCAAGGGCTGGATGGCGTGCCCGGACAGTCCGCCGGCGGGGGTATGGTCCTGTGCCGGCCGGAGGCGCCGTCCTTCGGAATCGGAGCCTGGAAGAAAGCCGTAGTTGCGCCCCCCGCGCCCAAGGACATTCCGCTGCCGGCCGGAATCGAAACGAAACACTACAGAGTGCGCATCGATCCGAAGACCGGCGCGATCACTTCCGTGGCCCTCCGCGCAAGCGGCAGAGAGATGCTCGCCGGCCCGGCCAATGTACTGGTGGCCGAGAAGCCCCGCTCCCAGAAGGGCGATCCGGGCGACCACATGCTGCCTCGCCCGGAGCGGGACCGTCTGGACTCCTCCAGCCGGCATGCCCAAACCATCCACGTGAAGCAGGGGCCTCTGGCCACGATTGTCGAGGTGGAGGGCGAATTCATCGGCGGCGGCACGTGCCGCCGGAGCATCACCCTTTACAATGACTATCCGCGCATCGACTTCACCACCGAATTGAACGACCTGCCGGACCTGACCGTCGTGGTGGCCGAGTTTCCGCTGGCCGGAGAGATCAATGAGGTGCGGCGCGGAATACCCTATGGGTTCTCCCATGGTTCCTGGGCGAAGCCGAATCCGAACCTCCACGGCTGGACGAAGGGCATTGTGCCTGCCATCCGCTGGTCCCACTATTCGCTATCGGGAGGGGGCGGCGCCGCCTTGCTCGATCGCGGCCTGCCCGGACGCGAAGTGAACGGCAGTACGCCCATCATCTATCTCTATAACGCCACGGACAAGTATTACGGCTATCCGAATCCCTGGCTCAGCGGGAAGGGCCGCCACAGCCTGCAATACGCGCTGGTGTTTCACGACGGCGATTGGCGCGACGCTTTTATTCCTCAAATGGCTTGGGAATTCAACTGCCCGCCGCTGGTCTTTCCCGGACGCAAGGCGGCGCGCCCGTGGTCATTCCTCCGGACCTCGGATAACGTCATTGTGGAGGCGCTGCGGCGCATCGGGAGCGACATCGAGGTCCGGTTCGCCGAATGCCTGGGGTCTGCCGGAACGGCGGAGATCACGCTGCTGCTTCCGCACCAGTCCGCGAGCCAGACCGACATGAACGGCGAACACGCCCGGCCTCTCAGCGGGGGACCCGCCTATAAGCTGCCCGTAAACCCACAGCAGATTGTCACACTGCGCTTCCGGACGGCGCAGTCCGTGCCGGAAGCCGAAGTCGTCACCAGTTGGGACGCGATGGTTCCCCCGTCCAAACGCGCCATGCTTCACCAGTACTCGAGCGAAAAGGGACACCCGCCCAGAGGGAATTGACGGGCTCGGCGCGCGGCACGCCTGCGGCGAGTGGTCAACTGTAGGAAACTTCACGACGAGGAAATTCATGAGCGACGCAAACTCCGCACGCCGCGCCTTCCTTCGGGCTTCGTTGGGAACGGCGTTCAGCGCGGGAGTCTCCGGCGCGGCTATCACCGAGGGGCGGGAGATTAAAGCCTCCCTAGGAGTGGTGGCGGCCGATCCAGAGGACTCCGCGCGCGCCGGCGCGAAGCTGTTCGCATCCGGCGGCAATGCGATGGATGCGGCAGCGGCGGCGTGTCTGGCCTCCTGCG
The DNA here is from genome assembly GCA_026954325.1 of Bryobacterales bacterium. GTDB lineage: Bacteria > Acidobacteriota > Terriglobia > Bryobacterales > Bryobacteraceae > CADEFT01. The sequence continues at coordinate 941 of JAIXKK010000183.1, read as the reverse complement.
TACTCGAAGTGTGCGCCACCGATATCGGCGGTTATGTGTTCGCGGGCGTGATTTTGGAAGGCAAGACGGGCCGTGTCTGGTCGCTCGACTCCAACTCGGTTGCGCCCGCCGGGGCTTCTCCCAACATGTACGGCGTGGATCCGGCCGGCTCGGGCAAGCGGGGCATCAACGAGAACGAATACCAGTGTTCGGTGCCCGGGAACGTGAACATTTTCGGGCCGCTCGCCGTGGGAGTCCCCGGTGTAATGGCCGGTGTGGGAACGCTCTGGGAGCGATGGGGCCGTGCGAAGTGGCCGCAAGTATTGGCGCCCTCGCGCGAACTGTTGGACAAGGGCTTTCCGTACGGCCGCGTCGCGGCGGCCGCCAAAGCCCGCCAAGCCGAGATCCGCCGCTTCGAGCCCACGCTCCGCCACCTGATGCCCGAAGGCAGATTGCCGAGGCCGGACGAAATCTGGCGCAGGCCGAATTTTGAAAAAACACTGGCCCGAATCGACTCGGCGGGCTGGCGTGACTTCTATGAAGGCGACCTTGGCCGGCGTATTGCCGGCTATCTCCGCTCAGGCGGGGGCATCCTCTCCCGCGCGGACATGAAGGCCTTCCGTCCGCGGGTGACCGAGCCCTACGAAACCTTGTACCATGGGGCCAAAGTCTACAGCTCCATCTTGGCGAACGGCGGCCTCAGTGTCGCCCAGGCGTTGAACATGTTGAACCTGCTCGATCCGGTTCCCGGCCCCGATCCACGCTACTGGCACCGTTTAGCCGAAGTTTTGAAGCTTGTCTGGCGGGATCGTTTGCGGTACCTGGGCGACCCGGACCAGGCGCGGGTCCCGGTACGCCGCCTCTTGAGCCCCGAGTACGCCGCCGGGCGCGTGGAGACATTGCGCACCTACCCCGACTCGGTCGATCGCCAGAGTCTTCATCCTGCCCGCCAGGCGAAAGGG
>JAIXKK010000107.1 GCA_026954325.1 Bryobacterales bacterium | reverse complement strand
GTAGTTACGGATGTAGACGTAGCGCTTGTCGCGCACGCTGCGTACGAGGTCGTAGCGCTAATCCATGCGGCCGCGGAATCCGTAAAGGTAGGGCGGCTCGGGTTCGGCATGCGGGCCGAGGAAGGCGTGGCCCTGGTAGTGGGCGGGCTTGGGAATGCCCGCGAGGCTGAGGAGGGTGGGGGCGAGGTCGGCAAAAGAGACGAGGCGGTCTGTTGTTCCTCCGGGTTTGTACTCCTTTGGCGCCAGGTGTTTCCATTTTTCGGGGATGCGCACCATGAAGGGCACATGGAGGCCGGAGTCATAGGGCCAGCGTTTGCTGCGCGGCATGCCGGAGCCGTGGTCGGAATAGAAGAAGACGATGGTGTCTTCGGCGAGGCCGTCATCCTGGAGTTGGCGTAGCTGCGCGCCGGCCATGGCGTCCATTTCGGTGATGCGGTCGTAGTATTGGGCCCAGTCGTGCCGGACCTCGGGAGTGTCGGGATGGTAGGCGGGGATACGCGCTTCGGCGGGGTCGTGAACCAGTTTGTGCGGGTTGCGGATCTGGCTTTCGTGGGAGATGACGTAGTTGAAGATGGCGAAAAACGGCTGGTTCGCGGGGCGGTTGCGCCAATGGGCTTTGTTGCTCGATTCATCCCAGACTTTGCCGGTCTCTTCGAGGTTGTAGTCGGTCTTGGAGTTATTGGTACAGTAGTAGCCCGCTTCGCGGAGGGTAGAAGGATACATCCACTGGCCGGGGGCGAGCCTGGTGAAGGAGCGCATGTGCTCGCCGCCGATGGAAGGAGGATACATGCCGCTGATGATGGTGGTGCGGGCAGGGGCGCAGACCGGGGCGTTGGACCAGGCGTTGCGATAGCGCAGGGAGCGTTCGGCAAAGGCGTCGAGGTTGGGGGTGACGGCGTAGGAATCCCCGTAGCAGCCGAGATTGGGGCTCGAGTCCTCGCAGGTGAGCCAGAGGATATTAGGACGCGCGGTTTGCGCCTGGATGCGCAGGGCGGGCATGGCCGCCGCGGCGGTGAGCAGGTCTCGTCTTCTCAGCATAAGTAGCTATCAGCTTTCAGCTAATAAGCTATCAGCTTCAACAGGTGTTATCCCTTGGCGGCTTCGATGCGCATTCCGTAGAAGGAACGGTGCACGAAGAAGACGGAGATGAGGAAGAAGACAATAGCGAGGGCGGTGCTGAAGTTGTTGCCCTTATCAATCGAGAGCGAGACGGCCAGTTCGACGGCGAGGAGGCCGAACAGGGTGGTGAACTTGATGATGGGGTTCATGGCGACGGAAGAGGTGTCCTTGAAGGGGTCTCCGACGGTGTCGCCGACGACGGTGGCGGCGTGCAGTTCCGTGCCCTTGGCCTTGAGTTCGGTTTCGACGATTTTCTTGGCGTTATCCCAGGCTCCGCCGGCGTTCGCCATGAAGATGGCCTGATAAAGGCCGAACAAGGCGATGGAGATGAGGTAGCCGATGAAGAAATAGGGTTCGAGGAAGGCGAAAGCGAGAGTGGCGAAGAAGACGGTGAGGAAGATGTTGAACATGCCCTTTTGGGCATACTGCGTACAAATCTCCACCACTTGCTTCGAATCATGGACGGAGGCTCTGGTGGTTCCTTCGAGCTTGATGTTGGCCTTAATGAACTCGACGGCGCGGTAGGCTCCGGTGGTGACAGCCTGGGTGGAGGCTCCCGTGAACCAGTAGATGACCGCTCCGCCGGCGATGAGTCCGAGGAGGAAGGGGGGATGGAGGATGGAGAGGTTCGAGAGCAGTTCGGGCTTCATCCCCTCCGTGAGGGCAACGATGATGGAGAAGATCATCGTGGTGGCTCCGACAACGGCGGTGCCGATGAGGACGGGTTTTGCCGTGGCCTTGAAGGTATTGCCCGCGCCGTCGTTCTCCTCGAGATGCTGCTTGGCTTCCTCGAACATCGGCTCGAAGCCGAAGTTCTTCTTGAGGTCGGCCTCGATGCCGGGGTGATGTTCAATGAGAGACAGTTCGTAGACGGACTGGGCGTTGTCGGTAACGGGTCCGTAGGAATCGACGGCGATGGTGACGGGTCCCATGCCGAGGAAGCCGAAGGCGACCAGGCCGAAAGCGAACACGGCCGGGGCGACCATGAGATTGCCGAGTCCGAAGGTGCTGACATAGCTACCGATACCCATGAGCGAGAGGATGACGAGTCCAAGCCAGAAAGCGCTGTAGTTGCCTGCCACGAATCCGGAGAGGATGTTCAACGAGGCGCCGCCTTCGCGGGAGGAGATGAGGACTTCACGCACGTGGGCGGAGTCGACCGAGGTGAAGACTTTGACGAGTTCCGGGATGATGGCCCCGGCGAGAGTGCCGCAGGTGATGACGGTGGAGAGCTTCCACCAGAGAGAATCATCGCCGCCGAGATTCGGGATGAGGAAACTGGAGACGACGTAGGTGAGGATGACGGAAACGATGGAGGTGAGCCAGACGAGCGTGGTGAGCGGCGCCTCATAGTTCATTTTGGGGGCATGGAGGTACCTGCCCCTGGCGATGGCGGCGTTGACGAAGTAAGAGACGGCGGCGGCGATGACCATCATGACGCGCATGGTGAAGATCCACACGAGCAACTGCACCTGGACGGTGGGTTCCTTGACGGCGAGAAGGATGAAGCTGATGAGGGCGACGCCGGTGACGCCGTAGGTTTCAAAGCCGTCGGCGCTGGGGCCGACCGAGTCGCCCGCGTTGTCGCCGGTGCAATCGGCGATGACGCCCGGGTTGCGGGCGTCGTCTTCCTTGATTTTGAAGACGATCTTCATGAGGTCGGCTCCGATGTCGGCGATTTTGGTGAAGATGCCGCCGGCGACGCGAAGGGCCGCGGCGCCGAGGGATTCACCGATGGCAAAGCCGATGAAGCAGGGGCCCGCATAATCGCCGGGGATGAAGAGGAGGATGATGAGCATCATGATCAACTCGACGGAGATGAGGAGCATGCCGATGCTCATGCCGGCTTTCAGAGGGATGTCGTAACAGGGGAACGGCTTGCCGCGCAGGGCGGCGAAGGCGGTGCGGGAGTTGGCGAAGGTGTTGACCCGAATGCCGAACCAGGCGACGCTGTAGCTGCCGGCGATTCCCACGAGGCTGAAGAAGAGGATGATGAGAACCTTGATCCATTCGAAATGCCGGAGCAGACCGAAGTAGACGACAATGATGGCGCCGATGAAGATCTCGAGGATGAGGAGGAACTTGCCCTGAGTGACGAGGTAGGTCTTGCAGGTTTCATAGATGAGCTCGGAGATTTCGAGCATCGTGGAATGCACGGGCATATGCTGTAACTGCTTGTACATGACGAGCCCGAAGATGAGACCGAGGGCGCTGACAAGGAGGCCGATCATGAGAAAGGAGTGGCCATTCATTCCGCCGAGGAAGGTGACGGTGCTAAGGTCGGGGAGCACGAGATTCGCCTCCCCGCCGCCGTGGTGCTGTTGCGCGAAAGCGCCGGCGGAGGCGAGAAACAGGCAGACTGCAAGGAATGCGAAGGGCCGCAGGAAGGAAGAAGTGCGCCGCGACAGCGTGGAAAGCCAAGTGGCGGCTTTCCGGACTTCGACGCAAGTGAACGAATCCATTGTGGTGATGTCCTCCAACTGGATAAGGAAATAGCGCTTGAGGTAAGACCGAATCATACTCTACCAAGATGGTTCAGGGGGAATCAAATGGAATCAGTACCAGCGGGACTGAAATGGAAGAAGGGCCGGTACGGAAGGGCTGCTTGCGCCGGCGGGCAAAATAGGGCGAGAATCTTATCAATCGCCGTCTCCACTGAAAGGATGCACAATGCTTAGACGATTGAAAACACTACTGCTGTCCGCAGGTTGCGGGATAGCCTTGATGATTGGGTCCGGGCCGGCCATGTCCGCCCAGGCGCCCGCAAAGACCGCCCAGGCTCCGAAGAAGGCGCAGGCTGCCCCACCACCCAGCGCGCAGGAGATTGCGGACGCGAAGGCAAAGGGTCTGGTTTGGGTAAACCTTTCCACTCACGTCTACCACACGGAGGGGCAGTTTTTCGGAAAAACCAAGAACGGGAAGTTCATGAGCGAAGAGGACGCGAAGAAGGCGGGATACCGGGCGGCCAGGGAGGGCGCGGTGAAAAAGGGCGCTTCGAAGAAAGATGCGAAGAAGTAGAGGTTTTTTCCTGTATACTGGACGGCCATGAAATTCGCCCGGTACTGGGCTCGCGGAACCGCGGAGGCCACGGGTAGAAACGGGGCGTTTGTCTCCGCGGTGGCGCGAGGCTGGTCGAACGAGAATCCGGAGGAGGCGCGCCGGTGCGCGCGTGAGCGGGCGGCGAAGGTGGCGGCCGCGCTTGCTACCGGAGATATGTCGCGCCAGCAGTACTTCTATGGCGAACGGCCGCTTCCGGAACCGATTGTACGGGACTTCCGGAACGAGGATGGGGAAACCATTGGCGTGGTGACACGGAACAGCTACGGATCGCTGGTGCTGAACACGCAGGAGTTGATGTTCATCGATGTGGACGATGGAGAACCCGCGGGCGCGCAACCGGCGGGTGATCTGATATCGAGCGTGCTTTCGCTGTTCGGCAGACGGCGGGCTCCGGCGCCGGTGGCGGCGGGACCGGTGGAGCGGGCCGAGCGTATCGCGCGGGAGAAGGGACTGGGAGTGCGGGCTTACAGGACGGCCAGCGGCTACCGGTTCCTGATTACCAATTACGGATTTTCGGCGGCATCAGGGGAAGCGGAATCACTGATGAAGCAGTTTGGGGCGGATCCGCTGTACATGCGGTTGTGCAAAGCGCAGGAATGCTTCCGCGCTCGACTGACTCCGAAGCCATGGCGGGTGAATGTTCCTCAGCCGCCCGTCACGTTCCCGTTTGAAGGGGACAGCGAGCGGGCGAGATTTGCGGAGTGGGAACGGCGGTACAACGGTGTGATCACGCGGTACGCTACGTGCCGGCCGGCCGGTTCATACGGCGGGGCACTCATGGAGCGGCGGTTTTCGCCTTTGATCGGCTACCACGACCAGGTGACGAATGTTTCCACCGGACTACCGCTCGCGTGACTGCAGGCGCGTAGAGCATTTTTGGGAGATTCCACGGGCGGAATTGCTACAGGCGCTGGACGCGACTCCGGCGGGATTCGATTCAGAGGAAGCAGAACGGAGGCTGCGGGAATATGGCCCCAACAGCATGGCAGCCGAGTCACGCTTCGCGGCCTTGCGCGCATTCGGGCGGCTGTTCGCCAACCCGCTGGTGGTGATCCTGCTGGCGGCGAGCGCGATCTCGCTGGCGCTCGGCGATCACGTGGGTGGAATCATCGTAATCGTAATTGTCACTCTCAGCGTGACGTTGAACTTTTTCATGGAGTTTCGGGCGCGCCACGCGATGGAGGCGATCCAAGAGCAGACGGCGACAACGGCGGCGGTGATTCGGGACGGGCGCGAGTTGGAGCTTCCGGTGGGGGAACTGGCTCCAGGCGACGTGATCCGGGTGCACGCGGGAGATCTCGTGCCCGCGGATGGACGGCTGCTGGAAAGCAAGGATTTGCACGTGCGCGAATCGGCATTGACCGGAGAGCCTCTGGCCGTGGAGAAGACGGCGGCTGACCTGCCGCCGGGGCGGTATGGAGTGGGGGATGCGGTAAATAGCATTTTCCTCGGGAGCGCGGTGCAGACCGGGATGGCGACGGCGGTGGTGGTGCGTACGGGGCCGGCGACAGCGCTGGGAGAGATTGCGGCCAAACTCACCAGGCGTCCGCCGGAGAGCGAATTCGCCCGTGGGATCCGGCAGTTCGGACTGATGATCACGCGGGTGATTATGCTGCTGGTGCTGTTCGTGCTGCTGGTGAACGTAGCGCTGCACCGGCCCGCGCTCGAGTCATTCCTGTTTTCCGTGGCGCTGGCCGTGGGCATGACGCCCGAACTGATGCCGATGATCATCACCGTGACCCTGGCCCAGGGGGCGCGGCGGATGGCGCGAAAAAAGGTGCTGGTGAAGCAATTGGCGGCCATTGAGAACTTCGGCAGCGTTGAGATACTTTGCAGCGACAAGACGGGGACTTTGACGGAAGGGGAGATCGTGCTGGACAAGCACGTGGATTTGCGCGGAGTGAATCAGGGAGAGGTTCTCCGGCTGGTGTATCTGAACAGCTATTTCGAGGCGGGCATCCGGAGCCCGCTGGATGCGGCCATCCTCCGGCATGAGGCGCCTTTGATCAGCGAATACGGGAAGGTGGACGAGATCCCGTTCGATTTCAACCGCAAGCGGCTCTCGGTGGTTGTGCGCCGGGGGGAGGAATTTCTGCTGGTGACGAAGGGCGAGGTGGAGAGCGTCCTGGCGATTTGCGAAACCGCGGAAGTTGACGGCGCTATTCAGCCGTTCGGCGAAGAGTTGCGCGGCGAGGCGATGCGAACTTTTCGGCAACTCGGCGCGGATGGTTACCGGACGCTGGGAGTGGCGATGCGGCGGGTGGAGCCGCGCGAGGCTTATGCACGCGAAGATGAGCGAGAGATGACGTTCGCCGGATTCGCGGCGTTCCTCGATCCTCCCAAGGAGGGGGTGCGCGCCGTTCTGGAGGATCTGAAGCAGAGCAGGGTTTCCGTGGTGGTGATGACCGGAGACAACCAGTACGTAACCGGGAAGATGGCCCGGGACGCCGGACTGGCGGCCGATTGCATTCTGACGGGCAACGAGGTAGACCAGATGGACGACGCCTCGCTTGCTTTCCAAGCCGAGCAAGGCGCTATTTTCGCGCGTGTCTCCCCGGAGCAGAAGAACCGCGTGATTCTGGCGCTAAAGGCGCGCGGGCACGTGGTGGGGTTTCTGGGCGACGGCATCAACGACGCGCCTTCGCTGCATACGGCCGATGTCGGGATTTCGGTAATGAACGGGGTGGAGGTGGCCAAGGACGCGGCGAAGATTATTCTGCTCGAGAAGGACCTGGCGGTTCTGAATGACGGGATTATCGAGGGCCGGCGCAGCTTTGCCAACATCATGAAGTACATCGTCATGGGGACGAGTTCGAACTTCGGGAACATGTTCAGCATGGCGGCGGCATCGCTGTTTCTGCCTTTTCTGCCGATGCTGCCGACGCAGATTCTGCTGAACAACCTGCTTTATGATTTTTCTCAGGTAAGCATCCCGACGGATCATGTCGACCAGGCGCTGCTACGGCGGCCCAAGCGGTGGCGGATCGGCTTCATCCGGCAGTTCATGACCATTGTCGGGCCGATCAGTTCCATCTATGATTTTCTGACGTTCGGGGTGCTTCTTTTCGCGTTTCAGGCGCAGTCGAACCCGCCGCTGTTCCACACGGGATGGTTTGTCGAGTCCCTGGCGACGCAAACGCTGGTGGTGTTCGTGATCCGAACGGCGGGGAATCCGCTGGAAAGCCGGCCGAGTAAGTTTCTCGTGGCGGCGGTATTGTCGGTGGTGGCATTCGCGGTCTGCCTGCCTTATACGCCGTTGGGGGCGCTGCTGCGATTCACGCCGTTACCGGCTACGCTGCTGGGGACGATCGGCGTGCTGACGGTTACGTACTTATGGCTGGTGCAGGCAGTGAAGTCATGGTTCTACCGGCGGCATGCTCTGCTGTAGAGCCGGTGGGCGAGGCTGCACGGGAATAGGGTGATTTTCCGCAGGGCGCAAAATAGGCGTGTCCGCGATGATTCTTCCGTAAGGGAGGGATTCATGGCACGTGGCGTGCACTTCCTTGGGCGGGAGCGGACGAATTATGCAACAGGTTCGTTTTTCGAGCAAATGGACGCCCGTGTTGTTAGTAGCGGCAGCGTCCATTGCCGGGTGCCAGTATTCGCAACCCATCGCCACGCCGGCCTCGCCCCGGGAGGAGAATGGTCCGCCGGGGCGGGTGGCGCGGGTGAGTTACGTCAGCGGCGCGGTCAGCTTCAAAGCCGCGGGCACGGAGGAGTGGGTGGCGGCGGAATTGAACCGCCCGCTCACGGCCGGAGACTCCTTGTGGACGGACGCCGGGGCGCGCGCGGAATTGCAATTGGGGACCGCCGTGGTTCGCCTGGATGCCTACACCTCGCTTTCGTTCCTCACGCTGGATGACGCGACAGTGCAGGTGCGGCTATCGGAGGGCGACCTCAATGTCCGTTTAATGACCCTTGGGGAGCAAGAGGTTTTCGAAGTGGACACGCCACAGGCCGCGATAACGCTTCTACGCAGTGGAGGCTATCGGATTCGGTCAGCCCAGGAGGGCGATAGAGGCCGGATTACGGTTCGCAACGGCATGGCGGAGGTTTCGGCTCCCGGCGATTCCTTCGTGGTCCACAGACAGGAACAGGCGGAGTTGCTGGGGACGAGCCAGGTGACGCATACGCTACAGGCGGCCGGCCCGCTGGACGCATTTGACGATTTCTGCGCGAAACGGGACGCGAGACGTTCCGCGGATGCGGACCGGTACGTGGCGGAGGGGGTGATCGGGCGCGATGACTTGGACAGCTACGGAACCTGGCGCGTGGATGTGACATACGGACCGATGTGGGCTCCGCGTGTGGCGCCGGGGTGGGCGCCTTACCGCTTCGGACACTGGGCGTGGATTGAACCGTGGGGCTGGACGTGGATTGACGATGCGCCGTGGGGATTTGCGCCGCACCATTACGGCCGCTGGATCTGTGCCGGGACGGTGTGGTGGTGGATACCGGGTCCGGTGCGGGTGCGGGCGGTGTATGCGCCGGCGCTGGTGGTGTTTGTGGGCGGCGGAGGGCTGCGCTACTACATTCGTGCAGGAGTTGGAGTGGGTGTGGGGTGGTTTCCGCTTGGTCCGCGGGAGATCTATATTCCTCCTTACCGCGCTGGAAGGAGGTACATCACGAACATCAACATCACGAACACCGTGGTGCGCGATCCCGGGATTATCTATCGAACGGACATCGCGAAGCAGCGCTACGTGAATCACGGAGTTATGGGCGCCATCACGGCGGCGCCCGAAGATGCGTTTGCGCGTGGCCGCCCGGTAGAGCGGGTGATGATTCCGATTTCGCGCAACGAGGCGCGTGCAACGCGCATCAGCGGGATGTCCGCTCCGGTGGTGGCCACGCGGGATAGCGTCTCGCGGCAGCCCGAGGGGGCGCCGGCGGCGAAGCGGCCTCCCGAGCGTGTTCAGGACCGCGGCGTAGTGGTGAGGCACACACCGGCGGCGCCTCCGGTTCCGTTCGAGAGCCGGCGTCCCGCGCTCGAGGCGGATCCGGGCAGACCTCCGGATGCGCGCAGGGTGGAAGACCTGCGCGGGCGCCAACCGCGGCCACAACCGGAGTACAGGCAAATCCCGCAACGGCAGCGGACTGAGCAGCCTCGGCCCGCGGCGCCACCGCGGCAGACGGCTCCGCAACGGCCCGCAGTGCAACCTCCGCGAGTTCCAAGGAGCGAGCCGAGCCTGCGGCAGCAGGAGACGCGGCGAAAGACGATCGAGAGGGAGCGGCGGGAAAGCGGTCAGCGCGGTTCGGGGAGAAAGAAAGAATAGGCTTGGAAGCCGGATGGCGCCTCTGGCATGCGCAACAGTCTGCCGGCCCTGACGGAAAAGCTCTTGATCTGGCGTCACGCCTTGGACGCTGCTTATTTCTCGCGGAGCATATCGAAAAAGTCCGCGTACGGCATATTCGAAACGTCAAGCATGAGACCGAAGCAACTCTTAATGCCAGCCTCCCAGGAGCCTCGGCCGACCCAGCCCATTGACATTCCCGGGGCTAATGTTACCCTTGAACCGTCGTTTACGGCGTGTGCCAGCACTCAATAAACCGATACTAGGACACTGAAAAAACCTTGGCTAAGACCGAATAAGAGTAACGAGTCAACAACCAGGACTTACGAAAATCGAACGTGAACAGCCGAGTTTGGGGCAATTACTGAACTCTAGCTTTGGGACGCATCATCTGGCGGCGCGGCCATGACTTGCGACAGTTCGGCCTGTACGGCCCGAACTTGTGCGGAACGCTGGGACCGCTACGCAAAGACCCGCGCCATCATAGCGATCCGGCCTCGGCGAGAGAACGGTATAGCCGATGTTCAGCATCAGATTATTGACCACGCCCGGATCGATCGTTCCAGGTGTTGCAGGTGCGCAACGTGGCGTTCCCTCCGGAACAACGGCGGGGATCTTGAATTTCACCAAATATACGCCGGCCATCCCTTCGGCAAGCCCGGCGAAAACTAATCCGTCCATGGGAGGCTGTTCGTTCGATTGATAGCGTGGAATCGGTGTTGGCCTCGGATTGCGGCCGAATTCGAAGCTGATCCCCAGATCCATGTCATATCCCGGTGGGGAGAGTTCCCCTGTGATCGGGCGAGGATGACGCCCGCTGAGCCCCAGACCGTAAGCATAGAGGGACAGGACCTCACCGGGCTCAGCGGGGTTGTCCATCGTGACTTGTGAGCCGTCCGCACGCTTGACCAGGGGGAGATCGCTTCTTCCCTGAATTGCGGGGAAGACCCAACTCACCGCGTCACCCGCACTCGCAACATGCGGCTCCGTGGGGCCTGGCAAAACCGAAATCGCGCTGGTGAGTACCCCATCTTCGTAGACCAAGAGAAACTGGTACCGCGCCTGGTCATACGGGCCGACGAAGGTTTCGAAAGGAATTTGCACGGTGATCACCACGAAACTGCTGTCCGGACCTTCTGAGGCCGAGGTTGACCAGGATGAACTGTAAGCACGCCGGATCCCAAGAATTGGGAGCGGCCTGCTATCATTCACCTGGCCATACCTGATGGACACTCCCGCCAGTTCCGTAGCCAGAGGATATCCTTCGGCCTTCACGTCGTGCTCCAAATGTAACCGCAGCCCATGTACGGCGAGCGGTAGCACTTGGCCTGGAGCTATGTTGACGTCAAGGGGCCAGACGGGGTGATAGCTGGTGCTGAATACAATGGCGTTCGGCTGCGCCTGCTGCTGGCCAGCCACAAACGGGGTCAGTGCCGCCGTTATCAAGGACAAAACAACGAGACGCCGCATTCTACTTGCCTCCAATTCGCCCGGACAACTTAGCGTGGTAGCGTTCGCCTGGAGTGATCCCCGGAAGCGGCGCCTGAAAGGCGGGGTCTGATACGTTCACCCCAAGGGGGTAAGCAGCAAATTCGACTGTGAACGTATTGTTTACGGCCACTACAGGGCCGGAGGCGGGCGGATCGAATGTGAACTTAGGGGGGCTCGCCGACCGGGCCGATCGCTCCTTGAGCGGCAATTGAATCATCTGAGCACGGTTCGAAGAGAAGGGGGAGTAGAATGCGCTCTGGGCGGGGTTGGAGAGGAAGAAAGCGAAGAGTTCGTTGTTCTTCAGACCTGCTTGATACGACAAGGGCGCTACGGCAGTTGTGGCGTCGAAGCCTGGAGCCATCCTGGCATAGTCGCCCTCACCAAGGCAAGATGTATAGCAGCGGGGTTGAGGGGTCCACGTTGCTGTCGCGCTACCTTGGCTTGTCGTCATGCCCACACCGATCAATCCAGGCGGAAACCGAATGACTTGGCTGAAGACATTCCCGGGGGCGTTGGGCACGTTGGCGAACGTGAAGCTGACGTACGATATCCAAAAGCTGCCATCGTTGGTGATTGCAGTAGTCCCCATGAATTGGTCGTAAGGATAGGGATTGACGAAGCCGCAACCCCTGTCTGAGTTGCAGGTCCATATATTCGTCCGGCCGTTACCTGCATTCAAAGCTGGCACGACAACGCTCCAGCGCTCGCTGGCTGGGTCGGCATAAGCGTCCAGTTGGGTCGCATAGTACAGGGGAAGGCAGTTCGTCTGGGTGAGATTGATTAGCGAACCATCCGACGTGCAGGACATGCCTACGCCGGCAACGACGGAATCGTTATACCTGACCTATGCACAGAATGTGAGGTTGCGCTGAGCGGTTGAGCGGACCGACCA
>JAIXKK010000041.1 GCA_026954325.1 Bryobacterales bacterium | reverse complement strand
TGCTGGAGTAGCCGATGAGGTGGCGCGTGCTACTGCTGGCGGCGGGCGCGGCTGTGATTGGCGCGGAACTCCCGCGGACGGTGGATGGGTACTGGGGCATCTGGTATTTCAACCAGCCTTCCGGCGATGAATACGTCTACAAGTACAGCGGCGGGTTCGCCACCTATCCGCAACAGCAGTCCCCGATTGCCATCTACGCCCCCGCGGTTCGGAAGACCTTCTTTTGCTATGGGGGAACGACGCCCGGCAAGCAGGAACTACTGCACATGGTGTCTTACTACGATCACAGGACCGGGATCGTGCCGCGCCCGACTCTCCTGCTCGACAAGCAGACCAGTGACGGGCACGACAATCCCGTGATGTCGATTGACGCGGAGGGTTACTTGTGGATCTTTTCGAATTCGCACGGGACGTCGCGGCCATCGTACATCCACCGCGGCCGTATACAACCGGCGGGGACATGGTGATGTGGACCAGCCGGGATGAAGGGGCGCACTGGAAGAAGGTTCGCCGGCTGACGGAAGCCGCGAAGTTCAACCACACCTACGCCCGGCGGCCCGTGAACGCGCGGCCGGATTTTTACGCGCTTTGGGCCGAAGGGGACACGCTGAAGCCCTCGGAGAGCCGCCTGTACTTTACAGACAAAGAAGGGACCGCCGTGTGGCGGCTGCCGGTCCACATGAGCGGTGAATTCGCCCGCCCGGAGAGACTCCAGTTGCCTGCGCGATAGACCGGCGGCCTCCGGAAAAAACGAGTATTCTTGATCGAGACGAAACATCGCTATGGAGATACTGGCTGGTTTGTTCCTCGGAGCCTTTCTGTGGTTCCTGGTGAGGGTGGTTCTGTTCGGAATCTACACCGTGGATCAGAACGAACGTGCGGCGAAGACCTCGTTTGGACGCGCGGAGCGCCTGCCGGGCGGCAAGACCACGCTCGACAATCCGATTGCGGCGCACCTTCGAGACGAGGAGCGGGCCCGTTACACCTATCCGCAATTGCGCGTCATCCCGCCGGGCGGCCCGTATTTCAAGATGCCGTGGGAGAAAGTGTACAAGGTGTCCATTGCCACCAGCACGGTCAATATGGCGCTCGACCCGGAAGACCCGGCGGCAAATGAGGCCGGTACGCGGCTGGAAGCCGTGACAAAGGACCAGTTGAACACGGGGCTCACAGGCCAGATCCGCTACCGTGTCAGCGAGAACAATCTCTACGCCTACCTGTTCGGGATCAAGCGCCCGATTGTGCACGTATTGGGATATTTCGTTTCGGTCCTGCGGCAGCGTATCGCCAACTTCGAATCGAAACCGGTGGTGATTCCGGGTGACCCGGGCGCGGCGCAAACCGCGCCGGGGGCGGCGCCGGCCGAAATGACAGGCGTTTCCATCAACGACCTCCGTAAGAACCTGCGCGACCTCAACGACTATATGGAGCAGGAATGCCGGTCCACTCCGGCCCGTTATGGAGTGGTCTTCGAAGCGTCGCTCATTACGGGCATCGATCCGCCGGCGGAAGTGGAATCGGCGCTGGCGGCCATCAACACGGCGCATAACCAGGTGTCGAGCGACATCAGTCTGGCGCAGGCGGCCGCGGATCAGAAGATCGTGCAGTCGAAACGGGCCGTGGAGATCGAGACGCTGCGGGCGCAGGCGGAAGTAGAGCCTCTGAAACTGCTGGCGGCCGAACTGGCGGCATTGCGGCAGAGGGGGCCGGCGGTACTCGAAGCCTATCTCCGCAACGTGCGGTTGAAGCTGTATGAGAAGGCCGGCTGGATCTATCTGGAGGCGCGAAGGTAATGTCCATTCTCATCACCGCGGCCGTTATGTTTCTGGTGCTGACGTTCGCCTTCCCCTTCATTCTCGCCATCGCGCGCCTGTGCGGGCTCTACGCCATTGTCGAAGAGCGCACTTGCCGTGTCTATGTTCTGTTCGGGAAGGTGATCGCGACCTTGGATGAGCCGGGGTTGCATATCCTGCCGTTGAGACTGGGTCCGGCGGCTTTCCTCATCAACTTTCTCGGCAAGTGCCACGTGCTCGACTTACGGCTCGACCAGGAATACCTGCGCAGCCAGCCGGTGAATTCCGAGGAAGGCGCGCCGATGGGCATCGGCATCTGGTACGAGATGTGGATCAGCGACCCGGTGGCATACCTGTTCAGGAACACCGATCCCCGAGGCTCTCTGCGCGCCAACCTGAGCAACGCGACGGTACGGTGCCTGAGCAACATGCCGCTGGCGGAGATGCTCGAGACGCGGCATACGATGAGCCAGACCGTGAGAGCGGAGGTGTCGGACCAATCGAAGTCCTGGGGTTATCAATTGGGGTCGGTCTACATCCGGAAGGTGCATTTCCGGGATATCGGAATGATCCGGCAAATCGAGGAGAAGGTAGTGAACCGGCTGCGGCAGGTGACTTCGGCGATCAGGCAGGCTGGGGCGAACCAGGTGAGCGTCATCACGAGTTCCGCCGAACGGGAGGCTTCCATCGAGTTCGCCAAGGCCGCCGCCATCCGGCCGAATACTCTGGGCATGGCTCTACAGGAAATCGGGGCGGAACCGGTGGTGGCGAATGCGCTCTTCGAGATCCTGGAGACTCAGAAGACGGTGGAGAGCGGGGCGCGGGTAACGTTGCTTGCCGCGGGCGCGCGGAACCGCGTGCTGTCGGATCTGCTGGCCGCGGAGGTGTCGCGGGAGGCAGGGCGGAAACCCGGATCCGGACTCAGTTGAGGCGCAGATTCGTATACATCCCGGCTTGCCTGCGGGCGATGGAGTTCCAATCGAAATCGCGCTCGACGGTGCGGCGGGCCTCGGCTTCGAGGGCCTGACGCCGGGCAGGGTCCTCAAACAGCATGCGGATGGCCTGCGCCATTTCCTTGCCCGTGGCGGTGACGATCACGTCCCGGCCGGAGGTGAGCGAAAGACCGTTGATGCCCGCGGGTGTCGAGACCACGGCCTTGCGCATTGCCATGGCTTCCATCACCTTGATGTTGGTTCCCGCGCTGGCGACGAGGGGGGCGATGACGACAGCGGCGCGCTCGTAAGCGGGGCGTACATCGGCGACGAAGGCCTCCACCTCGATCCCCGGGTGCGACAGGTCCACACGGACAGTGTCCTTGTAGCGCTCGAGGAAGTATTCGGGTCGTGAGCCGGCGATGATGTGGAGCGTGGGTTGGAGACCGGCAAGGTGAGGCCAACACTCCCGCAGGAAGAAATCGAGGGCAAGCACGTTCGGCAGGTGGGCGAAGGAGCCGATGAAGAGGATGCGGCGCGGGTCGGGCGAACGGCCGGTGGACTGGAAGCGTTCGAGATCGACTCCGTTCGGCAGGCAGACCGCCTTTTCTTCGCCTACCTCGGCGGCAACCACCTGGCGGTCCTTTTCCGACATCGTGACAATGGCGTCGATATCCCGCCAGGCCCGCTTTTCGAAGCGAACCCAGCGCTCGTACTGGCGGCGCGTTTCCCAATCTTCCGCGGTGCGGAGAAGCTGCTCCTGGAGATCGAAGGTGATGTCATGCTCCACCAGAATGGTGCGCGCCGGGGCGCAATCGGGCGCGTACTGCGCCATCTGCGTGAACTCGAGTTGAGCCACCGCCGGCTTCCACTTGCGAACAGTTTGGAACAGAACGGCACGCATTTGCGGGGAGCAATATTCCTCCACGACGTCCGGACGGCCATGGTCCGGGAGCAGATGAGTGGGATAGCGCTTCACGAGAATCACCTCGACGCAAAGAGCGAGCAGTTCCGCGGGAACGCAATCCAATTGATCGACAAAGGCAACCAGAACCTGGTCAAATTCCCCGGCTGCGGCTCGCATGAGGTTGAAGATGCGGACGGCGCCACCGTGGGAGAGAGGGAAGGGAAGGTAGGGGCTGGCCACGAGCACTCGCGGCTTTCCCGTGGGCGCGCGCCCCGGGAACGATGCCGTCGCTCCGCTGCCGATGGCAAGAATGAGATCTTCCGGCCAGCGGTTTGGCGGAGGCGGCAGGAACCGGCGCGTCGCTTTCCAGGCGAACCCAAGGGCCTGTTGGGGCCAGCCCACGAACCACGGCTGGCTGATTGCGAGCAGATTGAGCCGGACCACGGCATCGCGCCAGAGTTTGCCAAAGACCACGGGATCGGTAACGCGCCGCGCCAGGAAGCGGAGAAAGTTGAATTCGACGAAGCTCTGCATCATGTCCGGCTTGAAGTACCGGGACGTGGTGGCGCGGTGGAAGTGGGTGACTTTGGCGTCGGCCACGTAGACGGTGGGCCAGTTGCGCTGCCAGCCGCGCCAGCCGGTGTCGAGGTCTTCGACGTAGGCTGGAGCAAGGAGTTCATCGAACGCGCCGATTTGCCGCAGCTTAGCGGAGTCATACATCGAGCAGCCGCCGCTGCCGTAGAGGACATAGGAGTGGTCCTCGCCCTCGATCGGCGGGAGGCAGCGAACGGGGAAATCGGTGGCCGGACGGTCATCCTCAGGCCCCCACCAAACGGCCTTTCCGGTCTCCTGCCGGCGCATGCCTTCGGGGAAGAAGATCTGGGCGGTGGCGCAGAAGAGGTCCGGGATGGCTTCGAAGGCCGCGCGAAGAGAGCGGAAAAATTCCGGCTCGATGATCATGTCATTGTTGAGCAGACAGACATGGGAAAAGCGGGCGGCGCGGATGCCGCGATTGACCGCTGCCGCAAAGGAGAGCGGCTCGGGGTTGAAGTCCACGCGGACCTGCGGATAGGCGGCGCTGAGGAAATCGGCTGTGCCGTCATCGGAGCCGTTATCGACGACGATCACCTCGGCGTTCGTATCGAGTTGGTGGAGCGCCCCGGGAAGCAGCCGGTCCACCAGGTCTTTGCCGTTTCGGGAAGGGATGACGACGCTGATGCCGTCCGGGCGGGGGGGAACAGGCGGATCGGGGCGAGGCGAAGCCATTCGGCGAATGAGGGATGCCGCCCAGCCGGCGAGCAGCGCGGCGCGGTAGGCGGCGGGGCGCTTCAACGAGCTGGGATGCCGCAGACGCCAGAGAAAGGTATAGGCAGGGCCGCCAGGGTTGAGTTGCCAGCGGAGAAAATTCTTCGCGCGCCAGAAAAAGTGGCGGACAATGGTTCTCGCGCACCGTGGCCGGAGCATGAAGTGATCGAGATTTTCATTGAAGGCGAGGAATCGCACCGGCGCGAGGCGGAAAGCAATCCAGCGCATCCGCCCGTACGGAGTCTTCGGCTCGAAGACAGCCGCGGAGAGGTGGATGGTGTATCCGCCGGCGGCGGCGCGAATGCGGGCGAGGTTTTCAGAGAGGGAGCGGTTCGGCTTGAATGGAATCCATTTGCCGGCGGGCGGAGGGAATTCGGAGACGACCCAGAGAGGGAGTTCCGGGAATAGATCATTCATGCGCTCGAGGAAAGGGGCGGCGAGGTCATCCTTGCACGAGACGAAGGCGACCTTGATGGTCAAATGAGGTCCCGCCACGTCTCCCGAAGTTCTCCGTTGCGGCGCGCCTGCCAAAGAGCGAGGGCTTGCAGGCAAAATGCCGTGGATACGGGGTTGGCATACGGAGCCGGCGTGGAACCCCGGCGTCCGAAACAGAAGCCGCCCGCGAGGCGGGGATCATCACCGGAGAATTGAAAAGGTGGAATGGCTTCCGCCTCCTCCCTCGCTTCCCCCTCATCGAGCGCGGCAACGCCGAGTTGATCGGCGAAAAGGCGGACGCGGAGCAGTTGCCCATACACATCGGAACGGGCGAATTCGGGAGCGATGGCGCGGAGATGGCGAGCCGCGTTGCGGATACCCTCGCGGAGGGCCGCTGCGCACTCCGGCCTATCCGAAACGGGAAGCAGAGCTTCGAGGAAATAGCTGTAGGCGTGCAGGCGGTCCATGACGCGCAAACGTTCGGTTGTGCCGGGAAGGAAGGCAGGCTCGCCGGCCAGCGCCCGCTCGAGTGCGGTTTCATAGAGCGTCTGGAAGGATGTGTCGCCGGTGGCTTCCCATAGTTCGAACCAGCCCAGGGCGGACTTGAGCTGGTAGCAACCGGGGGTGTTCGACCAACTGTTGCCATAAGGCAGCACATAACAGCCGGGGAGTTGGAGGATGGGCGCAAACTGGCCGTCGTGGTCAAACCGCAAGGCCATCGCGCGCCCGCAGCGGACGGCGGCATCCAGCAATTCCCTTTCACCGGACAGACGCCAGACGTTCAGCAGACCGCGGATAATAATGCCGCAATCGAAGAAGAAGGCGCGGTTTTCCATCGGCTCGGCGGTGGGGGGCCACTCGAAGGGAAAAATCTCCTCCCGGGCGTTCCAGGCGGTGTGGACGAGGAAGCGGGCGGCGCTCCGGGCCGCGTCGAAATACAGAGGGTCGCCGGACTGCCGGTACAGAAAGCTGAAGGTGCTTGCGGCGTACCCGGTGATCTCCGTGGAAACACGGTTGTTGCGTGCAAGATCGATGCGGTAATAACGGGCGACGCCCCCATGCTGCTCCTGGATGCCGGATTGCAGATACCATGCGCCCGCGCGGCGGAGAATGGACGGGATGTCAAGAGATCGGCTGGATGTTACGGTAGGCAAACATCGTATTTTAGCAGTCCAAACTCACTTGGCGTGGGTAGCCCCGGATTGAGCGAGTTTCTTGCGCGCGAAAGGCTTGGCGAAGGCTGCCACGGGGTTGTGGGCAGTGACCTTGGAGGCTTTGCGGTATTCCTCGAACGCCTTGTCTTTGTCCCCCAGCTTCTCGTAGGTCATGCCGAGCAGGCACTGAATAAACGGATCGTTGGTATTGGCCTTTTGGAAGTCGGCCAGAGCCGCATGGTAATCTCCGGAGTAGTAGGCAACGTAACCTGTCAGATACGGAAAGAAGACCGATTGCTGGCGATAGAGATCGGGATCGGCGGCCTCAATTCGCTCGAGGGCGGCCTTGGCCGCCGCGACGTGCCTGCCGGCAGCGGCTTTGTTGCCGCGCCGGGCAGCGAGGCGGGCCAGGGCATGGTCGGTGCGGAATTCCCAGAGGGCTTTGCGTCCCGCCGGGATACCCGGTTCTTTCAATCCGGCCTCGCGTCCGGCGAGGTACCACTTTTCCGCGGCGTCGAAATCGCCGGCCTCGATGCAGACGCGCGCGGCTTCGTTGGCCATTTCTCCTTGTTGATAGAACGCGTTGCCGGGTTCGGCGGATTCACGGCTCTTCCAGTAATCGGACACCATCTGCTCGTATTTTGCGGTGTTCTTACAATCGCCATCGAAGGCGAATGACATCGCCATGGCGCGCTGGGCGTTGGCTTTGGCCCGGGCATCGGGCGCGGCATCGATCGCTTTCTGGAAGTACGCCCGGGCCTCGACGGTTTTTCCCATGAGGTCGAGAACGGTGCCGGCGGAAATATTCGCCGGCGCCGAATCCGGCGAAGTCTTCAGTTCCATTCGGTAGATCGCAAGCGCCTCCTCGAGTTTGCCTTCGCGGAGCAGCGGTTGAGCCCGCCGCTGCCATTCGGCTTGAGGTCCGGCGCCCCTGCCAGGCTGGGCGATGGCGGAGCCCAGGGCCATCGTGCCGGCCAGAAACAAACGGAAGAGTGCTCGCAACATGCGCCCAAATCATAGCACATGGAAAGAGGAGGCCAGTCTGTGAATCAACCCCTCGTGATGATTCACTCCCGAATATTCAGGATTGACTGTTTCCGGCAGGCTTGGTATAACCTTCCTTGCTGAAAAGGAGGCCCACCTGTGAGACTGTGCCATGTCCTGTTCGCCTTGCTAGCCGTTGCGGCCCCGCTTTGCGGGCAGCGGCATAAGCTGACCATCAACGCCGAAACCCCGGAAGGCCAGGAATTACAGGGAATCGGCCAGGAGAACGATGCCGCGAAGAAAATGGTGCTGATGGAGGCATTCCTCCAGAAGCACCCATCCCACGACGGCGCCGGATGGGTGATGGAGCAGTTGGTTCCGGAGTACGTGAAGGGCGGCCAGTTCGACAAGGCGATCGAAGTGGGCGAAAAATTGCTCGCGGCCGATCCGGACGACGTGGCGGCATCGCACAACTGCCTGAAAGCCGCCGAGGGAAAGAAAGATCCGGACCTTGTGATGAAATGGGCCGGCATCACCAGCAAAGCGGCGCGGAAGGCGGCGGCGGCCCCCAAACCCGCCGAGGAGGGCGATGTCGAGAACTGGAAATCGGCCGTGGACTACGCCAAACAGGTGGACACTTACACGGAATACTCGATGTATGCCATGGCGCTGGCGGTTCCTGATCCGGACAAGAAGATCATGCTCTATGACGCGCTGGTGGCGCAGAATCCCCAGAGCCAGTATCTGGGCCAGATGACGGGGCCGGTGTTCCTGGCCATGCGGCAGGCCAACCAGAACGACAAAGCGGTCGCGTTCGCCGAAAAGGTGCTCGAGAAGGACCAGTCCAATGAGGACATGCTGCTGGCGGTGGCGGACAACTACCTCAATAAGAAGGTGCATCCGGAAAAAGTCATCGAATATTCGATGAAGCTCTCGGAAATCATGGGAGCGAAGCCGAAACCGGAGGGAGTCAGCGACGCGGATTGGGATAAGCGCAAGAACCTGTTGACAGGACTCGGCTTTTGGATGGCGGGCGTAACCTACGCCGGCGCGAACAAGTTCAAGGAGACGGACGAACTGCTGCGCAAGGCCCTCCCGCTGGTGGAGGATAACCAGGCGCTGAAAGGGCAGGCGCTCTTCTATCTCGGGCTGGCGAACTATAAGATGGGCCAACCGAAGGGGGACAAGAAGCTGATGGCGGAAGCGCTGAAGTTCAACACGCAGTGCGCGGCCATTAAGGGCCCCTTCCAGGCGCAGGCGCAGAAGAACGCGGCAGTCATCCGGCAGCAATACGGTTTACGGTGAATCTGCTCATTCCGAATCTCGGCACTACATCCCTGAAGTACCAGCTTCTGGCCATGCCGGAAGGGAAGGTGCTGGGGAGCGGCAAGCAGGAGCGTGTCTCGGACTACGCCGCCGCCATCCGCGGCATTGACACCGGCGGGGCCGCCATTGATGCGGTGGCGTTCAAGGCTGTCCATGCCGGACCGCGCTATCGCGGTACGTATCTTGTGGACGAGGGAGTGCTGGCGGCGATCGAGGAGTTCCTGCCGGCGGCTCCGGCGCACAACGCGATCTATCTGACGGCGCTCAAGGCGTTTCGTGAAGCGATGCCGGGAGTTCCGCTGGTGACGGCGTTTGAAACGGAATTCCACGCGACTATGCCGGAGTTCGCGGCGCGGTACGGAGTGCCGGGAGGATGGCACGGTGAGTTCGGGGTGCGCAAATACGGCTTTCATGGCGCATCGCACCAGTATGTTTCCGAACGCGTGCCGGAACTGCTGGCGAAGGAGCGGGCAGGAATGCGGATCATCAGTTGCCATCTGGGCGGGAGTTCGTCCATCTGCGCCATCGACAGCGGCCGGTCAGTGGATACGACGATGGGATTCTCACCGCAATCCGGCCTCGAAAACGCGACACGGCACGGAGATCTGGACGTGTTCGCGGTGCTGTACATGATGCGGCGGCGCGGTTGGCGGCTCGACGATATCTACCGTGAGTTGACGCAAACAGGCGGGCTGGCGGGCTTGAGCGGTATCGCGGGCGGAGATGTGCGCGATCTCGAATCCGCCGCGGAGCAGGGAAACGGGGAAGCGCGCCTGGCGCTCGATGTGTTCACCTACGAGGTTCGCAAAACGATCGGAGCCTACGCCGCGGCGATGAGCGGCGTGGATGCGATCGCGTTCACGGGAGGGATCGGCGAGAACTCGCCTCGGCTGAGGTCTTCCTGTTGCCGGGGGCTGGAGTTCCTGGGAGTACGGTTGGATGCGGAGCGCAATGAAGGCGGCTTTGGGGACCGGATCGTGTCGGCGGGCCGCGTAGCGGTTGTCGCGCTTCGAACGAACGAGGAACTGGTGGTCGCCCGGCGCGCCTATGCGATCCTTACGAAATGAGTGAGTTGCGCGCGTTACCGAGGTGCGGTGGGGCTATCCGCGGAGTTTCATCCGCCGCGCCTGTTCGAACAGGTCCAGCAAGGTTTGCGCCTCGGGAAAGCGCCGCCGGCTCTGTTCAATGAGCCGTAGCGCGGCATCCGCGTTCCCGGCCTCAAGCTGGGCCTCCGCGTCCCGTTCAATCGACGCAAGATCACGGCGGCGGACCTCTCCTTGCTGAATGTGGTTCTCCGCCTGCGCCAGAAACGAAACAAAGGCCGGTTCATTCGGGAACCGGCCGAGGACTTTCCGGCAGAGGGCGGCCGCCTGTTCGGGTTGCTCGCGGTCGAGGAGAGAGCGCACCTCGGAGGCGGCGCGCTCCAGGATCTGCTTCCTCTCCAGGGTGGAGCGCGCGGCGAGAATCGACTCTCTGGCGCGGCTCAATTGGGCGTCATCCGGAAAGAATTGAAGACCCTCCTCGATGAGCCGCAAGGCCGGTCCGAATTGTTGAGTCTTCAAGAGTTCGCCGGCCTGCTGGAGCGCTTTGGCCACGGATTCTCCACGCTGGCGCTGCCGCCGCTGCTCTTGAGCGCGCCTCAAAAGCGCCTGGAGTACCGGGTCTCCCGGATATTGAGTGAGAGCATCGTCCGCCGCGGCGATTGCCGCGGCAAGCTGCGACTGTTCGAGCAATTGCTCGATCGACGTGATCTTGCGCGCCAGATCCGGAGGAGCCCTGTGCGGCGCGGGCTGCTGACTCTGCGCCGAGGGTTCCCGCGGGTGAGCCGCTTTCGCCGCGCGTATCGCCGACAGCCTCTCTGTAATGCTTTTCTCGCCCGGATAGTAGCCAAGTCCGGTCTCGAGCATTTGTATGGCTCTTTCGTATTGGCGCGCCCCGGCAAGCGCATCGACCTCGCGCAGCAACCGGGAGACGATCGCCTGCCGCTTTAGCGCCGCCCGTTGCGCGCGGGCGTGTTCGAGCAGTTGAGAGACTTCGTCATTGCCCGGAGCGCCGGCCAGGCACTGCTCCAGTCTCTCGATAGCGGGCTCGTATTCGCAACGCTCCAGAAGCTTCCGGCATTCTTCGAGTTCCTCCGCGAGGCGCGTCTGGCGGTCGCCTCCGCCCCTGGCGCCGTCCCCTTCCATGCCGCGCTCCGCGACGCCGGCCGGCCCGTGCCGGGCGGTGTGGGCGCGTTCGAGCAGGGTGAGAACATCCTTGTTCGATGCATCCAGCTTCCGGGCCGCTTCCAGTGTGTGGATGGCTTCGTCAAACTGCCGTGAGTCCAGTTGGTGGCGCCCGGTGATGAGCAGGGCGTCCAGCTTCGGACCCACCATCTGCGCCCGCAGGATGCGCTGCACCTGCTCGCGCAGAGCACGCGCCGCGCGGTTGCCGGGATCGATTTCCAGCGTCTCGTGCAACAGCGCGTAAGCCGCGTCCGCCTTCCCGGCGCCGGCGAGACGTTCGGCATCCACCAGCAATTTTCGGGCGTGTTCCTGCTGCAAATCGAGCAGGATCGGCTTCATGTCGAGTCGCAGGTCCTTGAGCGACGGGTACCGCATCTCCGGAGTCTTCTGGAGGCACGTCATGACGATTTGATTGAGCCCCTCCGGGCTCTCCGGACACAGTTCCTGAAGAGGTTTCGGTTCACCCTGGACGATATTGAACATTACGGCGTGCTGGGAGGGGCCCTCGAACGGGTGCACGCCGCAAATGAACTCGTAGAAAGTCACGCCGAAGGCGAAGGTGTCGCTCAGTTTGCTGTCGGCGGCGCCGCGAAACTGCTCGGGAGCCATGTACTTGAGCGTTCCGGGCACCGTGCCGGACTTGGTGAGGCGGGATTCGGCGGCGTGGGATACCAGGGCGATGCCGAAATCCATGATCTTGACCATCAGATCCGGCAGCAGCATGATATTGCCGGGCTTGACGTCGCGATGAACGATGCCGTTGCGATGGGCGTGATCGAGGCCTTCGGCGGCTTGCGCCATGATCTGCAGCTTCTGCATCAGGCTGAACGGCCGGTGAGTCTTGATGCTGTGCTGGAG
>JAIXKK010000157.1 GCA_026954325.1 Bryobacterales bacterium | reverse complement strand
CCACAATCAGAGTGCCGTTGGCGTACGCTATTCCGCCGACGCCGCCCAGCAATACATCCGTCGCGCCTGGAGATTGCGCGGTAAAAGTCCGTTGCCCGATGACGGCCCGGGCGGCCATTCCACTGAAGAAGTCGGCGGCCTGACACAACCCCGCCGCCAATAGCAAACCGATGCCGTATTTCCGCATGAAGAATAAACTTAGGAAGCCTCGTATCAGTATACCAACGGTGGACGCGACATAAGGAATCCGGGTTTCAGCAAGAAGGACTCGATCTCCGGAAACCGGAGATCTGACTTCAGCCCTGCCCTTACGCTTTTTCTTTCGCGCTGCAACGCTTCGCGCGCAGCAGCCGCAACCCGTTGAACGTCACCAGCAAAGTAGCCCCCATATCCGCGGCAATCGCCATCCACAGCGTGGCAATCCCGGCGAAAGCCATCACCAGAAACATCCCCTTCAACCCGATGGCGAACACCACGTTCTGCCGGATCACGGACGCCGCCCGCCGCGCATGGCGCAGCAAGAATCCAAGATTCCGCAAGTCTTCGTTCATCAGGACGACATCCGCCGTCTCGAGCGCGACATCCGTGGACCGCCGCCCCAGCGCAATCCCCACCGTTGCGCTCGCCAATGCCTGCGCATCGTTGATGCCGTCTCCCACCATGGCCACATGCGCGTATTCGCTCCGCAACCGCTTCACCGCTTCCGCCTTTTCATCGGGCAGCATCTCCGCGCGCACGTCCTCCAACCCGAGTTGGTTACCAACCGCCACCGCCGTGGGCTTGTTGTCGCCTGTTAACATCAGCACGCGCTCCACCCCTTCCCGGCGCAGACCGGAAATGGCTTCGGCGGCCTCTTTCCTCAGCGGATCGGCCAGCGCCACCATCGCCCACACATGATCACCTGTCCCGCACAGAAACGCCGTGTGCCCCTCATCCTCCAACGCCTCGACTTGTGAGCAGATCCCCTCCCGCTCCAGACCCTTTTCATGCAGGAACCGGTGACTTCCCGCCCAAAACCGTTCCCGCCCCACCACCGCTTCGGCCCCCCGGCCCCGAACCGCCCGAAATTCCGAAACCGTCTCCGGCTCGATTCCCTGTTGCAAGGCATAGCGCACAATCGCGTGTCCTACCGGGTGTTCACTGCGCTGTTCCAATGCCATCAGCCTCCGCAGCGCTTCCGCCTCTCCCATGCCGTCCAACGTCCGGAAAGTCTGCACTTCGGGTTGCCCTTGCGTCAATACGCCTGTTTTGTCAAAAGCAAACGCCTTCAGTTTCGCCGCCTGTTCCAGGTGCACTCCCCCCTTGATCAACACTCCGGCCCTGGCCGCGGATGCCAACGCCGCCACCACCGTCACCGGCGTGGAAATCACCAATGCGCAGGGGCACGAAATCAGTAGAATCACCATCCCCTGATAGCCGGCCCGTTCCCAGTCCCAGCCCATCAGCAACGGCGCGCCAGCCGTCACCAGAATGGCCAGGAGGAAGATGGCGGGAGTATAGATCCGCGCGAACCGTTCCACGAACTGCTCCGTATGCGCCCGGTGGTGCGATCCGTCCAGCATCCGCAGCATCCTCGACAGCAGAGTATCGGAGGGCGGCTTTGATACCTTCACTTCCACCAACCCGTCCCCGTTCATGGTTCCGGCAAAGACCGTGGACCCAAGTTCCTTCATCACCGGAATGGACTCCCCTGTGATCACGGCCTGGTTCACATGGGACATTCCGGAAGTCACTTCTCCATCGCACGGAATCCGTTCCCCGGGCTTGACTCGAACCACCTCCCCCACCTTCACCTGCTCCACCGGCATCCGGTGCTCGCCGTGATGATGGACCACGGTGGCCTCCGCCGGCTTCACCGCCAGGAGCGAGGAAACCGCGTTCCGCGCCCGCGAAATGCTCCAACTCTCCAGCAATCCGGCCAGCGCGAAGAGGAACGCCAGTGTCGCCCCCTCCAGCCACTCCCGCAGGACCACGGCCCCCAGAATCGACACCGCCACCAGGGCGTTCATCTCGGGATGAAACCGCCGCAAAGCCGCCCATGCCTTCGGAGCCGCAAAGAACATCCCGCTGATCATCGCCGCGGCGTAGAAGGCCATTGTGATTGGCGCGATGTGGCCGTCATGCTCATGCACCAGTAATGACCGGACAAATTCGGAGAACGAAGTGGCTTGTGTGAAGGCTCCGCCAAGCAACGCCATGGCGCTTATCAGACAAAGTTGCAAGCGGCCATGGCGCCGCCACCAGGGCGCGTCCTTCTTCGCTTCCCGGTAAGCTTCACACTTCATCCCAGTGCGCGCCACCGCGGCGCGGATCATTCCGTGGTCCACTCGCGATGAGTCGTACTGCACTCCCATCTTCGCGTTCAGAACGTCGAACGTTAGGCCGGTTACGCCGGAAACGGCGCCCACTTCGCGCCGCAAAAGGGACACTTCCTCGGCGCAATCGAGGCCATGGACACGGAATTCAACGTGAGAATGAATGGCGGACACCTCTCATCAGGATATCAAGGGACGCCAGATACGCCCCGGTTTGACAAGGATGCGGTGATCCTGTCACTATTATACTTGCACAGTTATGCAAATGAATCAACAATGCCCCCACCCGCCTCTCTCCGCTGCCTCCCCCGCCTCCATCGAACGCACCGCACGCCTCTTCCGCGCCATCGGTGATCCCCCGCGCCTCCGCCTTCTCGCCCTCCTCGCCCAAGGCGAAGCCTGCGTCTCCCAACTCGCGGAAGCCGAACGCGAATCCATCTCCACCATCTCCCAAAGACTCCGCGTGCTCCGCGCCGGGAACATCGTTGTTCGCACGCGCCACGGTAAACACATCCACTACGCCCTGGCCGACCGCCACATTGTCGAACTTGTCGAAAACGCCCTCGCTCACGCCGCCGAACACGAATAACCGCCCTGCTGCCTCGTCGCGCACGCCGCCTGCGATCGTGCCGCGGTGAACGTCCGGTCCACTCGTGATCATGACCCGTTCCTTTGGGTGCAGTCCACGGTACCGGCCTGGCGCCCAAGCCGCGCCAACCGCTTCAATGCTAATCTGTTCCCAATCCCATGCATCTGGTCGGAATCGCGGGCCCTTCTTGCGCCGGCAAGGGCGCTCTCACCCGTTGGCTGGGGGATCATCTCCCGGCAGCCATCCTCCCCGCGGACGCCTACTATAAGGCGCTCGATCATCTCACCCCAGCCGAGCGCGCCCAGATCAACTACGATGAGCCTGACGCCATCGAAGACTCACTCCTGGAAAAGCACCTCCGGCTCCTGATGGATGGCCACCAGGTCGATCGTCCCATTTATGATTTCGCGGCCCATACCCGCAGCGCCCGCGCCCTGCGCCTCCACCCGGACCACTACCTCCTCATTGAAGGGCTGTTTACCCTTTACTGGCCCAACATCCGGACCCTATTTTCCGCATCCATTTTTATTACAGCCCCCGACATCGTCTGCCTCGGACGCCGCATCAGCCGCGACCAGCGCGAACGTGGGCGCACCGAAACTTCCGTGCGCCGACAGTACAACGGAACCGTCCAGCCCATGCGGGAACTTTATATCGATCCCACCGCGAAATATGCCGGACTCCTCCTCGATGGCACACGCCCCATCGAAGAGAACGGACACCGCGCCCTCGAATACGTGCAACGCATCTGCGCGGTCCGCTGACCCCGCTTGCGAAACTTCCGGGAGCATCCTCCCTTCCAGCCCCCAGCCTTGTATTAAATAAACACTTCGTCTGATCACTTGCGATATAAGAATATCTTATGCTAAGCTCGCCCTTGGACTTCTTTCATCTGAAGCTTTTTCGAGATATCGCTCAGACCGGTAGTATGAGCAGCGGCGCTGCGATGAACAATATCAGCCAGTCCGCCGCCAGCCAGCATGTCCAGGAATTGGAACGGGGATTCGACACGCCGCTCATCGATCGCTCCCGCCGCCCGCTTCAACTTACCGAAGCAGGCCATCTCTATGCCGGTCTCTGCCGCGACGTATTGCGCCTCCAGGACGAGTTCCGGCTCGCTCTCGGCCAGTTGAGATCCGGTGTTGTGGGCTCTGTGCGCGTAGCTTCCATTTTCTCCGTCGGCCTCGTGGAAATGACGCGCCTCGATGAGGAGTTTCGTTCCCGCTTCCCACACGCCTCGCTCGAAGTCGAATACGTCCGCCCCGAAAAGGTCTACGAAGCGATTCGCAACGAAACGGCCGATCTCGGCCTGGTCAGCTACCCGCAGCATGCAAAAGACATCGCCGTCATTCCCTGGCGCGAGGAGGAGATGGTTGTGGCGGCTGCCCCCTCCCATCCCATCGCCAGGCTGACCACCGTCCACCCGGCTGACCTCGACGGACTGGAGTTCATCGCCTTTGACCCTGATCTTCCCATCCGCCGGGACGTGGACCGTTTCCTGAAGGAGCGCAACGTGGGCGTGAATGTCACCATGCACTTCGACTCTATCCCCATGGTGAAGGAAGCTCTCGCCATCGGTAGCGGCATCAGCATTGTCCCCTCCCGCATGCTGCGCGCCGAGGTTTCCGAAGGCAGGCTGATCTGCGTTCCGTTGGCCGCCCCCGGGCTCATCCGCCCCCTTGGCATCATCCACCTCAAACGCAAGCGGTTCAATCCCGCCACTGCCGCGTTTCTCGACCTCCTCCAGGAAGCCGAACAACCCGTCGCCGCCGGCGTGTAGCGCTTAGGGTTGTCACAAAATAAATGGATCATGTTTCGACGCCTTGGGGTTCGACGGTATAGTTCCATTCCCCGTGGAAGTCGTCCTTGCGCAGCCGGAGCTTTTCCATCACCCCGTCGGAAACCTTGAGCCCTGCCGGATATTGGCAGTGTCCAGTTCCGCTTGCCCTTTCTTGGTGGTTGTGGCGGCGATCAGGTTGACGATGACTTGATGACTCACCAGCGGCTTACCGCGCCAGTTCTGACTGATGAAGGAGAACAGGCGATGTTCAATCCTGTCCCGCTTGCTGGTTCCGGGTGGCAGATGGCAGACCGATATGGGCAAGCCGGTCTCGTTGGCCAGCGCCCGCGGTTCCAGTTTCCAAAGGCGTGCACGGGCGCCATTGCTGCCTCCGCCGGCGGTGATCAGTAGCCGGTTTGCTTGTGGATATTCGACCATGCCCACCGATTCCCACCACCGGCGGATGCTTTGGACCGCGAACGCTGCCGTGTCGTGACCCACGCCCACGCTCACCCATCCTGAGTTGCGCGTGATGTCGTAAACCCCGTAAGGGGACGCACGTCCCAATTCCGGAATGACGAAGTCATGCAGCCGCACTTTCTCCGGATCGTCCTTCGGACGGAGTTCGCGCCCGTTGTTCTTGAAATCGCCCACCCATTCCTTCATCACCGGCGGGCGATCGGCCTGAAACAACCGGATCTTCTCATTGATGTAGTGGAACTGCGCATCGCGGTCAGGGTTCCGTGCAGCAGTTCGGCCACCAATCGAGGACTCACCCGATGCCCCACGCGAGTCAGTTCGCCCGCCAACTGACGCACGCTCTTGCACGTCCAGCGCAATGCCGACTCCGGGTCTCCTCGACTGGCCGGTTCCATCAGCGCCTCCAGGTCTACGGGACTCTCCGTCCGCCGGAAGCGCGGTTGTGACCGCAAGGACGCATTGCCCCCGGCAGGATCTCGTAGAACTCGAGATTCTTTTCCATGTCAAGGGGCGACAACGTCCGGATGGTGCATTCGTGGCTCTGCGGGTAGGTGCCGCGGGTATCGTCACACCGTACCACATCGATCGACGTGCCTCCGAAGCCCGGAGGCCACCTCGCGCTGTTCCTTCACGCGCTTGCCGGTCTGCTGGATTCTCCGCGCGGCCGTATCTTTCATTCCCGTGCCACCCGGTCCAGTTCCCGGATCGTATCCCGCACATCGGCTTCCGTCGTCCGCGGATTGATCGGACACATCCGCAAGACGGTCCGCCCCTTCAACTCCGTCGACAGAACCACTGCGAATCCCGACGCCGTAATCCGCTTCCCAATCTCACGGTTGCATTCATTCAGCCGCTTCCTGGGTATACCCGCCGGTTCGTACCGGAAACTGAGCATTCCCATCTGCGCCGGAGTCGCAATCACCCAGTCCTTGTGCGCGCGCACCAGCGATTCGGCATATCGCGCCATCTCCAGGCCGTGCTCCACCGCTTTCCGCATCGCATCCTCCCCGAACACCTGAAGCGTCATCCACAGCTTCAGCGCCCGAAACGGACGCGTCAGTTCAGGACCGTAATCCAAAAGGTTCGGCTCCTCCGCATTGTCGCCGACATCCTTCAGATACTCGGGCCGTGAATAAAACGTACGCGGCAGCAAAGACCCGTCCCGTAACAGGACACACCCGCAATCGAACGGCTGGAACAGCCACTTGTGCGGATCAAACGTGAGCGAATCGGCTTCTTCAATCCCCGCCAGCAGCCGCCGCCCTTCCTCACAAATGGCCGCCGCCGCCCCGTATGCTCCATCCACATGCAGCCACGCCCCCTCCGCCCGGCAAACCGCAGCCAGTTCCCCCAAGGGATCGACAGCCCCGGTATTCGTCGTCCCCGCATTGGCAATCACACAGCATGGATGGCGTCCGCCGCGCCGGTCCTCCTCCATGGCTGACCGCAGCAAAGCGGCAGGCAGCCGGAAGTCATGTCCGCTTGGAAGCTTTCGCAACTGGCGGCGCGCAAACCCAAGCAGCCGAAGCGCCTTCTCTACCGACGAGTGTGTCTGGTCCGAATAGTAAGCCACGCCCTCACCCAGCCGCTCCTCACCCAGAATCCGGTCCCGCGCCACGGCCAGCGCCGTGAAGTTCGCGAGCGATCCCCCGCTTAGGAACAAACCGCCCGCTGTCCGAGGAAATCCCACCAATCCCGCCAGCCACTGAATCGTCCGCAACTCCACCATCGCCGGACCGGAAGCCGCGAACCAGTTTCCCGCAAACACGTTGTATCCCTGCGAAAGAAAGTCCGCCACGGCCCCAATAAAGTTCCCAGGCCCCGGCACAAATGCAAAAAATCGCGGGTGCGCCGGGCGCGCCATGTAGTGCAGGATTTCCCGCTCCACCTGCGCAATCACTTCGGCCGCCGGACGCGGCCCGGCCGCAATCCCGAATTCCAGTTTCTCGAGGCCGGCGCGCCTCGCTCCGTTCCATGCGGCCTTTCCCTCGAGCGTTTCGCAGTGGGCCACCACCCGGTCCACCGCCTCATACCCTGCCAATCTCATCTCTTCCGCGCTTGCTTTCATCTGGTAACTTCAGCATAGCCCGAGGAACTCTACAGCATTCGACCCATTCCTCCGATCGAAAGTATTCAGATGGCCATGACGCACGCAAGGGCTTTCCCCCGCCTCCTGCCGCGAAAGGGAACACCTCAAAGGCTTGTGCTGGTGGGGGTTGCCGCTGCTTCCCTGCTGCTGGTGGGACCTTTCTTCTTCTGGTTCTTCACCTGGTTCGGATGGGCGCTCGACCCGGCTCAAGTCAGTGAAGCCCTCGCCGATCCAGTCCGTCCCGCGCACGCCACACAAATGTTATTGCAAATGGGCGAAAAAGTGAGCCGCAATGACCAGACTATGCGCCGTTACTACCCGCGCATTCTCGCGCTCGCAAAACATCCGGATACGGATATCCGCCGGAGCGTCGCCTGGTTCATGGGAGAAGATCCGGCCGATTCCTCCTTCCATCAAGCCCTGCTTTCCATGCTCCGGGATCCCGCCCCCATGGTCCGCCGCCGCGCCGCCCTCAGCCTCGCGAATTTCCACGACCCTGCCGCCCGCGAGGAACTTACCAGGATGCTCGCTCCCTTTGCCGTCACGGCCGAAGCACCCGGACAGGTCGAATTCCGTATTCAACCGCGAGATATCACCAAGCCCTTCACCGTTGTCGCCCGAATAGCCGGCGCCGAACTCCTCGCGGGCATTCCCGGAGCGGTCAGCCGCCACCTTGCAGCCGACGGAGCGGCTGTTCAAAAAGGGCAAGCCGTAATCGAGATCATCCCCGATCCGGCCCATGTCCGCGAAGCACGGCGCGCCCTCACTCTTCTTAACTGATTGCTACTTCTTCCGGATGTAGATCGTCCCGTTCAACGTCGTGAATTGAAATTCCGGCCCGCCCCCGTTGATGGTCCCGTACATCGCCCGGTCAAATCGGATCCGATACCGCTTCCCCTCCCTCCGCGTCTCCTGCACCGGTTGCGGCGAACTTGGCTTCAGCGTGATGTCGAAGTCCGTGAAAATGTCGCCGTGCTCAGACTTCATCTTCACGTTCGCCTTCGTGTCCGCCGGCAAAGTCACATCCACGTCCCCGTTCAGCGTGCTGAAGCTCATCGTCTTGTCCGGCAGCACACGGTTCAACGACACAATCAACTTCCCGTTCAACGTGTGCGCCACCACCGCGCCCGAAACATCCTTCACCGTAACATCCCCGTTGAGGTTATTCACGTCAATCTCCCCGCTCACGCCCTCCACCGTGATGTTTCCGTTGTGCACCGTGCTCAGCTTGACCGAAGTGTCCACCGGAACGTAAATCACCAGGTCTGCCCCGCTCCCCGGTGAAGCGGCGATCCGGACCGTGTTGTTCGATTCCTCCGCCGTCAGCCCCGATCCACCCCCGTCTATCCGCCGCATCCCCGGCGGCGGCTCCCTCCGGTTCCGCACCCGCCCGCCGCTTGCTTCCACCACCGCATCCTTGCTCGCATGCGTCTTCACCGTGATGCTGCCCCGCAACAGGCTCGCCGTCAGCCGCTTCGGACCGTTCGCATCCGAAAACGGAACCGTCAGCCGCTCCTGCGCCGGCAGCAGCGCGGCAAACGCCGCCGCAACGGCCAGAATCTTCGCTCTCCCCATGGCTATTGCCGCTCCTTGATCTGTATCGTTCCGTTCAACGTCTCGAAGAAATGCTCCGGCCCTCCGCCGCCCACCTTTACGCCGAACATCCGGTTGCCGCGGATCACCGTCCGTCTGCCCTCGCGTTCGGCTATCGGCGGTTCCTGAGCCAGCGCCGTGGAAGGAAAATCCGTAAACACATCCCCGTGGAACGTCTTGAACCTCAGGTTAGCGTTCAAGTTCTTCGGAAACGCCGCATCAATCGCTCCGTTCACGGTCTTCGCGTTCACCGGCCGCTGTGGGCTGTTCCGGAAGCTGAGCCGGATGGCCCCGTTCACCGTCTTCGCCGACCCCGAGCCTGCCATATCCTCCAGCGTCAAGCCCCCGTTCACACTGCTGACCTCGAAATCGCCGCTCACTCCGTTTAAGGTGATCCCGCCGTTCACCGTCTTCAATTTCGCCGCCATTGCCGAGGGAACCTGCAACTCGAAATCGAAACGCACCGAATAGTTGCGATCCCCATGCCAATTCCGTCCGCGCCAGTTCTCCGGATCGCCGCAATCCTTCCACGGCGCATCAATGCACACCCGCAACACGCCTCCGCTCGAGGTCACGTCAAGCCGTACTTCACGCTTCGCCGCCTCGAGCGCGGCGCTGTCCTTCGCTTCCGTCCTCCGGTTCGCCGCCAGTTGAATCGCGCTGCCGCCGTAACCCGTCACGTGAATGGATCCGTTGACGTTCTCGACGTCCAGTTTGGCCGCATACGAATATGTCTGGCGGATCGTCTCTCTGTCCTCGACGCCGGCCGGTAATGCCGCCGCCGAAAGCAGACACACTCCAAGTATTCGTTTCATTCGAGTCTCCCTTTTCTTGAACTGAGAACTGATCAATTCATCCGTAGCCGTTCCAGAGCCCTGGCCAGTCGCTCCTTCACCGCCGGATGCAAGTCCTTTTCCTTCTCGAGCTTCTCCATCGCCTCCACCGACCCGTAATCCCTGGTGTCCATCGCCCAGTTGATCAGGGCAATCTCCACCAGCGGCGAATCCTGGTGCAACATGGCGTCGCGCAGTCCCTGCCGCACCGGAGCCTTATTGGAAAACTGCCGTAGCGCATCCACCGCGGCCAGCCGCACATTCACGTTCTGATCGTGGTTCAATGTGCGTAACAGCGCTGCTAGGACCTCATCGCCCGCCGGTTCCATGCGCACGCTGTAGCTAACCCCCTGCAGCCGGTCGCTCGCCGATTGCTGCTGTAGCAAAGACAAAGTGACTAACTGCCGCATGTGCTGCATCTCCGCATTCAACTGCGCTATCGTTTGCTCGTCCCTGTTCCGCGCCGTATACATGTGACCCGCCGTCAGTCCGAATACCAGCGCCACGCCTGCCGCCACCGCCCCCGGCCACCATCCTGCCCGGCGCACAGCCGCGGGCATCTTCAGCCGAGCCACCCTCTCCTCGCTCTGCTCCGCCTGCCCCAGCCGGTAGGCGTCCATCAGTTGATAGAAATTCGTGCGCAGGTTCCGGCTAGGCTCCTCCAGCGGCAGGTCCCCCAGCCCATTCCACAGAGCGTTCAACGATTCCTGCTCCTCCCGGCACTCGGCGCACTCCGCCAGGTGACCGTCCATCTCCATCCTCTCTGCTTCATCGAGCCCGGTAATCCACCGGTCCACCATCCGCTCCTTCGCCTGCTCGCAAGTCATGACGCCGCCTTCCTTCCCGACATCCGAAAGAAAATCTCGCTCAACTGCTTCATCGCCCGGAACACCCGGCTCTTCACCACCGCCGCGTCGCACTGCACAATCCCGCCGATTTCCTCATACCGCAGGTTCTGCCACCGGCTCAGCACCAGCAGTTCTCTGCGTTCCGCCGGCAGCCGCATCAGCGCCTTGCGCAGAATCGCCAGATCGCTCCCCCTCATCAGCCGCCACTCCGCCGATAACGCCGGATCCGCCGGTTCGAACTCCCGCTCCGTTCGCTCATCGAACAGCGGCATCTCCGTTTGCTTCTTCCGCATCTGATCCACATGCGCGTTCCGCGCAATCTGGTACATCCACGGGCTGAACCGGCTGCCTGCTTGAAACGTGCCGCGAAACTTCAACATGCGAAAAAACACCTCCTGCGTCAGATCCTCGGCCAGCGTCCCTGACCCGCATAAATGACAGAAAAACCGGTATAGGAGACGGTGGTGCCGCTCAAAGAGCGTGGCGAGTTGCTCCACGTCCCCATCCCTCACCCGGTTCATCAATTGATCGTCGGTCTGCTGGGCCACTCTGCTGTTCCGTGTCTGATCCGTTCATAGCAGATTACTGCCGGCGCAAGGGAAGGTTGCGAATTTTTTCACCGCCCCATAGCCTGCCCACGGCTGCGCCGCTAGTCCTCCCGAGGCGATTGTCCCGGCCGAACTTGCTGCCCTACACTGGCGGATTATGCCGGAACTCGAAGTGCATCGCGAAGAGGGTGAACCTCATGATCCCTTCGGCCAGAGAGTCGGCGTCCTCGCCGGTATAATCGCCGTGGTTCTCGCCGTCATCACCATCTCCTCCCACCGCGCGCATACCGCCGCTGTCATGGAGCGCTCCGCCGCCAACGATCAGTGGTCGTTCTACCAGGCCAAGCGCATGAAATACCACTCCGTCGAACTCGGCCGCGAACTCATCAGCGTGCTGGGCACTGCTAGCCCGGAAGCCCCGAAAATGCTCGAGCGCTACGCCTCCGAGCAACTGCGCTATGACAAGGAATCCGAGCAGATTCAAGGGGAAGCGAAGGAAAAGGAATCCGAAAGCGAAGTCGCCGAATCGCGCGCCCTGCGTTTTGACCTGGGAGAAGGGCTCCTCGAAATCGGCCTCGTCATGACGTCCCTTTACTTCATTTCCAAAAAGAGACTATTCCCCGTTGGCGGGGTTCTAGCCGCCGCACTTGGCGTCGTCATCGGAGCCTCCGGCTACCTGGTGCATTAACCATGAGAACAGCAACTCTTCTTCTTTTCGCCCTCTTGTCCCGCCACGTTCAGGCCGCCACCATCGCCGCCGGCACGGAAATTTCCGTTCGCCTGAAAACCAAGGTGGGTAGCAAGGTGTCCAAAGCCGGCGATCCTGTTCAGGCCGAAGTCATCGCCCCTGTCAGAAGAGACGGCCGGATTATCGTCTGGCCCGGGACGCTTCTCAATGGAACGGTGAAGACCGCCACCCCCGCTCCCAGCGCTACCGAACGCGCCGTCCTTCTCCTCGATTTCACCTCCCTCGCCGACACTTCGGGAAACAAGGCGAACGTAAAAACCATCGTCGCCGGCGTGGATAACGCCAGGGAAAAGGTCGACGGCAATGGAAACATCCAAGGGATTGTCGCTTCCGAAACGTACTCCGCCAAACTCGATCAGGAAATCGGCCGGAAATGGGGAGGCTTCCTCGAAGACATTAAGAAATCCCTCTTCGAGGAGCCGGACTCTGAAATCCTCATGGATATGGGCGTCGAACTCACCGTGCGCGTCACCGCCGGCGTAGATTGGAACGGCGCTCCCGGGCCACCCGTTTGGGAACCCGCCGCCCCGCCTCAACCCCTCGTTGACCTCGTCAACGCCCAGCCGTTTCAAACCATCGCCGAAAAGCCGCCCAAGCCGAGCGATATCACCAACCTCATGTTCCTCGGAACCCGCGAACAAATCGAAGCTGCTTTACAGGCAGCCGGCTGGACCCTTGCTCTCAACACCAATCGCGATTCCGGTTTTGAAACCTTCCGCGCCCTCGTCGAAGACCGCGGCTACAAAGAAGCACCCATGTCGTCCCTCCTGCTCGACGGCAGGAAGTCGGATATGAACTGGGAAAAACAGTACGATACCTTCGCCCGCCGTCACCACCTGCGTATCTTTTCCCGCCCCGCCGGCTACAATGGAGTGCCCGTCTGGGTCGCCTCTTCCACCCATGACAACGGCATCTCATTCTCCAGGCGGGACCGGACTTTCATCCATCGCGTCATCTCCCGCATCGATGACGAACGCGACAAAGTCGTCTCCGACCTCACTTACACCGGCAAGGTGCAAACCGTCTACTACGTGGATCGCCCCGCCGTACCCAAACAACTATCGAACGCCACCGGAGACAGCCTCACCACGGACGGGCGCATGGCCGTGATCGCCTTCGACAATCAGTAACACACGGAACCGGCGTCAATTCCGCTTCACGCTGATCATCTTGAAGTAGACAGTCGAGCGGCCGTCGTGATTCTGCAGCCCGATGTAGCCCTCATCCGGCCGCGGACCGCGCACCGGTTCGAACCACTGCTTGCGCGGCGGAACCGGCTGATCCCCGCGAAATTCATTGATCTTCTTCCCGTTCAGCAGAACAGTAGTCAGTTGGCCCTTGAGGATAATGTCCATCGTGTTCCACTCATTCACCGGCTTCTGATTGCGCGCCGTCACCTTACTCAACGAATAGAGCGCTCCAGTCGAGTGCCAGTCATCCCCCGCGGCGTCAATCTGCACCTCATACCCGTTGTGCACGCCGTACCAGGGGTCCTTCGGCTGCTCCGGCAGCCGGATGAATACCCCGGAATTATCATGATCCCCGGTCGTCTTGAACACAACCCGGATCGTGCAGTTCCCGAACTTCTCCCTCGTGTAATACAGAAGCCCCATCCCTCCGTGCGTCCTCAGCATTCCGTCTTCCACGCTGAAACTCCCCGGCCCCACCATCTTCCAGCCGTCAAGATCCCTCCCATCGAAAAGATTCGTCCAACCGGCGGCATGGAGCGAAACGGTAAGCAGCAACGCGGCAAGGAGTGACTTCATGCGTCTATTGTAAATGAGGAGCTACGCCGCCAATGAATGTGCATCTCGTCGATGGAACCTACGAACTCTTCCGTCACTTCTTTGCCGTCCCCTCCGCGCTCGATCCGCAGCGAAACGAAGTCGGAGCCGTACGCGGCGTCCTGCAATCCATCCTCGGGATGCTCGAGGACGGAGCCACTCACGTAGGCGTGGCGACTGACCACGTCGTCGAATCCTTCCGCAATGAACTCTATCCCGGTTACAAAACTGCTGAGGGTGTCCCCGCACACCTGCTTGCCCAATTCCCCATCCTGGAAGAAGCCCTCGCGCTGATGGGCGTCCTGGTCTGGCCCATGGTCCGCTACGAGGCCGACGATGCCCTCGCCTCCGCCGCATCGCAAGCCGCGTGCGACGTCCGAGTCCAACGAGTCTTCGTATGCACTCCCGATAAGACCTGGCCCAATGCGTCGCCGGAGCCCGCATTGTCCAACTCGATCGCCGCCGCGGCATCCTTCGCGACGAAGCCGCCGTCATCGAAAAATGGGGCGTCAAGCCGGAGTCCATCCCGGACTACCTCGCCCTCGTCGGCGACTCCGCCGATGGCTACCCGGGACTGCCCGGATGGGGACCCAAGGCCGCATCCCTCACCCTCTCTCAATACCCGCACTTCGAGCAGATTCCAAAGGACTGGCGTCAATGGCATCCCTCGATTCGCGGAGCCCGGCGTCTTTCCGCCGTCCTGTTCGCCCAATGGGACGCCGCTCTCCTCTTCCGTACGCTTGCCACCCTGCGAAGGGACGTGCCGGTATTCGAAACCGTCGATGAACTCGAATGGCAAGGCCCGCTACCCGGCTTCGCGGACGATTGCAGCCGTCTCGGCATCCCACGCCTCGCCCAGCGCGCCGCCTACTCTACGGTCTCCTCGAAACGCGGCATGTCCTTACGGAAACCCGACGTCTTCCAAGCCCCATAAACAATCCCCGTAATCAGCCAGATCCACCCCGCAACCTGCGCCGCATGGCTCAGGCTGATCCACAGATAGAAACACACCAGCAGCCCGGCCGATGGCGTGATGAGATGCGACCAGTGGCGCTCCCCGGCGCGAATCCAATACCGCAGCAGCGAACTCAGGTTCACACCCATGAACCCGATCAGCGCCCCGAAATTCAGTAATTCGGCCCCCAACTGGTAGCTCATCACCAGCCCGCCGATGAGACACGCAAATCCGATGAAGATCACGTTGTTCGCTGGAATCAATGTTTCCGGATGCAGAGATCCGAAAATCCTTCTGGGAATCGTGTTATCCCGCCCCATGCCGTACAGCAGCCTCGCCCCCGCAAGCTGCGCCCCTGACCCGGATCCGATCGTCGCCACCACCAGCGTCCACGTAATCACATGAAACAAACCGTCGCCGCCCGCCCGCCGCGCGATATGCACGTATGCCGTATCGTTGTTCGGAAACGGCTCCGTCCCCGGCCAAACCATCTGCGCCACATACACCTCAACCGCCGAAAGCGCTCCGATAATCAGGCAGGTATACACCGTCGCGAGCAGAATGTTCCGCCGCGGATTCTGCACCTCCTCGCTTAACGTCGAGATCGCGTCGAAGCCAATGTAGGTCAGCACCGCCACCGATGTGCCCGTCGAAATATTACGCAAAGAGAAGGTCTGCGGATCATAGAAGGGCCGCAACCAGGCAACCGCCGGAAGGTTTGGGATGGAAAGAATGTAATGGAGCGACGCCGTAATCATCCACAGGATCACCACTCCCATCGCCGCGGTCAGAAACTGGTTCGTGCGCGCCGTCGATTGAATCCCCCGCAGGTTCATCATCGTGAAGAGCGCGGCGAAAAAGAAGACCGCCATCCAACCCGGAACCGCCGGAAACAGGTCATGCGCCGCGCTCGCGCACCAGATCGTGCAAATCAGCGGGTTCACCACGTAGTCGAGCAACATCGACCATCCGGTGAGATACCCGAGAATCGGATGCACCTCATTGCCTACGTACGTGTACGCCGACCCCGCCGATGGATACGCCCGCGCCATCCGCCCATAGCTGACGGCGGTACACAACATGGCGAACATCGCGATGAGAACCGTCGTCACCACATGTCCCTTGCCCACCACGTGGATCGCTCCATACGGAGGCATGGGGGCCGTGGGCTGCACAAAGATGATCCCCATCACAATCAGTTGCCCCAGCGTCAGCGTGCGCTTCAGCCGGATCGGAGGCGGGACGGGCATAAAGTGCTTATTGTGTCATGAGCGGGCGCCGGTCCGGCGGACTACTGTTCGACACTCCAATCGTCCCTATGCCACGATGACAACAGGTGAACCGCTACAATCCAATCCGCACACTCTGGCAAAGGCTCCACCGCTGGAAATCCGGCGTCCGCCACCAGGTCACCTGGAGCGGACTCGCGTTTACCACCCTCATCCTCCTCATCGGCCTCGCCGCCTTCGCCTCCGCCAACAACCTCCTCTTCCTCCTCCTCGCCGCCATGCTCTCCACCATGCTCGTCTCCGGCCTCGTCAGCCGCCTCTCCCTTGCCGGACTCGAAGTAAAACTCCTCCTGCCCGAGCACGTCTTCGCCGGCCGCCGCCTCCCCGCCCGCATTCAACTCCTCAATGCAAAAAAATGGATGCCTTCCTTCTCCATCCACCTTGCCTCGAGCGATGAAGAAGAATCCCCCGCGCAGATCTACTTCCCCATCGTTCCCGGCGGCGCGACATTGGAAGCCCTCACCACGGTCTACTTCCGCAAACGCGGTCTCCACGGCGACAGCCAGTATCAGTTCACCACGCGCTTCCCCTTCGGATTCACCGAGCGCCGCGTGCAGGTCCGCCTCCACCGCGAGGTGCTCGTCTATCCCTCCATCGATGCCCAGACAGGCTTCGAAGATCTGCTTCACTCCCTCGAAGGCGACATGGAAGCGCACTTCCAGGGGCGCGGCTCTGATTTCTACCGCATCCGCCCCTATGAGCCCACCGAAAGCGCCCGCCACGTCGATTGGAAGGCCACCGCCCACACCGGTGAGTTACAAGTCCGCGAGTTCGCCCGCGAAGAGGACAATCTCGTGGAAGTGCTCCTCGATCTCGAAACCGGAGCCGCCGGCGAGGAGTGGCTCGAACGCGCCATCGAATGCTGCGCCTTCCTCTGCTGGCGCCTCGCCGCCCGCAACGCCCGCCTCCGCTTCGCCACCCAGGAAAGAGACATTCGACTCCCTGAAAACGGAGATGTTTATACTATCCTGAAATATATGGCTCACTTGAGACCACTTCGTTCGAGGGCCATGTTTTATCCCCATGAAGAGACCAGTTTCAAAATCGTATTCAGCTTGTCGAAAGGCTCCTTGCCCGAAGCAGGGTGGGGTTCTGCTCGCATTCTTGGCGGGAACGCTTTTGAGCCTCCCTTTGCCGGCTCAGCAGGACCAGGCAGCAACAGGCGAACAGAAGCTGGAACCGGTTCGGACGTCAGTGACCGTCGTCGGTGAAATCCAAGCCGAGACTCCCGCCAACATCACCGTCCTCACCCCTCTCGACCTCCAAGAGATTCCTGGCGTCAGCATGGACGACAAACTGCGCATGGTTCCCGGCTTCAGCCTCTTCCGCCGCTCCTCCAGTCTCGTCGCCAATCCCACTACGCAAGGCGTTTCCCTCCGCGGCATCGGCTCGAGCGGAGCAAGCCGTACTCTCGTCCTCTGGGACGGCGTCCCCGTGAACGACCCCTTCGGCGGGTGGGTCCAGTGGCCTCGCTTCGCTCCCGAGGAAATCGAGCGCGTCGAAGTGATGCGCGGAGCCTCCACCAGCGTCTTCGGCGACCGCGCCATGGGCGGGGCCATCGCCATGTTCTCCCCCAGCGCCGAACGCACCCACTACGGGCTTGGCTATGACATCGGAAACGCCAATCAAAGCCTGCTTACCGCCAGTTTCGCCCAGGCATTCCAGCAATTCGCTATCTCCGGCGATTTCCGCGGCTACACTACCAGCGGCTATTACATCGTTCCCACTCCCTACCGCGGACTCGCGGACACCAAGGCCGGCGTCGATTTCCTCTCCCCGTATCTCCGTTTCGATTACTTCCGCGGCAAGCAGCGCTTCTACGTGAAGACCGACATCTACATGGAGAGCAGAGACAACGGAACCCGGCTGCAAGGCAACTCCACCAGCATGGGCACCGTATCGGCACACTACGAAGGCGGCGTCGTCAACAACTTCTCACTGCTCGGCTATCACACGCGCGAGGGCTATCGTCAATCGTTCTCCACTGTGTTGGCCGGCCGCAATTCCGAACGCCTCACCTCCCGGCAGAGGGTGCCCTCAGAGGCGACCGGCGGCGCGCTGATGTACCGCCGGTCCTTCACGAACTTCGATATCCTCGCCGGAGGCGATGCCGTCCGCGTCGAGGGCACATCCACCGACTTCCTGGTCCCGACCGGCACCCGCGTAGGCGGCGGCGATCAATTGCAGCACGGCGTCTTTGGTCAACTGAGCGCCCATAAGGGGCCCGTGCGGATGATCCTCGGCTTACGACATCAATTCACGGGCCAAGGCAGCACCTTCCTAAGCCCTAGCGCCGGCCTCACCTATGGACTCGGGGCTTTCCGCCTCCGCGGTTCGGTCTACCGCAGCTTCCGCGCGCCTACCCTCAACGAACTCTACCGCGAGTTTCGCGCCGGCACCGCCGTCACCCAGGCCAACCCGAACCTTCACCAGGAAGGCCTCACGGGCGTCGAGGCAGGCGTCGATTGGGTCGGCGAGACGCGCCGTCTCGGCCTCACCATGTTCCGCAATTCCATCAGCGACATCATCACCAACGTCACCCTCAGCGTCACCCCGGCCCAGACCATCCGCCAGCGGCAGAATGCGGCCGCTGCCTTGAGCCGCGGCGCCGAGATCGACTTCCGCCAGCGCTTCGGTCCCTTCAATATGGAGTTGAGCTACCTTCTCGCCGATT
This sequence comes from Bryobacterales bacterium, assembly GCA_026954325.1. Lineage (GTDB taxonomy): Bacteria > Acidobacteriota > Terriglobia > Bryobacterales > Bryobacteraceae > CADEFT01. Next base: position 69,838 of record JAIXKK010000157.1, on the reverse strand, counting down.
CCCGCTACCGGACCGGACTGCGCATTGCCCAGGTTCCCAAGCACCAGGGCTCCGGACAACTGAGCTACGTGCGCGGAAAGACATTAGCCACCTTCGGACTGCGCTCCGCCGCCTGGCAATTCGAGGATGATCTGAACACGAGGCTGAGCATCCTCCCCGGCTTTGCGGTCCTCCAATTCAGCGTCCGGCAGCGCCTGGCGAAGGGCTTCTCCGCGCAGGCGGAGATGGAAAACATGGTGGACCGGCAATTCTACGTGGGTTGGGCCGTGCAGCCGACGGCCACCGTACCCGGCATCCCGAACACCGGGGCCCCACGCCTCTTCCGTCTCGGCCTGCGCTGGGATCGGTAGCCCCGCCTTGCCATGCGAAAATGAAAATTTCCCATGGCAAACATCCAACGTGCATTGTTTAGCTTGACGGACAAGTCAGGCGCCGTAGAATTCGCGCGGGGTCTTTCCGCGCTCGGCGTGGAACTGATCTCCACCGGAGGAACGTCCAAATTGCTTCGCGGCGAAGGGCTCCCCGTGAAGGACGTGAGCGAGGTCACCGGCTTCCCGGAAATGCTCGACGGGCGGGTGAAAACCATCCATCCCCGCATCGCCGGCGGCATCCTCGCCATGCGGTCCAAACCCGATCACATGCAAGCCATCGCCGCCCACGGCATCCCCGCCATCGACATGGTCGTCGTCAATCTCTACGCCTTCGAAAAAGTGGCTGCCGAAGAGGGTGTCACCCTCGAGCGCATCATCGAAAACATCGATATCGGCGGCCCCACCATGATCCGCGCCGCCGCGAAAAATTATCAGGATGTCGCCGTCGTCGTCTCCCCGGATGATTACACGCAACTCCTCGAAGAACTGCGCTCCCACAACGGCTCACTCACCGCGCCCACTCACTGGAAACTGGCCCGCAAGGCGTTTGCCCTCACCGCCGCCTACGATTCCGCCATCACCGAACGCCTCGCTCTGGTCGACGAGCCTTCCCCGCTCCCCGCCGCCTTGCAGTTGCGGCTTCCTCGAAGCATGTCCCTGCGCTACGGCGAAAATCCGCACCAGTCCGCCGCCCTCTACTCGAAGGGAGCCGAAGGCATCGCCGGCGCGGCGCAGTTGCACGGCAAGGAGCTTTCCTACAACAACCTCGTGGACCTCGATGCCGCCTGGCAGCTCATTCAGGAGTTTTCCTACCCCGCCTCAGCCGTTATCAAGCACACCAATCCCTGCGGCTGCGCCGAACAGTCCACGCTTGCCGAAAGCTACCGCAAGGCCTTCGAGGCCGACCCCGTCTCCGCCTTCGGCGGCGTCCTCGCCTTCAATCGAGAAGTGGATGAGGAAACCGCAAGGGAGATTGCCAAAACCTTCATCGAAGCCATTGCCGCTCCAGGCTATTCCGAGGAAGCGCTCAGCGTATTGCGCGCGAAGAAACACCTGCGCCTGCTCGCCGTGCCGCCCGGCGGGATCGCCGGACTTGCCATCCGCTCCATCAGCGGCGGCATCCTCGCCCAGACCGCCGATATTCACCCGCTCGACCGGGCCGCGTGCCGGGTCGCCACCACCCGCCAGCCCTCGGAAGAAGAATGGCTTGCCCTCGCCTTCGCCTGGAAGATTGTCAAGCATGTAAAGTCGAACGCTATCGTCTACGCGCGCGGCGGTCAACTCGTCAGTTCCGGAGCAGGGCAGATGAGCCGCGTCGATTCCGTCCGCTTCGGAGCCATGAAGGCCGTGCTGCCCCTCTCCGGGACCGCCCTCGCCTCCGACGCGTTCTTCCCCTTCCCCGACGGCCTTGAGCAGGCGGCTTCCCACGGTGTCACCGCCGCCATCCAGCCCGGCGGCTCCGTGAGAGATGAAGAGGTCATCGCCGCCGCCAACCGCCTCGGCCTCGCCATGGTCTTCACCGGCGTGCGCCACTTCCGGCATTAAGGTGGCCGCACCCCCGAGGGGAGGTTGCCTCGCCTCCGCATCCTATCGGCATGGAAAGATGGTGGGTGGTATGTTGACCGATTGCCACAGGCGCCCGGCGTTTTCAGCCCGGGTACAACACTCAAGAAAAACATTCGCGACGCCTACTGAATGATGCTGGAAGACCAACGCGAAAAACCGGGCTGAAGCACCGTGGAGACTGATTGAAGAGATGATGATCGGTCTGTTTCGACACGGCTGGTCCGGCGGCGCCATCGATTCGATGAAATCCGCTACAATGCCAACCGGAAGTGGCGGACAATAAACAACTCCTCTTGCTGGCGGTCCTTTTTGGTGCGCCGGCGCAAGCAGCCGATCTGGTGAAACTAGGCGGGTTTCTCATCTCTCCCACCGAAATCACGCAGGCGGAATACGAATCGGTCACGGGCGCGAACCCCTCCTTCTATAAGGGGACGCAGCGCCCAGTAGAGAACGTCTCCTGGTGGGACGCTATCCGTTACTGCAACCTGCGCAGCACGAGGGAAGGGCTCGCCCCCTGTTACAATCTGACCACCGGAAGGTGCGATCGTTCCCGTAACGGCTACCGCCTGCCCACCAGCGAGGAGTGGGACCACGCGGCCGCCGCGAGTGATCCGCAACAGGCCAATCTGAGCACCGCCGGCACGAAGGACGCCGCTCCCCTTCTTGAGTTGATCCGCAAGGGTACGCGTGACGTCGCTTCTTTCGCCCCCAGCAAATCAGGTCTCTTCGACATGTTGGGCAACGTCTGGGAATGGACCGGGGATGACGAGCCCGCGGTTGCCTGCGTCATTCGAGGCGGCTCCTTCCTGAGTTCGAAGACCGGCTGGAACCGCGGCTATCGCTCCTCGCTCGAACCGGACCGCAAGAGCCGATTTACCGGCTTCCGCGTCGCCCGCACGGCTGTTGACGATTGGTTTGAGCCCTACAACCGCCGCCCTCCCGGCTATGAGACCTCCACCGGCAATCTTAGCCCGCTCACGAACACCGCCGGTTTGCACGAGAAATGGACCCGGATTCTTGGCTCAATGTCCATCAGGCCGCCTTCTCCCTCGGCCCGCCGTGCCGCTACCATCCGCAACCCCGGCTACACGGGCGAACTCATGTATCTTCGGACCGAGCCGAATTCAGAGGAAAAGATTCTCATCCTCCGCCCGGACCACCCCGTGCGCACGCCCACCCCCGTCGTAATAGTGCCCTACTACGACGTCGATGTCCCGGCAGGGCAGGATCTCTACGGCCGCCACTTCGAGCCGAGCCGCGTCCGTGCCTACGCGCGCCTGGCAGTTGAGCGCGGATACATCGCCGTGGCCATCCGCTGGTTCGGCGAGAGCTATGGCGAGCGTTACGACGAGGCCGTGGCAAACCTGAAGATGCGCCACCCGAATGTCACGGGCCTTGGCAAGTGGGTATGGGATGCGCGGCGCCTGCTCGACTATCTCTACACCCTGCCGGATGTGGATCGCGCCCACATCGGCATCATCGGGCATTCCCTGGGCGCGAAGATGGCGCTCTACGCCGCGGCCATCGACAAGCGCATCAACGCGGTGGTTTTCTCGGAAGGCGGCATCGGATTCCACATGTCGAATTACGATGATTTCTGGTATCTCGGCGATGCCATTCACCACCTGCCGGCAGGTACGGACCAGCATGAACTGCTGGCTTTGATTGCCCCTCGCCCATTCCTTCTGATTGGCGGCGATGAGTACGACAAGGCGGAAAGCTGGCACTACATCAATTCCGCGCGAGCCGTGTACCGGCGGCTAGACAAGCCCGAAAACATCGGCTATTTTAATCATCACACCGGCCATACGCCGACACCGGAAGCCGTCTCGCTCGCCATGCGCTGGCTCGACCGCTTCCTGCGCTGAAGATCAATCGCTCAAGCAGTGATTATACGGAGGTTGGCTACCGGTGGCGGAACAAGGGGCGCGAGGCGCGGCCAAGTCCCACTTTAGCCCGCTCCCTATGGCTCCTGTTAACACGGCTGTGGGGTCTACCCCTGATATTGCGAGTCCCGAGGTTACAGCCTTGGTTGTGCCGAACAATACTACCTCTGCCCGTGAAAGGGATTGAAATCGGTGCTTGTGTCGAACACTTCCATTCCTTCGGCACGCTTCAGCGCGTTGACCACTGCATATGTCAGCGGCGTGGCCGCTACTTCGTAGATCACCTTGCCCAGGTATCCGGATACGATCAGCGTGCCGATCGTCTTCAACCCAAGCGTCCCGCCGAATGCGAGAAGCATCACGATGATGCTGTCCACCAACTGTCCGACGACGGTGGAGCCGATAGTGCGCGTCCACAGCATTTTGCCTTTCGTCAATACCTTCATGCGCGCCATCACGAAAGCATTCGAGAACTCCCCACACCAGTAAGCGACGAGGCTGGCGGCCACCAACCGGGGAACAAAATCGAATACCTTGGCAAACGCCTCCTGATCATGCCAATCGGGCGCCGGGGGCAGCGCCACCACGATGAGGCCCATCACCGACAGCAGGGCGGAGGCGAGAAATCCGGTCCAGATAGCGCGCCGCGAAGCGCTGTAGCCATAGACTTCGGTGAAGACGTCCCCGAAGATGTACGTGACCGGAAAGAGCAGTTGCGCTCCACTCAGGCGAAAATCTCCAATTGCCACAATCTTGGGCGCCACGAGATTGGAGACAATCAGGATCACCACAAACACGTTAATGAGGTTGTCCAGGTATCGAAAGCGCACGGGCTGGAGCATGAGAAGGAATTCCTCATTCTAACCGAAGCGGGAGTGTGTCTTTCCCCGCTAGGATGGTTCGAGGAGATCACGAATGAAACATCATCCCTTCTCGTACGTCCTGCTGCTGCTTTCCATTTCATTGCCGGGATGCGGTACGAAGACCACTAGTAAGACGGAGATCGATCCGGAGTTCCTCCAGAACTTCAAGGTGGCGCCGGTTGTCATGGAGAGCGGCAAGAACCAGTTGAGCGAGGAGAAGATCGCGCTTGGGCGCATGTTGTATTACGATGAACGATTGTCGAAGAGCCAGACTGTTTCCTGCAATTCGTGTCATGCACTGGATCGCTACGGAGTGGACAACGAGCCTACCTCCACGGGATTCAAGGGGCAAAAGGGCGGGAGGAACGCGCCGACTGTCTACTATGCGGCGGGCCATGTGGTTCAGTTCTGGATGGCCGCGCTCCGGACGTGGAAGCGCAGGCGGCGGGACCGATGATGAATCCCGTGGAGATGGCGATGGCGGATGCCCATGCGGTAGAAGAGGTTGTGCTCTCCATTCCGGAATACAGAGCGGCTTTCGCCAAGGCTTTCCCTAACGAAAGGCATCCGGTAACGATCGAGAACGCGGCTCTCGCGATCGGAGCTTTCGAGCGCAAACTGGTGGCTCCTTCGCGTTGGGACAAGTTTCTTGCGGGAGACGCCAACGCCCTCACCCCGGAAGAGAAGGCGGGCTTCATCGCCTTCTACCGCGCCGGATGCCATACGTGCCACGGAGGCCCGCTTGTGGGCGGCCGGTTGTATCAAAAGGTGGGACTCGTAAAGCCCTGGCCTAATCAAAAAGACCTGGGCCGCTACGAGGTGACGAAGCAGGACAGCGACAAGATGGTGTTCAAGGTTCCCTCGCTTCGCAACATCGAGAAGACCGCGCCCTATTTCCATGATGGCAGCGTGGCCAGCCTCGAGGCCGCCGTGCGGATGATGGGGGAACACCAGGTGGAGCGCCCGCTGACGGATAGCGAGGCCAAGGAGATTGTGACGTGGCTCAAGAGTCTCACCGGGGAACTCCCAATGGATTACATCCGCAAGCCGGAATTGCCCAAGAGTACGGGCGCGACGCCTAAGCCGGCTGGTGATTGAACCCATGTCAGTTACGGCAGACCAGGAGCGCGGCTTTTACGATGCGGTGTACAGCCGCTTCCTGGAGCGTCCGGATCACGAACTGGCGGTGAATCGCGAAGTAATGCGGCGCACCTTGGCGGACCCCCGGCAGCCTGTCTTTGAACGCCGCCGATTGTACACCGAGGTGCTTTCCCGGCTGGTGGCGATGCCACTTTCCAGCCTCCGGGTTCTCGACTACGGCTGCGGCCCCGCGGACTGGGGAGTCTGGATGGCCACCGAGGGTGCCCACGTGGCCCTCCTCGACTTGTCTCCCGCGGCCGTGGAACTGGGCTTGAGACGCGCGCGCGCCAGCGGAGTGAGCCACCGCGTGCGCGGCGAAGCTCGGGACGCCTCGGATTTGACCTGCTTCCGAGATGGTGAGTTTGATCTGGTTTATGCAAGCGCGGCCGTGCATCATACGCTGAAGTACCCGCGCGCGTTTGGGGAACTCGCGCGGGTGATCCGCCCCGGTGGCACGCTGCTGCTGGCGGAGACCTACGGCAACAATCCCCTTCTCAACCTCGCCCGCCGCGCACGGGCGGGTCTTGAGGGTGAGGCGGAGGAGCAGGGCGAGGAGATCATACTGGGCAGCCGTGAGATCGCACTGCTTCGAACCGCATTCACGCGGGTGGAACTTCATGAGATGAACTTACTGGCGATGGGGAAACGATTGTTGCGTGGGAGGCGCCACCATGCCTGGGCACAGGGTATTGTTTCGCTGCTGGAAGGCGCCGACACTCTGCTTCTGGGGGTGGCGCCGTTTCTACGCCGCTATTGCGGCGAGGTCGTTGTAACCGCTGTAAAGTAGCTTTACTGCTTCGTCAGCCCAAACAAATTCGGCCGGACATGTTGATAATGAAATCGCGCCGGATTCATGGCGGTAACTCCGCCGGAGTCGACTTCGATGATGCGGGCAGCCACGGGCTCGTAGGCCGCGCGCGGCGCAATGGTGCCCTTGGCCACCAGGATGCGCATCTGCCTGGGGTCGATGCCTACGCTGGTCAACTGATGCAGGCTGAACGGGATGATGCGCTTCGGTGTGAGTAGAATCAGGTTCGGGAGATCGAGCGTGGAGCCCTCCACTTCGATGAGAGCGGAAACGCCCATATCCCAATAGCGGCCGCCCCCATGGCGAACTTCGGGCTCCACGAAACGTCCGTCGTAGACGCCCTTCACGCGGCCCCTCACACGGATCGAGTCGCCGTGCATGTTGTCGGTCTTACCGCCAACCGCCATATCGAACGGCCCACCGGCGCCGGATTTGACAGCGGCCTGCACGGCGCCGGGATCGGAAATGGTCACCACCCAACCCTGCGCCTTCTGCTTCATCAGTTCGGCGAGGACAAAGGTTCCGTCGCCTGCCGAACCGCCTCCGATGTTGTCACCGGCATCCATCAAGGCCACCGGATATTTGCCGTTGTCCATGGCCATGCGCACCGCTTCGGCGGCTGTCGGCGCGTGAAAAACCAGTTGCCCGCGCAGGTTCCACAGCATGTTGCCGATGCGGTCCGCCTCACGCCTGGCGAGCGCGGGGTCGTTATCCGTGACGACAATCACGCTCGGCCCCATGGCGGGAATGTCGGCGTATTGATATCCGCCGGGTACACTGACGGCAAGAATTTTCGGGTTCTTCTCGAGGCGTTTGCTTTCATCCACAATGGGCTTCAGCGGCGGCGCAAACGTGTTGTGAAACAGAATGTTCAGCAGCATGGGCGGCTTCGCAACAGCCTGCACGGGCTTCACTTTGCCTGAAACCACCTCCGCCATGATCTTCGCCGCCTGCACGCCGCGCTCCCGCGCGTCGAGGTGGGGGCACTCTTTGTAGGTGATCAAGACGGTAGTCAGCTTGACGATTTCTTCGGAGACATTCGCGTGGAAATCGTGCACCACGATGATGGGGATCTTATCTCCAAAGGCTTGCCGGACCCGGCGTACCACTTCCGCGTCGGCATGCGGATAGCTTTCGGCCACCATGGTGCCGTGCAGGAACAACAGAATTCCGTCTAGCTTGGGCGCGGCCTTGAGGCGTTCGATCAACTCCTTCGTGAGCGCGTTGAAGGCCGGGTCGAGGACTATCCCGATTGTTTGAGGCCCGGCGACGATGGTGGGATACAAGTCAAGCCCGTACCGCGCCGCTCCCTCAATGAACCCCGCGGGAGTGTTGTTGGCGTGGGCGGACAGCGTAAGGATCTCCTGCCCGCGGAGGGTTCCCCTGGCCCCGCCGATGCCGGCTTCAAAATCGGCGAGCGTTGTTTTCTTCGGATTAAAAGTGTTCGTCTCGTGGACGATACCACCGATGCCGATGACGGGCCGGGATTGGCCGAAGGCGGCATAACAGAATGCCAGAAAAATTGCGATGCGCATGACGAAATGTTCCTTAGTGAGCCAGTATGGTTACTGTACCTGCACGCACCCCGGATTGACAAATCAGGCGCCGGAGGAGGTTGCCTTCACGGGATCGAGCAGCGTGTTCAATTCGTCTTCCGTCATCCCCGACATCTCTGCAGCGACGTCTTTTATGGCGCGGTTCTCATCAATGGCCCGCTTCACGATTTGCGCGGTCTTTTCGTAGCCGGTCTTTGCGGTGAGCACCGTGGCAAGAATGGGATTGCGTTCCGCGAGCGCCCGAAGACGCTCGCCGTGAACGGTGAATCCTTGAATCGCCCGGTCAGCCATCAGGGTGGCCGACGCCGACAGCAATGCGATGCTTTCGAGCAGACTGACGGCTATCAGAGGCAGCATGACGTTCAACTGAAAGTTTCCTGATTGGCCGGCGATGGTCACCGCGGCGTCATTGCCGGTGACTCGCGCGCACACCATGGCCACAGCCTCGGGAATGACCGGATTCACTTTCCCCGGCATAATGCTGCTGCCGGGCTGCAGCGCGGGCAGCGAAATCTCGCCTAAGCCGGAAAGGGGGCCGCTGTTCATCCAGCGCAGATCATTGGCGATTTTCATCAACGGCGCCGCGGCTGTCTTGAGGTGTCCGCTCAGTTCCACCGCCGTATCCATTCCGCTGATGGCGGCAAAGTAGTTTGGCGCGGTAATAAACGGGAGCCCGGTGATGGAAGCAAGACGGGCGGCCACGGCCGCGCCGAACCGCGGATGAGTGTTCACGCCCGTGCCGACCGCCGTGCCTCCGATGGCCAATCGCAGGAGCCGAGGCAAGACGGATTCCAGGCGGGTCATCGAATCCACAACCTGCGACTGCCACCCGCTCAGTTCCTGGCTCATCAGGACCGGCATGGCGTCCATCAGATGCGTACGGCCGTTCTTCACCACGTTTTGCAGCGTTTCAGATTTCCGCTCGATGGTGGAACCCAGATGTGCGAGCGCCGGCAGCAGGCGCCGGGTCAACTCTAGGGCGGCGCTCAAGTGAATCACCGTGGGGATGACGTCGTTGCTGCTCTGGCCGCGATTGACGTGATCGTTCGGATGCACGGGAACGCCAAGACGGCGCGAGGCGAGGGTGGCGATTACCTCATTGGCGTTCATGTTGGTGCTGGTGCCCGATCCTGTTTGAAATACATCCACGGGAAAATGCCTGTCATGCCCGCCGGCGGCCACTTCCTCCGAAGCGGACTCAATAGCCTGGGCCACCGCGCCATTCAGCACCCCGAGTTCCCGGTTCACCTTTGCAGCCGCGGCCTTCACCAATCCCAGAGCTTCCAGGAAGGCGCGGGGAAAGCGCTGGCCGCTGACGGGAAAATTCAGAACCGCGCGCTGCGTTTGGGCGCCGTAGAGGGCGTCAAAAGGCACCGCCACCTCGCCGAGGCTATCATGTTCCATTCGAAACTGTTGCTGTTCCATGACTCCAGTGTAGGTTCGCGCGTGGTGCGGATATAATGAATTTGTTGACGTATTGCATGGTTCACTACTGAGGGTGCGGCCCGGCAAGCGGGAACTCGCCCGAACCGGGATTCGCTGGAGAGTGCGATGCGAACGGTATCTGTCTGGGCAATCTGTTTGCGTCTGGTTCTGTCCATCATTGCCGCCGCCGGAATTTTATTCGGCGGCGTCCATTTGCCGCATGTCAACGCCACCACGGTCGCCTTGATCCTTGTGCTGGTGATCGTGGGCCTGGCATCGGCTTTCGGATGGGCTGAGGCGTTAGCGGCCGCGTTGACCGCCGGCTTCGGCTTCACCTATTGGCTCCTGTCCCCGCCATACCGCGCCGCGGTGTCTGAACCGCAGCACTTGGTGGCGCTGACGGCCTTCCTGCTCACGGCCGTCTGTACTGGACAGCTTTCGGCGCTTGCCAAACGACGGTCCCTCGAAGCCCTCGCAAGGCGAAAGGAAATGGAACAGGTGTTTCGTTTGGGAAGCGCGCTCATGGAACAGCAGAAGCTGACAGGCGCGTTGCGGACCGCTGCGGAAAAGATGGTGGAGATCTTTGGAGTCAGCGGCGCGGCGGTGCATTACTGCGCCGCTCACGCCACGCTCCACGCCGGACCCGAAGGAGCCCTCATCCCAGATCTCAAATTGTGTGAGGCCGCCGCGTGCGACGGATTGCTATCCCAACCGGAATCAAGCTTGATCTTCCTGCCGCTGCGCTTCGGCGAGCAACGGCTGGGAAGCATCGGCATCAAGGGCGGGATCCCGGAACTGCTCGCAACGGCTATCTCTGATCGTATCGCGAGCGGACTGGCGAGGATGATTGCCACCGAGGAAGCGCGCCGCGCTTATGCCAGACGAAAGGAGGAGCAACTGCGCGCTTCCGTCCTGGACGCCCTGGCCCATGAAATCAAGACACCGCTCTCGACAATCAAGATTGCCGTCACGACACTGCGATCACCCTGTTCCACTAACGGACTGGATCGGGCGGAACTACTGCAGATCATCGATCAGGAAGTGGAGCGGCTCAATCTTTGGGTGGACGAAGCGCTGGATACCACGCTTGGCAAGGAACTGGACCTGAGGCCGAAAACGGAGCCGCAAGATGTGGCGAAGCTCATCGCGGAAACCGTGAAAGAATGTGCTCCCATGTTGCGGAACCGGCGCGTGGAGTTACGTGGAATACAGCCTTTGCCGGCGGCGGAACTCGATACAGGCATGGTGAAGCACGTCCTGCGCCAGTTGCTCGACAATGCAGTCAAGTACTCACCGGAGGCAACTCCGGTCATCGTATCGTCCGAAATGAATTGCGGCAGTATCGTGATCAGTGTTGTAGACAACGGCATAGGTATCCCGGAACCGGAACGGTCCCAGGTATTCAACCACGGCTATAGAGGCGCGAAGGCTCGTTCCCTTGCTGAAGGAAATGGCCTGGGCCTGGCGAGCGCGAAGTGCATCATGGAGGCGCTTGGAGGCGCTATTTGGGTGACCTCCGGCCCTTCGGGCGGCGCGGCCTTCCATCTGTCTTTCCCACTCGCGCATGGGCCACTGGCGCATGGAATGAATGCATGAACAATCTGAAGATTTTGATCGTAGACGACGATTCGCAGGCTCGCCGGGTGTTACGAGCCGCCCTCGTGGCGCGGGGCTACGAGGTGGATGACGCCTGGAACGGTGAAGAGGCGCTGCAAAAGGTTCGCGAACACCCGCCTGACCTGGTTTTGCTGGATCTCAACCTGCCGGACCTGAGCGGTCTCGAAATTTGCCGCGGTATTCGCGACAGTTCCGAGGTCTCCGTTATTGTAGTATCGGTGAAAAGGGCGGAATTCGAAAAGGTGGCGGCGCTCGAAGCCGGCGCGGATGACTACCTTACCAAGCCATTCGGCGTGGAAGAACTGATAGCGCGCATCCGGGCCGTGGCCCGGCGCAGTTCCGTGCGTAAGAGTCCGAGGGTTTTGTCGCTTGAGGGAACGCGGATTGATTTTGAAACGCATGAGGTAATTGGCCCCGACGCGAAGGTGCACCTTACCGCAAAAGAGTTCGCCATTCTGCGCTACCTGGTTTCGAATGCCGGGAAGGTAGTTTCCCACCGCCGCCTGCTTCAGGCGGTTTGGGGCCCGGATTACGGCGACGAAGTGGAATATCTGCGTGTGTTCATCAACCAGTTGCGAAAAAAGATCGAGCCCGATCCCTCCAACCCGCGTTACATTCTCACCGAACCTTCCGAAGGCTACAGCTTCGCGGATTCTCCGGAAGCCTCAGGAAATCCATAATACGATCTTTATCATTTCTTAACGCCGGCTCATTATAGTGAATCGTTGCGAAGCCAGTCCGCACCTGGCGCGGGGTACGCTGTTGGCTGCAATCCTTATAGTTGATGACGAGCCGCGATTCCGTAAGGCTGTCCAGATCGCCTTGCATCTGGCCGGCCACGAAACCCGGCAAGCAACCAGCGGCGAGGAAGCTCTGCTGGCCATGCGAGAGGCGCCGGCCGACGTTGTGCTGCTGGATTTGAACATGCCGGGAATAGGGGGGATTCAAGCGTGCAAGGCGATGCGCCGGGACTTCGAAGCGCTGGCAATTATTGTCATCTCGCTCCGTGGATGGGAGCATGACAACTCGGAGGCCCTCCAAGCCGGCGCCGATCTGTGCCTGACCAAGCCTTTCAGCATGGAGGTGCTGCTGGCAAACATCGAGACCGTTCTTCACAAGCGCGGCGGAACAGCGGGCGATTGAGTTACTCGCGGGGAAGCCGGCCGAGGATGTGGACGGCGGACTGACGGGTACTCGCATCGGGGATCCTCTCAACCGCTTCACTCAACATCCTCAGGTTCAACATGAATTCCAGAGGCATTCCCCCCAACAGGGAAATGCGGGCGCTCTGGACGTGTTCGAGCGCGCTCGCCGTCCCGGCCGAGAATGGCGAATGGTCGAGCAGGCTCGCCATTTCATCAAGAGTGAAAAGAGAGTATTCCAGCCGGTCTACCATTTCGTAACTCCTCTACCCTGATGATGATCGGCCGGAAGAACATGATTCAACGAACTGCATTAAGAAAGCTATAACGCGCGCTTTATCTTTTCCTTATGCGCTGAATTTTACAATCAAAAAGACCTGGGATCACGAATTGGCACAGATCTTCCATCGTAGCGCTAACAGCCTGGCAAACATCACTATCGCCGCCGTATTGCTCGGAATCGGCGGGCTGCTGTGGGCCTCCTACAGGATCGATCAGGGCTCGTACATCACCGATGTCGGTGTCGCGCGCCAGCAACCCGTTCCCTTCAGCCATAAGCACCACGTCACTGACGATGGTATCGATTGCCGTTACTGCCACACCTCCGTCGAGGTTTCCCCTTTCGCCGGATTACCGCCCACCGCGACCTGCATGAACTGCCATTCGCAAATCTGGACCAACGCCGAGATACTGGAACCGGTTCGAGCCAGTTACCGCACCGGGCAATCTCTTCATGGACGCGTGTGTATGACTTGCCGGATTTCGTCTATTTCGATCACAGCATCCATGTCTACAAGGGAATCGGGTGCTCCACCTGTCACGGACGCGTGGATCTGATGCCGCTCACCTACAAGGTCAACACGCTTTACATGCAGTGGTGCGTGGAATGCCATCGCAACCCGGCAAAGTATGTTCGGCCAAGGGAGGAAGTATTCAATATGACATACAAGGCTCCAGGCAACCAGATGGAGTTAGGCCGCCGCCTGATGGCTGAATACAAAGTTCAGAGCCTCACTGATTGCGTGACGTGCCACCGGTAAATCATGGGAACCACTATCAATTTTGACGAGTTACGGCGCAGGTTGACGGAAGGATCGGGGACGCGGTATTGGCGCGGTTTTGAGGAAGTAGCGGATACGCCCGAATTCCGTGCCTTCGTCGAGGATGAATTCCCCAACCGTACTCCCGATTGGAACAGTCCTTCGTCCCGCCGCCGGTTCCTCACTCTGATGGGAGCATCGCTGGCCTTCGCCGGCGCCTCAGCCTGTACAAAACAGCCCAAGGAAGTAATTGTGCCCTACGTGCGGCAACCCGAGGAGTACGTACCGGGTAAGGCCATGTTCTATGCCTCGGCCTTTTGCCGCGCGGGTATCGCCAAGGGCGTGCTGGTGGAGAGCCACCTGGGAAGGCCCACCAAGGTCGAGGGCAATCCGGACCATCCCGAGAGTCTCGGCGCCACCGATATAGACATGCAGGCCAGCGTGCTGACGCTCTATGACCCCGACCGTTCCCAAACGGTGACGCATGACGGCGGAATCAGCGTCTGGGGTTCGATGATCACGGCCCTGGCGAGCGCGCGGGAGGAGGCGGGCCTGAAGAAAGGCGCGGGCTTCCGCATTCTCTCGGGTACGGTCACCTCTCCAACACTGGCGGCGCAGATTCAGGAATTCCTCACCGCGTTTCCGGAAGCCAGATGGCACCAGTGGGAGCCCTGCGGCGCACTGGCGGAATATAGGGGTTCGGTGGCCGCCTTCGGCGCGCCGCTAAACACGCTCTACCACTTCGACCGCGCAAGCCGGATCGTCTCCCTTGACGCGGATTTTCTCTATTGGACGACGCCGGGTAGTCTGCGCTACATGCGCGACTATTCCACCAGTCGCCGTAAGGCAGCCGAGAGCGGCACGGCGGAAGCGCCCCGGTTGTACGTGGCCGAGAGCACGCCCTCGATTACCGGCGGCATGGCGGAACACCGCTTCCGTATGCGCGCGGGCGAGGTGGAAGCCTTTGCCGCGGCCCTGGCGCGCGAACTGAAGATGGACGCGCCAGGCGGCGCCCATCCCGTGAGCAGCGTGGCCGCGATCGCCAAGGATCTCGACTCCCACCGCGGCGCGGGCATGGTGATTGCCGGCGCTTTCCAGCCGCCGCGTGTGCACGCCATTGCTCATGCCATGAATCAGGTGCTGGGCAACGCGGGCAAGACCGTGACCTACACCGATCGTGTGGAGGCGAATCCGGCCGATCAATTGGCGTCCCTGACGGAGTTGGTCCAGGACATGCGCAGCGGCGCCGTGAGCGCCCTGCTCATCCTGGGGGGCAACCCGGTCTACGATGCGCCCGCCGACCTTGGATTTCTCGGCGCGATGCAGAAAGTGAAGACGCGCTTCCACGCGGGCCTGTACAGTAACGAGACCGCGGCATGGTGCCAGTGGCATGTGCCGGAGGCCCACTACCTCGAATCCTGGAGCGATGCGCGCGCATGGGACGGCACGGTCTCCATCATCCAACCACTGATCGAGCCAATCTACGGCGGCAAGACGTTCCATGACGTCATGAACGTGCTGCTGAATCACGGCGACCGGTCCTCGCACGATACTGTCAGCGGCTACTGGCGGGCGCGGCGCGGCACGCCGGATTTCGATGACTACTGGCGGATTTCCCTGCACGACGGCGTGATCGCGGGCACCGCATTCCCGGAGAAGACACCGCCCGCGGCGAAGATCCCCGCTCCCTCGCCGGCACCGGCACGGGGCCTGGAAGTCGTCTTCCGTCCCGACCCCACAATCGGAGATGGCGCGTTTTCCAACAACTCCTGGCTTCAGGAACTTCCCAAGCAACAGAACACCATGACCTGGGATAACGCGGTGTGGATGTCGCCCAAGACCGCGCAGAGTCTCCAGGCCAACACCGGGGACACTGTGCAACTCACGCTGGACGGACGGTCCGTAAAAGGACCGGTGTGGGTGCAGGCCGGACAGGCGGATGATTCCATCACCATCCATTTCGGATACGGCCGGACACGCGCGGGCCGCGTCGCCAATCGCATCGGATTCAACGCCTACGCGCTGCGGACGGGCAGCGCTCCGTGGCATTCCCCGGGTGTCGCGGTTTCCCGCGTATCGGGCGGCTATTCATTTGCCACCCGCCAGATTGCCCAAACCATGGAGGAGCGAGATCCCTTCCGTGTGGCCACCTTCGGCGAGTATCACAAGGATCCCGGGTTCGCGCGGCCGGAAGAGAAGCGTGTCGAAGAGCAGACCACGCTGTTCCCGATCCTGGAGTACCGCGGCTACAAGTGGGGCATGTCCATCGATCTCACGGCGTGCACCGGCTGCGAGGCGTGCATGGTGGCGTGCCAGGCGGAGAACAATATCGCCATTGTGGGGAAAGAGGAGGTGGCGAAGGGGCGCCACATGAACTGGATTCGCGTGGACCGCTACTTCTCGGGCCCCCTGGACGACCCAGAAATCTACTACCAGCCCGTGCCGTGCATGCACTGTGAGTATGCGCACTGCGAACTGGTGTGTCCGGTGGCCGCCACCGTGCATAGCGCGGAAGGCCTGAATGAAATGGTCTACAACCGCTGCGTGGGCACGCGGTATTGTTCGAATAACTGTCCCTATAAGGTACGCAGGTTCAATTTCTATCTTTACTCCGATTGGAATACACGAAGCCTCTATGGCGTGCGCAATCCCGATGTGACCGTGCGCAGCCGCGGCGTGATGGAGAAATGCAGTTACTGCATTCAGCGTATCAGCCGGGCCAAGATCGAGGCCGAAAAGCAGGACCGCCAGGTGAGGGACGGAGAAATCCTCACCGCCTGCCAGCAGGCTTGCCCGGCGCAGGCCATCGTGTTTGGCGATCTCAACGATCCCAAGAGCGAACTGACGCGGCGGGCCGGCCAAAAACGCAAGTACGCGCTGCTCGAAGAACTCAACACCCGCCCGCGCACCACTTACCTGGCCCGTTTGCGCAATCCGAATCCGGACTTGGAGAAAGGGTGAGCCTTGGATATTGAGCAACCAACCACAACCGCAGCCGGCATCGACCCCGGTCCGGCGAAGGTCCTGGGGCCCGGCCACGACTACGGCACCGTCACGGACAAGATCGGCGGCGTGGTATTCATGCCTTTTACGAAAACGCCGCGCCAACTGTTCATCGGGTTTGCGTGCGGCTTCGTGCTGGCCAATGTATTCCTGCTGGCGATCACCTGGTTGTTCATTCGCGGTGTGGGAATCTGGGGCATCCGCATACCAATTGCATGGGGATTCGCGATTGTCAATTTCGTCTGGTGGATCGGCATCGGCCACGCGGGAACCCTCATATCGGCCATCCTCCTGCTTCTGAAGCAGGACTGGCGCACTTCCATCAATCGCTTCTCTGAAGCCATGACGCTGTTCGCCGTGGCTTGCGCAGCCATGTTCCCCATTCTGCACCTCGGCCGCCCATGGCTCGCCTACTGGCTGCTGCCTTATCCCAGCACCATGTGGCTCTGGCCCCAGCCGCGCAGTCCGCTCATCTGGGATGTGTTCGCCGTGTCCACCTATGCAACGGTCTCGCTCCTGTTCTGGTTCACGGGTCTGATTCCCGATCTCGCCACCATGCGCGACAAGGCGAGAGGCCCGGTGGCGCGCACTATCTACGGTCTGCTGGCAATGGGATGGCGCGGATCAGCGCGTCACTGGTCGCGCTACCAGAAAGCGTATCTCCTGTTGGCCGGGCTCTCCACGCCGCTCGTCGTCTCCGTGCACTCCGTGGTGAGCTTTGACTTCGCGATTGCCATCCTGCCCGGCTGGCACACGACGATCTTTCCGCCTTACTTCGTTGCCGGAGCCATTTACTCGGGATTCGCCATGGTGCTTTCACTCGCCATCCCCGTGCGCCGCTGGTATCACCTGGAAGACCTCATTACCATGCGCCACATCGAGTGCATGGCCAAGGTGATGCTGGGCACGGGTCTGATCGTTGCCTATGGCTACGGCATGGAAGCCTTCATCGCCTGGTACAGCGGGAATCAATATGAGCGCTTCATGTACATGAACCGCGCCTGGCTCGGCCACTATTGGTGGACCTTCGTCCTCCTGATCCTCTGCAATATTCTCATCCCCCAGGCTCTCTGGTCGCACCGCGTGCGCATGAACGTCCGGGCGGTCTTCGCTATTTCCCTGGTCGTGAATGTGGGCATGTGGCTTGAGCGCTTCGTGATTGTCGTCACCAGCCTGGAGCGCGATTTTCTGCCGTCGAGTTGGAACCGTTACTATCCCAGCGTATGGGATTGGGCCACTTACTTCGGAACCATCGGCGTCTTCCTTAGCCTGATGTTTCTCTTCATACGCGGATTGCCCGCGATCTCTATTTTCGAAATGCGCGAGGTGGTGCATCACTTAGTCCACCCCGAGGAACCGAGTCCTGCCCATGGAGATTGAGTACGAAGGACAAAGCGGCCTTTACGGGCTCATGGCTTCCTTTGACCGCCCTGAACCGTTGCTCGATGCAGCGCGGGAGGCGCATGCGGAAGGCTACCGCGACATGGATGCCTACGCCCCCATGCCCGTGGAGGGGCTGGCCGAAGCAGTGGGCTTCCGCGGCAATAGCGTGCCGAGGATCGTTTTCGCCGGCGGACTGCTGGGAGCGGCCGGAGGATTCGGCCTCATGTGGTGGATCTCGGTCATCGCCTATCCTCACATTGTCGACGGACGGCCCCTCAATAGCTGGCCCGCGTACATCCCTATCACCTTCGAGTGCATGGTGCTGATCGCGTCGCTGACGGCTGTTGTCGCCATGCTTGGCCTGAACGGACTGCCGCAGCCCTACCACCCTGTCTTCAACGTCCCGCAGTTCGAGCGCGCCTCGCGGGATCAGTTCTTTCTCTGCATCGAAGCAACCGATCCGAAGTTCGACCTGGCCGCCACGCGCCGGTTCCTCGAGCAGCAGAAGCCTCTGGAGGTGATGGAAGTTGAAGCCTAGAATCGCGCTTCTGTTGCTCATTCTGCCGCTTGCCGCATGCCGCCAGGACATGCATAACCAGCCGCGCTACAAGCCGCTGGCCGGGACCGATTTCTTCGGCGACGGGCGTTCCGCGCGTCCGGCCCCCGAAGGAACCGTGGCGCGCGGCGAACTGCGTATCGACAAGGCTCGCTATACGGGAAAAACCGGCGGCAATGATGTCGAGGACTTTCCTTTCCCCATTACGCGCGCCGACGTCCTGCGAGGGCAGCAGCGGTTCAACATCTATTGCTCGCCGTGCCACGGCCGGGTGGGAGATGGGAACGGCATGGTGGTGCGGCGCGGCTTCCGCCAGGCGGCAAACTACAACACCGGCAAGCTACGTAGCGCGCCGGCCGGACATTTCTTCGATGTGATCACGAACGGCTTTGGCGCCATGCCCAGTTACGCTTTGAACGTCCCCCCTGATGACCGGTGGCGTATCACTGCGTATATTCGCGTCCTCCAGCTCAGCCAGAATGCGAAGCTCGCGGATGCGCCGCCCGCCGAACGGCAACAACTCGAAAGCATGCCCGCAGCTCCGCCGCCCGCGCCGCCCGCGAAGGAGGTTTCCCGATGACCAACCCCGATCCCGCGATGGACAAGATCGCCTTATGGCAGCGGTGGAGCCTGGTCATCGGCATCGCCGGTACTTTGGGCGCGCTCGCCGCCTTCCAGGCGAACCGCGCGGAATTCCTGCGCTCATATCTGTTCGCCTATCTGTTCTGGGCGGGAATGCCCCTCGGCTGTCTCGGAATCCTGCTGATGCATCACACCGTGGGCGGCAAGTGGGGCATGGTTATCCGCCGTTTCTGCGAAGCCGGCGCCCGCACCATTCCCATCATGGCGCTCCTGCTGATTCCCGTCCTGGCGGGCATCGCGACGCTGTACGTGTGGGCCGGACCGGAGGCCGTGCATGATGCGAATATTCAGAGCAAAGCCGCCTACCTCAACGTCCCATTCTTCATCGCGCGCGCCGTGTTTTACTTCGCGGTGTGGACGCTCTACGCGTACCTGCTGAGCAAGTGGTCCCTCGATCAGGACCGCACCGGCGATGACGCGCTGATGGGCCGCATGCGCGCGCTCAGCGCGCCCGGCCTGGTGGTATTCGTGGTTACCGCGACATTCGCCTTTTTTGACTGGATCATGTCCATCGAACCCCACTGGTTCTCCACCGTCTATGGCGCCATGTTTCTGATGGGACAGGTTCTGGAGGCGTTCGCGCTCATTATTGCGCTGCTGATTCTGCTCTCCAGGTACGCGCCGCTGCGCGACCATGTGACTGAGCAGCACCTCCACGACCTCGGCAATTTGATGTTCGCGTTCACCATCATGTGGGCCTACCTGTCCTTCTCGCAGTTCATCATCATCTGGGCGGGTAACCTGCCGGAAGAGATCCCCTGGTATTTGCGCCGGCTCGCGAAAGGCTGGAATGCGATTGCGGTCTTTCTCATCGTCTTTCATTTTTGTCTGCCGTTTGTCCTGATGATGCAGCGGGACATGAAACGCCGCGCCGGCCTGCTGCTGAAGCTGTGCGCCTTCATGCTGATTGTGCGCTTTGTTGACGTGTTTTGGGTCGTCGAGCCCGGCTTCTACCAGCAACGGCTGGAAGTGCACTATACGGATCTGCTCCTGCCGGTCGCTATTGGCGGCCTGTGGTTGGCGGCGCTCTTCTGGCAACTGCGCGCCCGGCCGCTGGTCCCCTTGAACGACCCGCGGTTGAGAGGCGCGCCTCGCGAGACCGTGACGTTTTGAGAGGACCTATGGAACATCACACCAGCGGACACGAAACAACCGACGCGCCGGTATTTCCCATCCTGGCGGCCGGCATCGGCCTCGCCATTGTCACCGCCCTCGTGTGCGTGATCACCTATGGGATGTTCCAGTACCTCAAGGCCACCCCACCGGAATCCGTCGAGAATCCTCTCGCCCCATCCGAGCGGATCTTCCCGCCCGCCCCGCGGTTGGAAGTGTTCCCGGCAACCGCAATGGAGGATTTCCTGGCGCGGGAAAATCACCAACTCTCCACCTACGGCTGGGTGGACCGCAAAGCGGGCATCGTTCGCATTCCCATCAGCAGAGCCATCGACTTGGCGCTCGAACGCGGCTTTCCCGTCAGAAAGGAGGCACCAAAACGTTGACCCGGTTCTTTGTCTTGATCCCGGCGCTCGCGCTCACCCCCGCCCTCTGCGAGGCTCAGGTCTACGGGCGTCCGAAACTGCTGGAAAACATCGGCATCGATCAGAAAATGGGGGCTCAGGCGCCGCCGGATCTTACGTTCACCGATGAGCATGGCAGCCAGGTGACTCTTGGCCGGTATCTCGGCAAGCCGGTCATCCTCGCACTGGTCTACTACACGTGTCCCTCCTTATGCAACATGGTGCTGCGCGGAACGGTGCGCAGCGTCCACGGACTCCCCCTGACGGCAGGCAAGGAATACAACGTGGTGGCGGTAAGTTTCGACCCGCGTGAGAACTTTTCGCAGGCCGCGGCCAAGAAGGAGGAGATCATGAAGCAGTACGGCCGGCCGGGAAGCGAATCGGGCTGGCACTTCCTCACCGGCTCAGAGGGCGCCATCAATACACTGGCTGCCTCGGTGGGCTTCCGCTTCGCCTACGACTCCAACACGAATCAATTCGTTCATCCAAGCTGCATCATCGTCCTCACGCCCGAAGGCCGCGTGGCGCGCTACTTTTATGGCATCTCCTACCCCGAGCGTGACGTGAGGCTGGGGCTTGTCGAGGCATCCGGCGGAAAGATCGGATCTCCCGTGGACCAGGTGTTGCTTTACTGCTTCCACTACGATCCCGCCAACGGCAAGTACGGTTTCGTGATCATGAGCGCCCTGCGCGCCGGTGGAGTGGCCACAGTGGGCGTTCTGCTCGGATTCATGATCATCATGTTCCGCCGTGACGCCAGGCTCGGGCGCGGCGGCGTTAAGCGCCTGGAGGCCGGGAATGGGTAATCTCTCTATCTACCCGCCGCGCGCCTCCGCCTTTGCCGGTCAGGTGGATCTGCTGTACACGTTCCTTCTCGTGGTCAGCGCCATTATGATCGTGCTGATTTTCGGCTGCGTCTTCTTCTTCGCCGTAAAATACCGCCGGCGCCCGGGTGGGCCGCCTCCACGGCAACACCACGGATCGGTGATGTTGGAAATTGTGTGGAGCACGATTCCGTTCCTGGTGATGCTCGTCATGTTCGTATGGGGAACCAAGCTATATTTCGACAGCGCCAACCCGCCGGCGAACACGCTGGATCTTTATGTCACCGGAAAGCAATGGATGTGGAAGGTGGAATACCCGGGCGGCCAGCGTGAAATCAACGAAATCCATGTTCCCACCGGCACGCCCGTCAAAGTGACCCTGGCGAGCCAGGACGTCATCCATAGTTTTTTCATTCCCGCCTTCCGTGTAAAGCACGATGTGGTCCCCGGGCATTATGAAATCCTCTGGTTCCAAGCCACAAAGCCGGGCCGCTACCACCTGTTCTGCGCCGAATACTGCGGCGCTGATCATTCCAAAATGGGCGGCTGGGTGAACGTCATGAGCCCCGCCGACTACGAAGTCTGGCTCTCCGGCGGCGAACGCGGCGGCTCCATGGTGGACCAGGGAGCCAAGCTCTTTTCCCAGTACGGCTGCGTCACCTGTCATGTCCTCGACGCCAAGGGCCGCTGTCCCTCGCTGCGGAACGTCTTCGGCCATCCTGTCCAACTCGACGACGGCCGCACTGTGATGGCGGACGAGGCCTACGTTCGCGAATCCATTCTCGACCCCAACGCGAAAATCGTCAAAGGTTATGAACGCAACGTGATGCCGGTATTCCAGGGCCAAATCAGCGAGGAAGGTCTTCTTCAGCTCATTGTTTTCGTGAAGAGCCTTTCTCAGCCGCCTGAACAACCCGCGCCCACAAAGGGGGCGCCCGCGGCGGCCAAAGGGAGTCCCAAATGAACATTACCTTCGAACAACCCAAAATCAAAGAGAGCCCAAACTATCTCAACATCCAGTACGGCTGGCAATCGTGGCTGTTCACGACGGACCATAAACGTATCGCTCTGCTTTATCTCTTCTCCATCACCGCGTTCTTCATGATCGGCGGAGCATTCGCCGTCGGGATGCGGTTGAATCTCACGTCGCCCCACGGCCTCCTTTTCTCGCCGGAAACCTACAACAAGCTGTTCACCATGCATGGGATCATCATGATCTTCTTCTTCCTGATCCCATCCATCCCCGCCGTTCTCGGCAACTTTCTCATCCCCCTGATGATCGGCGCGCGCGACCTGGCGTTTCCGCGCATTAACTTACTAGCTGGTATCTGTATTATCGGCGGGGTCGTGGCTGTCGCGGCCGTCGCCTCCGGAGGCGTGGATACCGGCTGGACCTTCTACGCCCCGTTCAGCACCACTTACTCGAATACTCATGTCATCATGACGGCGGTGGCCGTGTTCGTCGCGGGGTTCTCGTCCATCCTCACCGGCCTGAATTTTATCGTCACCATTCATAAGATGCGCGCCCCTGGCATGACATGGTTCCGCCTGCCGCTGTTTGTATGGTCCCATTACGCAACCAGCATCATTCAGGTTCTGGGTACGCCCGTGGTGGCCATCACCATCGTGCTTCTCGGGCTGGAACGGCTTTTTCACGCGGGAATCTTCGATCCCAAACTCGGCGGCGATCCCATCCTTTTTCAACACCTGTTCTGGTTCTATTCTCACCCGGCAGTCTATATCATGATTCTGCCGGGCATGGGAGTGATCAGCGAACTGATCACCTGTTTTTCGCACAAGGCGGTGTTCGGCTACGGTTTTGTTGCGTTCTCGAGCGTCGCCATCGCCATTCTGAGCTTCCTGGTGTGGGGGCACCATCTGTTTGTCTCCGGCCAATCGATGTACGCCGGCATGCTGTTCTCCCTGCTCAGCTTCATGGTTGCTGTTCCCTCGGCCATCAAGGTCTTTAACTGGACCGCCACCATGTATCGCGGGTCCATCTCCTATGACACGCCCATGCTGTACGCGTTCGGTTTCATCGGCCTGTTTACCATCGGCGGGCTCACGGGCCTGTTCTTAGCCACCGTCGCGATCGACGTTCTTGTTACCGACACTTACTTCGTGCTTGCCCACTTCCATTACACGATGGTCGGGGGGATGGTGATGGCTTACCTGGGAGGTATTCATTTCTGGTTTCCCAAGATAACTGGACGCATGTATCCGGAGGGGTGGGCCAGATTCGCCGCCTTGGTGGTATTCGTGGGGTTCAACCTGACCTTCTTTCCACAGTTCATACTCGGTTACCTCGGCATGCCCCGCCGCTATGCCACCTATGCCCCTGAGTTCCAAAGCCTCAACGTGCTCTCCAGCGCCGGCGCATCCATCCTCGGCGTGGGTTACCTCATCCCCATGATCTACCTCGCCTGGGCCTGGAATCGCGGCCCACGAGCGCCGCAAAACCCGTGGAATGCGAAGGGGCTCGAATGGGAAAAATCGCCCTCCCCTCCGCCGACATTCAACTTCGACGAGATGCCGGTAGTCACTGAGAACGCCTATAACTACGGCGATGAGTCTGTCCACGCCGCGGAAGCGCGCGGATAAGGAGGATCCATTGGCTGAAAGCGACGTTACCCTGGAAGCTCTTCATCCCCCGGAATTACGGCACCACTTCGATACGCCGGAGCAGCAACTGGAATCGTCCTTGCTCGGAATGTGGATTTTTCTCCTCACTGAGGTCATGTTCTTCGGAGGAATGTTTGGCGGCTATACTGTCTACCGCAACCTCTATCCGGACGCGTTCGCCTCCACCAGCCAGTTCATGAACGTAACGCTGGGCGGAATCAATACCGCCGTGCTGATCTGCAGCAGCCTCACCATGGCCATGGCCGTACATTCCGCGCAACTCGGGAAAAACAAAGCCCTCATCCTGTTTCTGGTGCTGACGCTGATTCTCGGATGCGTCTTTCTGGACATCAAGTTCGTGGAGTACCACGAAAAGTGGGTCGATCACCACATCCCCGGCCCCAATTTTCAATATGCCGACGCGCGGTATTTCCACCAGGCGCAGATCCTCTTTTTCCTCTACTTCGCCATGACTGGCCTGCACGCGCTTCACATGATTGTAGGCGCGGGTCTCATCACCACCCTTATTGTCATGGCCGCCCGCCGCCGATTCAGCGCGCAATGGTACACACCCGTCGAGATGATCGGCCTCTATTGGCATTTCGTCGACATCATCTGGATCTTTCTCTTCCCTCTCCTCTACCTGATTGGACACACCAAATGACGCACTCTATTGTTCCCGCGAAAGTATACGCCGGCGTGTGGGCGGTGCTCATCGCGCTCACCTTCACCACCGTGGCCGTCTCGAAACTCGAACTGGGTGAGTACAACTTCATTGCGGCGATGACCATCGCCGTGATCAAGGGCACGCTCGTCGTGACGTTCTTCATGAACTTGAAGCAATCGAGTTCCATGATCAGGCTCTTCGTGGCCGCGGGGCTCTTCTGGCTGGCCATCATGTTCGTATTCGTCCTCAGCGATTACTTCAGCCGGGGCTGGCAACCCCTGGGACAATGGTGGTAGCCCAGGCGGCAAGGATCGCGCCTGGGGATGTAGCCCCGGCAGATTGACAGCCGTTTGGAATTGAGCGAACGTAGACTTACCGTGAACAGAAGACGCCTGATTCAATCGCTCGCCTGCGGCGCCACAATCGGCAGCGGCGCCGGGCAAGTCACCTCCGTCCTGTC
This sequence comes from Bryobacterales bacterium, assembly GCA_026954325.1. Lineage (GTDB taxonomy): Bacteria > Acidobacteriota > Terriglobia > Bryobacterales > Bryobacteraceae > CADEFT01. The sequence continues at coordinate 44,750 of JAIXKK010000157.1, read as the reverse complement.
TTTGGAAGCTCTTCGTAACATCGCTGAGGCGCATGGATTACGCCTCGGCGACGAGCGCCTCCGCGTGCTTCAACCCGTGCTCGAACGCCGCCTGCCGCTGTTGCGCACCCTCCGCGAAATGGAGATTGACGATCGGATTGCACCCACTCAGGGGATTCTCAAGTAGACCGGGGGCCGCGCCGTGAATGCGTCTGAAATTCTCTTTCGCCCCGTCACCGAACTTGCGCCACTCATCAAAGCGCGCAAGCTATCCCCTGTGGAAGTAGTGCGCGCGTTCCTTGAACGGATCGAAAAGGTGAACCCGAAGGTGAACGCATTCCTCACCGTCACCGCCGACCGCGCCCTCGATCAGGCACGGCAAGCCGAGAAGGACATCGCCGCGCGCCGCTATCGGGGACCGCTGCACGGCATCCCCTATGCCCCTAAAGATCTCATCGCCACTGCCGGTGTCCGCACCACCAACGGATCGAAGGTCACCTCCAATTGGATTCCCGATTACGAATCCACCGTCACCGGCCGCCTCAACAAGGCAGGCGCCATCCTGATCGGCAAGCTCAATCTTCTCGAGTTCGCCATGGGAAGCGGCCAAAAAGGACTTGCCGGGCCTGCGCGCAATCCGTGGGACCTCGCCTGCTCTCCCTCAGGCTCCTCGAGCGGATCAGGCGCGGCGCTCGCCGCCGGAATGGCCCCTCTCACTCTAGGCAGCGACACCGGCGGTTCCATTCGCGGGCCCGCCAAGAGTTGCGGTGTCGTCGGGCTCAAGCCCACGTATGGGCGCGTCAGCCTTCACGGAGTGACCGCCCTCAGTTGGACGCTGGACCATGTAGGCCCAATGGCGCGAACCGTTACGGACGTGGCTCTCATGCTGCAAGCCATTGCGGGTAGCGACCCCAACGACCGCAACGCGGCCGCCGCGCCCGTACCAAACTACGCTAAGGCGCTCAACGGCGGCGTGAAGGGTCTGCGCCTGGGCGTTCCCTCAAACTATTTCTTCGACCACGTGCACCCCGAGACCGCGGCCGCTCTCCACGAAGCCATCTCCCGGCTGAAGCAACTGGGAGTTGTCCAGGTCGAAGTGCAGGTTCGCCAACCGGGGCTGGCCAGTTCCATCTCCCCCGTAATCCTCGGCGCCGAATCCGCGGCGTTCCACCAGAAGCGCCTGCGGGAACACGCGGACCTGCTCGATTCCCTCGTTCGCGAGCGCCTCGAAGCCGGCTCATTCTACTCTGCCGTGGATTACATCAAGGCCCTGCGTCTGCGAACGCTGGTGATGGAAGAGATGAGGCGTGTCTTCGAGACTTGCGATGTGCTGGTGCTGCCGGCCGGTAACGCCGCGCCCAAACTCGAGGAAGAGATCGTCAACACTGACGCTCCCACCGATCCTCCACGCGCACCCCGGCCGGATACCTTCAACCTCGCCAACGTGGCCGGCATACCAGCCCTTGTGCTGCCGTGCGGCTTCACCGCCGGTCCTCCATCTCTCCCGCTCGGCATTCAATTTTGCGCCAGGCCTTTCGACGAGGCCACGCTCTTCCGCGTGGGCCACGCCTACCAATCGACAACCGACTGGCACAAGCGCACCGCTCCTCTCAACGGCTGATGGCGCCATCGCCAGGTGATACCATCGAAAAAACAGGCTATTTTCCAAGGAGGAGCCATGTCTTCCATTTCCCGCAGGGCGGTTCTGGGCACGGCCGCCGCCTCCGCCATGCAGACCGCCAAGTCCTACACACGCATCCTGGGGGCCAATGATCGCATCCAGATCGGACAAATCGGCTGCGGCCATCGCGCCTTCGGCCACCGCGCGATGCTGAAGCTCACCTCCGCGACGGATCCGAAGTTCGATTTCCGCGGTGTCTGCGATCTCTGGTCTGTCAATCGCGAGCGCGCCGCCCATGATGCCGAACGTAAGTTCGGAGCACGGCCGAAATTGTACAAGTACTCGGAAGATTTGCTGGCGGACCCCGAGTTGGACGCCGTCATGATCGCCACCGGGGATCACCAGCACGCGAGAATCCTCGCCGAGGTCGTGGGCGCGGGCAAGGATTGCTATTGCGAAAAGCCCATGGCCAACACCCTCGAGGATGCCAAACTCGCGCGCGACGCCGTGCGCGCCGGAAAGCAAGTGGTCCAGATGGGATCGCAATGGCTGAGCTGTCCCTACCAGCATCAGGTGCGCGAAATCATCCGCGGCGGCAAGCTCGGCAAGATTGTTTCCATCGACCAGGCATGGAACTTCAATGGCCCACGCTGGCACGCGCCCAAAGATGCGGACGTCGCAGCCATCCGCGAGCAGGATACCGATTGGAACCGCTGGCTTCTCGGCCGCGCGGCGCGCCCGTTCGATCCGCGCGCCTATTTCGAGTTCCGCATCTTCAAGGATTTCTCAGGCGGCATCACCGACCAGTGGTATAGCCACGGCTCCGGTCTGGCGCATTTCTATCTCGATACCTTCATCCCGAGCGATACCGTGGCCAACGGCGGCATCTTTGCCTGGCACGACGTACGAGAAAATCCCGACACCTTCCAGTGCGTTTCCACATTCGCGGAAAAACAGGTGTTGTACACCTACAGCACCACGTTCGGAAACGCTTACGGCGACCACACCATCATCCGCGGCGCGCGCGGCACGCTGTATTCGCCCGGGGGGGAAGGCAGCCCCCAGTGGTGGTTCCTGGCCGAACCGGAAAGCGGCTGGCGATCGAACCGCATCTTTCAGTCAGCCAATTCCAAAGTGAAGCCCGAGCCCGTAACACTGCCGGGCAGCACCGAGCCCGGTCCAGTTCATCAGGACGACAATCTGAAGGCGCACACCGACAACTGGTTCGAATGCATGCGCTCACGCAAGACCCCGAACGGCCACATCGAGACCGGCTTCGCCCACGCCGTCGCCGTCATTATGGCCACCCGCGCCTACCGGGAAGGCAAGAAGATGTATTGGGACCGGAAGAATGAACAAATCACCGGCCACCCTGTCTAATCGCTGATACGCAGCAACACACCCGCGCCCGGCGCGAGCCAGTCCATCTCGCGCCCGAACGGTTCCTCTTCGCCCGAGTAGTTGCAGATGCGCACCAACTTACGTCCACGCTGCTTCAACTCGACGGCGAATTGAAAGCTGTTGTGCAAATCCTTGTTCACGATCAGGACATACGGCCGCCCCTGCCCGTCCTCGAACTCGCCCACCAGCACGCGCCCTTGCACCGGCGGCTTCACGTACCGCTGCATCGTCGTCACGCGCGCCACCACCTTGCTCTCCGAAAGCGGTTTGCCGTAATCGGGCGCGTCGGGGTAATGATAAACACCCGTGCTCCGCAGCTTCGTCATCACCGGAGCGAGCGCATGCAACTCCAGGTTGATTCGCCGCAGCGCATCCCACGTGGCGGTCTTGTTCCCGAACTGGTCCACGGCGCCCAGCCGGTAGTTGCCGATGTGCGGCGTGTAATAGGTGAAGTATTGAATCCCGCGCCCGCCGTAAGCGAGCGTCGCATACACCTGAAGGTGAAATGTGGCGTCTGAAGGCTCCATGTAGTTGAAATGCGCATTCGCGAGAATGCAGTTCCAGAATGGTGTCTTCGTCTCCATCGACAGCCGCCGCACCAGATCCAGGTTGTTGTAGAAGTAGTCGAGCATCTCGCCGCCCACCAGAGAATAGTTGTCGTAGCTCAGGAACGGCTGCCCGATCTTTTCCACCAGCATCCGGCCGTAAGTATCCCAATCGTCCACTCCCATTCGCTCCTTGCTCACCCGGTACGGGAACAGGTTCACGTAGGGCCACTTCGTGGGCGCCAGTTCCTTGAGCAGCTTCGAGACGCGGCCCATCGCCGGCATCAGCGACGCGTGCGGCTCATCGCGCAGGTAATACCCGAGCACCGCCGGATTGTCTCCCACCTCGCGGACCGCTTCCTCGACGTTCTTCCGCAATTCGCTATCGGAAGGCATGTTGCTCCAGTCGTACCCATTCACGCGCTTGTCGCTGACGAAACACGTGAGCCCCGCATCGCGAATCCTCTGTACATCCTCGACGCGGCAGAACCCGGCCACGTTCAACCCCGCCTCCTTCATCTGTTTCAACTGCTCCGGATCGGAAGGGGCGCTGCCCCACGCCATGATGGGAAACGTACTTGGGGAAACCGGCGCCGGATGATGAAACATCTGCGGCTGGGCGGCTGAAACAAAAAGAATGAAAATGATGACTTGCTTCATGTGTGCTCCTTCACCTCAGTACATTGTCGCCCGAACGCACTTGACAAGGGATGGCGAAAGATGGCGCAATGCCTGACATGAAACTCCCTTCCTGTTGGGCTGCTCTATTTCTCATCGTCCTCCCCTTGCCGGCCCAGCAGAATTTCCTCGCGCGGGCCTTCGGCGGCTCCGCGGACGGCCAGCCGCTGCTCAGCCGCGATGCGCCGACTTTCGAGTTGGCCGTCGCCAGCCGCGGTCTCTCGGTTCAGCGCACGCCGCGCCCGGACACTGCGCTCCTTTCCATTGGCGACATCCCGCTCCGTCTCGAACTGCGGCACGAGCGTCTATCCGGCATCGACCTTTACCGCATCCGCCACGCTCCCAACTCCGAACTGCGCGCGGAGCATATCCGCTTCACCTGGACCTTCCCCGAAGCCTACAACGAATCGATGACGTTCGACACAGGCGCGCTCCAGGGACAGCCGCTCCACTTGCCCGACGGAAAAATCCCTGACAACCAGTTCACCAACTGGGGCTCCCTCTTCTACAATCGCGAGGCGAACCTTGCGGTCGGCGCTGTCCTCGATGGTGCGGAGATGTCTCGCCACGCCCGCCGCGGCTATTCTCGCTTCACCAGGAATGCCACTCTGCAATTGGTTGCCATCACCGGTAACCCCAACATGGAAATCATTCTGTTTGCCTATCATCCGCGCGACCGGAAATTCTGGTGGGCGGAATGGTATAAGCTACGCGCGGGCAAGGACCCCAACATTCCATCGAACTTCTTTCCCATCCTCAGCCCCGCTGATCTAAGTTGGACGCCGGGTGAGAAGCAGACGCTCGATGTTATCCCGGCGCCCGATGAATCCGGGCGCGCCATGGAAGCCGTCATTATCGACGACGTGCGCCAAAAACTGGTGACGCGCGTGCCCTTCACCTGCAGCCTTCCAGTCACCCACGTGAGCGTCGCCGTGGGTGACTGGCCCTCCGGGCTCTATCGCCTCGTCGTGGTCCCTCCCGGCGCCGCCGTCGACCCCGCCGTCAACGATCTGAATCGCAAGCTCACCAACATCATCCTCCGGCCGCGGAGCGCGCAATCGCCCGTCCTCTACGTCGCGCCAACCGACATGTGGTGGGCCTACTCCACCAACGGCGGCCACGATTACCACGGCTGGCGCACCTTCTACGACGGAAGCATCGGCTATTCGCCCACCGTCATGAGCAGCCGCCAGCACCGCCTCAACAATTTCTTCTACAGCCTCTACGAGCGCTACAGCGATATTCATCACTGGCGCTATCTCGACCAACTGGCCAGGAACGAAGGATTCACCATCGACTACGCCACCCAGCGCGACGTCGCTCTCGGACGCGTCCGCCTCGACGATTACCGCCTCGTTCTCATCGGCAACCACTCCGAGTTCACCACCAAGGAAAGCTTCCTCCGCTTTCAGGAGTACCTCGGCCGCGGCGGCGGTGTGCTCATTCACGGCGGCGATTCTTTCGCCGTTATCGTCGATTACCTGCCGAGCCTCGCCGAGCCGCGCTACATCTGGCAGCGCGGCCACGTCTGGACCCACCTCAGTGATCAACCAGGCGGCTTCAAATCCCCGGCGCTGCTTCCCCCGGACGCGCCGCCCGATGCTCCTGTTCTCAATCCCACAGCCGGCAGCGCTCTCGACTATCTCAACGTGTTTCACACATCGGTCGGCTATTGGATTCCCGGCAGCAAGGCGGTGATCGCCGATGCCTCCCATCCTATTTTGCGGGGAATGAATCTGAAGCCTGGCGACGAAGTGCCCGGCCCATGGGGCGGCGAAGTGGATTTCGCCTACGAGCCCAAGGCTTGGGATATCCTCGTGCGCTCCGATCGCGCCGCGCCCGAGGAGCGCGAGTTCATGGTGGATGCCTATGACCCCACGCCGCTCCATCGCATCGGCGTCGCCGTCCACCGCAACGAACGCCTCGCCATGGTCTGCGGTGAGAATTTCCCCAACATCCTCGCCAGCCCCGATGGCGCGCGCTTCCGAGAAATCTACCGCCGCACGCTGCTCTACCTGCTCCAGCGCGCCAAGCCCGCCAATCGCGAAAATCTCGTCCCCGCCGAAAGCCGCGACGCCAACCTCATCCGCCTCCCTGCCCCTGTGCGTATTGACACTGTCAGTTACGACTTGCCCGCGTTCATCGATTACAGCGACCCGCGCTGGCACAGGAAACCCGCCCCCTACGCGCACTACGCCGTCGAAGGTTCGCTCGATGGCGAACACTGGCAACCCCTCGCCGATCGCCGGCACGGCGCCTGGCGCGGCGCGAAAACCGACATCTTCGCGCCCGCCGAAATCCGCTACCTCCGCTTCGACGGCACGTTCTCGAATGGAGATCCATTCACCGTCCGCAACGTCGCCGCCTTTCCCGCGCGCTAACGCGGCATATGCGGTCTGCGGTCATCCCGCGGATCCGCCCACCGGTCATTCGGGATAATCGGAGCCCACCCCGGCCGCAGCGGGTCCTGATCGTAGGGATACCCGCCCAGCCGCCGGTAATGTTCGTGGTACTCGCGCACCTTATCTCGATTCAACTTCACGCCCAACCCCGGATCCGTAGGCACGCGAATCATTCCATCCTCATACCGCATCAACCCGCCCTCGATAATATCGCCGGTCAGATGATGGTAGTGCGCATCCGCGGCGAAGGAAAGGTTCGGAATCACCGCCCCCAGGTGCAGCATCGTCGCCAGTTGAATCCCCAGTTCCCCCGACGAATGTACCGCCACCCCGAGCTGAAACGTTTCGCAAACACCCGCGGCTTTCACACACGCGCGAATGCCGCCCCAGAACGTGGTATCGAGCAGAATCACATCCACCGCCGTATCGAGCGCATTCGCCGCCAGTTGTTCGAAATTCACCACCACGGTGTTCGTTGCCAGCGGCATGCGCACTTTTTCCCGCACGCGCCGCATCCCGTTCAACCCGTACGTGGGATCCTCCAGATAGTCGTTACGCAGATCCTCAATCCCCTGTCCGAAGCGAATCGCCTCTTCCACGGACCACACCGCATTCGGATCAAAACGCACACTGTCACCCGGAAACTCCGCGGCAAGCGCGCGGAACGCCTCCAGTTCATAATCGGGCGGGAAGACACCCGCCTTCATCTTGTGCGATGTGAACCCGTATTGCTTCTTCAGCGCCCGTGCATTCGCCGCCACCTGCTCGATCGTGCGCACCTCTCCTTCCCCCGCGGCATTCGCATATCGGAAGAAACAGTAAGAGGCGAACGGCACGCGGTCGCGGAGGCGTCCGCCTAAAATTTCGGACACCGGCACGCCCCATGCCTGGCCCAGAATATCCAGGCACGCAAACTCGAGCGCGGCCAGCACCTGGGTACGGTTGTTGTAAAGCGACGCCGTCGGGTTCGCGATACGAAATCGCATCTCCTCGATACGCGCCGGATCGTGCCCCACCAGGTATTGCTTCATCGCGCGGAACACGGCTTCCGCCGATTCGCCTCCGCCGCCCATCTCGCCCAAACCGATCAGGCCGTTATCAGCTTCCACCTCGACAATGGTGCGTACGAACCGCCCCCAGTGGCAGCCGTTGGCATGCCGCAACGGCGCCTCCAACGGCACGGATACTGTTGTCGCTCGAACATCCGTGATTCGCAAATCAGCGCGCTCTTTCCCGCACGTGCGCCGGAAGTCCCGTCACCGGCCGTAAATGGTTGAACTCCTCGGCAAACTTCATCCCGTGCCGCTGGCCGACGGTCGATGCCAGTTCCGTGAGGAAGGCGCCCACCAGTTCGTCCGCATCGAGCGGCCGCCCGGCACGCGCCGACAGCAACGCCGCCCATTCCGCGTTCGCTGTCTTCATCTTCCGAATCGCGGCAATTTTTTTCTCTAATACTGCCCCGATCTCCACCTGCTTCATCACCGCCTGCCCCTCTCCGCCTTCTCCGGCGCGATAAGGCCGGTAGGGCACAAAGAAATAGTATTGCCGCGCGGCCGTTCCGGGGAACCCCAGATAGCTCATCTCCTGAAGAAACAGGCTCGATCCTCCATACGGCGACTCCTCCGCCATGCGCCCCACGCGATAGATATCGTTGTCATCCTGGTAGTGCACATACCAGTCGGGGAAAAAGAGGATCTCCGGCTTGTAGAGCCGTGTCAACGCCATTACCTGGTTCCGCAACTCGCTTGATGATAGCGACCCCAACTCCCCGCTCTTGTGTCCCAGGTTGATCACTTCACGCAAGCCCAGCGCCTTGGCGGCCTCTTCTCCTTCTCTGTTGTTTGCAATGCGCGTCTCCGCCGGCCCCAGCCCCTTGGATAGCTTTTCTTCATTCCCGAATACCGCCACATACACGGCGCGGCCTTCCGCGGCCATCTGCGCCAGTGTGCCGCCCGCGCCGAACAGACAATCGCGCATCGAGGAGTCACCACCAGCACTGAGCACTTCGCCGTCTCCGGCCGGGCCACAAAGCGGTCCGCAATGCCGGGCGCGGCGCTCGACGAGCCGACGTGGTTGAACTCCTCCGCATACTCGAATCCATGCTTCTTCCCCACCGTCTCGGCCATCTCCGTAAGAAACTCCCGCGCGTACCGCCGGCCGCCCGCATCGTCCGCCTCGCCCTTGCGCAACGAAGCCAGCGTCCGATTACTGGTGAGCAGCAACTCGGCCGCCGTGATCTTCTGCTCGAGCGTGGCCGCAATATCCCGGCTCACGAACCGCGCCTGCTCCACCTCGCCGCCTTCCCCTTTCCGGTAGGGCCGGTACGGCGAGTAGTAATAAATCTCGGGCACGCCGTAAGGCTTCAGCCCCATGCGCGTCAGTTCGTTGCCGAACGTGCCGCCGCCGCTGTAACCCCATGCCTCCTCGGCCATCCGTCCCGTCCAGCGAATGTCACCGTCCGCCTGGTAGTGCACGTAGGGATCGGGAATGAACAGAATCCGCGGCTTCATCCCCCGGATCAGCGCAAACAATTGCTCGCGCATCTCCGTCGATGATACTTGCCCCAGTTCTCCGCTCTTGTCGTCCATCATCACCACGTCATGAACTCCCAGCAGTTTCGCCGCCGCCTTCCCTTCCTCCACATTCGCCAGACGCGTCTGCGCGGGACTCAGCCCCCGCGACATTTTCTCCCCGTTGGCGAACACCGCTACATCGACACGCCATCCCTCCCGGATGTAGCGTGCCAACGTCCCCCCCGCTCCATAGATATAATCTCCGGTGGAAGCGGAAACTACTAGAATGCGGCGCTCGGTTTGCGCGATCATCAATACCGGTACGAAAAATAACAGCCATGCGTGGCGCATAGGAATGCGAAAAGTGTATCACGGACTAGCCATCCTTCTCTTTGCCTCCGTCCTGCAAGCAGCGGACCCCGTGCCGCTCGGTCAACTCCCGAAGGGCAAAACCTTCCTCGTCATCCTCGCTCACCACGACGATCACACGTGGGAGTGGGGGTTCGGCGGCTTCATCGCCCGCCTCGCCGACGCCGGCTGGTCCGGCTATTACGTCCGCACCACCAACGACGAAAAGGACGGTCACGAGTGGGGACCCAACGATCAAGTGAATCTGCGCGAATCCCAGGAGGCCGCCCGTCACCTGGGCATGAAGGAAGTTATCAGCCTCAACTGGCGCAATGACCACATGTCCTCGGCGCCGCTCAAGGAGATTCGCGCCCAATACATCCTCCTCATCCGCAAGTACCGGCCGGATGTCCTCATGTCCTGGGATCCATGGGGACACTATGACCGCAACCCCGACCACAAACGCGTGGCGCGCGCCGTCGGAGAAGCGGTCTGGATGGCCGGACTCCCCAACGTTCACCCCGAACACCTCGCCGCCGGACTCGAGCCCTTCCGCGTCCCGCGGATCTACTACGCGCAGCGCGAAGACTACGGCAAAGGACACACCCCAAACATCGCCATGGAATTCAACCAGGCCCAACTCGGCCGCAAGACCGACGCCTTCTGGTCGCACAAGAACGTCCGCGGCAATCCAGCCAACCCCGAGGCGCGCCGCCTCTCCATGGAAACTCCCAGCCGCGAAGCCGGCCGGCGCGCCGGAGTCACGTTCGCGGAACTCTTCTACGCCGTCGGCGAATGGGACGACATCCCCGGACTCAAGGATTATCTCGAAACCAACGCGAGGCCCAAGTGAAGATCCTGCTGCTTGCCCTCATCATTCCCGCCCTCGCCGCGGCCCCGCTGCCCCTCGGAAAGATTCCGCCGGGCCACATCCTTCTCGTCATTGAACCGCATCACGACGACCACACCACGGACTACGGCATGGGAGGCCTCATCGCCAGGTTCACGGACGCCGGCTACGAATCCTGGTACGCCCGCGCTTCCAATGACGAAAAGGACGGCGCCAGCGGGTATCCGCTCAATGACATGATCAACCTCCGCGAATCCGAAGCCGCCACGCGCATCCTGGGAATGAAGGGCGTCTACAGCCTCAACTGGCGCAACGACTACATGGACCCCATCCCGCTGCAGGAACTCCGCGCTCAATTGATCCTCCTCATCCGCAAACACCGTCCGGACGTCGTGCTCAGCCACGATCCATGGGGCCACTATGACCGCAATCCGGATCATCGCAAGATTGCTCGCGCCGTCGCGGAGGCCGTCTGGATGGCCGGACTTCCGAACGTCCATCCCGAACATCTCGCCCTCGGCCTGGAGCCCTATCGCGTCCCTTATCTCTTCCTCAAAGCCCGCGTCGATTACGGGCGTGGCCACCATCCGAACGTCGCCATGGAACTCACGAAGAGCCAGGTTGAGCGCAAGCAGAAAGCCTACGTAACCCACCTCAATGTCTACGCTCACCCCTCGATGGCGCGCAATATCCGCCAGCAACTCCAGGCCGAAAAGCTCACTGTCCCCGAGTTCGAGGGCAAAACCGACGAGGAGGCGGCGGTCCTCATCGAAGAGTGGTACATGGATTGGATCTCCCGCAAGCGCGGCGCGGAAAACGGCGTGCGCTACGCCGAGGTCTATTGGTATCGTGATGAATTCGACTATCTTCCCGGTCTTAAAGACTACATCTCAACCAACGCGGTGAAATGATGATTGTTCTCTTCCTGTTGTTCGTTTCCATAGCCAGCGCGAAAAACGTTCTCGTCGTCACAGCCGATGCCTCTGACTTCATCCTCGCCGCTGGAGGTTCCATCTCGGCCATGGTCGCCGGCGGCGATCGCGCCATTCTCGTACGCGTCACCAATGACGACAAGGACTCCTGGCGCCTGCCGCCCGAGGAGACCGCGTCGCGCACGAAAGCCGAAGTCGAGCAGGCGGCGAAGATCCTCGGTATTACGCAGGTGCATTCACTCGGCTATCGCGCCGATGAACTCGGCGGAGTGTCGCCCACGGAGATCCGCGACCGCATCCTCTTCTACATCCGCCTGCTCAAGCCCGACGTCCTGTTCATCCCCAATCCCTACGCCGAATATGACGAAGTGCTCGATCGCTTCTACACCGGACTCGCCGCCGAGGAAGCGCGGCAAGCGGCGGCTCTCCCTAATTTCCAACTCCCCTTCGCCAAGGCCGGCCTCCAACCTCACGTCACTCGCGAACTCTATTACTACGCCCAACCCTTCGACCCGCGCCGCCGCGAAGCGGAAAGCACCGCCACCTTCACTCCCCAGCCCAAAGTGGTCGGCATCGCGCCGACGTTTGATAAGAAGCTTCGCGCCGCCCAGGCATTGAAGACCATCAACTACAGCATGGCTATGCGGATCCGCCGGCGCCTGGAAGACACGGGACGCAAGCTCCCCCTCCTCGAAACAGCCGATGACGCCGCCGTCAACAAACTCGTCGAAATCAACGTCCGCAAACTCGCCGAGATCGCCGCCAGGGATTCTCCCTACAAACAAGCGGAGGAATTCATGTACGCCGGACCTGAATTTCAGGTGCCTCAAAAATTGCGCTAAGGAAGCCGCATGCCAGCCGCGCCTACTCCCGGACCACCTTCCCGTCGATCACCACCATCACCGGCCGCAGGTCCTTGATCTCGTCCGCCGGCACGCTCATGTAGTCCTTGTCCACCACAACCAGGTCCGCCAGTTTTCCCGCCTCCACGCTGCCCCGTTCCTTTTCGGAATGCTGGAGCCACGCCGCCCACAGGGTATACATCCGCAAGGCCTCCTCGCGGGAAATGCACTCCTCCGGATTGAGCACCACGCCGTTCGTCATCTTCCGCGTCACGGCCGTCCACATTCCCAGAAACGGATTGAACGGATTCGTTGCCGTGTTCCTGTCGAACCCGGTCATATGATCACTGCCGCCGGCGAGCAGAACGCCCCGGTTGCGATACGACTTGAGCGGGATGAAATACTTCATCCCCCCGCCTGGAAACACTTTTGACAGCGCGGGTCCATCCAGATACAGCCATGCCGGCTGCACATCCGCCGGAAGCCCCATCCGCGCGAGCCTCGCGATGGCCGCGGGCGACTGAAAACTCGCGTGCATCAAATGAGACCGCGTCGGGGTAATCGGCTTTTCCCTGTTGAGCCGCTCAAAGCAATCAAGCAGTGCGTCAATTGCTCCCCCGCCCTGGCTGTGCGCCGTCAACTGCCACCCCACATCCCGCGCCGCCGCCATGATCGTGTAGAGCTTGTCCGGAGCGATAAACAACTGCCCTCGGGAATCGGGATTCGTTTGGCCGTACAATTGCCGCCCGAACTCTCCATACGGCACGCGCTGGTACGCCGTGCCGATCGTCATCCCTCCGTCCAACGTAACCTTGAACGCGCCGAATTTCAGCCACGCCGTGTCGATTCCGTCCACCATCCTGCCGCTGCGGTATGGAGCCGTCCGGATGCGTTCCACCACCTGCTCCACGGGGGGCGATGCGTCCAGCCGCCACGTCATCACCACCCTCAGGGGCAGTTTCTTCTGCTTGTAGATCTCCTCATAGAGACCGATATCCTCCGGAGTCACCGCCCTGTCCCCCACTGCCGTCAACCCCGCATCCACGTATCGCCCTAATTGAGCCTCCAGCGCGGCACGTTTTTCCTCCTGGGAAAACCCTTGCGACTCGCTGTTCGACTTCAGTCCCTTCAAAAGCCGGTTTGCATTGCGCAGAATCCCGTTCGGCTCCCCCTTCGTGTCTCGCCCGATTTCTCCCCCCGGCGGATTGGGCGTTTCCCTCGTGATGCCGCTCACCTTCAACGCGTAGGAGTTCACCACCCATACGTAGCTTGCATCGAAGCCCACCGGATGTTCCGTAGCTACGTCAAGCACTTCCTTCACCGGCATTCGCATCTCGCGCAGCCGCGTCGGAAAGGTCCGCGGAACAATGATCCACTCCCCCTTCGGTGTCGCTTTCATTCGTTCGCGAATGTACGCCTGAATGGCCGAAAACGAATCGAGCGGCGGCAGTTTCCCCCGGTATTCGCTCAAGCCCGCGCTCAGCGCGTGCACGTGCGAATCAATCAACCCGGGCAGCACCGTCCGGCCGCGCAGGTCCACCACGCGCGTCGTTGCGCCCCGCAGTTTTAATATCTCGGCATTCTTCCCCACCGCGGTGATCCGCTTCCCCGTCACCGCCACGGCTTCCGCCACGCGAAAACGCTCGTCCACCGTCAGCACGCGGCCGTTGTGGAGAATCAGGTCCGCACCCTGAGCGTTCTGAACCAGCATCACAATCAAAAATACGAACTGCACAGTCATACCTCCCGGCCTCCGCTCACGGTCTTTCCTCTGCCTTATTTTCCAACTTCTCCAGCACTTCACGGAACGTCCGCAACTCCGCCTCGCTCAACCCGCGCAATACGGAGCGCTCCAGCTTTTCCAGGTGCGCGTACACTTTTGATGCCACTCTCGCTCCCTGGCGCGTCAACCGCACGCGGAATGTGCGCCTGTCCTTTTCTTCCGCCTCCCGCGAAACCCAGCCACGTTCCGCCATCCTGTCCAGGATGCTTGTCAACGTGGACCGCTTGTGCGCGAAGGCCTTGTGCAACTCCGCGGTGGTGGAGTCTCCCTCGGCCTTCAAGTGGGCCAGAATGTGCGCTTCGCCCTGGGTTACTTCGGCGTCCGCGAACCGGCCGATGTAGAGACCGATGCGGTGTGTCGTCCGGTGTACGTACGGAATCAATTCCAACGGCATGAATGCCATCTTGACATAGTTTCAGATAGTACGATATCGCAACGTCTGGTTTCGTATGACTAAAGACGGCCCGCCGGTTTCCTCGCCGCGCAGCCTGCATCGCTGCTACTCACCCGCGGTGCTTCGGTCCGGGGAACCCCGCCGCCGCTTCATCCCCCGGGTTTCCGCCCGCGTCCCTCTATGCAATCACCTTCGGTGTCTCCTTCGGTGAGACTCCGTCCGGATCATTCGCCGTAGCTCCGCGTGGAGCCGCCACGGGTCCCCGCGGCAGCGGATCATTCGTCCTGTGCATCCACCGGCTTAACCGGCCTCGCATCTCCTGAAGCGCGCTTTGCGCAGCGGCTTCCCCCGCCACATTTCGCGTCTCGTTGGGATCGAACACCAGGTCGAATAACTGCTCCTGCTCTACTCCCCGTCCCTTCCATCCCATCTCCAGCCAGTAGCTCTTGCTCAAGCCGTCATCACAGTTGGGCAGATTCGGATGTTTCCGCCCGTCAAAATGCTTGATGTACTTCCACCGCTGCGTCCGCGCGGCGCGTTTCGGCTCATAGGCCGCATGATAGTTCACTTCCGCGAATATCTCCTCGTGGATCTCCTTCATCCCCCCGCGGATCAGCGGCAGCAGCGGCGTCCCCTCCAACCGGTCCGGCTTGTCGATGCCCGCAAGTTCGCACAGAGTGGGGAAAATATCGAGGTGCGACACCATGGCCTCCACCACCTTGCCGCCGCGGAAGCCCCCCGGACCGCGCAGGATCAGCGATACTCCCATCCCGTGGTCCGTCAGGTTGCACTTCATTGCCGGAAACGCGATTCCATGATCCGTCGTCGACATCACCAGCGTGTTCTCCGCCAACCCATTCGCCTCCAATGCGTTCAGCACCTTCCCCACCCCTTCATCCATCACGCGGGCGCTTGCCTTGAAGGCCGCAATGTCCGCCCGTGTCTCGGGCGTGTCCGGAATCGGCGCCGGCGGTTGGCAGAAGCGAGGGTCTTCTTTCGGCCCCGGCTGGCGGAATTCCCGGTGAGTCTCGAAGAATCCGGCATCCAGAAAGAAGGGCGCGTCATGCTTCTTGCCGAGAAAAGCGGCCGCTGCGGGAGCCACGTCCTCCACGTGGTTCCCCTTGAAGCTCATCACTTCGTCGTAGCCGATCACCTTGGGGTCGCGCGCCACGTGTTGCAGGCCGCACAACATCGAGCGGTATCCCGCCGCCCGCAGCGTGTGCACGATGTGCTGCCGGTAGTCATTTAACGAAAAGCCGCGGTGCGCCAGCCCGAGCATTCCGTTGCTATGCGGGCACATGCCCGTCAGCAGGCTCGCACGGCTCGGCGAGCACGTGGGAGCCGCGTTGAACGCCTTGCGGAACAACACGCCTTCTTCCGCCAGCCGTTGCAGATTCGGCGCCGGCACGGCGTGCCCATAGGGCTGCAAATAGCGCCCCGTATCGTGCGAGTGAATGTAGAGGATATTCGGACGCGTAGGCCCCGCCTGCGCCAATCCGCTCGAGGCGGCGCCCGCCACGCACGTCCGCACAAAGTTCCGCCGCGCCACATCGTCTGTTCCCATGCCAACCGTTCTATCACGCGGGCGCCCGCCGCGTACGTGCGCTCTTACTCGCCGTGCTTCTCCAGCGCCCGCCACACCCGCTCCACGTAATCCTGAGTCTCCGCAAACGGAGGCACCCCGCCATAGCGGTCCACCACGCCGGGACCGGCATTGTAGGCCGCGAGCGCGAACTTCAGGTTATTGTTATACCGCTCCAGAAGTTCCTTCAGGAATCTCGCCCCCGCATCGATGTTTTCCATCGGATCATGAACATTCCGCACGCCAAAATGGCGGGCCGTCGCCGGCATTAACTGCAACACTCCCGCCGCGCCCTTGCTGCTCACCGCGCAAGGCCGCCCCGCCGACTCCCGCTGCGCCATCGCCCGCAGCACCTCCAATCTCACATGATGCCTCCTCGCGGATTCCCGAAGGATCGTCTCCAGTGCTTCGGGCTCCACTGCCGTGCACGAGCGCCACGCCACCCTCGGAGAGACGACCCTCCGAACGGCGGAATCAATGATCAGTGGAATTCCGAAGGGAGCCGGTTCCAGCGGCGGCATCCCACGAAAGGGCGGAAGCAGAATCGGAATGGAGAGTCCCAACAGGAACGATAGGGTCCACAGAACGTTCTCCACGGTGCCCACCCCAATACCTGGCGCCCGGCGGATTACTCGTATGCGCACCCTGAAGCGCCGGCGTGTCTGAAACTCCATCAGAACATCCCTCGAGAGAATAGTGGCCGCATCGCAGCTACTTCTCTGGGAATAATTCCTGGAATTGTGCGCCAAGCTCTCCCATCGGGGATAATTAGAGTTGCATCTGAACCTCGAAACTGCCCTCGTCAACGTCTGCCTGTTGATCATCCTCACCGTGCCGCATGAGTTCGCGCACGCCTGGACCGCGGTTCGCCTCGGCGATGACACGCCGGAGAGAGAAGGGCGGCTCACGCTCTATCCTCCGGCACACATCGATCTGCTCGGCACCATCATCCTTCCCGCCATCACCTCGTTGCTCGGCGGAGGTTTCATCGGCTGGGGCCGTCCCGTCAATACCAACCCCGGACGCCTTCGGTACGGATTGAACGGCCTCGCCGTCGTCGCCCTCGCCGGGCCGTTCAGCAACATCCTCCTGGCGGTGATTTTCGCCGCGCTCGCCATCTTCACCGGCAAAATCTACGCCGGCTTGAGTGAATTCGCCGTGCGCGGAGCCCGCCTCAGCATCTACCTCGCGCTGTTCAACCTCATCCCCGTCCCGCCGCTCGATGGCTCCAAACTCCTCATCGCCGCCCGCATTCCGTTGGTCATCTATCACGAACTCGCGCGATTCGGATTCATGTTCCTCATCCTCGCCTTTTCGTTCACCGATGTGGGCGGTTACCTCGCCCATTACACCATGCGTCTCACCGATCTCATTTTTTCTCTGTTCTATTAGCCTCGTCCGTGACAAGATCCTCGAAGTCCTTACGGATCTCCTCAATCTGCGCCCGGTAGCGCTGCGCGTCCCCATAGTCGAAAAACCGTTGATAGCGCGAATGCGGCGCCCGCAGCCGGCGCGCATGCTTGATGGGGCACCAGTGCTGCTCCGTCCGCGCCGTCACTTCCACCGCAAAGGCCAGCAGCCCGTTGGCGTATGAACAATACGCGCAGTTGAGCCGTTCCACCAGGTTCAGGTACTTCAGATGCCCTCGATCGAAGATGACATAATCGGCGCGCCGCACTTTCGGAATTCCGTAGATCGGAAAGCACACTCCTTGATAGACCAACAGGAAGAGATCCAACGTCACAAACGGAATCATCCCCGCATAGATGACCGGGGCCGACAGAATCGCCGGCACGCGCGATTCGGCAATATAGCGCGGCAGCCGCATCTTCAGCTTCCGGTGCTGTTCGATCGCCTCCTGCTCAAACCGCGCCTTCCCCTGCGACCACCGGTAGCGGAATTCGTGCTCCTTTTCCTCCAGGGCCAGTCCCAGTTCGTGTTCAATCGTCCGGAGCCGCTCCAGCAGTTCCTTGGTTGTGTGTGCTCTGGCCATACCCGCCTCTATCCTCTCCGCCCCAGAAACATTTCGCTGTGATGCGCAATCTTCTCTGCCCGGAAACCGGCCTCCGTCAGCCAGCGCAGCCATGAACTTCGCGGAAACACTCCGCATTCGTGATGATCGTGCACGCACCGCACATGGCCATCGCCCTCACGCAGCAGAATCGCGAAGTCCACCTCATAGACCCCATCCGTGGGATCGGGATCGCGAAACCACGCCACGTATCGCCCTTCGCGTCCGTCCAACTCACCGCCGCCTTGTTCGGTCCTCTCGAGGAACGTTTCTTCCGTCGCATCCGGAACAAACAGCGCGGCGCCCCCGGGACGCAAATGCGCATACGCGCGCGCCATGGTCTTCCGCAGATCCTCTTCCGTCTTCATGTACATGACCGCATCGTTCAGAAACACCGCGTCATACACCCGGTTCAGCCGCACATCCCGCATGTCCGCCTGAAACTGCTCACAGTCGGGGTTGAGCCGGGCGGCTTCGCGCAGCATCTCCACCGAAATGTCCGTCAAATGCATCGTGAAGTGCTTCTTCAGATGCCAGGCCACGCTGCCCCCTCCGCACCCCAACTCGAGAACCAGTTTCGGGTTACACGCCTTCTTCAGAATTTTCGCAAAAAGAGCCGCCCGCTCGGCGCACGCTTCCGGAGGCGAGAAGACAGGCCACCACGAGGATAGTTCCGCATACAACATCCTCGTGCCTAGTCGATGTGCTGATAGGCGGGAATGGTGAGAAACTCCTGAAACTCTCCACTCGTCATCATCCCGGCGAAGATCTCCGCCGCCACCTTCTTGTTCGTTGTTCCAGGCTTCTCCGCAAGTTCCTTATCGATGGCCGCCCGCACCATGCTGCCGTCAATCGTAGCTCCCCGCGTGATCTTCGCTCCATGCCGCACCCACTGCCACACCTGCGAACGCGAGATTTCGGCGGTCGCGGCGTCTTCCATCAGGTTGTAAATCGGCACGCAGCCGTTTCCGTTCAGCCACGCCTCCAGGTACTGAATGCCGACGTCCACATTGATCTGCAAACCCTCCTCGGTGATCTCGCCCGTATGCGGCTCCAGCAGATCGGCCGCGGTAACATGAACGTCTTCACGCTTCACATGGATCTGGTTCGGCGTGGGCATATGGGCATTGAACACATCCATCGCCACAGGCGCCAACCCGGGATGCGCTACCCACGTGCCGTCATGCCCCGCTCTCACTTCGCGCAACTTGTCCTGCGTCACCTTCTCGAGCGCCTTCGCGTTCGCTTCCGGATCGCCCTTAATGGGGATCTGCGCCGCCATCCCGCCCATGGCGTGAATCTCGCGCTTGTGGCACGTCTGTATCAGCAGGTCCACGTAAGCCTTCAGGAACGCTTTGTCCATGGTGACCTGGGCGCGATTGGGCAGCACCTTGTCCGCCCGGTGGCCCAGTTTCTTGATGTAGCTGAAAATATAATCCCAGCGGCCGCAATTCAGCCCCGCCGAATGATCCCGCGGTTCATAGAGGATCTCGTCCATCTCGAACGAGGCGAGGATGGTCTCGATGAGCACCGTCGCGCGGATGGTTCCTCGCGGCACGCCGCGGTAATCCTGCGCGAACACGAACACGTCGTTCCACAAACGCGCTTCAAGGTGGCTTTCAATCTTCGGCAGGTAGAAGTACGGCCCCCACCCGCGCGTCAGCGAGTTCTTGCCGTTGTGGAAGAAGTGCAGCGCGAAATCAAACAGTGACCCGGACACCGGTTCGCCATCGAGCAGCATGTGCTTCTCCACCAGATGCCAGCCGCGCGGGCGCACCAGCAACACCGCCGTCTTCTCGTTCAGCTTGTAGCCCTTGCCGTCCGGATTCGTAAAGGAAATCGTGCCGTTCACCGCATCCCGCGGATTGATCTGCCCCTGCACGTTGTTGTCCCACGTCGGAGAGTTCGAATCCTCGAGATCCGCCATGAACACCGAAGCGCCGGAGTTCAGCGCGTTGATGATCATTTTGCGATCCACCGGCCCGGTGATCTCCACACGCCGGTCTTTCAACGGCTCTGGAATCGGAGCCACCGTCCACTTCGCCTCGCGGATCTCCCTCGTACTCTCGAGGAAATCGGGTAAGGCGCCCTGCCGCAACTGCGCCCACCGTTCGGCGCGGCGCGCCAGCAATTCCTTCCGGCGCGGCCCAAAGGTCCGGGCCAGTTCCGCGACAAACCGGATGGCCTCCGGAGTCA
Source organism: Bryobacterales bacterium (assembly GCA_026954325.1). GTDB lineage: Bacteria > Acidobacteriota > Terriglobia > Bryobacterales > Bryobacteraceae > CADEFT01. The sequence goes on along the minus strand of JAIXKK010000157.1, from coordinate 24,673 downwards.
GAATCTCGCGATATGCTCCCTCGATGGGGCGGGTGAATTTGACGCTCTCCGCGACGCTTGGTGCACTCACTTGGAAACTCTCCTATTCGTAGCGCAACGCCTCCACGGGATCGAGTCGCGCGGCTTTCACGGCGGGCCAGACTCCAAAGAATACACCCACGCTGACACTGACGCCAAACCCGGTCGCCACCGCCCCTACCGGAACCCTGGAAGGAAGCGAGGGAACCAGCGCCCCCACCAGCATCGTCACAACGATCGACAGCACGATTCCGATCAGCCCTCCCGCGCCCGTCAGCGTCACGGCCTCGGTCAGGAATTGGAACACGATGTCTCCCCGCCGCGCTCCAATCGCTTTCCGCACCCCGATCTCCCGCGTCCGCTCCGTCACGCTCATCAGCATGATGTTCATGACGCCGATCCCGCCCACCAGAAGTCCCAGCCCCGAGATGGCAACCGAAACCCCCACTACCGCCCCCGTGATCCGGTCGAACTGCTTGATGATCTGGTCCGCGGTGGAGATGGCGAAGTCGTCTTCGGCCCCAAACGGCGTCCGGCGCAGTTTCCGCAGGATGGACTGCACCTCGTCAAAGGCCTGGTCGCGCAGCCCTTTGCGCGCCTTGATAGTCAACAGGATGTTGTCCAGTTTCGGAAACCGCTGGCGTCCCGTCTGTAAAGGGATGGCCGCCTGGTAGTCAAGTTGGTTCTCGCCAAAGAAGCCGCCCTTTGCCTTGGCGAACACGCCGATCACCAGAAACTCCGCCCCGCCGGCGTTCACCGCCCGCCCCAGTGCCTTCCCGTCCGGAAACAACGCATCCGCCAGCGATGGCCCGATCACGGCCACCTTCGCCCCGCGGTTTGCTTCCTCCGAAGTGAAGATCCTCCCTGCAATCAGATCCCGAGGCTGAAGGTTGAAATAGTTCGCCGAGTAAGCTGCCATGCCCACCTGGTCCGATTCAAAACCCGGCACCTTCGCCACCAGCGGCTGGCCCCCAACCGTGCCCGGAATCATCAACTGAATCCCAACATCCTCCACGGAAGGCGCCAGCCGCTTCAATATTTCCGCATATTCGGGCAATATCGGCTTGCGGCGAAGCTCCGTCTGCTTGGGTCTCTGGCTCGGATCCCCGCTGTAGCGTGTGACAAAGACGTTGTCCGGGCCGAACTCCTCGAAAAACGTGACAATCCCCTGCCGCAGCCCCGTGAGCAGGCTCGACACCGTCACCACCGTCGTGATGCCGATCACGATCCCGAGTATGGTCAGCAGAGACCGGAAGCGATGCGACCAAACCGCATCAACGGCAATCTGCATGTTTTCGGTATGGGAGATCCGCATATCAGTCCGCCCGCAGTGCTTCCACCGGATCCAGTCGCGCCGCGCGCGAGGCGGGATACCACCCCGACGCCACCCCTACCGCCGTAGACACGAAGATTGCCAGAAGCGCATACGGCAACGTGATGCCCAGTTTCACCTCCACCACGCGGGAAGCAATCGATACCACGCTCCACCCCAGAGTCAGTCCGATGGTCCCGCCCACCGCCGACATCAGCACGCTCTCGATCAGGAACTGCCGCATGATATCCGCCCGCTTCGCCCCCACCGCCTTCCGCACGCCGATTTCCCGCGTCCGCTCCGTCACGCTCACCAGCATGATATTCATGATCACGATCCCGCCCACCACCAGCGAGATCGCCGTCACGGGAACCACCACCGCGCTCACCAAAGCCAGAATGCTGTCCACGAACGCGCGGATCGCGTCCGGCGTCAACGTGTCGAAATTGTCGGGCTTCCCCGGCGGCGTGTGAAACCGTGAACGCAGGGCAACGCGCGTGATATCGAGTGCGTCGTCCATGGTCAGCCCCGACCCCGGCCGCGGCTTTCCGAACACCGCGTACCCGCCCCGCGACTGCCCGAACATCTTCACGTACACCGTCGCCGGAATGTACACCGGATTATCCTGCTGCGTCCGCGCTCCGCTCGACCCCAGCTTCTCCTGGACGCCCGCCACAACAAAATCGAGTCCGCGGATCTTGATCACGTTCCCCACCGGCGAAACCCCGGGAAACAAGCTCTCCCGCAGTTCATCTCCTATCACGGCCACCTGCTGGCGGTTCTTTTCCTCCTGCTCGGTGAAAAAACGTCCGTCGGTCAGCGTCACGTCGCGAATCTCCGGCAGCGAAGCCGAGACGCCAAGGATGGTGGCCGCCTGAAAAACAGTGTCTTCGTGCTTCACGTCTTCCACGCGCTGCGTGTAGGGACTGTAGAGAACACGGTCCCCCGTGGTGGCGCGAAGATAGTCCACCTCCTCGGCGCGAATGGGTTTGTTCCGGCGTAGCTTCTCCGCGCGCTCCCTGCGGTTCATTCGCCCCAGTTGCGCCAGTTGCGCAATCAGATAGCTGTCGCTGCCGAAAACCTTCGAAGTTGTCTCCTCCGCGTAGTTCCCCATCCCATCAATCGCCGCCCCCACCATCACGACACTCGACACACCGATAATCACCCCCAGCAGCGTGAGGAAGGTACGCAGCTTGTGGGCCCGGAGGGAATCGAAGGCAAGGCGAAAGGCGGTCCAGGTGCTGGTGACGGGAATCGGCATCAATTACTTCTATCGTAGCGGCTCCTTTCGAAGCGCTGCCCGGCCGGACGTTGATGGTCCGAAACATCCCATTGTTGTATTGTTGTCGGGAAGGACTTCCGGATGCACCGCAGACAATTCTTCGGCACGATAACGGCGCCCCTGCTGGCGGCCCAAACACCCTCTCGGCGTCCGCCAAACATCCTCTTCGTCATCTTCGACAAGTGCCGCACCGATGCTATCGGAGCCTACGGGGAACGCAGGTCGCAAACGCCAAACATCGACGCGCTCGCCGCATCGGGAATACGCTTTGAAAACTGCTTCACCCCGCAAGCCCTCTGCGGCCCCGCACGCGCCTCCATTCTCACCGGACTCTATCCTCACCGTCACGGCTTGCGCCGCAATGTATATCCCACTAAGCCCAGCGCAATGAACAGCAACTACCAGGAGGCGATCCCCGATCCGTTCCGCGATACCAGATTCGATCTATGGGATAACTTCGTCTTTTACTTGAGCAACGCCGGATACACCACCGGGGCCATCGGAAAGTGGCACCTCGGACCCGGCAATCCCGGCTTCTTTGACTATTTCAAAGCATTCAACTCCACCCTCCGCCATTGGATTGGTGAGCCGCATCACTCGCGCTACCGCCCCGACGTCCACACCGAACTGGGAATGAGCTTCATCGAACAACATGCGGGCAGTCCGTTCTTCCTCTATCAGTCCTACTACGCGCCGCATGAGCCCCTCGATCCGCCGGCTGAATTTCTCGAAAAACATCGCGGCGAAGAACACGCCGCCTACCACGCCGCTGTGTCGAACCTCGACTGGAACGTGGGCCGCCTCGTGGAGACTTTGCGAAGAAAGAACATCCTCGACGAGACGCTCATCATCGTCACCACCGAGCATGGCCGTAGCTGGCAACCGCGCCCCGGAACAGCCGAGGGCATGTGCACGGCCTACGAGGAAAGCTCGCGCATTCCTCTCATCCTCCGCTATCCCAGGCTGCTTCCATCAGGAGGCGTCTGGCGTTCCGGTGTCCCCCTGGTCGATCTGGCGCCGACCATCCTCGAGACAGCCGGCATCCAGGCAGTGAAAGGCGGCATCCTGGAGCCCGCCGGCGGATCCATCTTCCAGGGACACAGTCTCATCGGCCTTGTCCGCGCGGGCAACGATACATGGCGCGGGCCCATCGTGATGGAAAACATCCCCCAGGCCGCCATTGACGGCTCGTTCTACGAGGAGCGGGCGTTGCGTACGGAGCGGTACAAGCTCATCCTTCGTAGGTTCGACAACCGCCCGGAACTGCGTCCCGGCGAGTTATACGACTTACAAACCGACCCCAGGGAAGAACGCAATCTCTATCCGCACTCCCAGGCCCTGGTGAACCAATTGGCCGGCCAGCTTGCCGCTTGGGGGCGCCAGTATCAGGACCCGCTTTCGGTGGAACTGGGCGCTTGGGCGACTGCCTGACGCGCCGCAACAAATCGAAGTGGTCGCCGGGATTCAGAAAGTAAATGTGTCGTAGGCGTCCCGATCACCAGCCGTTGGAATGAAGACGATGGGCGCATCCCCACCGCCGGCCAGTTGTAGGAACTTCTACACGATTTCCGGGCCGAACGTTCTACCCACAATGCGGGCGATCCATGATTGAGGCCAACTTGGGAATACGCCGCGGCCGGGGCCACCAGGCAGGCCGCCGGCGAGAGAAGCAGTCGCCGGATACACATGGTGCTTATCGCTTTGTACCACGCACCATGGGGACAAAACTGACCGGCACGGCCCTCCGCACCCGGACCGAGCCGTCCGCCCGCTTCTCGATCACAGTCAGTTGCTGATATTCCGTCGCGCCGACGGGAGCTATCATCTTCCCCCCGGGCTTCAATTGCTCCACAAGCGCCGGCGGAATTTTCGGCGGCGCCGCGGTGAGCATGATGCGGTCAAAAGGAGCCGCTTCCGGCCATCCCAGGTATCCATCGCCGTGTTTCACGCTGACGTTCCGGTATCCCAGGCGTCCCAATGTTGTTTGCGCCGATCGCGCGAGTTCGGGAACGATTTCAATGGTGTACAGCTTCCCTACCAGCGGCGACAGCACCGCTGCCTGATATCCCGAACCCGTGCCGATTTCGAGAACGTTCATTTCCCGGCCAACGTCCAGCATCTCCGTCATGAGCGCAACAATGTAGGGTTGCGAAATTGTCTGGCCGTAGCCGATCGGCAACGGCCGGTCTTCATAGGCATGAGCCTGGAGTTCCGATGGCACGAACTGATGGCGGGGCGTATTGCGCAAAACCTCGAGAACCCTGCGGTCCTTGACTCCCCGGGCTTCAATCTGTTCGCGCACCATTTGATGACGTGCTTTCTCCCGTGAGTCCGCGGCAAAAAGCAGTGCAAGCGCAATGCAGACCACTACGTACCTCACGCCTTCAGTATGGCGCAACGTGCCGTGGCGGGCATGCGGCTACAATAAGCAAATGGCGCAACAACGGGCGGCTGCCCGAGGGTCCACTAGCGAGGTAACCGAAGGTCTGCTCCGGCAACTCGGCGTCGTCAGCGCTGCCGCGCTCGTGGTGTCGAACATGATCGGCACCGGCATCTTCACCACCAGCGGATTTCTCGCCGGCCAGCTCGGCGCTCCTTCGCTTGTCTTAGGCATCTGGCTCGTGGGAGCGCTGTGCGCCCTCACCGGGGCCTTCTGTTACTCCGAGTTGGGAGTGAACTTCCCCAGTTCGGGCGGCGAGTATGTCTATCTCACAAACGCCTATGGCCCCTCCTGGGGCTTCATGACCGGATGGATCTCGTTCGTCGCGGGATTCTCGGCCCCCATCGCGGCGGCCGCGTTGGCCTTCGCCGATTACCTCGGTTACTTCTTCCCCGCCCTCAAACAGGAGAACGCGCAGTTTGCGCTGAACCTCGGAGCCTACACCCTGAAGTTCGGCGGCGCCCAACTGGCCGCCTGCTGCCTCATCCTCTTGCTCACGCTGCTGAACCTCTTCGGGGTCCAGCGCGTGGCCCGGTTTCAGAACGTGTTCACGGGCCTGAAAGTCACTGTGATCCTGTCGTTCATCGTTCTCGGCTTCACTGCCGGAACGGGCGATTGGAGCCACTTCCACCAAGCCGCCGTTCGTACGTCCACCTCGCCTATTCTTTCGCAGTTCGCCATCAGCCTCTTCTGGATCTACGGCAGCTATAGCGGCTGGAACGCAGCCACATATGTCGCCGAAGAGTTGAAGAAACCGGAGCGCACGCTGCCGCTGGCGCTGACCGCGGGCACTGTCCTCGTGGCCGCCCTCTACTTCGCGCTCAACGCGGTATTCATTTACGGCGTGCCGCTTGAAACCATGAAAGGGCAAATCGCCATCGGCTCCCTGGTAGCCACCCATCTCTTCGGTCCGGAGATGGCGAGCATGTTCGGAGCGCTCATGGCGCTCTCCCTCGTTTCGACGGTCAACGCAATGGTGACCATCGGCCCGCGCGTCTACTACGCCATGGCCAAGAATCGCGCCTTCTTCGCCTCCGCGGCAAAGGTGGACCCGCGCTGGCACACGCCCGTCAACGCCATCGTCTGGCAGGGAATGGCTTCCATCCTCATGACATTCGTGCCCTTCGGGAACCTCTTCTTCTACATCTCGCTGACCCTGAACCTCTCCGCCGGACTCTCCGTCGCCTCGCTGTTCGTGTTCCGGAAACGGCAGGGTTGGCGCCGCCTGCCCGTGGTGAGCTTCGCCTACCCGCTGATGCCCGGCTTCTTTCTGCTGGTGAGCGCGTGGATGTATTATGTGGGCATCACCCTCGAACCGATGGTTTCTCTCGCCACCGCTTTGACCGTCGGTGTGGGAGCGCTCATCTATCATTTCCGCATCCGCCATGCCGACTGATTTCATTTTGCGAAATGCCAACAATACTCGACGGTAAACATGTCCGCGACGCCATCCTCGCGTCGCTGCGGCCAAGAATTGCCGCGCTCGAAAATGCCGAAATCACCCCGGGATTGGCCGTAGTCCTCGCCGGGGCGAATCCCGCCTCGGAAATCTATGTCCGCCTTAAAGTCAAAACGTGTGAAGATCTGGGCATCTATAGCGAGAAGCACCATCCCACCATCGACGTGACCACGGAAGAGATGCTGTTTCTCATCCGCACGCTCAACGAGCACCCGCATATCGACGGCATCCTCGTGCAATTGCCTCTCCCGGACCAGGTGGACGAGCGCGACATTCTAATGGCCATTCACCCCTCGAAGGACGTGGACGGCTTCCACCCCATGAATGCCGGCAACCTGATGGCCGGGCTGCCCGGGTTCCGGCCCTGCACTCCGGCGGGCATCATGCGGATGCTCGAGCATTACAAAATTCCCATCGCCGGCAGGCGCGCCGCCGTCATCGGGCGCAGCAACATCGTCGGCAAGCCCATGGCCATGATGCTGCTCCAGGCCAATGCAACCGTCACCATCTGCCACTCGAAAACCGTCGGGCTGGCCGAGGAATGCCGGCGCGCCGATATCGTCGTCGCCGCCATCGGCAGGCCCGGATTCGTTACCCCGGACTTTGTGAACCCCGAAGCCGTAGTTATTGACGTGGGCATGAACCGTCTCCACGACCGGGAAAGCGTCGCCCGAATCTTCGATGGAAACGAGAAAAAACTGGCTGATTTCGCGGCGAGAGGCGCCGTGCTCGTGGGCGATGTTCATCCGGCGGTGTTCCGCAACTGCGCGGCTTATACACCCGTGCCCGGCGGCGTCGGCCTCCTCACCATTGCCATGCTGATGAGCAACACCGTGGAAAGCGCTGAACTGCGGCTCGCCCGGCGCGGCGGAACTTCGATATCGTAGTCGAATGCGAATTCTCACCAGGCGGGAATGGGCCGGGCTCACCATGGCGCCGCTGTTCGCTCGCGAGTTGCGGCTCTCGCGGTTCGATATTCAATCCGTGCGGGTGCCGTTCGCCGAACGCGTGCGCGAGGCCTGGCTTGAAAGCTGGAAGCAGCAAAAGCGCGACCAGGCCGATTACGAACTCCATTTCGTGCGCCTTTATACCGATGACGGCCTGGTCGGTGTCGGTGAGGCCAAAATGCCCCGCGCCCAGGCGGAGTCCGTCCTCCGGCGGATGATGGGACGTCCCGCCGCGGAATTCACAGGCGACGATTCCCTCCGCGGAATCCTCATCGCCGTCTATGACATCCTCGGCAAAGCGGCGGGAAAGCCCGTTTCCAAAATCCTCTCCCCTTCCGCCAGGAGTCGCGTCATCCCCATCTGGTGGAGCCAGTGTTTCCCTCCCGCGGTCATGGCGTCAGAGGCGAAACTCGGCGCAAGCCTCGGGTACCGCATTCACAAAGTCAAGGCGCGCCCCTGGCGGGACCCCATCGAACAGGCGGCCGCCATGTGCGCCGCCGTTCCCAAAAACTTCCGCTTCTGGGCCGACGCCAACTCCTCCTGGGGAACCGTGGACAAAACACTCGACGTCGCAACGCGCCTCGCGAAGTTCCCCAACTACTTCGCCATCGAGTCGCCCATTCCCCGGGCGAATGTCGATGGCTACCGCCAACTGCGCGGCAAGCTCCCTCTGAAACTCGCCGAACACGTGGATGGCATTGATCTCGACCTGTGGGTCCGCGAAAAGCTCATCGACGCCTGGATATCGGGAGCGCCGAAACTGGGCCGCTACGTCAGCACGCTCTCGCAGCGCGCCCTTGCGGCCAAAGCGCCCATCTGGATTGAGCATTCCATCGACAACGGTATTGCTCAAGTCTTCCAGGCGCACCAGGCGGCCGCCTATCCCGGAATCCAATACGTCATCAGCGTCACCAACGTGCTCGCCGACGATTGCATGGCGGAACCGTTCACCGTGCGCGACGGCTTTTATCACATCCCGGACAAGCCGGGACTCGGCGTCACTCTCGATGAAGCCGCTCTCGAAAAATACCGCATCGCCTGATCAAAGGTCGCACAGCGCCGTGGCTTCCTCGAGCGAAGCAAGCGGAGTGCGCTTCGGAATGAACTCGTGCGCGAAGTAGCCTTGAAACCCCGTTTCGAGGATCCCCTTCACAATCGCCGGATAGTAAAGCTCCTGCGTGGTGTCAATCTCGTTGCGTCCCGGGACGCCTCCCGTGTGGAAATGCGCGTAATACTGCCGGTTCTCCCGGATCGTGTGTATGACGTCGCCTTCCATGATCTGCATGTGGTAGATGTCATACAGCAGCTTGACGCGCGGTGAATTCACCCGCTTACACATCTCCACGCCCCACTTCGAGTTGTCGCACATGTAGTCCGCATGGTTCACCTTGCTGTTGAGCAGTTCCATGCAGACATTGATGCCCAGGTCCTCGGCTTCCGCCTTCATCTTGTCGAGAAACGTGACGCAGTGGTCCATGCCCTCCGCATCGGACATCCCTCCGCGGTTCCCCGAAAAGATGATGATGTTGGGAACGTTGGCCGCCTTCGCCTTCCTGTACATCTCCCGCAACTGGTTGCCGGTCAGTTCGTGATTCTCCAGCCTGTTGATCCCGTTGGGAATCGTCGAAACCCCCGATGCCATCGTCGGCGTCAGCCCGTATTGCTGCACTACGGGCCATTCCTCCGGCGTCAACAGGTCGATGCCGAACAGTCCCATCTTCGCGGACTCGCGCGCCAGATCCTCGAGCGGAATGTCCTTGTAACACCAGCGGCAAACCGACTGCTTCAGATTCCCCTTGCGCGCTTTTTTCGCGGCGGTGCTCGCGGCCGAAAGCACTGCCGGAGCCGCAACGGAGGTGGTAGCAAATTTTCGGCGGGTCATCGCTTCGGATTTTATCATCGGACCATGCGCGCGCGTACGATGCCCGCCCGTCCTGTCGCGACTTCAATCGGCTTGAGCCGATGCTCTGGCCCGGCCGGCTTTGAGAGGCTTCGTGCGTCCGCGCTGTAGCGCCTTCCGGACAGCCCGTTCCGCCCCGGTGAGCGCCCCGTCAATCGCGGCCTCGGTCGCGCGATCCTGGTGTTCGCAAACGATGCTTGGCAGGCCGCTCAGCACTACTTTGACCCGGCATAATTGATCGGCGCCGCCGCGGGGCCCATTCACGTCCTTCACACGGACACTGACACGTTCGATGGACGCCGCGAACTTTCCAAGCTTCGTGCCGAGCTTTCGCCGAATGTCCTCCTTGCCCTCTTCATTAAGATTCACTCCCATGACGCGAACATGAGTGGGAACCAGCGCCGCTCTTGAGCGGCCGGTTATCGGCTTGAGCGAACGGGGCAACTGGGCCGGGAAGGGCGCCCGCTTTCTGCTTCCCGGTGTCTCCCGCGGCGAACGCGTTTCCCGGCTGAGCTCATCCAGAACATCCGTGGCGGTTACAATCCCCACGAGCCGGCCGCCATCCATAACGGGCAAACAGCCGATTCTCCGCTCCAGCATCAGCTCAGCCGCCTCGGCAAGCGTGGTTTCCGGTCCTGTGCTCACCACACGGCGGCTCATCAGATCACGAACAAGGCGGCCGGAATTGTCCGGACCATGCAGGTCCCGTTCGGAGAGTATCCCGGTAATGCCCGCCTTCGCCATAACCACCAGGTGATGGATACGCCGGCGCTTCATCGTCGTCCAGGCAACGCTCGCTGTTTCCGTGGGGCCGATTGTAACGACGCCCGTTCTCATGATTTCGTGAAGCTGCATGGATAAGTCCTTTCGTGACCAGATTAACGTAATTTCATCTTCCGCCGCCCGCTCATGTGCGGACCACTAATCTGCCGTCTGCCACGCGGCCGAAAGGATGGCCAGCGCCGCGATCGCCGCCGTCTCGGCGCGCAGCACCGCCGGTCCCAGGGAAACCGCCACCCACCCCGCTTCTTCCGACGCTCGTCTCTCTCCTTCGGTCCAGCCGCCTTCCGGGCCCACCAGCACCGACACGGTATCCTTCGCCCGCCGGTCTACCGGCAGAACCTGCAGGATCGGCCGCGCCGCCCCGCTTTCCTCGAGACGATACCGCACCCCGGGAGCGGACAGCGCCGCGTCGAACCCAATCGCCACATCCACCTCCGGAGTGCGCCACCGCCTCGATTGCTGCGAACTCTCTCGCGCAATGCGGCGCCAGCGCTCCAGTCGCTTCCCCGCCGCGCGGTCCAATCCCTTTTCGCTCCGCTCCGTGATCACGGGCGTCACCCGTTCCACACCAAGTTCCGTTGCCTTCTCGATCATCCATTCGAAATGGTCGAACTTGATCAGAGATGCGTAGAGGGTGACGCGCAGCGGCAATTCCCGCGTCTCCAGCTTCTCGAGAATCCGAAAAACCACCTGCTCCCGCCGCGCCACCTCCACTTCTCCGAGATATAGGTGTTCGTTGTCCGAAATTTCATACCGCTGCCCCTTCTCGACGCGCAGCACCTTCGTCAGATGCCCCGCCTCATCGCCCAGAATCTCCGCCTTCCCGCTGTGGACGCCATCCACAAAGAACAACCTTCTCGCCATGTACAATTGATGATCGCACGATATGATTGGCTTTCTCCGCGGCTTGCTTCACGAAAAACACCCCAATGAGATAGTGGTGGACGTTCAGGGCGTCGGGTATCTTGTAACCATCCCCGTCTCCACGTTCAGCGCCCTGCCCGGCCCCGGCAGCGAGGTGAAACTGCGCATCCATACCCATGTGCGCGAGGATGCCATCGCCCTCTTCGGCTTCCTCACCCCGGACGAGAAGATGCTCTTCGAAAAGCTCATCTCCGTCAGCGGCATCGGACCCAAACTCGCCATCACGGTGCTCAGCGGCCTCCCCGTACCCGACCTGGCGGCCGCCATCCGCTCGAGCAACGTGACCCAGTTGACCCGAGTCCCCGGCATCGGCAAAAAAACCGCCGAAAGGCTGGTCGTCGAACTGCGCGACAAGCTCGAAATGCTCGGAGGCAAGGCGCCCGCCGCCGCCGCCACCCCGGCAATGGCCATGAGCGCCGTCGACGAGGATGTGCTTTCCGCGCTCGTCAACCTCGGCTGTCCCCGTCCTGCCGCCGAAGCGGCCATCCGCAAGGCCCGCGCCGCCGGTGTCGCCGCCGAATTCGAACCGCTTTTCCGGCGGGCTCTCGAACTGGTACGTTAACCTGAAGCCATGCGTGAGAAGGGCATTGCCTCCGCCAGTCCGTTGGAAGGTGACCTCCAATTCGAGGCGGCGCTCCGTCCCAAACGGCTCGACGATTTTACCGGACAGGCCAAGCTCAAGGAGAACCTCTCCATCGCCATCGAAGCCGCTCGAAAGCGGGGCGAGGCGATGGACCACGTGCTGCTCTACGGTCCCCCGGGTCTGGGAAAGACCACCCTCGCCCACATCATCGCCAACGAACTCGGCGTGGATATCGATCTCACCTCCGGTCCCGTCCTCCAGAAAAAACTCGATCTCACCGGCATGTTGAGCAATATTCGCGAGCGGCAGGTCTTCTTTGTCGACGAAATCCACCGCCTGCTCTCGGATGTGGAAGAAATGTTCTACTCCGCGCTCGAGGATTTCCGCGTCGATATCGTCGTCGGCCAAGGGCCCGGCGCCCGGACCCACTCCCTTCCCATCCCCCATTTCACCGCCATCGGAGCCACCACCCGCATGGGCATGATCAGCGCTCCCATGCGCGGCCGTTTCGGCCTGCTCCTCCGCCTGAACCACTATGACGTCTCCGAGTTGCGCCGCATCGTCGAGCGCTCGGCTGCGCTCCTCGGAGTCACCGTCGACCTCGAAGGCGCCGAGGAAATCGCCCGCCGCGCCCGCGGCACTCCCCGTATCGCCAATCGCCTCCTCCGCCGCGTGCGCGACTATGCCCAGGTGCGCGCCCAGGGACACATCGACCTCGCCGTCGCCCGTGTCGCCCTCGACATGCTCGAGGTGGACCGCTACGGACTCGACGAGGTGGACCGTAAGATCATGCTCACCATCCTCGAAAAGTACACCGGCGGTCCCGTCGGCCTAAATACCATCGCCGCCAGCGTCGACGAGGAGGCGGACACCATCGAGGAAGTGTACGAGCCTTACCTGATGCAGCTTGGATTCCTCGATCGCACCATGCGCGGCAGACGCGCCACCGAACTCGCCTTCCAGTACTTCGGCGTCTCCCGCCGCCTCGAACCCCAACCCGGGCTCTTTGAATGAAGAAACTCTTCCTTGGCTTGGGCAGCAATCTCGGCGACCGCGAAGATAACCTCCAGCGCGCTGTCGACCGCATCGCGAAAGCAGGCGTACACCTGCTCCGCGCTTCCTCCACCTATGAGACTAGGCCGATGTACCTCGCCGGCCAACCCATGTTCCTCAACCTCGTGCTCGAGGGTGAAACGGACGGCTTCCCCCGCATGTTGTTGAAGCGCCTGAACGCGATCGAGCGCGACTTGGGACGGCGCCGGACCGTGCCGAACGGCCCGCGCATCATCGACATCGACATCCTTTTCTTCGGCCGGTTCATTGTCGACACGCCGGAACTCGTCATCCCCCATCCCAAGCTGCCCGAGCGCCGCTTCGTCCTCGAACCACTCGCCGAACTCGCCCCGGAATGGCGCCATCCGGTGAACAAGCGCTCGATGCGTGAACTGCTCGCGCAACATAATGAGGGCGGCGTGCGCAAAGTGGAGTTCCACGTGCGCCTGAAGCCGCCGCTTCCCTCCGCCGCTAGAATATGAGTGTGAGCATCCGCATCCTTTTCCTGGGAATGCTGTCTCTCTGCGCCTGGGCACAGACCGCCTACATGCCCTTGCGGGAGGTGACGGCCGGCATGCGCGGTAAAGGATACACGGTGTTCACGGGCCAGCGCGTGGATCCCTTCGACGTCGAAATCCTCGGCATCCTTGAAAACGCCGGTCCCAAACAATCGGTCATCCTCGCGCGTTTGAGCGGCGGGCCGTTGCAGCACACCGGCGTCATGCAGGGGATGAGCGGTTCCCCCGTCTATATCAACGGAAGACTCGCCGGCGCCGTCGCCCTTGCCTTCGCCTTCTCCAAGGACCCCATCGCCGGCATCCGCCCCTTTGAGGAGATGTTGGAACCGAAGGCCGTCAATCGCGCCGAAAACGCGCCCCGCTGCACCCCTCTCGCCTGCGAACCGGCGCAAGTGCTGGCCGCCAACGTCACGCCCGCGCCCTTTGCCTGGGGAGACGCGAAACTGGTCGACATCGCCACGCCCTTATCCTTCAGCGGATTCACGCCCGCCGCTATCGAAGCCTTCTCCCCGCAACTGCGCGCGCTCGGCCTCGAGCCGAGACAAGGCGTCACCGGTGGCGGCGGAGCCCGTCTGCCTGCAGGCGACCCCGCTGCTCTCAAGCCCGGCTCGATGATCAGCGTCCAGCTAATGTCCGGCGACATGACTGTCGGCGCCGACGGCACCCTCACCGCCATCGACGGCAAGCGCGTCTACGCCTTCGGGCACCGCTTCGTTTCCATGGGCGATGTCGAGATGCCGTTCGCCAGCGCCGATGTCATCGCCCTGCTCCCCAACCTCTCCACATCGTTCAAGATCTCCACGGCCAGAAAATGGATGGGAGCCATCACCGCCGACTACAGTACGGCCGTCCGCGGCGAAATAGGCCGCAGGGCGCGCATGGTTCCCGTAGACATCACCGTAAAGGGAGGAGAGCGTCTTTCGAAATATCACATCGAGATGGTACGCGATACCGCGCTCACGCCATACCTGTTGCAAATGGCGGCCTTCTCCGCCATCGACGCCACCGAGCGCACCCTCGGCACTTCTTCCTACAGCGTTCGGCAGCGTGTCGAGTTCGCCAACGCCGTCCCCATGAATTCCCTGAACATCTACTCCGGCGAGTTCAACATCCCCATGCTCGCCGCCCAAAGCGGAGCTATTCCCGTCGCCTATGCCATGCAGAGCGGCTTCCGCGATCTCAACATCAAATCCGTCGGCCTCGAGATCGAGTCCTTCGAAAAGCGCCGGCAGGTCACCATTGAAGAGGTCACTTCCCGTCGCCGCACCGTACGCCCCGGCGATACAGTGGATCTCGAAATTGTCTTCGCCGGCGAAGGGCGGCGCTTTACTCGAAAAGCAGCCTACCAGGTGCCGCGCGGAGCGCCCACCGGCGTCCTGAACTTCACCGTCTCCGATGCCCTGCTCACCAACTTCGCCGAGTTCGGCAAAGCCGTCATGGTTCCTCCCCGCACGCCCGATCAGGTCGTCCACCTGCTGAACAACCTCCGCGGCAACACCAAAGCCTATGTCCGGGTCTGGCGCGCCGAGCCCGCCTTCCAGGCGCAGGGCGAGGATATCCCTGATCCGCCGCCTTCCGCCGCCAATCTCTACGCGCGGTCCCAAGGCACGGCCGCAACCCCGAACTACAATTCGAAGGTCGCCGAGTTGGACGTGCCGCTCGACAACGTCATGGTCAGCGGCTCGAAGACGATTTCCGTGGAAGTGACAGAATGATCCGCATCGAAGTGGCAATCCTGCTGGCCCTCGGCGCATCCCTCGCGCCGGCCGCCGGCACAACGTATTGGGAGGTGAACAACTATCCGGAGTTCCTCAAGGGAAGACTCGAGGGGCTGTCGCTGACGCGCGACGGACGCATCCTCCTCGCTCCGCGCACCGAGACGCTGTTCTCTTCCGGCCAGCCCGTCATCTGGAGCATCGCGCAGGGGCCCCACTCCGGAATCTACATCGCCACCGGCCACCGCGGGCAGGTCTATCACGTCGACGCAAAGGGGAAAAGCGAATTACTGTGGACCGCTCCGGAACCCGAGGTCTTCTCTATCGCCATCGACGCCCAAGGCATCCTCTACGCCGGCTCCTCTCCCGATGGCAGGATCTACCGCATCGAGAAAGGCAAAGCCACCGAGTACTTCAATCCAAAATCGAGATACATCTGGTCGCTTGCGTTTGCTCCCGATGGAACCCTCTACGCGGGAACAGGCGATGAGGGCAAAGTATTCCGCATCACCGGCCCGGGCAAAGGGGAGGTGTGGTACGAGACCGGCCAGTCGAACGTCACCAGCCTCGCCTTCGACCGCGAATCCCGTCTCCTCGCCGGAACCGAGCCCAACGGCGTGCTCTATCGCATCACCGCCAAGGACAAGGCATTCGTTCTCTATGACGCCAATCTGCCGGAGATCCGCGCCATCGTCCCCGCCGCCGACGGAAGCCTCTATGTAGCGGCTCTGGGCGGCTCCTTCGGCAAAAAGCAGGCGGGCGCAGCGGGCGCGGTAGCCTCCATCGGCGGCGGAGTCGCTGTCACCGCCCCCACAACCACCATCACCGTCGAATCATCGCACACCCAGAGCGGCGTCGAAATCAAGCCTAAACCGGAACCCTCGAAACCCGCGGCGGCGGCAACCACACAGCCCGTTTCCAGTTCGCCCATCCTCGATTTGACGGGAGTCGATAAATCCGCCGTTTACCGCATCCATCCGGACAACCTCGTCGAGACCCTCTGGGTTTCCAAAGACGAGAACATCTACGACCTCGCTCCCGTGGGCAAAGACATCCTGTTCTCCACCGACGCTCAGGGACGCATCTATCGCCTGGACCCCGACCGCAAAGCGACACTCATCCTCGAAACGCGCGAAGGCGAGGCCACTCGCCTCATCCCCTCAGCCTCCGGAATTATAGCCGCCACCAGCCACGCCGGAAAACTGCTGCGCATCGGAGCCCAGCCCGGAGACAAGGGAACATTGGAATCGCCCGTTCACGACGCCTCGAATACCGCCCGCTGGGGCAGGCTCTCCTGGCAGGCCGATTTACCCCAGAGCACGGGACTCTCCATTTCCACCCGCTCCGGAAACTCCGCGCGTCCCGACAAGACCTGGAGCGATTGGTCCGAACCGGCCACCGCATCCGGCGCCATGGTGAAGAGCCCCAACGCGCGCTACATCCAATGGAAAGCGGAACTCACGGGCGCCGGCGGCCGCACGCCGGAGTTGGATAGTGTCACCATCGCCTATCTGCCCCAGAACACTCCGCCCATCGTGAAGAGCATCCAATTGACGGCGCAGTCCGCGGCGCAGCCCGCAAAGCCTGCCGCCGCGGCATCGCCCGCGAATTCCGTCTACAGCATCACCGTCACCGATTCCGGCGACAGCACCGCAACCTCGGCCGGCAACCCCACCCAGACCGTCTCCCGGGGCTCCGGCGGACAGCTTGTCATCTCCTGGCAGGCGGAAGACCCCGACGGCGACAAGTTGAGTTACTCGGTCTACTTTCGTGGAGAGGAAGAGCAGCAGTGGAAGCTCCTCAAAGCAAACTGGACCGACCTGGCGCTGACACTGGATGGCGATTCCCTCGCCGACGGCAGATATCTGTTCCGCGTCATAGCCTCCGACGCGCCCTCCAACCCGTTGCCCAACGCCCGCGAAGGGGAACTGATCAGCGCTCCGTTCCTCGTCGACAACACTCCCCCGCTCGTATCCGCCTCCGCCCGCCGCAACGGATCCGCCATCGAGATCGAATTGACAGCCGAAGACTCCACTTCCTCCATCCGCCGCGCCGAGTATTCGCTCGATGCCGGCCCCTGGGTCCCGCTACTCGTCGATGACGGCGTCGCCGATTCAATGAAAGAACAGTTTCATGGAACCGCGAACGCCGTCTCCCCAGGCGAACACCTGCTCGTTTTCCGCGCCTACGATGCGGCCGGAAACGCCGGTCTCCACAAGATCGTCCTTCGGTAAGCCGGATTACTTATCCGCGCACACCATAGGGCGGCGGGGAGGAGTGAAGGCAGCGAAGCCGCCAAAACAGGACTGAAACGTCTATAATCGCTTATCGTTTATATTAAATTTTCTCGATTTTCTCTCCATTATTGACTTGCCTTTCGTTCGCTCTTAGCCCCAGAATGGCATTGGAGATTTTTTTTCGCAATGCTTCAGCATCTCTCTCCCCCTATATTAACTGTAACGGTTTGTTTTCTCGGCCTAATCCTAACGGTGCCCGCTGAGGCTCAGCAAATATTCAGCGATGTTCCTCCCAGTTCCCCCCATTACAATACGGCCAACCGGATGTACCCCACCATCACCAGCGGTTGCGCCCTCAACCCGCTACGCTTCTGTCCGGACGACCCTCTCCCCAGGTGGCAGATGGCCATGTTCGTGATCCGTGCCATCTATGGTGGCGACTCCTTCACCTACTCCACCAACCCCTATTTCAACGATGTGCCGCGGTTCGACCAGTACGGCAATCCGGTAATGTATTTCCCCCATGTGCAGCGGATGTACGAGCTTGGCATCACGACAGGTTGTGCCACGCCCGGAGCCTACTGCCCGTTCGATTCCACGCTCAACTACATGGCCGCGGTTTTCACCGTTCGCGCGGCGCAATACAAGGCGGGAAACCCTCTCTATATTGATCCATCGGTATCGCGGCCGGACACATTTGCCGACATCGTCCTCCGCGTGGTTCGTCGATGTGCCCTGGTACTACGACATCTACCGCTATGCGCAAAAGATTCGTGATCTTGGCATTACCACCGGTTGTGCGCCGGGTTACTTCTGCCCCAATGACGTGATCACGCGCGGGCAAATGACTTACTACATCGTCCGCGGAATCCTCGATGAGTACCCGCCTCCAACCGGCCTCACCTCGAACCCGAAACTCGCATCAGGCGCATCGCTTCACGGGAACGCGGGATCGGTGCCTCTCGACATCTATACCTCGTTGAACAGTTCGGGAGTATTGGGAGCCTGCTCGAGGAACATGACCATCAGGCAGTGTACCCAGGTGTATCTTGCGAATCTTTACAAACAGGGCGTCCGGGAACTGCGCTTCTTCTTCGGCGTGCGCGGCAGTTTTTACAGTACGGCCCTCGACGCCAATGGCAACGTGAACCAGACTTGGCTGAACAACTTGGGGCTGTTCTTCGATGATGTGAGGGGAGCGGGCATCACTCAGGTGACACCGAACTTCTCGCTGTGGGGAACTGGTGACGGCTCACCGGTTGCGCAAACGGTGCAGGATTGCAATTTGAACAGCGTCACGCGCTATTTCTGGATCACCTCCCCTTTTGCGGCTGTAGTCTCTGGCGGTGGTTACGTACCCGATAACAGTTACCCGCACGATTCCTACAACTGTTCTCCACCCAACCCATTTTTCATCGGTTGGGGCAAAATCTACAACCTCGTGGACAAAGTGCTGCAAAAGACGGTGGAAAAGTCATTGATCGTTTATGAACTGGAAAGCCTGCCTGAGTGGAACTCGGAGGACTTCACGATCTACGCCCGTTTTATCTATGACAACAAGCATGGGACTCCAGGTACACCGTGCGAAATCAACCGTGTGTGGCAGGATAGTCCAACCGTGCAGGCGTGTATGCGGCGCGCTATGCAGTTGAATGGCTTCTCGCCGGGCGCGGCAACCATTTCTGCGATGGAAACGCGCACATCGGACGGAAGTGATTGCACCTCCGTATATGGCGACAAGTATCGCGTAGTGGGATTGTCCGGGTTGCACGCGGCCTTTATGAGCGGCAGACTGGGACGAACAGGAAGGAATCAGGGGGGGCTTTTTTGCGAACCGTTCCTGGACGTTCAGGAACAACTCGCCAACGATCCACAGCCCGTACCCACCCTCATTGACCTACATTCCTACGTCTGCGTCGGCATCTCGGATCAAAACCTGGACTGCGACCTGACGAAGAGCGGCCAGATAATCAGCGATGAGTTCACCAAGCTGAGCAATGCCATCAACAATTTTCGCATTCACTGGCCCGGCTCTACAGTCGTTTTCGGAGAAACCCACAACAATGATGTGCTGAATAACTCCGATATCGGCCATCAAGGGGACGTCCAGTGCCTGCCGGCGCCGCTCTCGGCTCCGCTGGATATGGTGAACGGCTTCAACGCCAGTAATCTGGCGGGCCAGAGCGTGGCGTTCCGGCCATTCGCCATCTTGGCCCCTGATAGCCATTGTGTTCCCTGGCCGCCCACTTGGAGCAAGGGCAATGGGCCCTATGCGACTCAGTAGGGTTCGAAAGGAGAGCCTCCCATGAAATCAGCAATTTTCCTTGCCTTGTTCACAGCGGCTTTGCTCTGCATCTGGCCGGCGTTTGGCCAGACCTCCGGCGCCATAACAGGCACCGTGAGTTCCGAGGATGGAAGCCTCCCTGCCGGACTCGCGGTCGTGCTTCACAAGATACCCGAATACGTCGATGTTTCGAAGACCGGGATATCCCAGCCGCGAGTGGTCCTTTCCAGTATTCGCCCTGCACAGGTGTTGGGCGTCTCTTCCGCGGGCTCGTTCCGCGCGTCAGGTGTGCCCTCCGGACATTACAAACTCTGTGCCACCCCGCCGGATGGCTACCTGGACACGTGTTTGTGGAGCGGCCCCGTGGATGTCATTCTCGCGCCGGGTTCTTCGAGCGCCGGTGGAAACTTGCGGCTGCGCCGGGGGGCGGTCGTCCGTATTCGCTTGAACGATCCTCAATCCCTGCTGCCCGCCGTCGGGACTGCCTATGTGGAAAAGGGCGTCGTTGCGGGCGTGATGACCGATTCAGGCGCCTTCCGCCCCGCCAGACTCCGCTCTCGTGACACCGGCGGAAGTGACCTGGTGATGACGGTCCCCTTCAACACGCCCTTGCGCTTGTGGATCAGCCCTCGTCAGGTGTCGGTTCGTGCCCCCAACGGGACAACGCTACTCAATTCCGGGCCGTTCACCACGTTCCAGGCATCGGCTTTGTCGGGCACTGTCGAGTTCCAGTTCGAGGTAGGCAAGTGACACTCAGTGCACGTCTCTTGCTGGCCGCGCTGCTGCCGTTGTGCCGGCTGAAGGCGCAGGAGCCTGCCATCACATCGATCACGAACTCCGCCAGCTACTACAAGCCAACCGAACAAGGGTTGGGCGTGGCAGCCGGCTCCATCATCGCAATCTTCGGCAACCATTTGAGTGCCGAAGCGGCCGGCGCCGAGGGCTTTCCCCTCCCCACGAAGTTGGGCGGCACATCAGTCTCGATCGGCGGGGTGGATGCCGTGCTGTTCTACGTTTCGCCGTCTCAAATCAATGCCATGGTGCCGTCCGTCTTCACCATTAGAACCTATGAGAAGGATGACTTCCGGACCTTGCCTGTAGTGGTTCGGAACGGCGCCTTGGCGAGTTCTCCGTATTCGCTGCGAGTCACGCAATTTGGCCTGGGGATCTTCACTCTCGACGCCAGTGGGTGTGGGCAAGCTCTCGCCTATCAAGAAGACCAGGACGAAATCATATCGCTGAATAGCGCGGAAAACAGCGCCGATCCCGGCAAGACGGTTATCACCGTTCTGGGGACGGGAGCAGGGTGGACGCTGACGAGCAAGAGCCAACCACCACCAGACGGAGACCCGGCGCCTTCTGAAGGTTTAAGAACTGACGGACCCATCG
Source organism: Bryobacterales bacterium (assembly GCA_026954325.1). GTDB lineage: Bacteria > Acidobacteriota > Terriglobia > Bryobacterales > Bryobacteraceae > CADEFT01. The sequence continues at coordinate 3,829 of JAIXKK010000157.1, read as the reverse complement.
CATTCCTTGCAGAGGCAGATAGGCCATACGCATTCCTGCAGTTTGAACTCACTCCCAGGCCGGAGCAGGATGATCCGAACAGGAGCGCGGGGCGGGCGCCGGGCTTGGTCGGGGTCGACCAAATGACCTTCACAGTTCCGGTAAACGCTCCCGAGGGCTGCGCCGTCCCGATTCGCATGGTGTCCACGCACTACCAAAGTCAGAACGCTACCATCAGCATTCATCGCGGCGGCGGGCGCTGCGTGGATCCACCAGTCGAAAGCATCGGTCTTCTCACCTGGGAACGCACCATCACTTCCGGGCCGGAACCGGATTCGGCAACCTCCGAATTACGCATCGAGTTCCTCGCCGCCGCCGGGAAGAAGCTTCCCACCCGGGACGTACTGCCGCAAATCCTGGACATGGCGCCCAGATGGGTGGGGCTCGAGGGCCCCTCCTGCCCGCTTCCCTCCGATACTCGCCTCGACGCGGGCGCCATCACCGCGCAAGGCCCGGATTGGGGGCCGATTACCGCACAGCCTGACTCTTCGAATGTCTATCACATCAAACTGCCGCCTGACGCCATCCACCAGGGAACCTTCGTGGTCAAGGGTTCGGGTGGCGGGAACGTGGGCGCGTTTGAAACCAGCGTCTCGATCCCATCTCCCATCCAACCTTCCTCCTACCCGGCCGGAACGCGCGTTCCCTGTTGCGGCGTATATGGCTGGCCGCACTTCACCTGGACGGGAGGAGATGACTCCAGTTGGGTCCGGGTTGGGATGTACACTCCCATCGCGCCGCCCGTGAAGGTGGCGCAGGGCGACTGGCTGCAGGAACGGGATGCGCTTGCCTCAAAAGGCCAGGCGGGGTTTGGCGTCACGAAATACTCCGGTCTTCCGGAATCCGCCAATGCGGAACTGACGATCACGCAGGATGCGGTGACGCCCGTGACATTCTCCGCCCCTGGCTTGACACAAGGGGGCTTGCACAGGTGGGTTTACCGCTGGCGGTTCACCGGACTGGTGGTCAATGGAGACAAGATCCACTAGCAGGCGGGCAGCGGACGGACCACTGGTGGCCCGTCCGCCAAAAAACAGGAAGGATTAATCGTTCAACTGGAAGCTGCCGATAAACGCGCTGCGTTTCTCCGGGCTGCGCCACTTCGTGCCCAGTCCGTCGCCCTGATAGCTATTCGCCAGCGAATACGCCGGCATCGCATGATCCACCTTGGTCAACGGCCGGTACCAGACTTCTTCGTTCGTGCAGATGTGGTCGCCATTACCGAGCGCGCGCGTGCGGATCTCGGCAAGCGCGCCCGCCTTCAGGGAAGCGACTCCGCCGTGAATGTTGTTGTCCTTCACGGTGAGATCGATGGGCGCGTAGACCACCTTCACCACATCCTGGAGCAGGTCGCCGCTCATCCGCCTGGCAAACTTCCGCAGAGCCATGCGCTGCTCGGGGCCGGCTTTCTCATCCACAATCAGCACTGCTTTCACGGGATACGCGTTGCTGTTCACGTCGCCCAGAGTGCCGCTGGCCTTCACCACGCCTACCACTCCGAGCCCATCCAGGTTGACGCCTTCGAACGTGCCCTTGTCCACGCGCCAGCCGAATACGGCAAGGTCCCCCATCAGGTTCACTTCCGCATTCGCAAAACACGGTCCGGTGTACACATCGGCCGTGCGCGCTTCCAGATATTCCCCATGCAACTGCGACTTTTCAAGACCCGCGCCGAAAGCCATTGAAGACAACGCCGCGGATAATACCAGTACCATCATCGGCTTCATTCCTCGCCTCCTAGTAGCGAATATAGCACCCTACAACTCTACGTAGCACTTCCGGAAGGGGTTGCACTCGTAGTCGTCCACGATTTTCCCGTCAGGCCCGAGCACCTGCTGGGTCTTGTGGCACCAGAACGCGCGATCGTTGCCGTGCTGTACGTTGGGGTCCCAGGGGGCGTCGATAAACAGCCCCTTCCAACGAAGATTATCGCAGCGATCGTCATCAATTACGGTCAGACTGGAACGTTCCATAAAACAATAGAAAATGGGCGCGGCATCTCGAGGACGCCGCGCCCGGGTTCGTTAGGCCTTCAGTTTTGCCGCTTCCATCAGCGCGCGCTTCACGGCCACGCGCGTCAGTTGCAGCTTGTAGGCATTCTCACTGAGCGGCTTGGCGCCGTTCACGGCAGCCTTGCCCGCCTCGGTGGCCAGGTCCTGAGTAAGCGATTTGCCGGCCAGCATCTTCTCGGCTTCCTCGGCCACCACGGGCGTGGGGCCGACGTGGCCAAGAACGATGCGCGCGCTCGAAACCGTGCTCCCCTTCATCTTCAGGGCGACAGCGGCTGCCGAGAGCGGCCAGTCAAGCGCCTCCTTCTGGCGCACTTCGTACGTGGCGTTCCTCACGCCCTTCGCCGAAGGAACCATGATCTCCGTGAGGATCTCATTGGCCGCCAGCGTCGTCTCCCGGCTGTTGTTGTCCCTCGGGATGGTGTAGAGCTGCTCCACCGGAACCTCCCGGCTGCCGCTTGGACCGGTCAGCTTCACCTTGGCCCCCAATGCAATCAGCGCCGGAGCGAGGCTCGAGGGGTTCACGTAGTAAGCCGGCGGCTGCGGGAAGATGGCGTGATACTTGTTCTCACCATCCGGGATCAGGCTGGCGCCGTTCTCAATCCCCAGCAGGCCGAAGCCTTGCCGGAAATACCAGCAGCGAGGCCGCTGGCACAGATCGCCGCCCACCGTCCCCATGTTGCGTATCTGCGGACTGGTAATCCCCAGCGCGGCGTGAACCAGCGACGGGTATTCGCCCCTCACCGCCGCGCTTTCCGCAAGTTCGTCAATCGTCACCGTGGCCCCGATGCGAAGACCGCCTCCGGCTTTGCGAATGCCGCCGAGTTCCTTGATCCCCTTGATGTTCACCACCCGTTTGGGTGTGTGAAGATACTCCTTCATCAGGCTGATCAGGTCCGTGCCCCCGGCCAGCACGTCTGTTTCTCCCCAGTTGGAGGAAAGCATGTCGACCGCTTCCTTAACCGAGGTGGGACTAGCGTATTCGAAGGCTTGCATGGCTTACGCGCTCCTCCTTTCTTCGAGAGCTTTGAGAACACGATCGGGAGTCATCGGAACCATCGGCACGCGCACGCCGATAGCATTGGCGACAGCGTTCGAGGTGGCCGCGATCCCGGCGACGGTCGGCGGTTCGCCCATCCCGATCACCCCGCGCTTGTCATTCTCTTCGCGGATGTCCAGGTGGACGATAATATCGCCGATATCGCCGATGCCGGCGAGTTTATAAAACTCCATGTCGGGGTTCATCACCCGTCCGGTCTTGGCGTCCATGATGCGTTCTTCCATCAGCGCGCCGCAAATCGACATGATGCACGCACCCATCACCTGGCTTTCCGCAAGACGCGGATTGACGATCAGTCCGCAGTCCTGGACGGCGATCAGCCGGTTCATCCTGACGACGCCGGTTTCCACGTCCACCGATACATCGGCAATCTGCACTCCGGCGACACCCTGCGTGTTGAGGCCGCGCGGGTTGCGCGGGTTGTTCTGCCCGGTTTCGACAACGCTCTGCACGCCGAGTTTCTTGCAGGCGGCAGCCCAGGTGAGCGACTTCGAGCTGTCGCCCTTCACCATGATCTTGCCGTCCGCGGCTTCGAGCTTATCCGGCGTCGCGCCGAGCGAAGGCGCCACCTTCTCGAACAGCTTCTCGAGTGCGTTCATCGTCGCGATGCGAGTGGAACTCGAGACGCCGCCCACGGTGGTGGATCCGCCCGAGCCGTTCGAGGGAGGATACGAGTTATCGCCGATTTTCACCTTGACCGCCGTGTGCGGAAGACCGAGGG
>JAIXKK010000030.1 GCA_026954325.1 Bryobacterales bacterium | reverse complement strand
GTTGATGGTGCCCGTCGGAGGGTGAATCGCGCGGTCCCAGGCATAGGCCAGCAACTCGACGTTCACATCGGGAAACATCCGTTTCAGCCGGGCGGTGGGCTTCAGAGGAGCGTCGAGCCCATCGGTCCAGTTATTGTGTCCCGAGGCGTCGCGCAGGCTGCGCTTCCAGACAAGCCACGCCAGCCGGGACTTTTCGGTGAGGAGGTTCTCCTCCTTGAAGCCGTAGGCCCTGGCGAACCGCGCGGCCCCTTCACCTGCGAGCATGACGTGGTCCGTTTGCTCCATCACGAGTTTGGCGATCTTGGACGGCGTCTTTACACCGCGGATGCTCGCCACGGACCCGGCGCGGCGGGTGGGCCCGTGCATGACACAAGCATCCAATTCCACTACGCCTTCTTCATTCGGCAGGCCGCCGTAACCCACGGAATCATCATCCGGGTCTTCCTCGACAATGTTGACCCCGGCCACCACGGCGTCGAGGGTATCCGCCCCGGACCTGATCATCTCCATGGCCCGCGCGCAGGCGCGCAAGCCGTTTGCCGAGGAGATCACTACATGCTTGCCTGCCGCGGGCAGAGCCTGCGGAGCGGCGGCAAAAGCCGCCGATGCTGATAACCAATGACGTCGTGTAAACATCGCATCCCCCGACTCATTGTCCGTCTCGTCCGGGAAAGAAGGCAAGCCGCCGGCCGGGCCGCGCCAAAGGTCCGGTCGAAGCTCGTATCTTTTACAAATTTTTTACAAACAAACCACCTCCTCTCTTCGTATGGACCTTAGTATCGAATTGAACGGAAGAAAGGGGGCCTTCCACAATGTTTCCAGCCAGAGCAAGTAATGCCGAGAAGAAATATCAGGACCAACATCTCTCCTTTGATTTCCACAACAGTTCAGCCTATGTCGACCTGCGTGAGATACTTCTCACGCGAAAAGAGCATGAGCTGCTGGGGCTTCTGTTGGACAACGCCGGCGAGACCGTCCCGCGCGAGATCCTTCTTGAAAAAATTTGGGGATATGGGCGCGGTATCCGCACGCGCACCCTGGACGTGCACATTCGCCGGCTGCGCAAGAAGCTGTTTCCCTACGGAGACACGTATATCGAAACCATCTTCGGCGCCGGCTACCGCTTTCAGCGCTACCGCGAGCCGCGCGGCTACATGAACTACGTTCCCGAACTCGTCGCGGTATAACCGCTTTCCGGAGGCGTAGCAATCGCTTCACCCGGTACAATGGATGGTTTCCGCATGGTCGAAACCATCCAACCCGCCAGAGCCCTGCAAGGCTCCATTCGCCTTCCGGGCGACAAGTCCATCTCTCACCGCTATGGCATGCTCGCCTCGCTCGCCGAAGGCGACTCGAAGATCTACAACTACTCACAAGGCGCGGATTGCCAGTCCACGCTCGCGTGCATGCGCGGACTGGGTGTAAAGATCGAGACAAACGGCGTGGAAACCATCATCCACGGCGCGGGTCTCGACGGGCTCAAAGCTCCGGAGGGGATGCTGGACGCGGGCAACTCGGGGTCCACCATCCGTATGCTGAGCGGGATACTGGCCGCGCAGGGGTTTACCACGCGCATCACGGGGGACGAGTCCCTCAGCCGCCGCCCGATGGGACGCATTATTACGCCGCTCGCGGAAATGGGGGCGCGCATCGAAGCCCGCGACGGCAGGTATCCCCCGCTGACGATTCACGGCTCGCCGCTGCGCGCCATTGACTATCACCTGCCGGTGGCCAGCGCGCAGGTGAAATCCTGCGTTCTGTTCGCGGGGCTGTTCTGTGACGGCGTCACCACCGTCCATGAGCCCGTGATCACGCGCGATCATTCCGAGATCGCGCTGCGGCAGTTCGGGGCGGAGGTGGAAGCGGTCAAGGGAGCCATCTCCATTCACGGACGTCCGGCGCTTCGGGGGCGGGAACTTGCCGTTCCGGGCGATCTTTCGTCTTCGGCGTTCTTCCTGGTGGCGGCATTGCTCGTGCCGGGGTCGCGAATCGCCATTCAGGGAGTGGGCCTGAACCCCACGCGCTCGGCGCTGATGGATTTTCTCGCCGCCGGCGGCGCGCCGCTACGGGTTCTCAATATCGGAGAATCCTGCGGGGAACTGGTGGGCGACATCCTCATCGAGCACGCCCCCTGGCGAGGCGGCATCCTCGAGAAATCCATCACCGCCGCCCTGATCGACGAAATCCCCGTGCTCGCGGTGCTCGGCGCCTCGAGCCGTGACGGCTTGATCGTGCGCGACGCGGCGGAGTTGAGGATCAAGGAAACAGACCGGATCGCCACCGTGGCCGGGAATCTTCGCCGCATGGGAGTCTCCATCACCGTGCGCGACGACGGGTTCGAAGTGCCGGGCAACCAAACGTTCCACGCCGCCGATCTCGATTCATTTACCGACCACCGCATCGCGATGGCTTTCTCCGTCGCCGCGCTCGCCGCGGACGGGCCCTGCCGCATGCACAACGCCGATGCCGCCTCGGTCTCTTTCCCGGAGTTTTACAACATGCTACGCTCACTGAGCGAGTAACGGCATGTCCACGACAGACGCTCCGGATCTGACCCTTCCCGGCCTTGTCCACGATCTCAAGAACGTGTTTCAAACAATCCTGGACGCCGCCGATTTATTGGCGGGGGATCCACGCTGGGAATCCGTCGCCGGCGCCATCCAGCGCGGCGCCGAGCACGGACAGAGGCTGGTTCGCGGAGTCTCCCAGGTTACCGACTCCACCTTCGATTTCGCGGTGATCGCGGGGATCGCGGTGCAGTTCGCCGGCGATTTTCTGAGGGCCACGCACGGGCCGGCTATCGACTTTCAGCGCAGGATCGAACCCGGTCTGCGCATCCGCGGCAACCCCGTGGGCTGGGAGCGGGTGCTCGTGAACCTGCTGCTCAACTCCGTACAGGCCATGCCGCAAGGAGGCCATGTGCAACTGACGGCTTCCACCGGTGAAGACGGAACCCGCATCGTTCTCGCCGACAACGGCCCCGGGATTCCGGAAGAGATTCTCCCGCGCATCTTCGACGCGCATTTTTCCACCAAGCCCTCGAACACGGGCATCGGCTTAAACATCGTGCGCTCGATCGTCCGCTCGAACGGCGGGCGGGTCCGCGCCGCCAATCGCCCGGAGGGCGGAGCGGAGTTTGTCATTACGCTCAGTTCCGCGGGTTGAAATGCTATGCTGTTTTTCGAATGACCAAGGTCGACCTACAGTATGATCTCGTGCGCCCGCTCGGAGACGGCGATCTCGACGCTATCGCCCGTGTTCACGCCGTGTACGGAATTCACCGGGTAGTTCTCAAACAGCCCTCCCTCGACGGTGTGAGGGTGGAATACGATGCCAGCCGGTTGAGCGAACGCGCCGTGGAGGCCGCCCTCGTCCGCTCTGGAATCCCGATCGTTCGCCACGCCCTTTAGGGCTCGCCCGCAAAACGGAGGCTCGCCGCCGGGCCGCTCGCGCTAAACTCGCACGCCCGCGGTCAACTTCCTGACAAAGTCCAGGCTGGGCGCGAGCAACTGCTCGCTATCGGCACGGAACGAAAGATCGACGCACCACCACTTGATGCCCGGCACGGACAGGAGATGGGGCGCCAGTTTCTGGAAGTCAATCACCCCTTCACCGAAGGGGCAATGCGCGCTGGTTTCGTCGCCATAGAGCGTTCCGTCCGTGTCGACAATGTGGATGTGGCCGACGCGGCCGCTGAGCAATTCGAGGAACTCGGGTACGCCTCTGGCGAGACGCTCGGCCGCACCCTGTTGCCGCGCGCCCACCACGCCGCAAAGATAGGCGTGGCAGGTGTCGAACAGGATCTGGAAGTTCGGGTGTCCTACCTTCTCGAAAATATTCACGACTTCGGAGGGCTTGTTGAAGACAAAACCGGGCTCGAATTCCCACACCAGGCGCACGCGCTCGCGGGAGGCGAGTTCCGCCGCATCATGCCACAAGGCTGCCAGGCGGGCGGCGCATTCCTCATAGTCGGGCTCTGCAAGAGATCCTGGGGCGGCGATGGTGTCCACGCGCAGCGCCGGGCTCCCGGCCTCGGCGCATAGCTCGACGCAGCGCTGAATCCGCTCCAGGTACTTGTACCGGTTCTCCTCCACCAGAGGGTTCACCATGGTGAAATCAGGGGCGTAGCCGGAAACTCCCAGCCCGAGGTCAGAGAGCATCCGCCTCAACTCCCGCTTCGATCCGGCGCTTGCATATTGTTCCAAGGTCACATGGGGTGGGAATCCGCCAAGCTCAATCCCGTCATATCCGGCGGCGGCGACCAGGCGTGCCGCTTCGTCCAAGGGAAGGGGACGCCGCGCATATGGGCCGTAGGAGAAGGCCCAACTCCCAAAGGAAATCTTCATCAAAGCACGGCTTTCTTCTATTACTCTTTCACCTTGGCCGGCCTGGCGCAAGCGGGCGCGGCGCCGGTTCGCGCCGGGAATTCGTAAAAACTACTTCCGGGGCGAACCGTGCCGCGGCCGGCTTCGTCTTTTTGAGTGAAGGCTCGCGTCCTTGCAGTTGTATGGGTAATCCGCAAACAGGCAAACTGATCGAATTACGGGCGAAGACGGACCGGGAGTTGCTGGTTCTCCTGGCCGGAGAACTTCGCCAGGCGCTCCATGCCTCCTCGCTGTCCGGTCTGGAACGGGCAGCGAGAACTTACCGTCTCGCGGCCGCCGTACTCCCGACAATTACTCAGGGCCAACCCGGAGAGATTGGACGTGTGTCCGCGCAACTCGACGAGTTACACGCCCGTTTGATTACGTTCCGTAACTCTCCGCTTTACCCGTGCTCGCCTTGCCGGGCGGATTCCTGGCAGTAGGTACAAGCCTGCTCATACAACACGTCTTGCCTCCGAAGAGGCTGGTATGAGCATTTTCTGGGAGAACGCCACCAAGTTGCTCGACGCGGCCCTTTCGGCAGTCCAAAGCGGATCCGCCGCCAGCGATTCAATGACGGTACTCATCGGACATGGGGGAGGCATCCACATCCTGCCGAACAACGACTGGCCCCTCGACCGCCTTGCGGGGGACCGCGGCGCGCGCATGGCTTACCGCGTCACCCAGGAAAACGGACGCATCGCGGTGAGCGGCCTCGAGGGAGGCAACACCTGCCGCCTGGAAACAGAAAAGCCCGACTCAAGGTTGAAGGAACTGCTGCGCGACCAGCCGCGTTACTTCCTCTCGTGACATGCCCGGCCGGTTGACGGCCTAGCTGAGTCCGGCGTCCCGCAAGAATCTCGCCGCTTCCTCCGGCGGCGTCGGGTTGAGATAGAAGCCCGTGCCCCATTCAAACCCCGCCACCTTCGTCAACTTCGGGATCACCTCGAGATGCCAGTGATAATGCGCCATCGGCGCTTCGTGAATCGGAGTGGTGTGGATCACGTAGTTGTACGGCGGCCGTTCGAGCACCTTATCCATCTTCCGCACGAGTGTGCGCAGTACCCAGGAAAGGTTTTCGAGCAGCGGCGCATCGGCGGTCTCGAAGTGCGAGGCATGCCGCCGGGGCACGATCCATGTCTCGAAGGGAAACCGCGGAGCATAGGGACAGACGGCGAGAAAGAAATCCGTTTCGAGAACCACTCGAGTTCCCGCTTCGGCATCCTGGCGGACCATATCGCAATACACGCAGCGCTCTTTGAAATCGTAGTAGCGTTTGGCCCCGTCAATCTCTTCCTGCACTCGCTTGGGCACTACCGGCAGCGCGATCAGTTGCGAGTGCGAATGTTCGAGCGTGGCGCCCGCCGATTCGCCGTGATTCTTAAAGAACAGGATGTAGCGCAATCGTATGTCGCGCTTGAGGTCGAGCGTCCGGTCACGGAAGGCCCAGAGCACGCTTTCAATCTGCTTTTCCGGCAAGTCGCTCAGCGTGGCCATGTGATCGGGCGTCTCGATGATCACCTCATGCGCCCCCACGCCGTCCATCTTGTCGTACATCCCCTCGCCCTGCCGCTCCATGTTGCCTTCGACGCGCAGCGCGGGGAACTTGTTCGGTACAACGCGAACATTCCACCCGGACTCATTTGAGCGCCCGCTGGTGCGATAAGCCAGCACTTCCGGCGGCGTCTTCAACTCATTCCCGGGACAAAAGGGACAGAACCGTCCGCCCTTGATAGTCACGGTTTCTCTTGCGAAATCACTCGGACGCCGGACGCGGTCCGTCGCAATGATCACCCACCGGCCGGTGATCGGGTCTTTGCGCAGTTCTGGCAACGATCCCCCTTCTGCAGGAAACAGTAAGAAACTTCACGGCTTCGATTGGATGCCCACATCGAGGCAGTCCGCGACGCGGCCGCGAAACAGGCATTATACCGCTCCCCGTGCTCAGACTACGGTGTTTGCCGGCGGGTTTTGGGCTGAACCCCAAGTGCCTGAAGCGCGGCCCAACGCTCAATGGCCCGCGAATGCTCAAACAATTGCCTCTTCGGAGTGTAGGTCTTCCGCCCCCGCATGGAATACATCCGCTCTGCACAAGGATAGCGTTCTCAATACCCGCCGCGCGCCGCGGCGGCCGACTTCGCAAACGCATCCTTGATCAGCGTCACTCCATCGGACTTGCTCCACACCACGCTCACGATATCGAAGCGGGTCTTCTCCCATTCGACATCCGCGTGGCGCGCGTAGTCGCGGGCGGCGATCAGCAGGCGGCGCTGCTTTTCCGGATCCACTGCCCGGTCCGGGGTTCCGAACTCCTCGGTGCGGCGGGCTTTCACTTCGATGAAGGCCAGCGTCTCTCCGTCCCAGCCGATCAGGTCTACCTCTCCCGATCCGGACCGTGTCCGGTAGTTGCGCGCCACGATGGTGTAGCCCCGCGCGCGGAGGTAGCGGTGGGCCACGTCCTCGCCCCGCCGCCCCCAGGCCCGGTCATGATCCCACAGCCGCAGGCGCGCCCTGTGCCGGAGCCAGTCAAGTGCCGTCAACGCGTTCAAATTCAAATTCCATCACCTTCCCACGCACCACAAAGCAAAGGTAATGCTCCCAGAACCGCCGGAAGCGCGGGAATGCGTTCACCAGCAGTTCGAAACCGCAGTACCTCCACAAAGCAAGTAGCTTCACGCGCACGGAAATCTCCCGGAACCGCACCGGCGAATAGTAGCCAAAGCCCGCGTTGTCGTCGCCGAAGTAGCGGAAGGAAAAGCTGTTCAGGTGCCAGCGATGGGTCGGGTCGCAAAAGGAGCTGAAATCGGTATAGTGAGGCGTCACCAGAACCACCCTGCCGCCGGGCCGCAGCATGCGGTGGAACTCCTCCATGGTCCGGATGACGTCGGCCACGTGTTCAATGACGTGGATGGCCCGGATCCGGTCGAAGGTCCGGTCGCGAAACGGAAAGGGGAAGTGGTCGAGGTCGGCGAGGACGTCGGCATCCCCGGCGGGATTCCGGTCCAGTCCAATGGACCCGGGATATTTCTTCCGCCCGCAGCCGACATCCAGGATCTTCACCGTCCCATCTTACGCCACGGCCTGGCGCAAACACTCCTCGAGGACATCCAAAGCGTAATCAGCCTGATCGCGTGTCACCACCAGCGGGGGCGACAGCCGGATGGAATTCTGGCCCGCTCCGAGGACGAGGACGCCCCGTTCAAACGCCAGTTGGCTGACACGGTCCCGAAGCGCCGCATCCCGCTCGCGCGTGGCCTGATCCTTGACGAACTCGATGCCGATCATCAGGCCCAGGCCGCGCACCTCGCCGACGCGCGCGTACCGCGCCGGCCACTCCCGCAGCCGGTTCATCATGTGGGCTCCGACGCTGGCGGCGTTCTCCACCAGACCTCCCTCGAGAAGTTCCAGGGTGGCGAGAGACGCCTCCACGGCCACCGGGTTCCCTCCGAAAGTCGAGGCATGCGCTCCGGGCTTCCACTGCATGAGTTCCGCCCGCGCGATGGTTGCCCCCAGCGGCAATCCGCTGGCGATTCCCTTGGCCACCGCCATGATGTCCGGCGTCAGGCCGAAGTGCTCGGAAGCCCACATCCTGCCCGTGCGCCCCATTCCGCTTTGCACTTCGTCGGCGATGATCAGCACGCCCAGTTTCTCCGCCACGCGCCGCAACTCGTCGAAGAATTTTTGCGGCGGCACAATATAGCCGCCCTCCCCCTGCACCGGCTCCAAAACGATGGCCGCCAGTTCCTCGGCCGGGAGAATGGTTTTCACCAGTTGCTCTTCAATCACCTTGACGCATTCGACGGCGCACGTATCCGGCGACTTTCCGTAGGCACAGCGGTAGCAGTAGGCGTAGGGGATGTGGGTCACGCCCGGAACCAGCGGCCCGAATCCCTTGCGCTGCACGCTCTTGCTCGCGGTCAAGGACAGCGATCCCATGGTCCGGCCATGAAAGCCTCCGAGAAAGGCGATGAACTTGTCGCGGCCGGTGTGGTAGCGCGCCATCTTCAGCGCCGCCTCCACGGCCTCCGTGCCGGAATTGCCGAAGTACACACGGCGTGGCGCATTCCCGGGCGCCACGCGCGCCAGTTTCTCGGCCAGCGCCACCATGTTCTCGTAGTAGTAATCCGTGCCGGACATGTGGATGAGGCGCGAGGCCTGCTGCCGGATGGCCTTCACCACCCTGGGATGGCAGTGGCCGCTCGCCACCACCGCGATGCCGGCACTCATATCGAGGAACCGGTTCCCGTCCACATCGTGGACGATCGCGCCCTCGCCGCGTTCCGCCACCAGTGGATAGGGCCGCGTGTAGGAAGGCGAAACCACCGCCTTGTCGCGCGCGATGACGGCCGCCGCCTTGGGACCCGGAGGAGCGGTTACAATCCTTGGGAAATCCGTTCTCATTTCATCTACCGTTCTCATCATGGCAATCTCCTTCTATCTCCGAACAATGGGTAGACACTCCAGACCGCTCGAGCGGCGGGCAGGGAGTCAGGTTGGCAGGGGAAAAAGGGGCTCGCTAATCCGAACCAAATAAGGAGGGACGCGCCTGTGCGGGCCGGAACACATTTATATTATACCAGTATTTCTTTAACTTATGGCCAAGCCGGACAACTGTCGCCTGCTCCACTCTCGCCCTGGGGGAGAACTGGCCCCAGTGGCGCGGTCCTTACCTCGATGGAACCAGCGGAGAGAAGAACCTCCCGGGAGTCTGGTCGAAAACGGAAAACGTCTCCTGGCGCCTGCCCATGCCCAGCCGCAGCGGTTCGACGCCCATCATCCGGGGGGAGCGGATCTTCCTCAACGGCGACAACCTCGAACTCTGGCGCCTCCGGCGCGAACCCCTGCTCTACAACGGCTCGCTCTATGCCCAGGTTCTTCACGGCATGAAGACCGGCGATCCCTCCTATGTCCTGCGTATTGACAAGAAAACGGGAAAGACTCTGGCCCGGCGCGAGCGGCCCACCAAGGCTCAGATGGAATCGCCGGACACTCGAGGAATTGTGGCGAGCCGATGTCCTCAATCCGGACAACTACGGATTCAACCGGATCATTGCATCGCCCATGGTGAAGAACGGCATTGTCTATGCGTGCTCCCGGGGCAAGCCGTTCGTCGCTCTCAAGCCCGGGGGCAAAGGCGATGTCAGCGAGTCCGCCAGACTGTGGACCTATGACCGGGGCCCGGACGTTCCCACGCCCGCCAGCGACGGCCGGCACATCTACATCGCCAACGATCGCGGCATCCTGTTCTGCGTTCACGCAAGAACCGGCAAGGAAGTCTGGGGAGGACAGCGGATCGCCTCCGCGGTCTACAGTTCTTCTCCCACCCTCGCGGACGGCAAAGTGTACATCACCAATGAGGAGGGGGCCACCACTGTGATCGAGGCCGGACCCCGGTTCAAGGTGCTGGCCGAAAACAGGCTGGATGAATACACCCTCAGTTCCCCGGCGGTTTCCGAAGGCCAGATCTTCATACGCACCGAGAAGGCTCTGTATTGCATCGGGAAGCGGACAAAGCGTTGATGGGCGTTTCGAGCGAATAGCACTCCCCGATGGCTTGCGGGGCGCCCATCATCTGGTAGATCTTCGCCGTAAATTGATACGCCGGGGGCATGTGGTGAAAGAAGTGCAACGGTCGGGGAGCGAGCAGGCCGGCGGCTTCCGGCAGGTCGGTATAGCGCAGCACGTTGAGGAATACAGGCCCGTCCCAGTGGCTTTCGGTGGGCTCGATCATCAGCACTCCGCCGATGCGGGGCTCGAGCAGCGCGGCGTAAAGCGCCACTCCGGCGTCCGTTCCGCGTCCTGCCACGGTGACCTGCGACGCTTGCAACCCCCGGACCACGCGCAATACTTCCTCCACGCGCAGGGTGTTGGGCGAAGTTCCCACGTGCATCGCATTGCGGAGCGTGTCGCGATTGGTGGTGAACCGCGGATACACCAGCATCCGCGTGGCGCCCTTGGGAAATCCCGCAAAGCGGAAGAAGTTCGCCGTGACCGCGGCTTCTTCGTCATGGGGCACAAGATACACCAGAGCCTGGCTATTCCCCCCGTGCGTCCGTGCCGGACGCCCGAACTCGGTTGCCGGGAACACGCGTTTTCGCAACAGGTCTTTCAACTCGTCCCGGCGCTTCATCCACGCCGCCCGGGTGGCCGGGATAACCGGACTGGCGGCCGGGCGGAAGACCAGATCGATCTTCGGATTGATGGCATCCTTCGGGGGACGCCCCTGGAACACCGCGAGCGACTGGGGTTCGGCATTCACATAGCGCATCTCCAGTTTCCGCCCGGGTTGGCCCAGCAGATGCGTATCGAACCATCCGATAGCCTCTTCCCGAAGGTAATCCGAATCGGCGTGGCCGGTGTCCACGACAATGTTCCGGAACCGTTCCGGCTTTCCATAGCTGTCGTAGAGACCCTTCATCAGCTCTTCGAACTTCGTATAGCCGGCTACGGGAAAGAGCGAGTCCTTGCGGCCGTGCGCCATCAGGAGCGGGCGCGGAGCGATCAGCGCTCCCTGGTGGGCCATCTCCTGGCGGTGAAAATTTAAGGGGAACATGCAGTCGCAGTGGCCCTTCTGGGTATTTTCGTGAATGTTCGCCACGTAGGTGCTGATGCCCATAATGGGCGCCGCGACACGAATGCGGTCATCGAGGGCGGCCGTAAACCAAGTCATCGCCGCGCCTCCCGAACGCCCCGTCATCCCCATCCGCTGCCTGTCCACTTCGGGGCGAGTTTCGAGGTAATCGAGCGCGCGGATGGCGTTCCAAGTCTCTATCCCGGCCGGGGTATATCCCCGCGAATACCAGTCCCAATGCCTCAGCCCGTACACTCCGTGGTGTACCGAGTAGATCTCGCCGATTTGGATGGTGTCCAGAATCAGGCAGGCGTAGCCGTTCCGCGCGAAGGAGATTCCGTGCCTTTGATAGGCGGCCTTGGAACCCTGGGCCGGGCCGGCGTGCCCGCAGACATACACGATCCCGGGCGCCGGGCCGTCCGCCCTCCCGGGCAGGTACAAATTCGCGGTTACGTAACATTTCGGAACACTTTCGAACACCACTCGCTCGACTGTGTAGTCTTCGAAGTCGAGTCTGCCCGTGACACGCGGCCGGAGATCGGTTCGGCGGGGCCAGGGCTCGAGCCCGAGCATATCCTGGAGTTCCTGCCTTCTGCGTTTCCGCAGCGGTTCCCATGCCTCTTTCGAGGCCAGTTCCGTCTCCGTTCTGGCCATAATCTTCGCAGCTTCCTCTTCCAGGAAGGAGAGATATGCAGGCGAATCGCTGGATTGAGCGGCGGCGGCCCCGGCAGCCGCCGCCCCCGGAAACAGACGGAACATCTGACGGCGATTCATAAGACCCCCGATCCAAAATACACTACTTTTCCTTACTGGGTGAAACCCCGCAGGTGTGTACCATAACCCAAGGATCTGCTGTAACGGGTTTGCTTCGCTAATGTTTTTCAGCCGGATACCGAATGGCAGGAGGTTTGCTGGTCCACCGGACGAAAGGAGTGCCGGCAATGCCCGACGAAATTCGATCCATGGCAACGGAACTGGCCGTCCTGGCGGTGTTGACGGCGGCTGTGATTGGCCTGGCCCTGTACAGGCATCTGATTGCCCAGAAACAGGATTTCCATCTTCATATGGAGGCACGGGAAGCGCGAAGCGTGGGCCAGCAATCCATGACCGCGGGACGTCTGCTCGCCATCGACAAGTGGGGCAAGGTTCTGACTGTGGTTACCATCGTGTATTTCCTAGCGCTGTTGGCTTGGCTGTTGTATCAGGAGTTCCAAAAGTCAGCTAATCAGATACTTACTAACTGATGCGTTTCTTGTTGGCGGGGCACGGTTTCGTTTCGGCTGGCTGTGTGAGGCGAAGTGCTCCGGGAAGGATAGTGGGCTCAGGGCATCGCGCCATCCGCGGGGAGCGCGCGTTGCCCTTTTCGTAATTCCGAGGAATCAGGAGGCGTTCGTCACGGGGCTTTTCCCTGACAACGGTGCTTTTGTTGTTTCCATCCCTCACCGTCGCTCACCTGCATCGCATGGGCAAGGCGATTCCGCCCGCTATTTCCGTCTTCCTTCCCGGTTGTGCTGACGGTTTGGGCGCCGCTCCGAATTCGCTCCGGCTGCGCCAGGCGGTTGATGAAATCTTTCGCGTGCTCACGGCCAGAGGCTGGGCGCACCATGAGGTGGCTCATCTGGTGGCCCCCCTGCTGGCCCTCTCGAAGGACCCCAACCCGTGCGAGGGAAGAAAAGGTGGGATAGCCCTGTACTTGAGCCGCGGCGGATTCCATTGCTTCGAGATTCCCGCGGAGGTTCGGGAAACCGTTGTAATTTCCACTCACTTCCACATCAGGCCTCTCCTCGAATGGCTGACGGCGCCGAGGGACTTCCTGATTCTCGAGCTATCCGCGGCGGGGGTGGGACTGAAACGGGCGTCGAACGGCATGCTGACCGAGGTCGCCCTCCCGCGGGGCGTTCCCACGTCGTTGGAGGAAATCGCTTCCTCGGACACCCCCGACCACGCCCAGGTGAGCCGAAACACGGGTGGAAAAGGGCCTCCTCCATCGAGCGCTATTTCCTTTGGCATCTCTTCGGCCAACGAGGAGCGGCGCATGCGTTTTTTTTGCACGATGCTGGACCGTGGTCTTCATTCGTACCTGCAGGATCTGGGACTTCCCCTGGTGCTGGCCGGGCCGGGCCGCATGGTGAATATATACCGCAAGGAGAACACCTATCCCGCCACCATCATCAAGCCGCTGCACGCAGGCGTGGAGTCGATGGCGCCCGAAGAACTTCTCGAGCGCGCCCGGGAATTGGTGGGCGCCGAGAAAGCGGAGCAGGCTGTCCGGCACCTTGCGGAGATGGAAGAATATGCTCCCGGCGACCGCTGGTCCACAACGCTCGAAAGCGTTCTTCGCGGCGCTGCCTCGGGGCGTGTTTCCAGGCTCTTTCTCGCTTCCGGGGGGGCGTGTCCGGGAGACTTTCACAAAGAACTCGGCGACTCCGTCAATCCTTTCCCCGTCGAGGAGGATCTCATCAACGCCATTGCCATCGAGACGCTGGCGCAGGGCGGGGAATTGAATATTGTTCCCTCGGACCAATTGCCGGCGCAGGCCCAGGTGGTTGCGCTGTTCCGGTACTCTATGGGTTCGGTTCGCGGATAGGGGAACTCCTGTCCGCACCGAAGGCGGCCGGAATGCCATGAGAGAGAGCGTGGCATATCCCGGCCGCCCGGTTTCGCTTTACCGGCGGATGATCTCCCGCTCTAATAGCCATTCCTTCAGCCGCTCGGACCACTCCCTGACCGGAGCGGGCTTGTTTGTGGGCCGCAGGCCGAGTCCGTGCGCTCCATACGAATAGATGTGCATTTCCGTGGGGACACGCTTTGCTTCCAACGCCGGGTAGAACTTAACTTCACCGCCGGCGGCGTTTCGTGCTGACGCCGCCGCGCACCGGCACCTGGCTATCGCCGGGCTCACTTACGCGGTCACCCAGAATGCCGCAGCCGCCCCAGGGACAAACCCAGGCGCCACCTTACCCGTCCGGCCCGCCGCATCTATGCCCTGCCTTGTCATTGACACCAGGATTATCTATCGCTTGCCCGCCGAACCGTTTGATTCCCCGGCAATGGGGGGCCAGCTGACTCGCCGCTTCCGCTTCCCGGCCACTCCGTACTGCACGGTTTCGGTGGCCGCGGCCTATCCGGTTACCATCACGGCCGTTCTCCCGGCCGCGCCTGCGTATCTCACTGCATGGCCCTCCGGAACGGGACAACCCAACGTATTGAGCATCAATTCATTGGCGGGGCGCACGCCGGCGAAATAACGGGATCATTCCCGCCAATGCCGATAGTTCCATCGACGTGTTCACGTTCAAAGCGACGGACAGTTCTACTTTCCGGCAACACCATGCCGCGCGAGAGAGGCGGCGGCTTGTGAAAGCGAACCTCGCGCACAATCATTCCCGCGACGCCCGGCTGCCCGGGTATCCCGCCGAACGCCAAAGGCTACGTCATCAACGTAACCGCGCTTTCCGACGGCAACCCGATGCGCCCTTCATCCCCGCATACCCGGCGGGCCAACCGCATCAAATGCCTCGATTCCGAGCGGGTTCCAAGGTCAGGGGATTACCAATACCGCCATGATTCCAGCCGGCAGCAACGGAGCCATCCATATTTTCGCCTACCGCAAGACGGACATCGGGGCGGAAGTAAGCGGATATTTCGGAGGGTAACGCGGGGGCGGCGGGGCCTAAAACGCAAACACCTCGGATTGTTTCCCCGGCTCCGCCACCACCAGCCGCGTCTCCAACCCGCGCTCCTCGATCGCCTGCGCGGCCGTCAGCCGCGCAATCTCCGGATGGTTGTTATGCTCGCTCAAGTGCCCCAGCACCAGCGTGGCCGTGTTCGAATCCATGCTCTGCCCGATGAACGTCGAAACCAGGTCGTTCGAGAGGTGCCCCCGCCGGCTCATCACCCGCTGCTTCACGGACCACGGGTACGGACCTACCTTCAGCATGTCCAGGTCATGATTCGATTCGAGCAGCAGAAAGTCCGTCCCCTTCAAATGATGGCAGATCGATTCCGGCAGATATCCGAGGTCCGTCACCACGCCCACCTTCACCCCCTCCGCGCGGAAACAGTAACCTACCGGGTCAATGGCATCGTGCGGAATCGTGAAACTGCTCACCTCGATATCGCCGATTGTGAAACGGGAGCCGGCCTGAAACGGCTCGAGGGCCGGGGAGTAGTCTTCCCAATCGACGGCCGGCGCCGTCAGCCGGCTGAGAAACACGGGCAGTTGCCGCCGGCGCAGCGCCTCCACCTTCCGCAACAGGCGCAATAAACCTCCGACATGATCGGAGTGTTCGTGCGTCACCAGGATCGCATCCAGCCTCTCCGGGTCTTCCCCGATGTTCGCCAGGCGCTGAAAGGTCTCCTTGCGGCTCAAGCCCGCGTCAATCAATATGCGTGTCCTCTCCGTGCCGACAAATGTGGCGTTGCCGGAACTGCTGCTCGAGAGCGCACAGACTTTGACGATGAGACCGTTCCTCCTTTGCTTAGTCTACCCGCGGGCGGCGGTGGATCAAATATCTATCGTCGCAATTTCCACGCGGGAGCGGCGCCCTTCCACAACCACCAGTCCGCTCTCGGTGACGTGATACAACTGCCTGTCGCGCGCCGCGTCATAGCCGATCTGCGTCGCCTGCGGCAGGCGCACGTTCTTATCCAAAATGGCGCGCCGCACCCGGGAATGCCGCCCGATATCGCAATTGTCAAAGATGATCGAGTCCTCCACCACCGCGCCCGTATGCACCTTGACGGCCCGTCCGATCACCGAATTCCTTACCACTCCGCCGGAAAGAATTGACCCGCCGGCCACGATCGAATCGATTGCCTGCCCGCGCCGTCCGTCCTCGTCGAACGTGAACTTCGCCGGCGGATCATCGTAGCCCGCGGTGCGCAGCGGCCATTTTCTGTTAAACAGATTCAACTGCGGCGACACTGCCCGCAGGTCCATGCTCGCCTCATAATATGCGTCGAGCGTCCCGACATCGCGCCAGTACGCAATGGCGTCTTCCGGATCGCCCGGGATCTTGTTTCTGCGGTAGTCATAGGCGTACATGTCTCCCCGCCCCACCAGCCGCGGCAGGATGTCGCGCCCGAAATCGTGCGCCGAATCTTCCCGCGCCGCGTCCGCATACAGTTCCCGCAGCAACAGCCCCGTCGAGAAAATGTAGTTCCCCATCGAGGCATAAAACATTCCCGGGTCATCCGGCATCGGAGGAACTTCCGCCTTCTTCTCGTGAAACCCCTGGATCATCCCGTCGGCCGTAACCTCAATGGCCCCGAACTCCTTGGAATACCGCATCTCCACGGGGATCGCGGCCACGGACACTTGCGCCCGCTTCTGTTCGTGGAATTCCACCATGTCGCGGATATTCATCCGGTAGATGTGGTCCGCGCCGAAGATGCATACCAGGTGCGGATCCGCCTGCTCGATCAGGTTAATGTTCTGATAGATCGCGTCCGCGGTTCCCCGGTACCAAACCTCCCCGTCGGACCGCATTTGCGCCGGCACCGGAATGATGAAATGATTCTTCAACATCCCGGACGACTCCCACCCGTCCCGGAGGTGCTGTAGCAGGGACTGGCTCTTGAACTGAATCAGCACGTAGATGGAGTAAATACCGGAATTCAGCAGGTTGCTCAGGACAAAATCGATGATCCGGTACTGCCCGCCAAAGGGCACCGCCGGTTTGGCGCGCTCCTTCGTCAGCGGGTATAGCCTTGTTCCCTTGCCGCCGGCCAGAACAAAGGCGAGTACGCGTAGCTGCATGGTTCGCTCCTCATGTGCAAAGGACCGCGAGTGCCGCCGGTCCGCCGCCGGTTTTTCCGGTTGTCTTGAGATAAGGCTACATTAGCCCCGCCGTCTACGTAAAGCGGAATCCCTGCTCAATCCCTGCTCAATGCTTCAACCACTTGCGGACGGCCGGCGCGATTGTATCCGCCATGCGGCGGAACCCCAGGTCGGTGGGATGCGTGCCATCCACCGTGGCCTCCCCATCATTGCCGAGCAGCGCCGGAGCCTTCACATAAGAAAGACGCTTGTCCCCTTCCGCCACCAGTTTTTTATAGATGGCGAGCAAAGCTGAGTTCTTGTCCGCCGCCGACACTCGCCGCGATTCCACGAAGTCCGCATTCGTGTAGATCACGTTTTCAATCAGGACAATGGGTGTTTGCGGATGCGCCTTGCGCAGCGTGCGCAGAAACGGTTCCGTGCGCTCGCGCACCTGCCGCGGATCGAGGTTCGGCAGGCTGTCGTATACATACACCGCCGGATCGAGTTCGGCCAGCAACCGCGCCATTTCCGGCTCGGACAGCGCGTTTCCGGAGAAGCCGAGGTTGATGGTGGGCCAGTCGAGGATTCGTCCCACCAGCGCCGGATACGCCATGCCGGGGCGCGAGGCGCAGCCGCCTTGCAGAATCGACGTTCCGTAGAAGACGATGGGGCGCTCGGATTTGGGCAGCGGGGCGCCGCGCTCGATCTTCTCTCCGGCAAACACGCCAACCTCCACCGAATCGACGCCGTTGTAGAGCGGAAGGTAGAGCAGGTAATCGCGGCGCCCGCCGGTCCAATCCTTCACCATCACCTGCTCGTTGGTCTTATGCTCGGGGCGGCCGTTCGCCAGCCAGCGCCATTGGTTGTTGTGGCGCACATACAGGTCGAGGCCGCTCACGCCCGTCGCCGGCATGTGCGGCAGCGCGAGTTGCTCGCGGCGCAGTGTCCAACGCACGGAGATAGAGGGCGCGGCGGTGGAGAACCGCACGCTCATCCCCGCCGAATCCTGCGACAGCCGCCAAACAGGCGGCCGCACCATCTTCTCCGCCTTGGCCGGGAGCCGGTCATAGGGATGCCGCACGTCCGTCCAGCCCTGTCCCTCGAGGCCAAACTGCCGGACTTCAGTCCATTCGAGCTCCTGTGCCAGGGCGGGAGCGAGCGCCAATACGAAGACGAGCCGGGAAACACGCATATAGCTATTAGACCGGAATCACGGAGTTTCCATAAGGCCGGCCGGCTTTGATGGTGGCCACCGGCTTCAGGCGCCACTTGCCGGGGCGCTTCTCGCCCAATGAGTCCACCATCCGCCAAGGCGCTTCGCGCAATTCGAAGATGGCGACATCCGCTGTCGATCCCTCTTTGAGGGAGCCGGTTCCGGAGGGGAACCCGAGAGCCCGGGCGGGATTGGCCGTGGCGCGCCGGACCACGTCTTCGAGGCTCATTCCCATGTGCATGAACTTCGACAGCGTTGTCGCCAGATCGTATACCGGTCCATTCACGTTGTATTGGTGAACATCGCTCGAGATAGTGCCCGGCAGAACGCCTTGAGAGAATGCCTTTTCGGCGACGCGGAAGGAGAAGCTGCCGGCCCCGTGCCCCACATCGAGCAGAATGCCGTTCTCCACCGCCTTTCGCACCTCGCCCAGAACGCGTCCGCGTTCGTCGAGGATGCCGCCTTCATGGCCGTGGAAGGTGTGGGTGATGAGGTCGCCCTTCTTCAGCATGGCGAGGATCTTCGGCAGCGGGGAGTATGCGCCGCCGATGTGCGCCATCAACGGGAGATTGACGGCATCGGCGGCTTCGCGCGCCAGGGCAAGGGCCTGCAAATCATGTTCGCCGGCGATGTTCTTCGTGAGGCGGATTTTCACGCCGAGAATCACGTCGCGGTTCTGCTCGATGGTGCGGATGGCGAGTTTCGGATTAGCATAT
Organism: Bryobacterales bacterium; assembly: GCA_026954325.1. Classification (GTDB taxonomy): domain Bacteria; phylum Acidobacteriota; class Terriglobia; order Bryobacterales; family Bryobacteraceae; genus CADEFT01. Next base: position 69,978 of record JAIXKK010000030.1, on the reverse strand, counting down.
CGTAAATTCAGCAGCTCGCCGAACGGGTTGTCCGGGGATAGCGTGGATTGCCCGACGACGGAGATATTGAGCAGCGCATAGACCCGTGTCTCGACGACGCGAATGACATATTGGCGCAGGCCGGGGAACGTATGCGCTCCGGCGGATCCGGCATCGACCACGGTGGTGGCTCCTTTTGCGATGCAGTTCGGATCGGCGGGGATGCCGAGCGGGGCGACGCCGTCGTACACGTGCACGTGCACGTCCACGAGCCCGGGGGTGATGATCATCCCGCGCGCATCGAAGATGCGGCGCGACTCCGATTCGGCTATGCCCGGGGCAATGCGCGCCACCTTACCCTGGCGGATGGCCACGCCTGCTTCCATGGACAGGTTCCGCGAAGGGTCCACCACGCGGCCGCCGCGGATAAGCAGATCATAGGCGGGCGCGCCGCCGGCCTGTGCGGCAAGCATTGGCTCCGCCTGCTCGTGGAGCTTGCAGATGAGCGACGGCAGAAGGATGGTGCGCGTAAGGAATTGCCGGCGATGTGACATGAGATTGAGCGTATTCCAGCGGCGCGCGCGCCGCAACGCGGGGCGATGGCTGCGATACGATCCCGGCCCACCGCGACGAGCGTGTTTGGTTGCCCTGATCTGCCTGGCTACGGCGGGCGCGGCGGAATTGCGGATCGAACTTCGGACGAGAGCAGCCACCCCGCGGCGGCGCGTCTCGAAGTGCACGGCGCGGATGGCGGGATGGGCGGTTCGAAGCGCCCGGCGGGCACAGACTGCGCGGAGGTGATGACGGCTTGGGGCAGGGCGGGAGAGCCCGGGCTTTCGCAAGAAGCGGGGTGGGCGGGCATGAAAAATATGCAGAAACAACGAGCGAAGCCGGCAAAAAGGAATATAATAGCCTCAAGTTCGATTCTCCCCTCCTGGCTATGTTCGAGTTCTTCAACTTATCGCATGTTTTCATTGAAGTGGTCATTGCAAGGATGAGATTTTACATAGCGGCGCTGCTCGGATTCGGATGGCTGTCTACTCTTTCGGGAGCAACACTGCCGGGCGGGTTCACGGAGCAGGCGATTACGGGGATCACCGTGCCGGCGGCGATGGCGTTCGCGCCCGATGGGCGGCTGTTCATCTGCCAGCAGGGCGGGCAGTTGCGTGTGATTAAGGATGGGGTTTTGCTCTCCACTCCATTTCTGACATTGCAGACGGACACGTCGATTGAACGCGGGTTGGTGGGCGTGGTGGTTCCGGACAGCCAGTACGTATATGTGTACTACACAGTGCCGGGGAATCCGGCGCATAACAGGCTGAGCCGCTTCACGCAGGCGGGGGACGTAGCCGCGGCGGGCAGCGAAGTGATCCTGATGGAGTTCGAGGCCTTGTACGCCTCCATTCATAACGGTGGAGCGATGCAGTTCGGAGCGGACGGGAAGTTGTATATCGCGGTAGGGGAGAACGGGAACTCGGCAAACTCGCAGACCTTGAGCAACCGGTTGGGGAAGGTGCTGCGGTTGAATGCGGATGGCTCGATTCCCGCGGACAATCCTTTCTACAACGCCGTTGGGGTGACGGGGAACAACCGGGCGATCTGGGCTTTGGGGCTTCGCAATCCCTTCAACTTCGCATTTCAACCGGGAACGGGGCGGATGTACATTAACGATGTGGGCAAGGACTCGTACGAGGAGATCAACGAGGGGCAGGCGGGGGCGAATTACGGCTGGCCGGAGACGGAGGGGCCAACGAACAACCCGAACTATAAGAGCCCGATCTTTTCCTATGCCCATGCGGGCGGCGGGACGGCGGGCGGATGCGCGATTGTAGGGGCCGCGTTTTACAATCCGGCGACGGGTAACTTCCCGAGCACTTGGAATGGGAAGTACTTCTTCGCGGATTATTGCCGGGGTTGGATTCGAGCCCTGGACCCGGCGACCAAGGAAGTTGTAGATTTCGCCACGGGCATCGCGTCGCCGGTGGCTCTTGCCATCAGCCCGACGGGGAGCCTCTATTACGCTTCGTGGAGCGGCAATGCCGTGTACAAGGTGGATTACACGGCGGGCCAGGCTCCGGCGATCACGCAGCATCCGCGGAACACGAGCGTTCCGGAAGGGGAGACCGCCACGTTTAGCGTGAACGCATCGGGCCAGCAGCCATTTCAGTACCAATGGCAGAAGAACCAGCAGGACATACCCAATGCCACAAGTCAGACGCTGAATGTGACTTCGGTAAGTTCGGGGGACAACGGGACGCAGTTCCGGGTGAAGGTGACGAACAGTTTCGGGTCGGCGGTGAGTAATGCGGCTACGTTGACGGTGACGGCGAACAACAACAACCAGGCTCCGAAGGCGACGATCACGGCTCCGGCGGCGGGGACGCTGTATTCGGGCGGGCAGGTGATCTCCTACGCCGGGACGGGCACGGACCAGGAAGACGGGAACCTGCCGGCGGCGAATTACTGCTGGATTGTGAACTTCCATCATGAGACGCACTATCATCCTTTCCTTCCGCAGACTTGCGGAGTTACTTCAGGCCTGGTAACGATTCCCGCGCTGAGCGAGACGTCGGCGAACGTCTGGTACCGGTTCACGCTGACGGTACGGGATTCGGGCGGACGGACAAGCTCGACGTTCGTCGATGTGCCGCCGCGGAAGGTGAACCTGACGCTGAAAACGAATCCGGCGGGGCTGCAATTGACATTGGACGGGCAGCCGATGACGGCTCCGGTGCAAGTGGCGAGCGTAGTGGGCATCGTGCGGAGCATCGGGGCTCCGGGGCAGTTGCCGGTGGGAGGAACGCGGCAGGGATTCGCCTCGTGGTCAGACAATGGGGCGGCGACGCATGATATTGCGACTCCGGCGGCGGACACGACTTATACGGCAACTTACACGACGCAGCACCTGTTGACGGTGGCGATGAACATCAGCGGGGCGGGCACGGTGGCGGAGAATCCGGCATCGGCGGACGGATTCTACAATGCCGGGGTGAGTGTGCAACTTACGGCATCTCCTTCGGCGGGTTTCAAGTTCGACTCGTGGGGCGGGGACGCGTCGGGAACGGCGAACCAGGCGGGTGTGTCGATGAGCGCGCCGCGGAGCGTTTCGGCGAACTTTGTCAGCACGGCTCTTTCGTGCGCCGACGATTTGAGCCACAACGCGACGACGGTGGGTTTTTCGGGCGACATCCGCGTGATCGAAGTCAGCGCGGGCCCCGCGTGCAACTGGCAGTCCGTTTCCAGTGCTCCCTGGATGACGATACTCAGCGGTTCGTCGGGGAACGGGAACGGCACGGTGCGATTCCGGGTGGACGCCAACGGGGACGCGGCGCCGCGCACCGGGATCATCACGATTTCCGGAAGACCGTATCAGGTGACACAGAGCGCCGCGGGGTGTACGTTTACGCTTACGGGGCCGAATTTCGTGCTGGCGGGAGCAGCGGCTCCGGTTCCGTACCGGTTGAGTATTTCCACGGGTCCAAACTGTGACTGGATTGCGATGGCGTATCCCTCCTTTATGACGATGACCGGCGCAACCAGCGGGCGTGGGAGCGGCACGGTGAGTTTCGTTCTTCCGCAGAATGACAATGCGCCGCGCCAGGGTTACCTCACGATCGGGGGGCAGTTCTGGCGATTTGTGCAGCAGAGCCTGGTTCCGGTTTCGCCGTTTAGCGACGTTCCCGCGACGTATCCGTTTGCCGGCTCGATTTCGCTGCTGAAGGCGAACGGGCTGAGCACGGGGTGCGGGGGCGGGCAATATTGCCCTGAAGATCCGATGACGCGGTCAGAGATGGCGGCATTTATTATTCGCGCGTTGTACGGCGAAACTTTTTCTTATTCGAGCCAGCCGTTGTTTACAGATGTGGGGCCGGCGAATCCGTACTTCAAGTATGTTCAGAAGTTACGCGAGATTGGGGCGACCAACGGTTGCACGGCGACAACCTTCTGTCCTGACGACAGCGTAACACGAGGGCAAATGGCGGCCTTCATTATCCGGGCGCGATTGGGGCTTCTTTACACGGATCTGTTTCCTGTTTTGCCGGCGCCGTTGTTCGCGGACGTTGGGAGCGGGAACATCTTTTTTCCGTATATCCAGAAGATGAAAGAGCTTGGGATCACCAGCGGGTGCACGGAGACGCAGTACTGCGACAACGACAGGAACACGCGGGGGCAGATGGCGGTATTTTTGACAAGGGCGTTTCTACTTCCGTGACCGGGGTGAAGACCGGGGCCAGGAACACGGTGGATGCGTGGCTGGCGGGAGGGATGATCGCGGCCTCACTGGCGATTCGGGCGCACTACGCGGTGACGTATCATTTGAATCCGGACGAGGGATTTCATTTTCTGTTCGCGCACCAGCCGACGCTGTGGGATGTGCGGCTGGAGACGGTGAATCCCATTCACGCCTACCCGCCGCTGTACGTGTTTCTGCTGCATTTCGTGCTGCTGTTCGGGAACAGCGAACTGGCGTTGCGGCTTCCGGCGCTGATCTTCGGGACGGTGTTTCTGGGCGTGACGTATCTGTGGATGAGGCGGGTGCTGGGCGTGGCGGCGGCGATGGGCGCGCTGGCGGTGCTGGCGTTTTCGCCGGGAACGGTCTCGCTTGGCTATGAAGTGCGGAACTATGCGCTGCTGCTGGCCAGCGTGGCCGTGACAATGTACGGGCTGGAGAGAGTGTTCACGGAACAATCGGGGAAGTGGATGGCGGTAGCGATGGGGGCGCTGTACGTGGCGATTTTGACGAACTACTCGGCGGCGTGGATGTGCGCGGTGTTGGGGGTGTACGTGGGAATGAGAGCGCCGCGGGGGCATCTCGAGAGGCGACTGGTGCGGCAGTGGCTGTGGTATCAAGCGGGGGCGCTGGCGATCTATGCGTGGCTCTACGCGACGCATCTCGGAGCATTGCTGGGGAGCGGCACGGAGGCGGCGCTGCACGGGTTTCTGAAGGACAGCTATTACTGGGGGGCTCCGGACAATCCGGCGGCGTTCGCGGCGCGGCAGAGCATGGCGGTGTTCGAGTATTTATTCGGGATGCACTGGGTGGCGGCGGCGGCCGTAGTGCTATATGGGGCGGGGCTGGCGTGGCTCGGGAGCGGGCGGGATAAGGCGGTTCCGCACTCGCGGTGGGTCTGCCTGCTGCTGGGGCTGCCTCCAGTGCTTGGGTGTCTGCTGGGGATGATGAGGCTGTATCCATACGGGGCATCGAGACATTCGGCGATCTTTCTTCCCTTTCTGGCGGCGGGCGCGGGTTATGGGTTGGCGCTGATTGCAGGCAAGCGGTTGTGGGTGGTGGCGGCGCTGGCGGCGGCGCTGGTTCCGCCGTGGATGGTGTTCGCCTACCGCAATGCGTGGTACATCCCCGGGGAGGATGAGACGATTGCCCGGATGGAGAACGCGATGGGGTATGTTCGGAGCTTGCCGAAGGGGGCGACGATCTTCGCGGACCACGTCAGCCTGATCGAGCTTGGCTACTATCTGGGGCGCGAGGTTTACAGTCCGTACCACGGGCGCGGGCCGGGGTTGGTGGAGTTCCGGTATGAGGGATATCGCGTCGTCAGCATGTCTTCGTCATGGGAGATGGACGCCAAGGATCTGGTTTCGACATTCAATGAACTGCCGAGGCGGTATCGGCTGAGGCCGGAGGAGATGTGGGTGTTCGACTACGGCTGGGACAATCTGGCGAGGCAACTGGCGGCTACTTACCCCGGCATCAGGACACCCAATCTGCACTGGTTTGGCCGCCGGACCTCTGTATTCCAGTTGTCCAACTGAGAGGGTAAAGGGGTTTGGAACCGCACGAGTATCAGACACTGTACGAACTGGAAGAGAGCTACTGGTGGTATGTGGCGCGGCGGCGGTTAGTGAAGGAGATGCTGGAGCGGGCTTGCGGAAACGGCGCGGGGCGGGTGCTGCTGGACATCGGGTGCGGCACGGGGGCGAATGCGAGGGCGCTGGAAGGCCTCGGCACGGTGCTGCTGGCGGATGCTTCCGAGCGGGCGCTGCAATTCTGCCGGACACGGGGCTTGCGGCATACGGTGGCGAGTTTGAGTGAACAGATGGGGCTGCGGACGGAGAGTCTGGACGTGGTGACGGCGCTTGACGTGTTGGAGCACGTGGATCGCGATGTGGAGGCGATGCGGGAGATTCTGCGGGTGTTGAAGCCGGGGGGGATTCTGCTGGCGACGGTACCGGCGTTCGGGTTTCTGTGGAGCGAGCACGATGAAGCCTTGCATCACCGGCGGCGATACACGATGTGGGAGCTGAGGAACAAGCTATCGGTGGCGGGATTCGAGACGGTGCGGTCCACCTACTTCATCACGGCGCTGTTTCTGCCGATTCTGGTGATGCGGGTATGGCAGGGGATGGTGAAGAAGAACGTGGAGCCGAAGACGTCGCACGTGATTCTGCCGCGGTGGATGAACCGGCTGATTGAAGGGATTCTGGATGTGGAGCGGGTGGTTTGCCGGAAGATCAATTTGCCGGTGGGGGTGTCGATTGTGGCGGTGGCGAGGAAGCCGGCGGGTTAGTGATAGCTTTCAGCTTTTCAGCGATGCGGAAGCCGTAGTCGGCGTATTGGAATTGAGGGGGGATGCTGCTGCGGGCGGCGCAGCGGGAGATTTTAATGTGGTGGCGCCAGGCTCCGCCGCGGGAGGCGCGGCGGGCTCCGGCGGGCGGGCCTTGGGGATCGAGGGAGGGCGAGGCGGCGTAGTAGAGGGGGTCGTACCAATCGGCGCACCATTCATGGACGTTCTCGCACATGTCGAAGAGGGCGTAGGCGTTGGGGAGGGAAGTGGCGACGGGTTCGGGACCGGAGCGCCAGCGGGAATGGTAGCGGGGGCGTTCCGTGACGGGTGAGTCTCCCCACGGATAGAGGGGATTTTCGAGGCCTCCGCGGGCGGCCCACTCCCATTCGGCTTCGGTGGGGAGGCGGAAGGCCTTTCCAGTGAGTTGACTGAGCCAGCGGCAGTAGGCAACGGCGTCGAACCAGCTTGTGCCGGTGACGGGTTGATCGGGGTGGTCAAAGGATGGGGTGGAACGGAACCTGGCGGGGGGATGTCCGGTGGCGGCGCAGAAGCGGTCGTATTGCGCGTTGGTGACTTGAGTGGGAGCGAGGGCAAAGGGGGAGACGCGGACAAGGTGGACGGGGCGCTCGTCATCGCGGCCGTCGTCCTGGCCCATGAGAAATTCGCCCCCCGGGATGGGAATGGTGACGTCAGAGGCGTATGATTGCGGGGAAGTGGTCAATGGTTCCACCCGATTCGATGATAGCCAAACAGCGGGCGCCATCGCGCAGGAGGAGGTCCGTGCGAATGCCGCGGCAGGCGGGCAGGTAGGACTTGAGTTTGCGGAGGCCCTTGTGGAGCTGGCGGGTGGCTCCGAGGGGGTTTTGGCGCTGGTGGTGGTGGAAGGCGACGGCGAGGTGGATGAGGCTTTGGAGGAATGTGCGATCCGGTTCGGCGGCGGGCGTCCAGAGTTCCTCGAGGACTTCGTGGCAGCGGAAGAACTCGCGGCGGTTGAAGAGGGAGATGCCCTGCTCGAACAGCGTCTGAGGATCGGATAGCATAGGACGACATCAGGCTAATCTCAGAACTTCTTAAAGCCGGATGTTACAAGTTCGCAAACCCTCTTATTCAATATACACTTCCCACACTCGTCCGCCCCCCTTTTCATCTACAGAGGCCTGCGCAATTGATACCACTGGCGGCCGCATCACTCACCGCGGGCCTGGCTACTGTGGGAGTTCTGAATCTGGAATTGTCTGAAAACGACTGCCCTGGAACTCCTGGCCAGAAAAGAGGAGATAGATCTGACGGACAGATAAGAATCCCGGGTCCGGTTCGAGCCCTCCATATGCAGGGCTGGATGACAGACCGGACGTTGTATGTTGCGGAAAAAACGAATGGTGGGCGCGACAGGACTCGAACCTGTGACCTCCTGCGTGTGAAGCAGGCGCTCTAACCAACTGAGCTACGCGCCCTTGCGGCGGAATTCTTCATTTTAGAACACTCGGCGTGCGAAGCGCTACAAAACTGTCACTCTCTCAGGCGGCCTCTCCGTTGAGCGAAAAGAACAGCGTGTGATCTGATTTTGCGCGCAAATGCGCCTTCTCCGGTAAGGGAGCAAAAACACAATGAAATGGAAACAGAAGCTCACGGTAGTGTTGCTGCTGGCGGGAGGGGTGCTGGCGGCTTTGGATGCGGCATCTGTCACCCGGCAGGCAGCAGGCACTGACGGGCCGGCGCCTATCGGGTTCGCCGTGCGCTAGGAAGGCGCCGTGACGGCGTTGCGCACAGGCGCCACCAGTCCCAGACGGTTGCAGACATCCTGATAGATTTCGTCAATGCCGCGTGTGGCGTCGATGGTCAGCAGGATCCCTTTCTTACGGTAGAGTTCCAGCAGGGGCTTCGTCTTGTCGTAATACTCGGTGAGACGGACTTTTAGAGCATCGGGATTGTCATCCACCCGCTTGGTGAAGCCGCTGCCTTCGCCGACCTTGGCGCGCAGCATGACGCGCTCGAAGACCACATCGTCCGGGATGTCGAGGTAGATGACGCGGTCCATGTTCCAGTTTTCGAACAGGTACTCGGCCTGGCGCAGCGTGCGCGGAAAACCGTCGAGCACGAAGCCGTAGTTCCAATCGTGCTCCTGAAGGCGCTTGCTCACCACCTCCTCCACAATCTCGTCCGGCACCAGCAGACCCGCGTCGGTGATGCGCCTGATGCGCGCGGCCAGTTTGGTGTGGTGGGCAACGTTCCAGCGGAAGATGTCGCCGATGGAGATGTGCACGAAGTCAAAGTCGTCGCACAGTAGCCTGCTTTGTGTCCCTTTGCCCGATCCCTGGGGGCCGAAGACGATGTAATGGTGCATAAACGCCCTGAACAGTCTATCGTAGCCGAATTCCCCTAACCCCGCGGCCCTTTTTTGACCCATGAATCCGTGCGTACGCTAGGAAAGGAGGCTCCTCCATCCCAACCACTACATCCCAACCACTACATCCCTCGACTCGCTTCAACAGCGGCCCGCGCCCTGGGTCCATCACTCCCACTTCGGGCCGGTGCGGTAAGCCCACTTGCCACCGCCACCGCTCCAATGATCCGGGCCACGGTCCAAATCCTCGTCTCACTTACAAGGTGGAGGCAAGACCGTCACTGAATCCTTACCCAATCAGGCGGCGGTGCGTAAAGCACAGCGCGAGATTGCCGAGTTCCGCAACCTCCAGAGTCTCCATAGGGAGTTTGTGTTCAATCTTGTTCCATTTGCTGGTCCCGGGCATACCGGGATCTTCAATCCGGTTTCGCCGGCCAGTTTTCGGCCGGCTCCCGAGTCCCCCGTGATCAACAGTTTCGTGGCCCAGAATAGGTTGCGCGCCCCATCGACTCCCACCACCGCCGGATGCTCCGCACGGCGAAGGCGGCCGTGTCGTGCTCCACTCCCACGCTAAACCATCCACGGGTGGTTGGCAGCTTGCATCTGTCCGATCTTGCTGTTGATGTTCAGAAAGTCAAGCGCAACACGGTCTTTGACGAAGGCCGCGTGCGGGGCCGCATCGTGGCGGCCGCGGACGGCATCGCAGTCCTCTCCGGCTACAGGCGCGCTGCCGCGATGCCTGCCTGGAGAGTCGCGTCCGGGATTCGCAAGAGCGGCGTTAGGGTCGAGCAGGTGCTGTATTATCATCGGGCGGTGGCCTGCCAGATCGTCAGCAGCCCGGTCAAAGCCGAAAGAGAGGTTGACGGAGGCGGCTTCAATAAACTATAGTTAACATCAGGATGGAACCTTTGGTGGGTCACCAGCCTCACTCCCTCCCAGAGGTCCATTCCTCCGTACCCACCTCCCAACCTTCCCTCTGGCGCCGCATGTTCGCCTTCGCCGGCCCCGCCTACCTCGTCGCCGTCGGCTACATGGACCCAGGGAATTGGGCCACCGATCTCGAGGGTGGCGCCATCTTCGGCTATCAGCTTCTCTGGGTCCTGGTGCTCTCGAACGCCATGGCCATCCTCCTCCAAACACTCAGCGCCCGCCTCGGCATCGTCACCGGCCGCGATCTGGCGCAGGCCTGTCGCGACTCTTACCCGAAACCCGTCGCGCAAGCCCTGTGGCTGCTGTGCGAGGTGGCTATCGCCGCGTGCGATCTGGCGGAAGTACTGGGCGCCGCCATCGGTCTCAACCTCCTCTTCGGCCTTCCTCTCCTCGCCGGCGTTCTGCTGACCACCCTCGACACGCTTCTTCTGCTCTGGTTCACCCGGCTGGGTATTCGCGTCATGGAGGCTTTTGTTCTCTCCCTGATTGCCGTCATTGCCGTGTGCTTCCTCATCGAGATCGCCCTCGCCAAGCCCTCGTTCAGCGCCATGGCCGGCGGGCTTGTTCCCCGGCTGGACCAAAGAAGTCTATACGTCGCCATCGGGATTCTGGGCGCAACCGTGATGCCTCACAATCTCTATCTGCATTCCGCGCTCGTCCAAACCCGCAGGATCGGAAAAAGCGAAGCCGACAAGAGCGCCGCCTGCCGCTTCAACCTGATCGATTCCGTAGTGGCGTTGAATGGCGCGCTGTTCGTCAATGCCGCCATCCTCATCCTCTCGGCGGCGGTGTTCTTCCAACAAGGCATCGAAGTGAAGGAGATCCAACAGGCCCACCTCCTGCTGGCTCCGCTGCTCGGCACCGGGGCGGCGAGCGTTCTCTTCGCCGTCGCGCTGCTTTGTTCCGGACAGTCTTCCACCCTCACGGGCACTCTGGCGGGCCAGATCGTGATGGAGGGGTTCCTCAACTTCCGCATGCGTCCGTGGCTGCGGCGTCTCATCACGCGCGCCCTGGCAGTCACCCCCGCGGCGGCCACCATCGTCATCGCGGGAGAGGATGCCACTCTGAAACTGCTGATTCTCAGCCAGGTGATCCTAAGCCTTCAGTTGCCCTTCGCCGTCATTCCGCTGATCCACTTCACTTCCGATAGAGGGAAAATGGGAACGTTCGCCAACCGCGCCTGGGTGAAGGCGGCGAGTTGGCTGGCGGCGATGATTATCGTGGCCCTGAATCTCTGGCTTGCCTGGACGACGCTCAGCGACTGGGTCGTGGACGCCGGGAGGTGGAAACCGCTCGTGTTAGGACTCACCATTCCTTGCGTTCTTGGCTTGCTGGCCCTGCTGTTGTGGATCTCCTTCCAACCCCTCCTCGGAAGGCGGCCGGCCGGACTCGGAGGAGTTCCGGTGCCGGAGTCCGTTGCGCCGGGAGCCGCGCCGCTCTACCAGGTGATCCTCGTTCCCCTCGATCACACGGCCCGCGACCGCGCGGCGCTCTCCCATGCCGTGGCCATGGCGCGCCAGCACGGCTCGAAGGTAGTGTTGCTACACGTGGAAGAGGGAGTCACCAGCCGGGTCTATGGCAACCTCGCCGAAACCGCGGAGGTGGAGCGGGGACAGCAGTACTTCGAAGGAATCCTCGCCAATCTCCGCGCGCAAGGCATTCCGTCGGATCTGGTTGTCCGGCATTCCACGGACCCGCGCCAGGAAATTGTCCGCCTCGCCCGCGAGCTTCAGCCTGATCTCGTCGTAATGGGGGCTCATGGGCATAAAGGCATACAGGACATCATCTTTGGGGCGACCATCAACGGCGTCCGGCACGACCTTGCCATCCCCTTGCTCATCGTCAAGGACACCGCTGCGCAGCCAACGCCCCCACCCGGCGTCTGACCCGTGGCTATTGTTCCGTTTGGGTCACCCTGTCCCAGAATGTGTCCAACGAACACAATCCGGCTTCCGCCGCATGGAAAAACCGCAACAAAATGACCGCTTTCACGTTTGGTCCAACGATTGCTCAAGGAATGATTACCAATGCGGTTTGCAGGAATCCTCGTCATTGCCGGTTTGAGCGCGTTGCCGGCCGCAACGCTTCAGAAGCTCAGCCTCGATGACATGATCCAGAAATCGACGCGGATCGTTCGCGGCAAGGTCACCGGGTCAACCACGGTGATGCGCGGCCCGGTCATCTATACCGAATACCGGGTTCAACCGGCGGATTCGTATAAAGGCGGCAGCAGTGCGGAGATCAATGTTTTTGTTGCCGGTGGGAAATACGGATCCGTCACTCAAACGTTTTCCGGTTCTCCAAGGCTGAGGGAGGGACAAGAGTACGTGCTCTTCCTGTGGACTGGCCGGAGTGGCCTTACGCAAGTGATCGGGTTGAGTCAAGGATTGTTCACGATGACAAAGGATCCCCTGGGGGAGCCAGTGCTGACGCGGAACGCGGCCAGCGAAACCATGCTGGACTCCTCCGGTAAGGTGGTGGAGGATACGCCGGTGAGCGTGCGATTAGGCGAGATGGTCGATCGTATTCATCGCACGCTGGCCGGCGTCAGCCGGTGAAATGGCTGCCACCGCCCAAATCGTCGAGAAGTGGAAAGACGGCAGTGAAGTTATCTAAGCACGTCTTACTGTTGATTAGCGCTGGGGCTCTCCTGTGCCCCAGCGCATCTGCTTATTATCACTTCCTGCACTATCTCACACGCACCGCTCCCTTTACGCCCGTTCCCAGCAAATGGGACCTGGGCACCCTCCCCAACAAGACCCTCAACTACTATCTGTCCGAGCAGGGACCCACGGCCATTGCTCCCAACGACAGCCTCTCCTCCATCCTCAGCCAGATCCGCCTTGCGGCCAGAATCTGGAATGACGTGGATACTTCCGACCTGCGGATCGGCTTCGGCGGCATCGCGCCTGCCGGATCGGCCCAAAAAGGGCCCGGCATCGATGTCGTCTTCTCGGAAGACATTCCGCCCGGGCTCATTGCCTTGGGCGGAACTTCGTCCGTTGGCGCAGTCACCGCCGCCACTGCCACAACCAGCGCGTTTGTACCCATCAACCGCTCTCTGGTGATGTTCCGCAGAAACCTCACCGACCAGCCAAGCTTCAGCGAAGCCTTTTTCCTCACCGTGGTCCATGAGTTCGGGCATGCGCTCGTATTGCAGCATTCACTCTCCTCGAGCGTGATGTCCACCCAGATCACCAGAGCCACCTCGAAGGCCAGCCCTCTGGCGGTGGATGATATCGCAGGCATCTCCCTTCTCTATCCGGCGCGGAATTTCTTATCGCTCACCGGGACAATCACGGGCCGCGTGACCCTGGGAGGAAGCGGGGTGGGCATGGCCGCCGTCGTCGCCATTCCGCCGTCCGGCTCCGCCGTGAACACACTCACCAGTCCCGACGGAGCCTATCGTATTGACGGCATTCCGCAAGGCCAATATTTCGTTTACGTGCAGCCGCTTCCCTCTCCCCTCGACGGCGAAGCAAGCCCCGCCAATATCGTGGCTCCGATTGGGCCGGATGGTCAGCCGTTCCCCTTCCCCTCCGCCTTTGACGCCCAGTTCTTCCCCGGCACTCGTGACCCGAATCAGGCCGCGCCCATCGCCGTGACGCCGGGCGTTTCCGTGGATAACGTCAACTTCCAGATGCAGCCGCGTTCTTCAATCACCGTTTCCTCCGTGCAGGCATACGGGTTCATCGGCCAGGTGACCATCAAGCCTCCGGTGCTGAACCGCAACCTCGGCGGCGGCGCCGTAGTCGCCTACGGGAACGGGTTACTCACCTCCTCCGGCGCCATCATCCCCGGACTCAGCGTGATCCCGATTGGGGGTTCCGTCAGCCTGAACGGAAGTCCCCGGCCTTACCCCTACGCGCCCTCCTACGTGCAGATGGATCTGCTGCTGAACTCCTTCACCACCGAAGGCCCCCATCACCTGGTCTTCTCCACCCCCAATGACATGTACGTGCTGCCCTCGGCGTTCCAGGTTACCGTGAAGCCGCCTCCGTCCATCACTTCGGTGACTCCGGGAGTCGATGCCGCCGGAAACCGTGTGGTTGCGCTCACCGCCACGAACATCGACCAGAATACGCGTTTCCTCTTCGACGGTTATCCCGCCGCCATCCGTTCCTACGATGCGCAGGCGGGGCGAGTGGTGGTAAGCCCGCCGCCCGCCGCTCCCGGACAGAACGCCGCCGTTGTTGCGCTCACCACCGACGGCCAAAGTTCGCTCTACGTGCAGGGCAACAATCCTGTCTCCTACACCTACGATGCCGGAGACGCTCCCGCCCTCAGCATCGCTCCGGCGGCGCTTCCGGCGGGTTCGGAAGCCATGGTTGAGATCACCGGCACGAACCTCAACCTCATTGACGGGTTGGCTCGCCTTGGATTTGGAACAAGCGACATTACCGTTCGCCGTGTTTGGGTGACCGGGCCCAACCGGATGCTAGCCGACATCGGCATTTCCGGAGCCGCCTCCCCGGCCGCCGCCACCGTGACCCTTGCCAATGGCCTGGAGACCTTGACCTTACCCGCCGGCTTCACCGTGCAGCCGGCCGTCGCGGGAAAACTGCTGGTTCTTCCGCAGGCGATTAACCCGGTTACCGGCTCCCCGCTGATTACCGCCGGGGCCCCGGTGATGATATTCACCCTGAACCTGCCCGCCGGAATCACCGCCGCCGGGATTACGCTCACACTCAATGATCTGCCCATCGCGGTTTCGGCTGTGTCGAACGGGCAGGTCAGCTTCCAGGTTCCCGCCACTATCCCGTCCGGACCAGCCATTCTGCGGCTTCGCACCTCCACCGACGCCGCCCAGCCCATCGTTTTTCACATCGAACCTCCGCCGCCGGCCATCCTTTCCATCCTGAATCAGGGAGCGCCCGTCGATGCCGCCCATCCGGTGAACCGGGGAGACACGCTGAGTGTCCTCGCCAGCGGCCTTGTTGCGACGGCGTATACGGGAATCGTTCCGCTGAGTGGCGTCACCGTCAATGTCGGTGGAGTAGACCATGCCCCCATCCAGATTCTACCCTCGGCATCCTTGCGCGGCGTCTATGAAGTGGTCTTCACGCTCAACTCCAATGTTCTTTCCGGTGCGCAACTGATCACCGTCAGCCAGGACGGCCGCGCCGCCAGCCCGGCCAGCTTGCCTGTCCGCTAGCCGCCGTTGCCGCGGAGATGGCGTCACTGTTATTGTGACGGGCGGGCTGATCAGGCAGTGGTAGTCGCGGGCCATCGCATCGGAGGCATCGTGGCCTCGGCGAGCGGGTGAGGGATGCCGCGCAGTCCCGTCTGGCCGAAGCCGATGGTCCGTGTGGCCTGGCGCCGCTTCGGCCTTTATCTCATCCCTTACGTTCTGGCCTGCCCCGGCCTCATCTTCAGCGTCGGACTCATCGAGCACTTCGACCCGCCCGGCGCCTCCCAATTCCCCTATCCCACCTGGCTCTACCGCGCTACCCGCGGATTCCCAGAGTCCGAGGGCGAAATAGAAGACCGCGTTATCGCAGGCCGCCGTGAGCAGGGAGACTGCCGAGAAGCGAAGCAGCCGGCCCTCAGGTGGACCTCTGCTCCGTCATCCAACTCAAGCCAGGCTTCCCCGCCGAGGACGACATCGTAGTCCACCGTGTCCGTGGTGTGCATTCCCGGATGATCGAATTCCAACACTTCGGCCATTCCCGGCAGTTTCTCGCGCAATTCGGCGAATGCCGCCCCTATATCCACAGCGGCTACACTCCGCTCTGTATGCGGCGGAATCGTGAAGAAGCCGAAGCGGAATCCCTGCCGCGGCGGAAAGTACTCGCGAGGCGGCAAGCCCTCAACGCGGCCGGCTGACGCATGGATTGCCGGCAAGATAGAACCGCAAGGGCCAGTCTACCGCCTTGCGGATTCCCACGCGCGGCCCGGTGATCACCTCCAACGGCTGGTCGTCATTCATCCGGCGCACGGTGAACGGCATGCCCGCAATCGTGACGTCCGCGCCGTTCTGCTTGCGCGTGATCGCCATCGCCACCGTCAACTTGCCCGGTCCCGATGCGATCTCCTCCACCCGGCTCACTCCCCTCCGGCGCATCATCAGCCTCACCCCCGCCACCGGCTCCAGCGCCCGGATCAGCACGCACCCTGGCGTCCCCTCCGGTTCGGCCACCAGATTCAGGCATTCATACATCCCGTAAATGAAATACACGTACGCATGCCCCGGAGGCCCGAAAATCACCTTCGTCCTCCCGGTCACGCCCCGCGATGCGTGCGCCGCCGCATCTTTCAACCCCAGATACGCCTCCACCTCCACAATCCGCCCCGCCGTGGACCCGTGGACAATCACCTTCCCCAGCAGATCCCGCGCCACCTCCACCGCCGGCCGCGCATAGAATTCACGCGGCAGCACTTCCCAACTCCGGATTTCCTGTTCCAATGCTGTACTCTAGTTGATTATTGCCACATGCGACTGTTCGCCGGTATCGACATTCCGTCCGAAGTGAAGCGTTCTCTCGACCGCCTCGTCACCATGCTCCGGCCCGCCGCCAAACTGCGCTGGAGCCCCGTCGGCAATCTCCACATCACCACCAAGTTCATCGGCGCCTGGCCCGATGAGCGCCTCGAAGAAATGAAATCCACACTCAGAGCCGTCACCGGAATCCCCCCGTTCAACATCTCCATCCGCGGTCTCGGCTGGTTTCCCAATCCCCACCACCCGCGCATCTTCTGGGCCGCCATCCGGGCCCCAGAATCCCTCGCTGCCCTCGCCGAAGCCACCGAAGACGCCGCTTTCACCCTCGGCATCGCAAAAGAGACCCGGCCCTACTCCCCACATCTCACCCTGGCCCGCATCGATGGAACCCCTGACCTCGCCGAAATCCGCCGCCGCATCGCCGCCCTCGATTCCGGCGACTTCGGCGAGTTCCCGGTCTCGGAATTTCATCTCTACCTCAGCGATCGCTCCCCGTCCGGCTCGGTATATACTAAGCTCGCCTCATTCCCCTTGAAATCGATATGAAACCCCTGATCGCGTTGATTGCGGCCTATCTGCTCGGCGGGATTCCGTTCGGCTACCTGCTGGTCCGCCTCAAGACCGGCCGCGATGTCCGCCAATCCGGCAGCGGCAATATCGGAGCCACCAATGTCCTCCGCGCCGGCGGCCGCGCTCTTGGCGTCCTCACCCTCATCCTCGACATGGCCAAAGGCTTCGCCGCTGTCTGGTTTGCATCCTGGCTCACCGGCGCCGAGCCGCTTTGGGTCAGTGCCGCCGCCCTCGTCGTGGCGCTTGGCCATGCCTTCCCAGCCTTCCTGAGGTTCCAAGGCGGCAAGGCGGCCGCCACCAGCGTGGGGGCCTTCGCCTTTCTCACTCCCCTGCCCCTGCTGGCCGCGGTCGTCGTGTTTGTCATCGCCGTGGCCGCCACCCGCTATATTTCCCTCGGCTCCATACTGGGCGCCGCCACCTTCCCCCTGGCGGTCTTCCTGATTCAACATCCGCCCGCGCCGGTCGTCATTGCCGCTGTCCTCGGCGCGGTCTTCGTCGTCTGGCGGCACAAGGCCAACATCGCCCGTCTTCGCGCCGGCGCCGAGAACGTATTCCACTTCGGAGGGACGAAACATTGACCCGCTTAGCGATTATCGGCGGCGGCAGTTGGGGAACCGCCCTGTCCGTTGTGCTCGCTCCGCGCTTTGAGCGCATTCGCCTCTGGATCTACGAAGCCGGCCTCGCCACCCGCATGGCCGCCTCTCGCGAGAACCCCGTGTTCCTCCCCGGTATCCCGCTCCCCCCCTCCGTCGATCCGCGCAACAGCCTGCAAGAGGTTCTCGAAAGCGCGGAAATCGTCCTCACCGTAATGCCGAGCCACCACGTCCGCGCCGTTGCCGCAGGCATGCTCCCCTTCCTCACCCCGGACATGCTCTTCGTCAGCGCCACAAAGGGCATCGAGAACGGTACGCTCCTGAGGATGAGCCAAGTCCTCGGGGAGGTGATCGGGCCCAGGTTTTCCCCGCGTGTCGCCGTTCTCTCCGGTCCTACCTTCGCTCGCGAGATCGCTTGTGGAGAACCCGCCGCCATCGCCATCGCATCCACCGATTCCCAATTAGCGGTTCAAATCCAGGACTCCTTTTCCGGCCCAACGTTCCGCCTCTACACCAATTCGGACCCCATTGGCGTCGAAATCGGAGCCGCGCTCAAGAATGTCATCGCCATCGCCGCCGGCGTCTGCCAGGGACTCGGCCTCGGCAGCAACTCCCGCGCCGCCCTCATCACCCGCGGTCTGGCCGAAATCAGCCGCCTCGCCGTCGCCATGGGCGCCAACCCGCTCACCCTGGCCGGCCTTGCCGGACTCGGCGACCTGGTACTCACTTGTACCGGCGAACTCAGCCGTAACCGCAGAGTTGGAATCGACTTGGCGTCCGGCAAGAGCCTTGGGGAGATCCTCGGCTCAATGAAGATGGTCGCCGAGGGCGTCCAAACCACCTACGCCGCGCTTGATCTCGCCCGAAAGTTTCACGTCAATCTGCCGGTCACGGAGGAAGTGGAAGCGATCCTCAGCGGGCGGACGTCTCCCCGCGAGGCGCTGCGCGAATTAATGGAGCGCTCCCTCAAAGGGGAGTGACAAAGCCGCAACATTCCTTGAAAACCGGTGTTCATAAAGATGTGACGGCAGTGGCGAGTTTGGAACGCGACGCCGAATTGATGCTCCGTGTCCGTGACGGCTGTACCACCAGCTTTGCGGTTCTGCTGGAGCGCCATCGCGGGCCGGTCGTTCATTTTCTCTACCGCATGGTGCAGCGCCAGTCCGTGGCGGAGGAGTTGGCGCAGGAAGTGTTTCTTCGCGTGTATCGTTCGCGCGCTACTTATGCGCCCACCGCGAAGTTCACCACTTGGCTGTTTCGCATTGCCACCCACCTTGCTCTTAACTGGCTCCGCGATAGGAAGCATGAGAAGGGTCAGGAAAGCCTCGATCAGGAAGTTGGCGAGGGGATGTCCCGCCAGATTCCGGATCGCGAGGGAACCGTCGAACAGAAAATGCTCCGCGAGGCTCGATTCGCGGAGATCAGAAAAGCGATCGAAGGACTGCCCGAGAAGCAAAGAGCCGCCGTTCTGATGCACAAGTATCAGGAGATGGAATACTCCCAGATCGCCGGCGCGCTCGAATGCTCGGAATCAGCCGTGAAGTCGCTCTTGTTCCGCGCCTATGAAACATTGCGTGGGCGCCTGGCACACCTGGCTTAACAAGTGTTTTGAGGGAAGGATCGATATGTTGGAAGTCAACCGCGGCGATAGACAGGAACTCACGGAATGCCCGCTGCTCTCGGGCGAAGAGAACGCCGGCCTGCTGCTCGATTACTGCAACCACAAACTGGCTGCGGAACCGGTCTCTGTGTTTGAGCGCCACATGGAGCATTGCCCGGCTTGCCGCGCCTTCGCCGAGTCCCAAATGGCCGTCTGGAAAGCCCTCGACGGCTTCGAGGCCATGTCCGTCTCCGAAGACTTCGACCGTCGCCTCTTCGCCCGCCTCGAGGACGAACAACAGGCGCCGTGGTGGAGCCGCCCGTGGGGCCGCCTTGCCGTTTCTACACCGGGGATCTGGCGGCCTGCTATTCCCGTCGCCGCCGTGCTCCTGCTCGCCGCCGGATTGTGGATTCGCCCCTTCTCCTCCTCCACGCCATCCACGGACCAGTCCGTTGTGAGGAACCCGGACCACGTCGACGCCGAGCAGGTGGAGAAAACCCTCGAGGATATGGAGATGATCCGTCAGTTCACCGTTGCCGACCCGGCGAACTCCAACCGGGATATGTAAGGAAGCCTGAAATGCTCTCGCGCGGTCTCACAATCCTGCTCGGCCTTCTGCTGGTCTTCCCGGCTCAGGCACAGGTGCGCAAAGGCGTCCTCCCCAAGAACGGGCCGCTCAAGAAGCGGCAGGGAGCCCACAGGGCCCAGATGATCGACCGGCTCAGCAACATGCCCCCCCGGCAGCGTGAACGGGCCCTCGAGCGCCTTCCCGAAGAGCGCCGCAAGAGGGTAGAGCGCAATCTCGAGCGTTACAACGAACTGACCCCGGAGCAGAAGCAACGCATCCAGCGCTCGGCCCGCATCCTCGAAAGCATGCCTCCGGAAAAGCAGCAGGCCGTCCGCCAGGTCTACCGCCGCATGACCGCGCTGCCCCAGGAACGCCGCGTCGAAATCCGCCGCGAAGTGAACCGCCTCAGCCGTATGTCCGCTGAAGAGCGTCAGACCCATTTGAACAGCGACGCCTTCAAGAGCAGGTTTTCCCCCGAAGAGCAGGGAATGGTTCAGGAACTGAGCAATCTCTTCCCGCCGCAATAGGAATCAAGGCTGGGAATCTCTGGTGAAGCACCGCCGCGAACCTTTTTGTTCGCGCCGGATCAACTGGTGAGGATCTTCGTGATGTCGTTGTACAGCACGAACACCACCATCATCATAAGGAAGACAAAGCCGACCTTGAACACCGCTTCTTTTACCGTGGCGCTCAGGTCGCGCCCCATGAGCATCTCGATCAGCAGCACCAGAATCTGGCCTCCGTCGAGAATGGGAATGGGCAGCAGGTTGAAGATCGCCAGATTCAGGCTCACCATCGCCATTAGTCCGAAAAAGGACGACGGGCCTTCACGCGCCGCCTCGGTCGAGATCTGGGCGATCCGGATCGGCCCCTCCAGCGACTTCGGCGACATCCGCCGCTCCACGATTCCCTTCAGGAATTGGAAGATCAACCCGGCGTTGCGCGCGTTCGCCTTCACCGATTCCTCAAACGCCTGCACCACCGGAAGCGACACGTAAGTGACCGGCGATTCCAGCCGCACCCCAATCAGCCACCGCGGTTGACCCTCGATCGTCTTGTAGCGCGGCGTCACCTCCACCGTATGTTCCTGGCCGTCGCGCATGTAGGCGAGGATGACCGGCTTGCCTCCGGAGGCCTTCATGATGTCATGCAGCTTGGGTGTCGAAAGGATCTTCTCCCCGTTCGCCTTCACGAGCAAGTCACCCTTCTTGAGCCCGGCGCGCTGCGCTTCCATCCCGGGTTCGACACTCTCCACCTGGACCGGCATCTCCTCAGACCAGCCGGCGATTCCAACCCCGTTGCGCTCATCAAGCGCCGGCGTTACCCGGATCACCTCTTGTTGCTTATTGGGACGCTCCACCAGAACCAGCATCGGCCGGTTCGCGCTGGCGATCTCCTTGAGCGCGATATCTTCCCACGTCGGGTTGTTGACGTCGTCGATCCGCAGGATGCGATCGCCTTCCTTGATTCCCGCCTTCGCCGCCGCACCGTCCGCCGTGACATAACCCACCAGCGGAGAATGTGTGACGGGCGCCTTCGGAAAGTGCACCGTGAACAGACCGGTCACCAGCACCACGGCCAGCACCACGTTCATGAACGGTCCGGCGAATGCGATCAGAAGACGCTGCCAGCGTGGCTTCGCCAGCACCGACCGCGGGTCTGTAACTCCTTCTTCGCTGCCTTCCTGGCCCGCCATCTTCACATAGCCGCCGAAAAAGAACATCAGCGAGAAGCGGAAGTCCGTCTCCCCGCGCTTGAATCCGAACAGGCGCGGACCGAAGCCGAAGCTGAACGCCTCCACCTTGACATCAAAAATCCGGGCTGCCCAATAGTGTCCCAATTCGTGGATCAGGATCATCACCCCGATCAGGACCAGCAGCCACCAAACGTTCTCCAGAAAGTTCATGGCAGTTATGCTTTCACCCCGGCCCGCCTATGGCAGACGCCCCGGGCTATCTCTCTTGATTGGCGGTCAATTTCCAGCACGTCTCCGATGGAAGACGCCTCGCGGGGGCTCACTTGCTCGAGGGTTTCCTCCACTACCTCCGCGATCGCAGGGAATGATATCTCCCCAGCCAGAAAAGCTTCCACCGCCACCTCATCGGCGGCATTCAACGTACACGCCGCCGAACCGCCGCTCTGCATCGCCCCAAAGGCCAGACGCAAGAGCGGAAATTTTTCAAAATCGGGAGGATGGAATTCCCAGTGGCGAGTCTCGCCCCAGTTCAGGCGCGGAACGGGCGCTTCTTGCCGTTCCGGATACGTCAATGCGTACTGGATCGGCATCCGCATGTCAGTTGCCGATATCTGAGCGATCACGCTGCCGTCAGTGTATTCCACCATGGCGTGGATGGTCGACTGCGGATGCACCACCACCTCCACGTCCTTCGCTTCAAAATCGAACAGCCAGCAGGCCTCAATCACTTCGAAGCCCTTGTTCATCAACGTCGCCGAATCGATTGTGATGCGCGGACCCATCTTCCATGTTGGATGATTCAAAGCCTGCGCCGGTGTCACGGTTGCCAGCATTTCCTTCGGCGTATTTCGAAAAGGTCCGCCGGACGCCGTCAGGATGAGTTTGCGTACTTCCTTCCGCAGCCCGGCCCGCAGACATTGGTGCGCCCCGTTGTGCTCGCTGTCCACCGGCAACAGTTCCGTCCCTGATTCCCGCGCTGCCCTCATCACCAGATTCCCCGCCGCGACCAGGACCTCTTTGTTCGCCAGTCCGAGAGCCTTACCCCGCTTGACGGCTTCGTAGGTAGCTTCCAGGCCCGATACCCCCACGATGGCCGACATCACGAAATGCACTTCCGGCGCCGTCGACACAGCCACCCGCGCGGCGGCTCCGCTTGTCAACACCGGCCATTCCACCTTCGGAAATCCCGAATCCCGGAGAACATCTACTAGACGCTCCAGAATCTCATTCGTTGCAACCGCGACGACCTTGGGACGAAATTCGCGCACCTGACTGCCAAGCAACTCGACGTTGCGGCCGGCAGCCAACGCAAATACTTGAAATCTATCGGCATTCCGCCGGATCACGTCCAGGGTGCTGGTTCCAATCGATCCGGTGGAGCCAAGGATTGTGACTTCCTTCACCCAAGGGAATGATATCACGAGCGGCTCACTACGCAGAACTTATTGCCCTGAGTTTGTGGGGAGGAGGTTCTCGAAAGAGGTGAAACCCTTTCGGGCGCCGGGGAGGTTTGCTTCAGGGGTCTTTATGAGGTTAGTCTCGCTTTGGTGGGAGTTGCCTCCCCGGCTTACTTCCAATAATAGAATATGAAATTCTGGAATGCAACAGAAATCGGAAAACTATTTTTGGGAGTCTTTTACCTCAACACCCGTCCAGCCTTCTAACACCTTGATTGTAGAGCAGATATCCTCGTCCCCGTGGCCTTGCGCAATCGCCGCCCGGAACATCTGCTGCGTCAGCGCCGTCAGCGGCAGCGGCACGTCCATCTCTTTTCCCGAATCCAGCATCAGCCCGATGTCCTTGTGCATCCACTTCACCGAAAAGTTCGTCTCGAAGTTCCGGGCGAACACGAACGGGGCTTTGTAGCTGATCAATCCGCTCTTGGCGGCGCTCTTGTCGAGGATCTCCAGCATCAGCTTCGGGTCCACCCCGGCCTTTGTACTCAACACGATACCCTCGTTGAAAGCCTGCAGGATGTTCGACAGCACCAGGTTCTGCGTCAACTTGGCGTTCATCCCCATGCTGTGCGTGCCGCAGTAGAACAACTGCTTGCCCATGATCTCAAAGTAAGGCTTCACTTTATCGAAGATTTCCTTGTCGCCGCCTACCATGAACGTAAGCGTGCCGCCCTCCGCCCCCGGTTTCGACCCCGTACAGGGAGCATCCATGAAGTGCACGCCTTTTTCTTTCAGGACATCGCGCATCTTCAGGCTGTGGCTGGGAGCCACCGTACTCGCGTCCACCACGATCGCGCCGGGCTTCAGCGCCTCGATCAGCCCATCCTTACCCGTAATAACCTCGGCGGACATCCCGGTGTCTCCCACGCACAAGAAAGTGATGTCGGCGTGCGCGGCGACCTGCTTGGGGGTCTCACAGGCAATGCCGCTGTTTTCCTCGCCCGCGAGCCGGATCGCCTTGCTCGGCGAATTCGACCACAGCGCCACGTCATGCCCCGCGCGGATGAGATGCCGCGCCATCGGGTAGCCCATGATCCCCAAACCTAGAAATCCAAGTTTTGCCACAAGTTCCTCCTTCGGAATCATTCTCGGAATTGCCATTGTACACCGAGGCTTCCACAAAGCGGAGGAACACAGCCACGAAAGAAAGGCGGGGCGGATAAGGTCTAAACGGTTGCGGTCCGGACGCCGCCGGCCGTGTCCGCTTCCGCGGCGGATTCGGCATGGAGCCTGCTCAGGAGCATCCGCAACACCAACAGATCAGAGGGCTGGAACATTGCCGAAGCGACATTCGCCATCTCTTCCTCCCCCTTGACAACGTGACTTCGAATCACGGAACGCAGCTCATCGACGGACACCCCGAGCGCCACGGCGGCTTCCGTCTCGGAGTAGTGGCTCTTAGCCTGCTTGTTTGTTGGAGTCATGCCGGTATTTGCGAACTGATCAATTGCAGGATATGATTCCCGGACCGTTTTTACCAATACGGCGATGTTCTTAATTGAACCATCGATTGTTCTGACGGATTCAACCCCACCCCCTACTAAGGTTGTGGGGGCCAAGCCAAGTGAATTACGGCTGTTCCGCGCGGCTCAACGGCGCTACACTCAGCTTGGAACCTTTTTCTTATGCCCCACAAAAACCCATACGTGCGGCCTGACACCGCCGTCCTGACCCGTGGGTTCGACCCCGCACTCAGTGTCGGCTCGGCGCGGCCCGCCGTCTTTCGCAGTTCCACCTATGTTTTCACGTCTCCGGAGGCCGCCGAACGCGCCTTCGCCATCATGGGCGGTCGCGAGCAGGCGCTCCCCGGCGAGCATGTCGATCTCATCTACAGCCGCTTCAATCACCCCAACGCGCAAATCCTCGAGGAGCAGATCATCCCCCTCGAGCCCGGCGCCCAGGCGGCGGCCGCCTTCAATTCCGGCATGGCGGCCATTATGACCTCCATCCTCGCCTTCGCCCAACCCGGTGGCCACATCGTCTACACCGTGCCCCTCTACGGCGGCACGCAGCACTTTATCCACGGATTCCTCGAACCCTTCGGCATTCGCGGCGCGGCTGTCCGCGCGGGCCAAACCGCGCAAATCGCCGAAGCCATCCGCACAACGCCGGACTTGCGGATTGTCCTCATCGAGAGCCCCGCCAATCCCACCCTTGTCATGACCGGCATCCGCGATGCCGTCTCCGCCGCCGCCCGGCGCAACCCGCGCCCCCTGGTCATGGTGGACAACACGTTCCTTGGCCCTGCTTTCCAGCATCCCCTCACCCACGGAGCCGACGTCGTTCTCTATTCCGCCACTAAGTACCTCGGCGGCTTCAGCGACATGCTCGGCGGCGTCGCCCTCACCCGCGACAGTGAGCACATCCGCCCGATCAAGAGCAAACGCGGGATGTTTGGAAATATCCTCCAGCCGGATGAATGCTGGATTCTCGACTCGCGCCTCCCCACCGTCCCTCTGCGCATGAACCGCGCCGGCAAGAACGCCCAGCGTATCGCCGAACGTCTCGCCTCGCATCGCAATATTCGCAAGATTTACTATCCCTCGCTGTTCGATGACCCCGAACAGGTGCGCATTCGTGACACCCAGTGCGATTACCCTGGCGCCATCATCTCCATCGATCTCAAGGGCGGCAAGCCGTCGGCCTTCGAGTTCCTGCGCAACGTCAACCTCGCCCGCAACGCGGTCTCGCTCGGCGGCGTGGAAACGCTCGTCTGCCATCCCAAGTCCACCACTCACTCCTCGGTCTCCGAAGAGGAACTGGAAATCGCCGGCGTCACCGATGGCCTGGTGCGTATCTCCGTGGGTATCGAGGACTGGCGCGACCTGCTGGCGGACTTCGAGCACGCGCTCGATCTGGCGGAGTAGGGCCGCCTAATCCTCCCCTCGATTCACCCTTCCCTTCCCCCACGGCAAAGCGTAACATCGTGGTAGGTATGACTGAATTTACTGTCCATATCACCGCCGATAATGCCTACGCCATTTATACCGGCACTGGCCGGATGGTGGATTCTTATTGGGGGAAACAGATCAAACTCACCCCTATGGAGGTCGGCAAGGCGGATCATGTCGAAGCTCCCGTCACTTCACCTTTCTCCTTCCTGTACATAGCGTCCTGGAGCGACCGCGCCGGCAATCAGGGATTGCGGGCCACGGTCCAATGTTCCAATTGGAACTCCGGCGCCCTCAGTGGGGATACGGACCGCTGGCAGGTGCTGCCGGCACGGTCCGCATTCGGCAATGTCCTGCTCGAGATGGAAGAACCGGACAAGGAACCGCGGCCGGCCGCATTCAGCAGCCGCCAGGGAGCCGAACTGGTGACGACCTTCCCTGTTTTCGATCCGGTGAAACTCTCCGGTTTGCTACGCAACCCGAAGTGGGAACGGATCGCGGTGGATGCGGGCTCAGAGGGATTTCCCGGCGTGGCCGGGGTGGAAGGCCATTGGATGTGGTACAACGACGGCTCGCAGCCTTCAGCGTTCACGCCGGGGCATAACCACGGCGAACCGCTCATCTTCCGGGCTCTTCCGGATCCGCGGAGGGGAATGCCTTTTCACCTGGATGTAAAGTTCAAGCCGGACATGCCGCTGCCGGATATGGTGAACTCGGACTTCCTTGTCCTCCTTGATCCGATGTCCTACCCGGAATCGATGGAGAACCTGGGGGCTCTGGAGGAGTTCCTCAAGTCATGCGGCACGGTGACCACGGAGATTCATGGAGACGGCGGCGCGGACCGGGAGTTGTCGCGGCGGCGCGCGCTGAAGATCGTGAACTGGCTGAAGTCGCAAGGAGTGGACCTCCCGCTCTCGGTGGAAGGGCGCGGCGTTCCGGAGCGGCTCCAGCATGGGGTGGAAGTC
The DNA here is from genome assembly GCA_026954325.1 of Bryobacterales bacterium. Lineage (GTDB taxonomy): Bacteria > Acidobacteriota > Terriglobia > Bryobacterales > Bryobacteraceae > CADEFT01. The sequence continues at coordinate 43,419 of JAIXKK010000030.1, read as the reverse complement.
ATCTTCTGGTAGATCACTCAATCTGTTTGTAGAACAGCACGGTGGGATGCAGTTCGCCGTTGGCGCCGCGGGCGTAGTTCGGAATTTCTCCGGCCGCCTGGTATCCGGTTCCGCGGTAGACGGCTTCGGAGGGATCGCCTTTGCGCGTATCGAGTACCAGCAGGGAGCGGCCCGCGGCGCGGGCGGCTTCTTCCACCGCGGCAATGAGCGCGGCGCCGAGACCCTTGCGTCTGGCGGTGCGATGGACCATCAGCCTCGTCACTTCCGCGCGATGTCTCCCGTTGGCGCGCATGCAGAGATCGAGTTGAACCGTTCCGGCCAATTCGGCGCCTTCGAATGCCGCGAGCAGGATGCGGGAGCCGTCGTGAACGGCGAGACGTACGCTGTCCCAATAGGCGAGCGCTTCGATGGGATCGAGCGGGGGCAGGAAACCAATGGAGGCTCCGCTATCGATCGCATCCGATAGCAGGGCGCAAAGACCGCTGATGTTTTCCATGACGTCGTCGGCGGTCATGCGGCGGATCATGGCCCGGAGTGTACCATTTTCCGGGCATGTAATTGAGAGACTGACTCGATGACGCGACGGATGCGAAATACGTTTGCCTGCCTGCTGGCGCTTTCGCTGGGGGCCTTGGCTGCCGGTCCTTATACGGACTATGCCAAGGACGAAGCCTGGATGGCTCCGCGCCGCAACTAATCCGAAGTTCTTGCACAAAGAACTTCGGACTACTGGGCCTACCAGAAGCCGCAGCGGCCTGGATCATCTGGGGCAGCGAGTTCGGCCGGCTTCCGATGTCGCAATCGGGAAACGGACGCGATCACAATCCGCACGGCTTCACGATGTGGTTCGCGGGCGGCGGGGTGAAGGGCGGCCGGGTGCTGGGCGATACCGATGATTTCGGATTGCGCGCCATCGACGGCCGCCACATGCGCGATTTTCACGCCACCATCCTCCATGCGCTCGGACTGGAGCAACACAAACTGTGGTATCTGCACAACGGCCGTCAGGAGAAGTTGACGGACTTCGGCGGCAAGGTAATCGAGCAGGTGTTTGCCTGAGTCCTCAAAAGGTGAAGCGGAGCGACAACTGAACCTGCCGGTTCGTGCCGAGGCCGATCTGGTTGGCAACGGTGGAATTCAGCGTTCCCCACAAACCGCCGGCGGTGGCTGAGGAAAACGCCTGTCCGGGTTGGAGCGAGTTGCGGAAGTTCGCCGCTGGGACGACACCGCCGGGGAACGTGCCGCCGGCCGGAAGGGGTTCACGGAGGCGAATGTTGCCGGGATTGGCGAAATTCGCGTGGTTGAACAGATTGTAGATCTCCGCGCGGAACTCGATGTTCTTACCCTCAGTGACGAAGGCGCGTTTGCTGACGGTGAGATCGAACTGCGAGAGGTTCGGACCATGCAGCCCGTTGCGTCCGGAGTTTCCGAAGGAGCCCGGAGCGGGCAGCGAGAAGACCGCGGGATTCAGAAACTGGAGGCCCTGGTTGCGGTAAGGATTGACTCCCGCCACGACATCGGGACGCCGCACGTTACGCGAAGCGCCGCCGCCGGGCGTGTTCACCACCGGGAAGGTGTAGATGGTTCCATTGGTGTCCACGACGGGGGAGGAATAGATGAGGCCGTCGCGGGTGTCGTGATAGGCAATGTCGGGCCGGACCATGAGGACATCGATGGGCACTCCCGAACGCATGTTCAGGAGTCCGCCCACCTGCCACGAACCAGCCAGCATCTGCATGGTCTTGTTACTGTTTGCCCCGAACTTCTTTCCGCGGCCGAACGGCAAGTCGTAGAGCATGGCGAAGTTCGCGCTTTGGCGAATGTCGAAGTTATTGTTGCCGCGGTCGAGACCGAAGTCATACGGGCTCTGCGAGGTGTTCGCTTCGTTCGAGCCGGCGGAGTTGCCGATGTCGTGGCCGTAAGTGTATTGGCCGGAGAGCGAGAAGCCGGTGGAGAAGCGGCGATTGATGGTCATTTGCAGCGAATTGTAGTGGGAAGCGCCGCCGCTGGTTTTGTAGTCGATTTCGGCAAAGCGGTTGCCAAACCGGCGCTGGACCACAGCCGCGCCCGTTGCATTCATCGAGACGCCGGTGATGAGGTTCGTGAAGCCGCGGAGGAACAGGTTGCGGCCCTGGCTGCCGACATAGGCAACGGTCAGCACGGCGTCTCCGGGCAGAGTCTGCTGTAGGCTGGCGGTGTACTCGAGAATCCGTTCGGGAATCGTATATCCCGGCGCATACGCTCGCGGCTGGTAGCCGAGGTTCGGGTCGTTGATGTTGTAGCCCGCGTAGATGGCGCTGATGTTCAAGGGGTAGACGTTTAACGGGTTGTTGCCGGAAATGCTGCGTCCGATGCGGTCGTTGGCTTCCGGCTGGAGTTGGTCTTCGGTCTGGCCCGGTCCGTAGAAGTAGCCGCCGCCGACGCGGAAGACGGTGCGATTTCCGAACCGGTTGGGCGACCAGCTCAAACCGAGGCGTGGTCCGAAGTTCTTCGTGGAGCTGTGATACCAGGCCTGATCATACTTCGGGATGATGCCGCCCGTGAGCATGTTGAAGTACACGTTCTTGTTGCGCGTTTCACGGAGCGGCTGATAGTACTCGTAGCGCAGACCATAGCTCAGCGTGACGTTGGGCCGGATTTTCCACTCATCCTGCGCGTAAAGGATGTAGTAGTTCTGGCGCAGGTGCGCGACTCCGGAAAGGGCAGTGAACGGGCTAATGGCGCCGAGGTCGCCGTTGAAGGCGATGGATGCCGGCTTGTTGTTCAGGAATGAATCAATGTTGGCGAAGCTATAGGTAGTTCCGCCCAACTGATCGTTGTACAACTGGATGCGCCGCACTTCGCCGCCGAACTTGAAATTGTGCGAGCCGCGGATCACCGAAAGGTTGTCTATGAAGGAGATGGAATCGTTGGTGTAGGGAGCGCCGCGGCCGTTGAAAGCGCTGGAGAGGCGAATCAGGCCGGTAGGCTGGGCGAGAGCGGCGTTACCCACCTGGCCGGCGATGCCGCCGAGCGCGACGCTGCCGGTAAGGTTCAGGGTGACGCCGTTGATATTCGCATCCGGACTGGGTCCGGGAACGCCGGCGACGCGAGTCTTCGAGCCGTTGAAGCCGATCTTCGTTTCGTTGAGGAGGGCCGGGGTCCAGACCTGGTTCAGGCTGAGCACCGCGTTCTGCGGAACAGCGGTTGTCTGGTACCGGCTGAGCGTGGAGTTCTGCGTCTGCGACGCGCGGCCCTGGTCACGGAAGTAGCGGGCATAGAGGCGGAAGCGGTCAGTGAGATTGTAGTCGAAACGGACGCTGCCGGAGTCCTCGTCGACATATCCCGGGCCAGTAACGGTGACGACATCGAGGTTCGGATCGCTGGTGGGGAACTGTCCGATGGGAAACGCGGCGAGCAGGGGCCGGATGGAGGGAACGGCCTTTGCGCGGGCGGCGGCGCTGAGCGTCGATTCGACAAACGGCGTGGCCGTGCGCTGGCGGAGCGCTTCATAGCCGGCGAAGAAGAACGCCTTGTCCTTTGCGATGGGGCCGCCGATGGAGCCGCCGAACTGGTTCAGCCGCAGCTTCGATTTGTCCGCCCCGTCGAAGAAATTGCGGGCGTCCATTGAATCGTTGCGGATGTATTCAAACAAGGAACCGTGGAACTGGCTGGATCCTGATTTGGTCACGAAGCTGATCTGCCCGCCGGTCCCCGTGCCGTACTCGGCAGGGTAATTGCTGGTGTCGACACGGAACTCCTGCACATTCTCGAGGCTCTGCTGGAGGCGGAAAAGAGAGGTTGATTCGCCGTTCAGACTTCCCGGCGAGGCGTCGACTATGGATGTGCCTTCGACGCCGTCGAAGCGGATTACGTTTTCCTGGTTCGAGCGGCCGCTGAAGCGGATGTTGTCATAAGCGCCGGAACCGCTGTTTACGGCTCCGGGCGCCATCAGGTAGAGTTGCGAAACCTGGCGGCCGTTCAGGGGCAGTTGCGACACTTCGCGCTCACTGACGTTGGCTCCGATACGGGCGCTGCTGGTATCCACCTGCGCCAATCCCCCGCTGGAGACGGTTATTTCCGTGGCTATGCCGGCGGGTTGGAGGACGGCGTTCACCGTACGCTCCTGGCCGACCTGAAGGGCTATGCCCGTGAACTGTGAGTCTGTAAATCCCTCCAAGGACATGGTCACGGTGTAAGCGGCAGGCAAAAGCTGGGTGATCAGGTACTGGCCGTTCGCCTGGGTGGTCACAGCCTGTTCCAATCCCGTGCGCTCATTGCGAGCGGTCACCTTCACGCCGGGGATCACGGCGCCTGTTCCATCCGTTACGTTACCTGCGATTCGCCCGACGCTGATTTGGCCGGACAATCCGGCCGCCAACAAAATCGGGCAGAGAAGTATCTTTACAAACCTGGTAGTCATCAATCGCCAGTGTAAGGGAGGCATGTTTCGATCCAGTAACAAACGAGTTACCGGCGCGCGAAATCGCATTACAGCGAATGTTTCTTACATGAACAGCGTGAATCATTCATCGAACATTCACACTGCTGTTATTGATCAGCAATGGGAGCGTATTACCTGGTAAGACCTCCGGCGAGGTCCCCCTCGTGAAACCAGAGCCGGCCCTTCACCCGCACGGTCTCTCCGGGTGGACAGTCGGGCAGAACAGGGTCAGAGTGGAAGCAGGGGCAGTTCTGGTTTCCCCAGACCCTGCCGCTGCGGTCCCACTCGGTGAGGATCCAACGGCTCCCATCGCTCGAGCGAACCGCGGCCAGCGGCTGGCGGAAGGTCTTATTGTCGTTGGTTTGGGCACGGAATCCAGGCGCGCCTTTCGTCATCACGCAGTTTTGCACGCGCAGGCCGGTGAGGAGTTGCGGCGTTCCGTTGCGCAGCCACAGTTCCATCTGAACGGTTTCCTGCTCCACGCGAAGGGTGGCGCCGAAGGCGATCTTGTTGGGCAGCGTCCATTCGGAGGCGAGCGAGCCATCCGCGTTCCGCTGCCAGTCGCGGTTCTCGATGATTGCGTTCTGGTTGTTCCAAATGGTGGGGATGTGCGTGTGGGCGAGGAAGGTGAGTCCCAGGTTGCTGAAGATGGCCTCGGGAACATCCACCACGACGTAGCCGGCATCAGGCCAGGGAAGAAAGACGGTGGCTTTCGTGCCGCGCATGGGGTCGATGGCTCCATCGAGGAAACCGATGCGAGGATGACGTCCGCCGGGGTAGGTCAAGATGCGCAAACCGCCCGCTGTCGTCTTCACCGGCTGCGCCTCATGGCCGAGCACGCGGGCCATCTCTTGCGGGGAATAGCCATGCTGGGACATGTTGGCGATCCAGTACGCCTCGTCCCCGCGGCTCGCCTCCATCTCGGCGGGCAGCAGCAATTTTCCGTTTTTCGGCTCCTTATACCTTGTGTGGAGCAGCGGGTCCCGTGGGGGGTGGTCAAAGTCAAAGTAGGGCGCCAGGTCTCCCAGCGCCAGCACCTGGAAGTTCTCCTTTTTCAGATATTCCATGTAGCGCCGGAAGGCTTCCGGGGGCGTATGGACCCACGGGTGGGCAATATCCGGCACGCCATGGAACTGCAGCACGACGATTTGCCCGCCGCGCGCGCGGCTCACGACGTTGCGGAAGTGATCGAAGGTCCAATTGGGGTAGGCGTCGCCGGTAGTGGGAATCAGGAGGGGATGATGCTTCGTCACATCGAGCGTGGGCCCGATGGCGACCTTGCCATACTCGACTTCCGGAGACAGGCCGCGGCGTGCGAGCCGGATGCCGGCGTTGCGGATGACGGCGAGGGACTCGGGGCCGAACGTGTTGCCCGTGTGCGCAAACACCGCCGGCCTGGGCGCCTTCACCTTGCGCAACTCGGCATCGACAAGCGCCAACTCGCCCGCCAACCGCGCGGCGTTGCGGGGAACCGAAAAATCCGCGTGCGTCCAGGTGTGGTTTCCGATCTCGAAGCCCATCTGGTGGATCTCGGCGATGTCGTTCCACGTCATGAAATGCTCGCGGTCTTCCATCCAGCGATGGGACACAAAGAAGGTGGCGCGGAATCCGAGGTCCCGCAGGAAGGGAGCAACGAAGGTGCGATGCGACTTGACGGCATCATCGAGCGTCAGCACCACCAGTTTGTCTGGAACCTTGACGGAGGCATAGGCCGCGGGCAGCATGGCGAGCAGATCTCTTCGGCGGAGCATGGCGTCCATCATAGGAAATTGCGCCGCGGGATGCGATACGCCGGCAGGAAATGAATTGAAACAAAGGATGTTCGTGTAGCGCTGCTGTTCGCAGTGCGTTATGATTGCCTCGAAATATCGGAGAAAGGAAACGACGCACACATGGCAAATGCCGCCCACATGACACTGCTCAAAGCAGGCATCGACAAATGGAATTTCCAGCGGATTCAGAAGCCCGGCACCATTCCGGATTTCAGCGGCGCGGACTTGACCAAACAGAAACTGGACGGGGCGAACCTCACCAGGTCCAATCTGAGCGAGGTGAACCTGACCGGGGCGAGCCTGGTGAAGACGCAACTCGAAGGCGCCAATCTTTCCAAGGCGACGCTCGAATCGGCCGTTTTGCGGACCGCCGACCTGCGCAACGCGAGTCTTTCCGGCAGCCAGTTGCGCAAGAGCGTCTTCGAGCAGGCGATTCTGAGCAAGGCGGACTTGAGCAACACGAACTTCTTCGCGGCCAATCTCACGAAAGCTGATCTTCGCGGAGCCAACATGAAAAACGCGCTCCTCGAGGGCGCGAATCTCGCCGGCTCCGATCCGCGGGGCGCCGATCTCAACGGAGCCAATCTCAAGGGCGCGAATCTTACCGGCGCGAATCTGCAGAAGGCCGATCTGCGCGGGTCTTCCATGGTGAGTGCGATCATCGAGTCCACGAACGCGCGCGGCGCCGACTTCAGCGGCGTGGACCTGACAGGCGCGAACCTGAGCAAAGCCACGGGCGAGACGACGAACTTTTCCGGCTGCAATCTGACGAACGCCAATCTCTCGGGCGCGGACCTGCGGCAGGCCAACCTGAGCGGTGCAACCCTTGCCGGAGCCGATCTTACCGGGGCGAACCTCGACAGCGCGAACCTGGCCGGCGCCAACCTGAAGGGGGCCAATCTTTCCAAAGCCGACATGCGCGCCGCCAACCTGACGGGCGCCGATCTCACCGATGCCAACGTCGAGAAGGTGAACTTCAGCGGCACGGACATCAGCGGCGCGAACCTGTTCACAGTGAAGAACCTGGTTGGCGAACAGATTGTGCGCGTGAAGAAGGACGACGCGACGCAACTGCCCATCGAATTTACGTTCTGAGCCATGGCCGCAAGGCGCATCCTGCAGCTTGGCGATCCGCTGTTGCGGGAACGCTCCGTTCCGGCGCGTCTGGAAGATGCCGGCGTTGTTCTGGCTGACCTTCGGGATACGCTGCATGAGTTCCAGCGCACGCACGTCTTCGGCCGCGGCATCAGCGCGGTGCAGATCGGGGAGTTGACGCGCGTCATCTATATCGAGATGGATGGCGCAGCCTACTCGCTGGTGAACCCCGAGTTTGTTTCCCTCAGCGAGGAGACTTTCGATCTCTGGGATGATTGCTTCTCGTTCCCGGATTTGCTGGTTCGCGTGCGGCGATCTGTTGAAGTTCAACTGCGGTACACCGACGTACACGGCGCGGGGCGCGAGTTGAGGGTATCCGGAGCGTTCTCGGAATTGCTGCAACATGAGATGGACCATCTCGACGGGATTCTGGCGATTGACCGTGGGGTGGATAGCAACAACCTGTGCACGCGGGAAGAGTGGAAGCGGCGGTACGCCGGCGTCTCAAGCGCTTAAGCGCCTTGATATACTCATTTCACCAGCATGTCCCGCCTCCTTCTCCTCCTGGGGTTCGTCCCGGCTGTCTTCGCCGCCGCTCCCGACTTTACCCGTGACATCGCTCCCCTCCTCAATACCCACTGCGCGGCGTGCCATGCGGGGAAGACCAGGAGCAGTGACTTCTCGGTTGAGACGCTTCAGGCTGTCATCGCCGGCGGTAAGAATCACGGCAAGGCTGTGATCGGCGGACATCCGGAACTGAGCCCGCTCGTGAAGATGCTGAAGTGCGAGATGGCGCCGCGCATGCCTTTCGGTGGGGCGCTGGCGGCCGCGGACATCGGACGTATTGAAAACTGGATCCGGAAAACAAGCTGTTGTGGCGCGCCAACCGCCGGCGGCTGGAGGCGGAAGAGATCCGTGACAGCGTGCTGTACATCAGCGGGCGCTTGAATCCGGAGCGCGGCGGACCCAGCATCTTTCCGCCGCTTCCCGCCGATCTTGCGGACTTCGCGCGATACGGCCGCGGCGGCGGCGTGATGTGGGAGCCGAACGAGAAAGAGGAAGACGCGCGCCGGCGGAGCATTTACATTTTCCACCGCCGCTCGCTGCCGCTGCCGGTGATGGCGGCCTTCGATGCACCCGTATTCAGCGAGTCGTGCGAACGGCGTAGCGTCACCACCACTCCGCTCCAGGCGCTGAGCATGATGAACGGCTACCTGGTGCAAGACGAAGCGGCCCAACTTGCGGAGCGAGTGGAACGGAACGCCAAAGGACGCGCGGCGGAGGTGACGAAGGCCTTTCAATATGTCCTGCAGCGCCCGCCCAGCGCGGCCGAGAAGGCGAAATTTGAAAAATTTTCCGGCGGCCTGGATGCGATTTGCCGCGTGCTGCTGAACGCCAACGAATTTCTGTATCTGGATTGAGGAGAGTGGCGCTATGTTCGATCCGAAACTGATTTCCCGCCGGCGGATGCTGTTCGATTCCTACCTTGGCCTGGGCGGGCTGGCGTTCGCCGGCATCGCCCCGGCAGCCGGCGGCAGGGGCAATCCGCTGTCACCCAAGCCGCGGCACTTCGCCGCCAAGGCCAAGAGTTGCATCTTCCTCTTTATGGAGGGCGGCGTCAGCCAGATGGAGTTGTTCGAGCACAAGCCGGCCTTGCTCAAGTACGCCGGGCAGCGGATGCCGCAAGCCCGGGGGACAAGCGGAGAGATCGCCACGTTTTCCGCCGCTCCGAATCGTGTCATCCCGCCGGTAGCGCCGCTGCGGCGGCACGGCCAATCGGGCCGCTGGATTACGGACCTGATGCCGGCGCTCGCCTCCACGGTGGATGAGCTGGCGTTCATTCACGGCGTGAAGGTGGACAACAACAATCACGGCCCGGCGGTCTACCATTCGTTGACGGGAAATCAGTTTCCGGGGAGCGCTTCCATCGGCGCCTGGGTCACCTATGGACTCGGCACGGAAAATCAGGATCTTCCCGGTTTTATCGTGCTCGGCGATCACCGCGGCTCCACCATCGGCGGAGCGGGTGTCTGGGGCAACGGATTCCTGCCGGCGGCCTATCAGGGGACCATCTTCCGCAACGGTTCCGCGCCTATTGTGGACCTGAACCGGCCTGCCGCGGTCAGCGCATCCGAGCAGCGCTCGGAACTCGACTTGTTGAAGTGGTTCAGCGAAGAGCACAGCGGAGCGCGCACGAATACGAGCGAACTGGAGGCGCGCATCGCTTCCTATGAGCTTGCCTTCCGTATGCAATCGAAGGCCCCCGAACTGGTGGACTTGAGTAAGGAGTCCGAGGCGACGAGGAAGCTGTACGGATTGGATGACCCGATTTCCGAGCCGTTCGGCCGCCAGTGCCTCATGGCGCGCCGTATGGTAGAACGTGGCGTGCGCTATATTCTCTGCCTGCACGGAGCGGGCGGCGACCGCTGGGATGATCATGGCGACGTGCAGGGCCGCGTCCCGAAGCATTGCCGCGAGGTGGATAAGGGAGTGGCGGGGCTGATCAAGGACTTGAAATCGCGCGGATTGCTCGAGGAGACGCTGGTGGTGTGGGCTTCGGAGATGGGCCGGACACCGTTCGACAACAATCTGGTCACCGACAAGCCCGGCCGCGATCACAACCAATATGGGTTGGTGATGTGGATGGCCGGAGGCAACGTTAAAGCGGGGTCCACCTTCGGAGAGACGGATGAGTTTTCCGTGCGCCCCGCTGAAGATCCGATTCCGCTGCGGGATGTGCACGCCACGCTGCTGCAATTGCTGGGGCTCGACCAGGGCCGCCTGACGTTCCTGCACGCCGGACGTTATAAGAAGCTGACCGACATTGGCGGCAGGGTGATCAAAGAGATCATCGCGTAATCAGGTCTGAACAAACAATTCGAGAATGGCTTCGCGCCACCCTCGCGGTCCGGTTTCGCGAGTGACGGATCCCCGGGGGACGGCCGCCTTCAGTTTTTCCGTTGAAGCGGAGCGGATAAGGATGGGAATGTCCACGGCATTGAGAAATTGCGCGTCATTGAGACCATCCCCCAGGCCGATTGCCACGACATCAGGGGCAACCACGCGGAACCGCTCCAAGAGTTTCCGCACGGCCGCTGCCTTGTCATGCTTTCCGGTGATGTGGTGGAACCGCCCGCCGCGGGTGTAGCGCTTCCCGCGAGACGCAATGGCGGAGAGCAAGGCATCCAGCCGGTCCTGGTCATGCGCCAGAAACGGCTCATCGCATTCACGCTGTCTGGCCAGGCGCGCCATGGCCGGTGTCATGCCGCATTCTCGCGCCACGTCCTGGACGCTCATCCGGGCGAAGCCGGTGACGGGGCATCCGCTCTCTTCGGAAGCCTCCTCCAGCGCCCGCACCAGTTCCGGGTAAGGGTCTCCGAAAATATCCGCTTCCGGCCCGTCCGGAAAATAGCCGGGCGGATAGAACACCGCGCCGCCGTTTTCGGAGATGAACGGATGGCGGTTGTCCATGAGCCGGCGCCACATCAGGATTTCCGCGCGTGTCTTGCTGCTGGCGAAGATCACCGGCACGCCCAGGCGGCTGAGTAGATCGAGCGCCGGCTGAGCCTCGGCGAAGGAATAGGTATCATGATCGAGCAGCGTGCCGTCGAGATCGGTAATGACAAGCCGCATACAATTTTTATAGTGGGATACATGCCGCCTTCGAGTCCAGCAACGCGCGCCGGCTGGGCGCTGCTCGCGTTCGCTTTCGGCGCGCTGCTCACTCTCCTGGTGATTGCCGCCTGGATGATCGAGCGCAAGTCCAACGCCATCTACGAAGAGATGCGGCGCATTCAGAGCGATCATCAGCGAAGGGAAGCGCCGCTGCGCAGACTGCGTTCCGACACCTCCACTCTCGCCATCCTGATTCGCGACTATCTCCTCGATCCCACATATTATTCCGCCGGGCAACAGCGCGCTCAACTGCTCGAAGTTCACGCCTCCATGCGGGACAGTCTGAACCTGGTGGAAAAAGACCTGGGGCCGGAAGACAGCCAGACTGTCCTGGTCCTGCGGCGGGAAGTGGAGGACTACGGTGAATCCGTCCAGCAGGTGCTCCAGTGGTCTCCGGCGGAAAGATTGCGCTACGGAACCACATTCCTGCGCCGGCGCGTCATCCCCTTTCGCGAAACCATTCTTTCCATCGCCCGGCAGATCGAAGAACTCAACACTTCCAACCTGCGTCTTCAGCAGGAAGCCATCCGCGGCACGCAGCGGGAGTTTGAAAGCTTTCTGCGGCTGATGTTCGGATTGACGATGTTCAGCGGGCTCGTGATTGCGGGCGCCAGCATCACGCGCATGGTGAAACTCGAGAAGCGCGCGGAACTGTTGAGGCAACAGACGGAACTGCACCGCGAGGAACTGCGCAACCTTTCCCAGCAACTGGTGAAGGCGCAGGAGGAGGAACGCCGCGCGATCTCGAGAGAGTTGCACGACCAGATCGGGCAGATGCTCACCGCCATCCAGATGGAGTTCGGGAACCTTGGCGCGCTGCGCCGCGAGGCGGACCATGAATTCGAAGAGCATCTGACGGAGGGCAAGGCTCTTGCCGAACGCACGCTGCGGGCGGTGCGCGATATGGCGATGGGCTTACGCCCCTCGATGCTGGACGACCTCGGCCTGGCGCCCGCCCTCGACTGGCAGGCGCGCGAGTTCACCCGCCGCAGCGGAATCCCCGTGGATCTCGAAATGGAAGGGGAACTGAACAACCTGCCTGACCGGGTCCGCACCTGCATTTATCGCGTGGTGCAGGAAGCCCTCACGAATTGCGCCCGGCACGCGAACCCGTCCAACGTGCGGGTGACGGTCCACCGCCAGCAGGAGTTCATCTCCCTCATCGTCCAGGACGATGGCGCCGGACTTCCGGAAGACGGCGGGCATCGCCGCGGGGTGGGACTCATCGGAATGGAGGAGCGGGTGAGAGAATTAGGAGGGGAGATAGATATCATCTCGCAGCCGAACCGGGGAACCCTGGTGCGCGTGAACATTCCATCTTCCGCCGAGGCTTCCGCATGAGCAAGATCCGCATCCTTGTCGCCGACGACCACGGCGTTGTCCGCAAAGGCTTACGCTTCCTTCTGGAGCGGCAGGACGATATGGAAATCGTGGCCGAGGCCGCCGACGGACGCGAGGCCGTCCGCCTCGCCGAGGAGTTCAATCCAAAGGTGGTCGTGATGGATATCGGGATGCCTCAACTGAACGGCATTGAAGCCGCGGCGCAGATCGTCAAGCGCAACCCGGACACCGCTGTCATCATCCTCAGCATGCATGCCGAGGACAGCTACCTCGTCCGCGCACTGACATCCGGAGTGAAGGGGTATCTGCTCAAGGGCACCGCCGACGAGGACCTGACACGCGCCGTGCGCGCCGTGGCCCAGGGTAAGTCTTTCTTCAGCCCCACAATCGCCCAGATGCTGGCGGAGGACTACACGCGCCACCTTCAGCGGAAAGGGTTGCAGGATTCCTACGACCTGCTTACGGAACGCGAGCGGGAAGTGCTGCAACTGCTCGCCGAGGGGAAATCGAACAAGGATGTCGCCTCCCTGCTCAACGTCAGCCCGTATACCGTGGAGACGCACCGTACTCACATCATGCAGAAGATTGGTGTGCACAATACGGCGGAGATCGTGTTGTACGCGGTACGGAAGAAGATTATTCAGTAAACCGCTCAGTTGCGCCTGGACTTGAGGCCGAACAGAAGCAACAGACCCGCCCCGGCCAGAGCGAGGCTCGCCGGTTCGGGAATCGCTGATACCGATGTGGCGGTGGAGAAATTGGTCACGGTTGTGGTCCCATTGAGGTTCACGTCAATTGTGACTGCGAAGCCGTTGGGATCACTGGTCAACAGGGGCGTCATCTGATCGTTGGCGAACATGGCGAATCCAAACGTGGATCCCGATGCCGACGTCCCGTCCGGCGTCTGCAACGCAGGACCATCCAGCGTCACGAGAAAGGTGATTTGGGGGCCGAAGTTGAAGGTTTGGAAATAAAAGTTAAAGGCGGTGCTGTTATTGATGGTGACGGTGGAGGGCAGGGTTCCCGACGTGGAGCGACTAGTCCCAGGGAAACCTGTCAGATTGCCCCCGGGGGCGAAGGCGCCGATGGTCACGAAAGCACTCTGACTGCTCACCGGTCCCGGATTGAACTGAAAATCCAGCCAGCCTGACGCAGGCGCGCCACTCGTGTTCACGGTGACCTGGTACTGTGCTCCAAACGCGGATGCGCAAAGTAGTAGCGGTAAGAACACCATTTTCATCATGGATTAGAGTCCTCCGGAGACCACCATTGGAGTATAGCTGATAAACCCGTTTGTAGGGTTGTTGAACCGGACGGCAACCGAAGCGGAAGCACCCGGCGCTAGGCTGCCGGCAGCCACCACGGTGATGTAGGGATTCCCGCCTGTCATTCCGGTGGCATTGGCCAGGGTTACGCCTGAAGTGAGGTTTGTCAGCACAAGCTGAATGGGTGCATTGATGGTTTGTGCGGATGTGTTGGTTATGGTGATGGCGCCGTTGAACGTTTGCGTGACGCGGCTAAACAGGAGTCCTGTCGAGGTAACCGCCACCTGTCCCGTAACATTGACGGTAGACGGGAGATTCGTCAGCGAGAAGGTCGCGGGTGTCGCGCCACTTACCGAGGCGGTCACCGTGTAGGGACCGCCCGCTGTTCCGTTCGCCGTCACTGAGGCACTGGCGACGCCCGAAGCATTCGTCTGCGCGGTGGTAGCCACGATGCCGGCCCCACTGCCCGGCCCGGCGAAGTTCACCGTCACGCCCGATACGGGATTATTGAAGGCATCACGCACCGTAACCGATAGCGGATTGGTAAACGCGGTGTTGATGACGGCGCTCTGGCCCGTACCGGAGCTCGCTGTTACCGATGAGGCCGCGCCCGCTGTGTTCGTCAGAGAGAATGTTGCCGGGGTTGCGCCGCTCACCGAGGCGGTGACCGTATAGGGACCGCCGGCGACTGTGTTCGCCGTCACGGTCGCGCTCGCCACGCCCGACGCGTTCGTCTGGGCGCTGGTGGCGGCGATGCCCGCTCCGCTGCCCGGCCCTGCAAAATTCACCGTGATCCCCGATAGCGGATTATTCGACGCATCACGCACAGTCACCGACAATTGACTCCCGAACGTGGTGTTCACGGGCGCGCTTTGGCCCGTGCCGGAATTTGCGGTCACCGTCGCCGGCGTTCCCGCGGTGTTGGTCAACGAGAATGTCGCCGAAGTGGCTCCGGTCACCGATGCGGTCACCGTGTAGGGACCGCCCGCGGTTCCGTTCGCTGTCACGGTGGCGCTTGCCACGCCCGAGGCGTTCGTCTGGGCGCTGGCGGCCACAATGCTTGCGGCGCTTCCGGGACCCGCAAAGTTCACTGTCACGCCGGAAGCCGGATTGTTAAAGGCATCGCGCACCGTCACCGATAGCGGATTCGCAAACGCGGTATTCACGGGCGCGCTTTGTCCGGATCCCGAATTCGCCGTCACTGACGATGCGGCGCCGGCGGTGTTTGTCAGAGAGAAGGTTGCCGAAGTGGCTCCCGTCACGGAGGCTGTCACCGTGTACGGGCCGCCCGCGGCCGTATTTGCCGTGACCGTGGCGCTCGCGGCGCCCGACGCGTTCGTTTGCGCGCTCGTGGCCACGATGCCGGCGCCGCTTCCCGGACCTGTGAAATTCACCGTCACGCCGGACACGGGATTCCCGAGCGAATCCGTCACTGTCACCGACAGCGGATTCGTGAACGCGGTGTTCACCGTTGCGCTCTGGCCCGTCCCCGAATTCGCGGTCACCGTGGCCGGCGCTCCGGCATTGTTCGTCAATGAGAAGTTCGCCGGCGTCCCCAACCCGGCCGCCGCCGCTGTCACCATGTAAGATCCAGCCGTGTTGTCGGCCGTAAACGTGGCGGCCGTCGCGATTCCCGAAGCGTTCGTCGAAGCGGTTGTCGAGGCCAAGCCCCCCGTAAACGCGCCGCTTGCTCCCGAACCCGGCGCGGTAAACATCACCGTGATGTTCGGGATCACCACGTTCGCGGCATCCTTCACGGTTGCCTGCAAGGCGGTGGCGAATGCCGTGCCAACGGCCGTGCTTTGCGGCGTGCCTGCCGTGGCCGTGATGCTCGCCGGAACCTGGATCACCGTCGTCGGATCGCTTGCCGAATTGTTGGCCGTATTGATCTCTCCCGTCGTGGAGACAGCCGCAGCGTTCGTCACGGACGTGGGCGAAGCAGCCGGCACGTTTACCGTCAGGCTTAACGCCGCAAAGGATGCGCCGCCGGCCACAACAGCCGAACTCGTGCAGGTTACCGTCCCCGTTCCCGAACAGTTCCAGCCACTCCCGCTGAACGAACCGAGCGTCCACCCCGAGGGAAGGGTGTCCGTCACGGTGGTCGTCCCAAAGGTGGCGCCCGCCACCGCGGCGATGTTGCTCACCGTGATGTTGTAGACGCCTGTCTGGCCCTGAGTGAAGTTGCCCGTGTGGGACTTCGAGATGCTCAAATCCGGCGCCGGAATGATCGTGGTGGGATCCGTGGCTGTCGCCGTTCCCGCGGAGCCGCCGCCGGAGACATTCGCCGTGTTGGTCTGCGAGTTGGTTCCCGCCGTCGCGTTGCCGGCGACGTTCACCGTCACGGTGATATCAGGGAAGCTGTTGCCGGCGTCGATATCGAGCGTCGAGGTACACGTCCTGGTGGCCGTGGTGCAAGTCCAGTTCGTTCCGGCCATGTTGGTGATGGTCAAGCCGGGAGCGCTCGCGAGATCGTCCACCACGGTCGTCGTCCCGCCGGTGGGCCCAGGACCGTTGTTCGTCACATGAATCGTGTAGGTTTTGCCGGTGTCGCCCTGCCGGAAACTGCCGCTGTGCGACTTGGTGATGGCCAGCACCGGCGGGTTGATGGTGAAGTTCAGGCACCAGTTTCCGACGCTCGCGTCATTCGCCGAGGCCACATTCTGGCTGAGATAGAGCGACCATGGCCCGTTGCCGATGCGGTTCTGATAGACGCCGGTGGTTGCGCCGTTGAATGTCCACGCCGGAGGCGTCAGGTTGCCGGCGGGAGCGGCGTACTGATAAAGCCCGGCCGGCGCCGGCGACGCGTAAGTGTTCGTATTCACGCGGCTGAATGGTTTGTACTGCCCGCCTGTAATCACATCGAGCGAACTCGAATTTGGAATCGTGTTCGCCGCCGCGTCGAGGAACGCCAGGTTGATGGTTCCCGTGCTCACAGCGCTTTGCGGATTGGAAAAGAAATCCAGCGTGTCGGCCGCCGTGGGCGCGCAGCCCGCCGTCTGGCACGGGCCCACCAACAGAGACTGAACCCCCTGCGGGTTCAGGTTGTTGTAACTGTTGAAATCCACTTCCACCGTCTTGATAGTGCCCGGCAGGTGTGTTACGCCGATGTTCGAGGGATAGGGATACGCCGGGCCGGAAACGTGATTGTTGCCGGGAATCGCGATCGGCGACGCCTGGTTGCAATACTTATAGGACCCCGTGGGAAAACTGGCCACAATCGGATTGTTCAGGCGCAGGTTCACTGAGCCGGAACTGAACCCGAAGTTCGCCGTGCCCGTATAGGAGGCGGTGATGGTATGGTTGCCTTCGGAAAGATTCGTAATGTTGTTCAACGTCGCCTGGCCGTTCGCCACGGAACTGGTTCCCAGATTGTTTCCGGTGACGCTGTCGCTGAACGTCACGCTGCCCTCGTTGATGAGCGAGCCCGGGCCGGCGGTATTTGTGACTGTCGCGGTGAAGGCGGCGGGGCTTCCGGTGGTTGCCGGATTCGGGGTGGCTGCGACGCTGGTGGTGGTGGCCGTTCCATTCGTCATCGTGAAATTGATGCACCAGTTATTGATGGCCGCCGTATCGGGATTGCCCCGCTGTTGAGCGAACAGCTTCCAGGTTCCGTTGGCGCCCGCGCCCGCAAACTGGCTGAGCAGCGTGCGCGCCGGATCGCCGGCCGGACCCGCCATCTCAAACACCAGCGGGGCCGGCTCCGACACGGTGATCCCATTGCACACCGCTGACTGGCAGTATGTGCTGGTTCCATTCACGATCGCCGACGTCGGTTTATACGACCCGCTTACGAAAGAAACCGTCTGCGGAAGCGCCTGCGAAGCGGCCAGATCGTCCCAAATCAGGTTCAGGTTGTTGATCCCCGTGGCGCCGCCGGTATACGACATGAACTCCAGCGTCTTGCCGTTCGGCCCCACCAGCATCAGCGCGTTGACGTTGGGATTGGTCGATGTATACCCGTTGATGTAAACCTTGACTTCCTGAATAATGCCGTTCACGCCGCTCACGACAACGCCGGACGGATACGGCTTGCCCGGCCCTTGCCCAAGTAGCGCGCCGGCCGTCGGCAGAGTAATCCCGCCTGTGTTGCAGAATCCGACAGTTCCCGGCGGCGCTCCGGATTGGGAAGTGGTGGTCTTGATCACCTGCTGCGTCACGGTATTCGAAGCGGCGCTCGCGGCAAAGCCTGTGCCGCCCGTGTAGGTGGCCACCAGCACATGCGCGCCTTCGTTGGTAAATGTATGCGTCGTAGCGGCCACCCCGCCGGCGTTCACCGCGGCGGTTCCGATGTCGGCGCCGTCGGTGTTGTCGTGAAAGGTTACGGATCCGTTGTTGACCGTGCCCCCTCCGGAGGTGACTGTCGCGCTGAGCGTTACCGAACTGTTCGCGCCGGATGTGAAAGAGGGATTGGGTGAGGGTGTGGAGAGAGTGGTCGTGGTGGAGAAACCCGCGCCGGTTGTCGTGATGGTGAGTGACCAGCTTCCGATGGTCCCGGTTGTCGCGCCGGCCTGGGCCTGATTGGTGACATACAACCGCCAGACGCCGTTTATACTCGCCCCGGTCAGCCCGTTAAACACGTTCGCGAACTTGCCCGTCGTCCCAATGGTTCCATCGCCATTGCTATCCGGGTCGGCCCGCGTATAGCCCGTCGTTCCCGGGCCGGGAGATGGAAAGTTGTCCGGGGTGAACCCGCTGAAGTGGTTTGTAGTCGCCAGCCAGTCTCCGGTGCCGAAGCAAGGGCTGATGTTCGAGGCGGCATGGCCGTTCACGGTTCCCGAATCCGTCAGCCGGAAAGTCGTGGATCCCGATGCGTGACACGCATTCGACATCACATCGAGTGCCGCGCCGTTCGGGGCTTGCAGCAGGATCCCCATGTTGAATGCGTTCGCCACGTTGAAGTTGTTGAAGGTGAGCTTCACATCCGTGATGGACCCCACCAGGCCGCTGACGGGGATGCAGGCGCCGTTGGCGCACGATCCGATGGGCGAGGTGGGATACGGATTACCCTGCAAAGCGCTGCTCACCGTGATCGTCCCACTCGAGTTGAACGTGGTTTGCGCCGCGCAAACACCCGCTGCCAAGATGAGTCCAGCGAATGCCCTGGTTGATGCTCGGTACGCCATACCCCTCCTCCGGCCCGCAAAGCCAATTTCCGCGCCCTTGAGAGGGCGAAATCGGCAAACCCAGTTAGTTTGGAAGTTTATCACGGATCCATCCATCAATCCATCACTTTCGTGGTTTTTTTCGTCTATTACCGAATTCTGTCTGCTTTTGCCGCTTTGACAGGCTATTACCGGATTCCCCTTCCCAAAATTTTCCCCGGATCGAGGCTGTTTTCTATTGCATGTTCGGGGAGAGTGTAGTAACGTTCATCTGTACCACCCGGAGGAACTGGGCTTTACCTCATGCGGTGCTCTGGGCGCACACGAATTCCAATGCGCATTGATCAATGAACCCGCTCGCTTCGGAGCTTAGCCGGACGCTGGATTCTCGTTTCTCCTGGTTTCGGCAGGCGCCCGTTGGCGCGGGCGTTCGAGGAGGAACATGTCGCAACCTTATGTCGGCCAACTTCTACTGGTCCCTTACAACTTCGCCCCCGCCGGGTGGATGTTCTGCCAGGGACAACTGCTCCCCATCTCGGAGAATGAAACTCTTTTTCAACTCATCGGCACTACCTTCGGGGGGGACGGGCAGTCATCATTCGCCCTTCCGGATCTCCAGGGGCGCACCGCCATCGGAACCGGTCAGGGAGCCGGCGCCGGCAACTACGTCCTTGGTCAAACCCAAGGCGTCGAGCAGGTAACGCTCACCAGCAGCCAGATTCCTACCCACACGCACGTCGTCGTTGCGAGCGGCGGCGTCAACAACAGCAGCCTGCCCAATGGCGCCATCCTTGCCGCCACTTCGGGCGCGCAGGCGTACGCCAGCGCGGGAACCGCCGGCAATCTCGCGCCTGGCAGCCTCTCCGCGGTTGGCGGCAGCCAGCCGCACGATAACCTTCAGCCCTATCTCGCTCTGAATTGGATTATCTCCCTCTTCGGAATCTTCCCAACCCAAAGCTAAGCCGCCAGACCTGCTGAGATCTTTTAAGGAGAAAAAAATTCCATGGACCCATTTCTCGGATCGCTGATGTGCGTATCATTCAATTTCGCCCCGAAAGGTTGGGTGGTCTGCGCCGGCCAGCTTCTGCCCATCAACCAGAACCAGGCGCTGTTCTCTCTGCTCGGCGTCACGTTTGGCGGCGATGGCCGCACGACGTTTGCCCTCCCTGACCTTCGCGGACGCTCCGCCATGGGGGCAGGCAGCGGCCATGTTCTCGGCGAGAGGGGCGGTGAAGAAGCCCATACGGTTACTATCACGGAAGTGCCTGCCCACACCCACTCCTGGAAGGCCACCTCCACTGCCGGTAACCAGCCCGCAGGCGCCGGAAACATCCTTGCCGGAGCCGCCATTTACTCTACAGGCTCTCCCAGCGGCGGCATGAACTCGGCGGAACTCACCTCCGCGGGCGGCGGCCAGCCTCACGAAAACCGTTCCCCCAGCATGGCGCTCACCTGGGTCATCGCGCTGCAAGGCATCTTCCCGAGCCAGAACTAAGGAGAATTCTCATGAATCCATTTCTCGGTCAACTGCTTCTCGTCCCTTACAACTTCGCTCCCAGGGGTTGGGCCTTTTGCGCGGGCCAGATCATGCCCATCTCTCAGAACACAGCGCTTTTTTCCCTGCTCGGCACCACTTACGGCGGTGACGGGAAGAGCACATTTGCGCTGCCGGATCTTCAGGGCATGATTCCTATCGGATCCGGACAAGGCCCCGGGCTCAGCGTATACGACCTCGGTCAAACGGGAGGGACAGACTCGGTCAGCCTGCTCACCTCGGAGATCCCGGCCCATACGCACATGGCCGAGTCGATGGGGGGACGAGGCACGGTTACGGCCACCAGCCCCATCGGGAATTTTCTCGCGGATGGGGTGGCGGACTACGCCCCCGCCAACAGCCCGGTCAATTCGGCCCTCAATGCGCAGGCGGTTTCGGTGGCCGGCGGCAGCGCGCCCCACAACAACCTGATGCCCTACCTGACGATGAACTGGATCATCGCCCTCCAGGGCGTGTTCCCCTCAAGGTCGTAGCGGCCCGCCTGCGATGCCCGCGTTTGCCCTGCGCTCCGTGACGCCGGAAGACGGCGATTTTCTACTCACCGTCTTCCGTGTCTCCCATCCTGAATATGAAATGCTGCCTGTCGGCGAGGAACAAAAACGGCAGTTGATCGGGATGCAATTTCAACTCCAAACCTCTGACTACCGCGCCCGGTATCCCGAATCCCGGCACGAGATCATTGAAGTGGACGGCAAGAAAGCAGGCCGCATCTGGGTAGCGCGGACAGACTGCGAAACTCGCATCCTCGATGTGGGATTACTGCCGGAGGCTCGAAACCGCGGCGTGGGAGCGGCAATCGCCTCCCGGATCATCGCCGAGGCCAAAGCTTGCGGAAAGCCCGTGACGTCTTCCGTCCTCAAGGCCAACGCGGGTTCGCTGCGCTGGCATCAGCGCCTCGGCTTCCGGCTCAAGAGCGAGGACCCTTTCTACTTCTACCTCGAATGCCTCGCTTCGGCTGATTGAGCGAGCGGCAGAGCCTCCATCCAGCGCGCCATCAGCCGGGTGAGTATCTCCTGAAATTCCTCCACGCCGGCGAATTCCACCAGCGAGCCCTCCGCTTTCGCCTGTTTTTTCAACTCGACAATCTCCTGCTCCACGCGGTGCGGCAGGAGTGGCTTCTTGAAAATCAGAGCTATTTCCCGGATCTTATGCGCCCCGCCTTCCACATACTGGCGCGCCATGGCGTAGTCCCGTTCGAAATTCCTTCCTGGCGGCCCCCACGAGTCTTCCAGCAACTGGACGAAGTAACGCGCGTCGCGGATGTTCTCGAGCAGCACGTTGTGATAGGCCCGCTTGTCCGCCAGATTCGGCGGCAGCGTCACCGGGATGAACAGCAGGTTCCTCGGCATCGCCTCGCTCTCATTGAAGCGGCTTACCGCGGCATGAAAGGCCAGGCGCTCTTCCTCGAGTTCAAATGGGGTGGCGCAGAAGATTCGATGCATTTCGTATGACATGGTTTCCAGGCAGACTGGGGGATTCTAGCTCACTAAATGCCGGAGAAGCAATAGAGGAGAGAGAAGCCGTATAGAGAAGCCGTATAGAGAAGGCGTAGAGAAGGCGGAAGGAAGTCCGTGATGAACTGGCGCGGAGACAGCGGCGCAACATCGAGTCGCAGATCGGCCGGGAGGTTCGGCAAGCGGAGTCTCGATGCGGCGGCCACCCTCGAAGCGCTCCGTTCCGCCGCGCGGACGGCCGCCGCGTCGCGTGAAGCCCTTGAACCGGCGCGCCTCCGCTTTGACGCCGGCATTGCGGCAAACCTCGGCACTACGACCGCTCAGGCGCGCCCGGTTGGCGCGCGCCACGGAGATGTCTGCGCATTTCTCGGATGGTTACCGAACTTGCAGCGATTTCAGATAGTTCGTGAGGTTGCTGATGCGCTGCAACACGGTCGTTCGCGGCTCGCGTTCGGCTCGGAATACATTGCCCCAAACCGGCATTTCTTTCGAACCATGGGCCTCTGCTCCGGGATTCATCCCGAGGATCTGCTCCACCTGTTCACTCGGAAACCTCCCGCCATTGTTCCTTGCCAGCAGCGTGATATCCGCGGCGCCGTGTTTGAGCGTCGACGCCACCGGTCCCTTACCGCTCCCGTTCGCTCCATGGCACGATGCGCAGTAGGCCCGGTACATGGCGGCGCCCGACGCTGGGTTGATTTGGTGGGCATAGACAGGTTGCGGTTTCTCCACCTTCACCTTCCCCACCACGAGCGGCGGGTCCTGTATGGATTCGATATGGCGAGTGAGGTTGTAGATGCGGAGTTGCACCGCAACGGCGCCTTGTCCGCTATCCCGGAATATATTCCCCCAAACCGGCATGTCCTGGCTCCCGTGAGCCTGCGTGCCGCCCGGCATCACGCCCAGAGTATTCATCAGTGAGAATGCGGGGAATTGGCCGTTATTCTTCGCGGCCAGTTTCGTCAGGTCCGCCGGTGGTCTCGTCATGGCGCCCGCCGCCGGGCCCATCCCTTTTCCATCCTGTCCATGGCAGGAAGCGCAGTAAACGGAATACATGTTCACACCCGATTCCACGGGAGTGCTGATTATTGGCGTTTGTTTGATCTTCTGTTCGTCTTTGCCATCCGAACTAACAAGTAGGGCAAATGAAAGAGCAAGACATCCGAACACCAAGCGAAAAGTAGGCATACGATTGTCCTCTGGCCCCAGTTTGCGGCGAATTCGTGAAGGGTGCAAGGGAAATCAGGCACGCATTTATTGCGTACCTGTTGCTTCGGTGCTGGTGGCTGCTATGGCCGAGCCGAGTGTCCGTCCGGGAAGTGCGAGTCTCTACTTTGCCTGCACCCGCTCCCGCAGCCAGCGGATCTCTTTCTCGAGCGCTCCGCGGTAGACGCCGATATCTGTTTTCCAACTGATGACGTTAAACCCCAGCTCGAGCCACTCCTCCGCCTGCTGCTCGCTCCCGGGCTGAATGCCGGCGGTCTTTCCGTGGGCCCTGGTTGCCGCGACAACTCGCTTCAGGGCATCGAGAAAGCGCGGGTTGTGAAACTCGGCGGGAATCCCCATCGAGGACGAAAGATCGAAGTGGCCTACCCACAGCACATCCACGCCTTCCGTCGCCGCGATGGCCTCGCAGTTGTCCACGCCCAATGGCGATTCGATCTGGCAGATCACCGTGGTGTTCTCGTTGGCATGCTTCAGATACCCGGCGGTGTCCGGCGCCACGTAATCATTGTGCGCCGTACCCAGCCCGAGGCCCCGCCTGCCGAGCGGCGCATACTTCACCGCGTTCACAATCCGCCTGGCCTCCTCGGCGGATTCTACATTGGCCGCCATGATGCCGAGCGCGCCCGCGTCCATGGTTCTTGCGATGAAGTGATAAAGAGGCTGCGGCACGCGCACGAACGGCGCAATGTCGGTGGCCTTCAGCCAGGCAACCAGATCGGCCACCTGGCAGGTATCGAAACCCGAATGCTCCATGTCGTAGAGGACAAAGTCGACATCTGCGGCTTTCAGCATCATCGCAAGCCCCCGCGTGCCGAACTCCATGATCATGTGTCCCACAGGGACGCGCCCCTCGCGGAGCACCTTCTGGAAACGATTGTCTTTCACTGGCGGTACCTTTCTAGCTTTCTCTGAAATCCGGGCCGCTTCAGCACCTCGCGGTTGACGGCCCCGTGTGGAATCTCCCCGCGCGCCAAAGCGAGTATGTTATCGCACGCCTCGAGTCCGTTGTCCCGGGCGATCTCCTCGGTCCAGGCAAGCGCATGCGGCGCGAGGATGACATTGTCCAATTCGAGCAGCGGCTCGCCGGCCTCGGGAGGCTCTTTCTCGAACACGTCGATTCCGGCTCCGGCAATCCATTTCTCCCGTAGCGCCTGAACCAGGTCCGGCTGCCGCACAACCGGCCCGCGCGCGGTGTTGATGAAAAAAGCCGAAGGCTTCATCATGCGCAGGTGCTCCGCGCCCACAAGTCCTCGAGTCTGCTCGTTGAGCAGACAGTTCACGGCCAGGTAATCACTCTGGCGAAACAGTTCCTCCATGGTGACCAGTTCCACCCCGAGCTTCGCTGCCGCTGCGGCGTCGGCGTAAGGATCGTGCGCGATCAGACGGCCGAACCCCAACCCGCCCGCCAGACGGAACAACTCCCGCGCAATATTCCCGCAACCGAGCGAACCCAGCGTCCTGCCGGGAAGACAAATCCCCAGCCGGCTCAGGCTGCCCCGCCATTTCCCCTCCCGCACCGTGCGGTCCTGCTCCATGACGTTCTTCGAGAGCATGAAGATGTAGGCGAGGATCGCCTCCGCCACCGGGCGGCGCACGGCTTGGGGTGTGATCGCCAGCAGCACATCGGCCTCCGTGATGGCTGGTATGTCGATCATGTCGTAGCCCACTCCCCACCGCGCGATGAGGGCCAGGCGCTTCACGCCTTCCACGCTCGCGCGGGAGAAGTTGATCCCCAAGGCGAAAATGGCGTCAAACTCATCCGCCGCCGCCGCCGTTACCGTTCTATCAGGCTGCGGCGGCATCGCCGCCACTTCGACCCCCTTCACGGGGCCGAGTTTCTGTTCCAAGGGCGCCTCGAACCGTCCCTTGGCGTCTGTGTAGAAATCGGGTGTAATCCCGACGCGAAACTGGTAGGACATAGTATTTTATTGATAAGTCACGTAGAACGGCGACGTCCAGGCGATCTCCGGATCGCCATCCGGATTCTCGGGGTCGCGTTGAAACACTCGCACATAGTAGCAGGAACGGCCCGGCTTCGCCTCGCTGTCGCGCCAGTTCAGCTTCGCCGCCGTGCGGCCGTCCGGACTCATGGTGTACACGTACTTGCCGTCCTTCACCACGTCGACGCGCAAAATCCGGTCCATCGCGGTGATGTTGGCCTCGATCCGCGGAGCCTTGCCTCCGCTCGCCTTCCACTCATCCCCCGGCATGTGCCCGGAGGCTGTCACCTTGGTAATGATTTCATCGCTTGCGGCGAAGGTGTGGCGCGCGTAGATGCCATCGAGCACGCCCTCCCGGTCTTCCTTCAACACCCATACCCCGGCCCAGCTATTGTGCGTCGAACCGTGATCGCTGAACGAGACGAACCCATAGATGTTGCCTTTCGCCAGCGCGTTCCGGGCATAGTGGCCGTCCTCGTCCACCTGTGTCGGACCGCGCTTCTCCTTGTCCGGCAACTTGTAGGCTTCGTAGCTGCCGCGCGCGCCCTGATACATTTCGAGCAGACAGTCAAACCGCGCGTTCGGCCAGTTCCAATCGGCCAGCGGCCCCGCGGCAAACGTGTGCGGCACGATCACCGACTTCTGCCCCGGCTGGGTAAATACGTGTTCCTCCCACCACTTCCACATGTTCGGCGGGAGATCGTCTTCCTGTTTGCGCTCGCGGTCAATCGGACGAAGCGGCGCGCCCCGTTTCAGGAACAGCACGTTACGGTGCCCCGCCGGCCGGTTCGTGGAATGCTCGTAGCTGTAGATTCCGATGAACGCGGGCGCGTGCGTGAACAGGTCCACGGCCTTCTGCACCGTCCACCACTGGTAGTCGCGCAGCCCGTCCGGCCAGCGCCCGCTGACGGGGACCCGTATCGGCTCCGGCGCCTTCTCAGCTTGCGCCGCATGCGCTTCCGCGTCGGCCGCGGTAGCGCGGCCGACGAGAGTGGCTGGTTGAACTTGGTCGATGTCCGCTCCGAGTTCCCGCGCGCGGCGCCTGGCCGCGGGCGACACCAGCCTTCGCTGGATAGGCTCCGCCGGTGGCGGCGCCGGCGGCGTTATCTCTGTGCGGAAATCGTCTCCAGCGAGATCCTTGGGAGACGATACGATCTGCGCCGGCTCCTCTCCAGGCGTTAGCAGGTAACCGACCACACCCAAGACTGGTACTGTCGTGCCCTCCTCTGCCGCGATATGCAGGACACCGCCGGCCTCGGCTTCGACCTCCATCACTAGCTTGTCCGTTTCCACTTCGAAAAGCATCTGCCCCTTGCTGATCTCCTGGCCCTCGCGGGCCACCCAGCGGGATAGAACCCCCTCGGTCATCGTCAGGCCAAGCTTCGGCATGGTCAATTGAACCGGCATATCGTAATCTCTCTCCTCCAATCGAAGCGCCGCCGTAAAGGCCTGACATGAGGCTTACCTTCGGGCAGCGAGAGTCAGGACACTTCCGGCGGCGCGCAATCCTGCCGGAACTCGGGGCGATGCGGTCTTCACGCTCCCCGGCGCGACGGGTCCAAGATGCCTCCAATGCGTTTCCCATACACGGCCGCTCAAAAGTACAACTGAAGCGAGAACTGCATGATTCGAGGCAGCCTGGTCGAAATTACCTGACCAAACCGCGCGTTCACCTGGTTGCCGGCTGGATCGAATCGCGCTGAACTATCAACCCCCTGGAACTGCGTATGATTGAAGGCGTTGTACAATTCCCATCGAAACTGAAAGTATCGCTTCTCGTTGGCGCCGATCGGAATGCGTTTCAGGAAAGTCAGATCCCAGTTGTTAATGCCGGGAAGACGAAACACGTCCTTGGGAGCATTCCCGATATCGCCTTTGGCCGGGCGGACGAAGGCATTGGTGTTGAACCAGCGGCCGAAACTCCGAACGTCCCCGGGCAGTAACGGATTCTGAACGACAAACACTCGAGAGCCGTCACCCCCGCCCGTGATGTCGGCTCCGTCGGTAGTGCTGTAGCCGATTCCAGATGGCGTCCCGCTCGAAAAAGTCGTGATCCCGTTCCACTGCCAGTTGTCGAACAGATGCCGGATCACCGGATTTGGAAGTAGGCGGCTGGCCTTCGGAAGATCCCAGAGGTAGTTCACTACCAGTATGTGAGTCTGGTCGAAGCCAAGCCGTCCATAATTCCAGATCCGGTATGGCCGGAACATTGGCAGTGGCTGATCGTCCACGTCCGTCAGGCCCATTGCTTTGGACCAGGTATAAGCGAGGCCGAACTGCACGCCCGCGGAAAACCGGCGAGTCGCGGAAACCTGAAGAGCGTTGTAATTGGAAGTGCCGGAATTTTCGACGTAGGTAACGTTCGTATAACCTGTATAGCGCTGAAAAAAAGTGTCGGGAAGAGGCTTTTGAGGGTTGGTTGGGTCCGCATTGGCCGGCTGGAATCGAGCGCCATACGGAAGCGTGTTCAGGTCCCTGTTCTGCATCAGATGCCGGCCGACGTTTCCAACATACGAAACGTCCACCACGGTCTTGAAGCCCACTGCGTGCTGTACTCCAAGACTGTAGTTGTAAACGCTTGGGGTGACGGGGGCCCGCTCGAACGCGCCGACCGCACTCGGGAAGATCACACCCTGCGCCTGCAAGAACGTGTCCATACTGCCATAGAAGATCTGTGGAGTGTAAACTAACGGTGGAGCCGGTGTCATCCGATTGAAATATGTGTTGTTGCTGAGTTGTGCCTGCTTACTGATGCCGAATCCGCCGCGAAGCGCGGTCTTGCCGTTTCCGAATAGATCATAGGCAATCCCGATCCGAGGGGCCACCTGTATTGGCCGCGAATCGATGAACCCCGGCGGAACACCAGGGTCGCGAGCCAGCACCATCCCATCGACTGGATTACCCGCGCCGGCCACGAACGAGCCGATCAAAACTGCTGGGGAAAAGACTCCGGTAAGCGGGTTTTGGGCCAAGCGGGCGCCCGTTGGGCTGAGCGCCGGACGATACATGACAGGCGCCTTTTGTGGATCGTAACGTTCGGGGTAGAAGAGCGCCCCTTCCCGCTCCGGTTCGCGGAGTGACCAGGGGGTATACCAGGAAAACCTCAGGCCATAGTTGAAGGTCAACTTTCGCGTCACCTTCCAGGTATCCTGGCCAAACCATTCGATCAGCACGTCTTTCCCCCAGCCGCGGATTCGTCCGGTGGGCTCGGTGTAGGAGGCGAAATTACCTAACAACGCATTGGAAAAAGGATAGTTCGAATCCAGAGGGTTATTCGTGTCTCTCCCGAAATTGAAAGCGCCGGGGAAATTTCTTGACCGTGGTCCTTCGCTGGTCCAATTACGTTCCAGGTAGAGGCCGAACTTGTAAGAATGGTGGCCACGAATCCAGGAAAAGTTGTCTACAAGGTCCAGGCGCTGGTCACCGGCGTTAATCGGAAAGCGCCAGTCGATGTCGATGTTCACTGGACTCGGTATTCCCCCGAAAGTCGCCATCGGCATGATACCGTTTGGGTTTACTGCCGGATTAAACTGCCCCAGCGTGACCCCGGTGGTAGAGCGGAGGATTGGAGCGTAACCGGTTGGACTGATCGTCCCGCCGCCACGCTCCGCCACGTCCCGGAGGCCGATGCTAAACTCGTTTACCGCGCTCGGGCCGAAAACGTGTGTCCACCCGATCTTCGCGCTATCCTCGGTGAACAGATAGTGGTGGCGGAGTTGGGGCCAGTTCGAATTCACGGCCGCGATACCCGAAAAACCCCGCGTGTCCACCCAGTAGTCATGGCCACGCGCGGTGATGGTGTCCATACTGGTCGGCATGTAATCGATCTTCACCAGATTCGTGTATTTGGGAACCTCCTGGGATTCTTGCCACTGATAGTTGTAGTTGCCTGCCGTTATGCCCCGATTCGTTGCGTTCGGCAACGGAAACACGTTCAAGATTGCCTGGCCGCTGGGATTGATGCGGCTCCGTGGGACGGCATTTCCAGCAAACGGAAGACCCGACGCGGGATCCCGGATGGCGACCAGTTTTCCATTCTGATCGAGCGACTGTGAGAAATCGCCCTGGCGCTCCAGTGCGGTCGGCACGGTGACTCTGACTAGTGGCCGCGGCCGCCAGACGTCCCAGTTCTCCCGTGCATAGAAAAAGAAAAGCTTGTCCCGATTCCGGTTGAACTTGCCGGGAATGTAGATGGGTCCCCCGATAGTACCCCCAATAGTGTTAAACCGGAACAGCGGCTTAGATACACCATCACGGTTGTTAAAGAAATCGTTTGCGTTGAATTCTTCGTGACGCTTGAACCAATACAGGCTGCCGTGGAACTCTCTGCCGCCGCTCTTGGAAACCATGTTAATCTGCGGCCCGGAATTCCGGCCATATTCCGCTTGATAATTGTTCAACACAACCTTAATCTCGGCGATGGCATCTACGCTGGCGGGCGCGTTGAACAGCGAGACCAGGTGAGCGTCTTGACCTACCTGCCCATCCAGCGTGACGGAGTTCCAGTAAGCGCGGGCGCCGGAGATGTTGGGCACCATGGAGCCGTATTGCCCCCCGAGGTCCTGTGTCCCAACTCCCGCATCCAGTTCGCTTGACTGGCCGCCGCCGAACCCGAAGGCGCCTTGTGAAACTCCTGGGAGTAACCGCACAAGGTTCATCACATCACGGCCCTTGATGACCATCCGGTCTAGTTGCTCCGGAGAAAGAAGCGCCGCCGACTGCGCCGTCTCCGTCTGCACGAGTTCGCCCTGCGAGGTCACCGCGATCTTTTCGCTGGTCTGCCCGACGGTGAGTTCGATATCACCCAAAGAAGTCCGCTGGTTGGCGGACAACACGATGCCGGTGCGCTCGAAGGTCTGAAAGCCTTGGCTGCTTATACGGACTGTATAGGTGTCCGGAGGGAGCGCGGGAAGCACGAAAATGCCCACCTCGTTAGCAGTGGTGTGCCGGCTTGTCCCTGTGCTCTCTCTGATAACGGTCACTGCCGCGCGCGGGATGACAGCCTCCGATTTATCCACTACCCTCCCGCTGAGTTCGCTGGTGATCGTCTGCGCGCTTATCATGCCGCAAAACAGACAACATGCAAGTAAAGATGTGAAAATTCTGTAGCATCCTTCTGGCAACATAGCAATTCCCCTCTCTTCCACTGAGAATTTTCGCCTGCTTGTTACGCAAAGAGCGGCACGGAGTCTTGATTTCACTTCGAAACCCCGTCATCAGAACTTCGCGCCCAAGCCTCAGCGGCCTCACAGCCACGGAACCCCCTTCGGCGAAGTTCAAACCCCCTTCGGCCCGGACATCCGAATGCTAATGTAGTTCGCCGGCCAAATCTAGGAGAATCGGCTCTCTTACTCAGACTAACGGACCAGCAAGGGAAACCGCTCTCGCCTTCTCGTCTAGTGGTTTACACGGTCTAACATGGTTACAGACGATTGGTGCTGCCCGGCGGACACGCTGCAGACTTCCATTTCACCGCCCTGATGGTTCGGTGCAGTTCACTCACCGCGCCATCATCAGCACGCCGGGGGAGGCTGATGATCGTAAAGAGGTTCTTCGGAGGGCAGTGGATCTCGTCCAGGCTGAGCACGATGTCAGGGGAGTTCAGCAGCGAGAGCAAGTGAGCCGTTCCTCGCAAAAATCGACATTATTATTACAGACGTCGTGGCCACTGCATCTATAACATGCCTAGTTATGGTGATACTCCGTTGGGCGCCGCTGGCGCTTATCTCGCTTACCGCCGGAGGTGGTCAGAATGAAGTACCGCAGTGGACTCGCTTCGAAGCCCAGTTCACGAGCACGAACAATTACGTCAATTCACTTCAAGAGGTAAAACTGGAGGTCGAATGGACTGGACCGGGCGGCAAGCGGCATGTAACCGAGGGGTTTTGGGACGGCGGGAATACCTGGAAGGCCCGTTTTTCGCCGGACGAGATCGGCGATTGGGCCTACATCACCCGCTCGGTTCCAGAGGACCGTGGCCTGCAAGGACAAAAGGGCGCGTTCCGGTGCGTGCGCTACACCGGAAGTAACCCGCTCTACCGGCGCGGTGCAATCGGCGTTTCGCCAGACCGCAGGCATTTTCGCCAAGCGGATGGCACACCATGGTTCTGGTTGAGCGACACTGCGTGGAACGGCGTCATGAAGGCGGACATTGGGGACTGGGGAACCTACCTGAACGACCGCGTAGCCAAGGGTTTCACTGCTATCCAGTTCATCTCAACGAACTATGTGGCCGCACCCGGAAATGCGGATCTGAGGACCGCATTCACGGGTCGGGAGCGTATTGCCGTGGATCCCGCATTTTACGAGTGGATGGACGAACGGATCGATGCCATCAACGAGCACGGCTTGATCGCTATCCCCGCTTTGATCTGGGTCGGCAACTCGCCGATAAACCCGGGCCACTTGCTTCCGGACGACCAGATCATTCTGCTGGCGCGCTACATGATTGCTCGTTGGGGCTCGCACCAAGTCATTTGGATACTCAATGGCGACGGCGATTACGCCGGCGAAAAGTCGGAGCGTTGGAAACGGATCGGCCGGGCTGTGTTTGGCCCTCGGGCACATCCGGGTCGGATTGCGGGTCTCCATCCGTTGGGGAGAACCTGGGTGATCGACTGGTTCCTTGGTGAGCCCTGGTACAGCTATAACGGCTACTATAGCGGGCATCGTGGCGACGTGGCTAGCTTGCGCTGGCTCACGGAAGGCCCGGTGAGCCAATACTGGAAGCGCGAGTTGCACTACCCCGATGTAAACCTGGAGACGAATTACGAAGGGATGCGCGATCGCAGCCCTGGAGCGAACCACGTATTCGACGACCATGACGTACGCCGGGCGGCCTATTGGAGCCTGCTCGTCACGCCTCCCGCCGGCGTCACATACGGCGCGCACGGCGTTTGGAGTTGGGAACTCAAACCGCGCGTGCCCCTGGCGCATTCGGACACCGGTGTGGCGCAACCCTGGCGCGTAGCAATGAATCTTCCGGGAAGCACGCAGATGAAGTATCTGGTGAAGCTGTTCACATCCTTTGAATGGTGGCGGCTGCGGCCTGCGCCGAACCTGCTCCTGGATCAGCCGGGACAAACTGATCCGGCACGTTTTGTGCCGCTGGCCGTGGCGGATGACGGAAGTTTCTCGCTTGCCTACCTTCCAGTCGGCGTGAAAGTGAAGATTACTTCGAAACTGCCTGGCCGTGCCCGCTGGTTCAGCCCTCGCACCGGTGAGTGGTCCGGGGAGCGAACCTTCAGCCAGGGCACGACAGAATTCGCGGCTCCCGACAGCAGCGACTGGGTGCTATGGCGAGCGTTCGCTATCAACAAATGAATCTCACCCACATTCAATGCGCTGCTCATCTCCCCGCCGGGTGATACGGCAGACACGGACAGATGGGCCACCGGCATATCCTGCGCGGAGGTTCGTGATCGTCTGAGCGCCACGACCGCGGTACATCTGATTCGAGCACGGGTCTTCCCTCGGGAGGCCCACCGCTCCCATCTGAAGGCAGGCTTCCCGGCTTTGCCGTGCGGCCTCGGTTTCAACGGCGTTCTCAACCTCTTCTCAAAACATCGCTTGCCTCGCCCAACACGGTGATATAGTGAGCTAGTCATGGGTCTGGACGTACTCCTGAAGCAGCCGTTAGAACCCTTCACCCTCGGCCAGGCGGTCGACTCGAATCGGAACTTTCGTTTCCCCCTGGACCCGGATTTTCCGCTTGCCATCAGGCTGCTGACCTACTCCTCGGCGCCGCCGCCTTACCCGCTAAACTGGCATGAGCGGTTGGAGATTTTCGTTCCTCTGGCCGGGCACGGTGTGGTCGCAATGGGCAACGATGCACTGTCCTTTGGTCCTGGCGACGTGATAGTGGTGGACAACCAGGCGCTGCACGGCATCGTCGAATTTCAAGGCTCTCGGTGCGTAGGTATGATGATCTACTTCATGCCTAGCCTGGTGTGCGGCCTCGGGTCCGCGCCCTGTGATTCCGTGCTGTTGACCACATTCCATCGTCCGCCTCGCTCTAAACCAGCGATCATCAGGGCCAATGACCGCTCATCCGCCTCTCTCCATAACGCCATTCTGCGGCTTGCACGTTGTTATCTGGCCGGCGCCCGTGAGCCACTTGCCCAAGCGAAGTGCAAAATGCACCTTTTGGAGGTGCTCTATGCCTTCGCTTCGGTCTCCGGCTGGGCTGACACTGTCAGCCTGGGGCACCCGCGAACGCAGGGGGCACGGCGCATCAGGCAACTTCACGAGTATCTGCTCGCAAACCTTTCCGAAAAGCTATCCGTCCCGGCTGTGGCATCGGTCCTCGGCATGAGCAGGTCGAGTTTTGTCAGGTATTTCAAGCGGGTCACTGGACAGACATTTGTAGAGCATCTGACTCAGATGCGGCTGGAGAGGGCGCTGCAACTGCTTAGAGAAACGGACCTGTGCATTGCCGATGTCTCCAATGCAGTGGGCTTCTCAGACCAGAGCTATTTCGATAAAACGTTTCGCCGGCTGTTCAAGCAAAGCCCGCGCGAGGCGCGGAGAGCCACATCGTCCGCCGTAGAGGGCCACAAATCAGACGATCAACCAAAGCGTTTCGAATCTGATCGCGTGTAATCCGCGCCCATTTTGCCTTTCGACGATCCGGTCGGTCCTGTGCCGGTGGCAATCGCCCAGCAGGAGCGTGTAGCGCTTGCCCCCACAGTCATCGTCTGCCGCGCTCGCCGAGGTCCCGCCGTGCCCGGTGCGGGCAACTGCGCCGCTACCAGATTCGCGCTTGCCGGCTGCGTCCCCGCTTCCCATTCCGAAACGTAAACGTTGTAATGCAGCGCGTGCATCTGGTCTCTCGGCACGTTGGTTGGCGAGCGGCCATCACTCGAGTATCCGATGGTTACCCCGCCTCCCGGCTTCAGCGCGAGCGAGGCGTGCTGCGAATTCCTCCCCGAACTGCTTGCAAGCCGGTAAGGCTCCAGCCATTCGCCGCCGCTCAACCGCGTTACGTAGAAATGGCAGATCTCGTTCGGCTTGGTTCCCGTCCAGTGGCGGAACACCAGGCACAACGCGCCCTTCTGGTCAAACACCAGGTGCGGCAGTTCCGCATAGCGCTGCATCCTCCCGCTGAACTTCCGCGCCACGCCGTTCATCACCTCTTCCACCCGGCCCCCCGCGTACACGCGCATTCCCGGCGTGCGCGAATAGTGCAGCTCGCGGCTGCCCGGAGCGGAACTGGCGCGGGAGAAATCCTTACCCCAGTTCTCTCCCCCATCGTCCCAGGCCACCCACACGCGATCCATCCCGTCCACCGCCACCGTCGAATGAAACTGAGCCGTCGATTCCGTGGTCATCGGGATAAGGCCGCCGGCCTTGGTTCCGTCGTAAGAACGCAGGAAGCCGTCGTAGTTGCCGTTCCGGTAAGAGTCCCAACTGATCCATGCCACGCTGCGCGAATCGAGGGCAATCGCCGGATCCCAATCATTGGCATCCCACAGTGGTCAGCGCCTCCTCGGGCCCCCAGACGCACCCGGTCAGTCTGCGCACGTAAATGTCGGCATTGCCCTTGCGGAAGCTTTGCCAGGTAATGTAATGGTGCCCCGCGCACGTTGAAATCACTTTCAGGCGCGGTGGTCAGCCGCGCCGGTCTTGTCGCGCTGCCATCTTCATCTCGCTCCAGAACAGATCGTAGTTGCCGCTCGATTGCCCGGCCCAAACCCCCACGACGCCCGTCCCCCGGGCGGCGATCGCAGGCGAGTAGTGATCTCAATTCCCGTCGGCCAGTTCCACGGCCGGTCCCCACGTCCCCGACGCGTCCCTACGCCGGACCAGCACCCGGTCGCCATCCTTGTCATTCCACTCGACCTGGATGGTCCACAACGCGCCGTCAGACGTATGGGCGATGGCCGGCCAATCGGCTTGTCTGCCTTCCGCGCTCGCCCGTTCCCCGCCGATCGTGCCCGCGAAATGCGCCGGCTCACCGGCCGGGAGAGGACCCTCCGGATTGCTGCCGCCCTTGTTTCCGCCTTGCTTCTTCCCTTGCGCAAACAGGGCGGAAGCCGTCAGCACCATCAGCCCGAGCACACACAAGCGGCGCGGCATGTCGTCTCCTTCGCGAAAGCTTCAATTCTCAGTCCATGTCGATATCGCGCACGGGCGGCGGTTCGTCGGGATTCTCTTTTGCCTTCTTGAAGAGCTCGTCGAACTTCTTCGCCAGCACTTCCTTGTGGACCTTATGATCGGCCAGAGACTTCTGAAAGGCGTCTTCGCGGCGGCCGGCTTCCCCCTGGTAGCTCTGCACCGCTGCCGAGAAGTCCTCGAACACCTTCGGTTTCTCTTTCGCCTTGTGGTAGACCACCGAGCCAGTCTTGGGATCGACGCGCAGAGCAGCCTGGCAACAGGGGCACTCCACATCGAGCAGGGGGGGAGTAGGCTTTGGCATAGGGGCAGTGTATCGCGGATCGGGCTACGCAAACCAGTAAGGCGTTCGCCTGAGTACGCGGCTGACTACCTAGGCTAACGCGTCAGCCCTTTTGCCTCGCTCTCCTAACCCTTCAGGTCGATTGGACATCTCCCCTGAAACCTCTATCGTGATAACAAGGAGCAGTGATGCTGAAGGGAGCTATCATCTGTCCGGATGAGGATCTGTCGGAGAAGTTGGAACAACTTCTGGCCGGCATGGGAGTGGTGACCATCGTGCGGACCATTCCCCGGTATCCGAACACAAGTGAATTGACGCGGGCACTGCGCGCCAGCGGGCCGCAGGTGCTGTTCTTGAATATTGAATCGTTGAACAAGGCTTTGGAAGTCGCCTCGGCGGCGGAGGAACAACTTCCGGGTCTGCAAATTGTCGCCATCGGCCGGACGGCGGATCCAGCCATGTTGCTCGAGGTGATGAGAAGCGGGGTCCGGGAATTCATCTCCTACCCCTTCCAGCGGCAGACCGTGTACGAGGCTCTTGCGCGAATCAAAGAGGTGCTCGAAAGGAAACCGGTTCTGATTGACAGCACGGACCTGGTGTTCACTTTTCTGCCATCGAAACCCGGCGTGGGTACAACCACCATTGCCACCAACACCGCGGTGGCCGTCAGCCGCCTGCCTGAACAGCGCTCGCTGCTGGTCGATTGCGACATGAACTCCGGCATGGTGCGGTTCCTCCTTCAACTGGAAAACAACTACTCGCTCACCGACGCCGCCGAGCGGGCAGGCCACCTGGACGAGAACCTCTGGCCTCAACTGGTGACCACTCTGGGCCATCTCGACGTCCTCCATTCCGGCAAGCTGAATCCCGGATTGCGCATGGAGCCGGCGCGGATTCAGAGCGTGCTGGAATTCGCGCGCCGCTCCTACAAGGCCATCTTCCTCGATCTTTCGGGAAACCTCGAAAAGTATTCCCTCGAGGCCATGCAGGAGTCCAAACGCATTTTCATGGTGGTGACACCCGAAGTGCCCTCACTCCACCTGGCCAGAGAAAAAATAGGCTACCTTCGCAGCATTGATCTCGCCGATCGCGTGGCCATCCTCCTCAACCGCTGCCAGAAGCGGTCCATCGTAAGTCCCGCTCAAGTCGAGGAACTGCTTGGCCAACCCGTCGTCATGACTTTCGCCAACGACTATCAAGGCGTTCACAAGGCCATGACGGCAGGCAAGCCCGTGGATGCCAACTCCGATCTTGGACGGCAGTTCGCCCAACTGGCGCAGTTCATGCTCGAGAAAAAGCCGGCCCATGAGCAGAAGAAACGGCTGATGGAATACTTCTCCATCCTGCCATCGCCCGTGTCCCTGTTCACGCCGGGAAAGAAATCCGCCGGCTAGCCTGCTCCCTCATCCGGACGGACGCCTCACTATGGAGACGGGATTTCCGCCAACCTGGCGGGGTATGATTGATGCGTCTGGTTGTCCATGCGTATCGTTGCCGTCCTGTTTCTTGCCTCCTGCCTCGCCCAGAGTGAGGACCCGCTCGAAATCGTTCGCAAATGCGTCCATCACGATCAGTCCAACTGGTTGAAAGCACAAGATTACACGTATATCGTCCACTCCGGGATGCGGCGGCGTGATTCACACGGCAAGATCACGAAAATAGACCAGCGGACCGGGGAAGTGCTGATCCTCTTCGGTGAGCCCTATGAACGGCTGATCGCAAAAGACGGGAAACCGCTCTCCGATTCCGAACGCCGCAAGGAGCAGCAAAAACTCGACCGGTTGATGGAGAAGCGGGCGAAGGAAAGCCCCGAGCAGCGGCGCAAGCGGTTGGCCGAACTTGACCGTGAACGCCGGCGCGATCGGAAGTTCCTCGAGGAGATCCCCGATGCCTACGACTTCCGCATGCTGGGGGAAGATGCCATCGGCGGGCGCCCTTGTTGGAACCTCGAAGCCGTCCCGCGCCCCAATTATCAGCCGAAACATTCGAGAGCTGGCATGTTGAAGAAATTCAAGGGGAAGGTATGCATTGACAAGCAGGAATATCAACTTGTGCGGCTGGACGTGGAGGCAATCGATACCGTGACTTGGGGACTGTTTCTGGCGCGCCTTGCCAAGGGTTCCCGCCTGTTCATCGAGCAGCACCGCATCAACGGCGAAGTGTGGATGCCCTACCGGATCCAGGTAGGTCTCGACGCCCGGTTGGCTTTGTTCAAGCGGGTTCAGGGGGATCTCGATGTGTCGTTTGAAAACTTCCGGAAGTTTCAAACGGACTCCCGCATCGTGGAAGCCGCCGGGCTAAAGTGAATTCCTTAGGCCATGGGAGAGGGAAAGGCAAGTACCCCGCCGGATTCCTCTAGGTGCTTCCTAAGAATTTATGGGTTTCCCGCCGATGGAAATTTTGCGAGAATAACGAACACTGTGTAGCACTCGAAGGATAGATGTCCAATGCAGTGGAAGTACCCACAGGGTGGGACGGCAATCCCGGGAAACGTCACCAGAACCATGATCGAGTGGCGCGCCCGGCGAATCGCCGATCCCGTCGAGCGGCTGCGCTTTCTGCGCCTTGCCTGCGCGTTCTACCAGGAACGCAGGCGCTGGTACAGGCGCGGCGCGGCCTTCGTTACAGCGGGAATGGTGTGGCTTCTGGCGCCGGTTTCCACCATTACGAAGGCAACCAGTTTGTGGATGCAACCGCCGCCGCCCGTAAGCGAAGAAACCGTGGTGAAGCCGGCGGATCTGGCGGCCATGGAGCCCACCAGGATCTGGCTGGTGGAAAAGAAAGATGACTTCGAGGTATACAGCAATGGGTTACGGATTGAAACGCGAGGCTGGCAGACACACTCGCCAAGGCGCTACCAGTCTCTCGACCGGACACACCCGGAAAGCTGGGGTGGACATGGTTCTCTGGATGTAGCCTACCGGACAGATCCGGCGGGGATTGTTTTTCACACCACCGAGAGCGACCTTGCGCCGTTTGACGCATCCCACAACAAGAACCTCAAGCAACTCGGACAGGGAGTTCTTTCCTACGTCCGCCGCAACAAGTCCTATCATTATCTGGTGGACCGTTTTGGCCAGGTGTTCCGGGTTGTCGAAGAGGCCTCCATAGCCAACCATGCGGGCCATTCCGTATGGGCGGACCGGAAATCCGTTTACGTCAACCTGAATCAGAGCTTTCTCGGCATCGCCTTCGAGGCGCAGACACGCCCGCAGGACGGGGCCGAGACCATTAACGAAGCACAACTTCACGCGGGGCGGGTCCTTACGGACATGCTCCGCGCGAAGTATCATATTCCCGCCGAAAACTGCGTTACCCATGCGCAGGTCTCCGTCAATCCCGACAATTTCCGCATTGGCGCCCACACCGACTGGGCGACCCATTTTCCTTTTGCGGATATGGGATTGCCGGACAACTACGCCACGCCTGTCCCGAGCATGACCGTGTTCGGCTTTATCTACGACAGCACGTTTGTGTCCGTATCCGAGGCGCGGTTGTGGAAGGGATTACTACTCGCTCAGGAAGAAGTGCGGCAAGAGGCCAGCGCGAAGGGCATGCCTTTGCGTGAATACCGGTCCGTCTTGAACCGCAAGTTTAGGCAACTTGTCGTCGCGCCGCGGGCGCGGAAGAAAGAGGAAAACTCATGAGCAGCAATAACTCAGCGATTGGAATGGATGTCGGCACAAGCCGTGTCGTCCTGGCGCAGAAGCCGGGGAAGGAATTCACGTTCAAGACCCAGTTGAATGCCTTTGTGCGCATCCCCTATTCGAAGATTACGGAAAACGTGTTGAAGAAGGAGCAGGTGCCGTATTCGGTCGACAGCGGCGAACTGGTGGTGCACGGCAACGAATCCGAGCGGTTCGCGGACCTGCTCGGCCGGGAAACCCGCCGCCCCATGCGCGCGGGCCTGCTCAACCCCGGCGAACCGGAAAGCGAAGCCCAGATGCAGCAGATCTTCCGCAGCCTGCTCGGAAGCGAAAGCGGCGACGGGAAGCGGCTGTTTTTCTCCGTTCCGGCGCCGCCGCTCGGCGCGCCCGACAACACCACCTACCACGAGGCCACCATTCGCGGGATGCTGACCGGCATGGGCTATCAGGTGCAGCCGGTGAGTGAAGGCCTGGCCGTGATTTACGGCGAACTGGAGGATTCAAACTATACCGGCATCGGCATCAGTTGCGGGGGCGGTCTGTGCAACGTCTGCCTCGCTTACCTTTCCGTACCGGTGCTGAATTTCAGCATCCCGAAAGCCGGAGACTTCATCGACAACAGCGCCGCGCAGGCCGCCGGCGAGTTGGCCACCAGGATCCGCATCGTGAAGGAGAGCGGCTTCCATTTCAACGGTCACTACTCCGACAAGGTGCAGCAGGTGATCGGCGTCTACTACGAGGACATGATCCAATCGCTTGTGAACGGAGTCAAGGATGCCTTTGCCGCGGCGAAGAGCGTTCCCAAGATGGGCAGGCCGGTTCCTCTTGTGCTCAGCGGCGGCAGCGTCATGCCGAAAGGCTTCCAGGAGCGCTTCGAGCGGGTTCTGAAATCGGCCGACTTCCCGGTGCCCGTTTCCGAGATCCGGCTGGCGAAGGAACCGCTGCACTCTACCGCGCGCGGTACGCTGTTCGCGGCGCTGAGCGAAGCGTAGACGCGCATTCTAAGCTTGACGTTGGGTGATGGAGGACAGCAGCCACTCCCGGTTGCGCTCCACGCCCGCCAGCAGTTTCTCGCGCAGGGTATCGCGGCGTTCAAAGAGGCGGTACCCTTCGGGCGCGCGCAGGTATCCTCGAGCTCCGGGGTGAGCGGAGAAGAGCCGCTCTTCGCCCCATTCGCCGCGCAGTTGCCGGAAGCGATCCCGTTTGTCCAGCAGAGCTTTCACCAGGAACGGCATGACGGCGGAATAGTCCCCCTGCATGCTTTCCGTTGTCCGCTGATAGCTGTCTTTATCCACTTTCCCCCAGGTGACCGCCTCCGCGGGCGGACAGGACGAGAGGGAGCCGTCGGTCACCGGCGCGCTCACGATCTGAATATCGAAGTGATAGCCGCGAACATCCGGCAACCCCAGCACCTGGCCCAGGGCGGGTTCGGGCTGTAAATTATAGTTCTTGGGAACCCCGCCTCCGAGGATCAGCGTTCCCAGTTTCCGCGCCGGGTGATCAAACAGGCCCCAATGGTGGTAGGCGCAGGCCTCGAAAACCTCGGCGTGCAGGTCGAGTTCGAAGCGGTAATCGTCGATCAATCCGGCGTTTCGCATGGCCCACAGTTTCATGGAGTTCAGGAAGACGCTGCCATCGGCGGGGGCGCCCACGAGAACGGGAATCGCCAGGCGGTGGCAGGTGGCCAGCAGTCCCGGCTTGACGCCCAGCGCCGTTTCCTCCTCCGCGTAGCGGCGTCCCAGCAGGTAGCGCATCTCGGTGCCGGTCATCTTCTTCTGAAATTCCGGCTGAAGCAGGATCTCCGAAAGGTAGGCGTCCTGATCGAGCAGCACCTGCTCGGCGAACGCCATGTCGGTGACGCGAATGGTCCCCTCCTCGCGCAATGCCCCGTCGTCGCCGAAGATCGGCACTTCAAAGACCGGATCGGCGGTGTGGTGGCGGAGGGAGCGGTGGCCGTCATGATAGCAAACGGCGTCCGTCGTGCTGAGGTAGGCAATCCACCCTGTCTCAAGGAGCGGGATCAACCACGCCTGGTGCTGGCCGGAGACCGTAACCGGGCCGGAGATGGCAAGCGTCAGCGGGCAATCGGAACCGATGGCCTGATCGAGCAACGCGTAAACACGGCGCAGATAAGCGCCCCCAAATGCAGGCAAACAATGGAGAAATAGATCTTCGAGCGAGTGGCACTCATCGACGCGGCGGACGCGGACCGGTCTGCGTCCGCCATGGTGGGAATCAGCAGTCATCGACACGACCATAGCAACTGCGTCGAGCCCTTGGCAACGCGGGAATCGAAGTTTGCTAGGATAGCAATGTATGAGTATTCCGAACGTAAAGAGATTCCGGGTACAGAACCCCGAAACGGGTCAATTTGCCACCATCATGGCGGTTCTTCCCAAGGGGACTGATCCCGATGTCTATCAGGCGGAGGCGTCGAAGCGGTTTGATTGGAAAGCCTGGACTGATTCCCAGCAGAAGCAGTTCAAAGTTCGCGTCGGCCAGCAGAAACAGAAGAAGGCGAAATAAGGCGGAGTTTCCCGCATTTCCTTTGATTGAGATTTCAGGGCAGCCTGGCTGTGATGTTCTGGGCTGCTCTCATTGCTTCCTGGGCCACTTCCGCGTCGCTATCCCCCTTGAGCGGTTCGACAACCGCCAGCGTATCCTTCCCGCCCGTTCTACCAAGAATCCTCAATAACCGGATCTTCTCTTCCTTGGTTGCGTCAGGCTTGCGCAGCGCGGGATAGACAGCTTTATAGACTCCCGGATCGCGCGCCAGTTCGGTAAGCAGCGGTTCCGCCGAATCGCGGTAAAGCCTGGAGTTGAGGGTGTTTACCAGGTATTGCAGAGCGCTGAATTCGGTTAGCTCGTGCCTGCCCAGCATCACCACGGCAAAGGCCATTGACAGCCGAGGGCCCATCTTGTCCTCATCCTGGAATGCCTTTTCGAGAGCCGGCAGATCGGAGACCTGCCTCAGCCGCCCGTAGCCCTCGGCGGCGGCGGCCCTCAGGCCTTCGTCTTTGCTGGCGAAATACTGGGCAAACAGCGGACGGTCGGCTTCGTCGGGCATCATCGCAAGGGCGGTAAGGGCCGCCCGCCGGACCTTGTCGTTGCGGGCGTTCTTGAGCACCTGGCGAAGGTCCGGGATGGCGGCGCGGTTGCGCAGGATGCCGGTGGTCTCGAGCGCGGCAATCTGCACGCGGTCTTTCAAATCGCGGAGCAGAAACTGGATCTGGGGGCCGGAACCGGTGTCGCGAATCTTTTGGATGGCGATGAGGGATTCATAGAGAACAATGTCGCTGCGCGAGCGGAGCGCCTCATAGAGATCGGGGAGAGCGGCCTTGCCGCGCAGAATTCCCAGAGCGCGGGCGGCATTGGCGCGGGACTCCATGCTGACTCCGCCCCGGGCCAGTTTCCCGATAGCGGTAATCACTTCCGGCCGGACCGAGACGTAAGGATCGATGATATCGTTATTGGTGTCCGCAAACCGTCCCTTCAGGGCGCGGGTGGCCCGGCGGATCGATCCGCCAATGCCCGTTTTCAGATACCCGGGCAGATAGAAATTGACCAGGCCGTCCACGGCGCGTACCTGAATGCTTTCCTCATTGTCGTTGGCGGCCTGGATGAGAGGATCGAGCGCCCGTTGGGTGCCGATCTCGGAGATGGCTTCCACCGCCGCCCAACGCACTTCTTTGTCGCGATCCTCGAGATACGGCTGTATCTTCGGGATGGCGGAGGGGCCCTGTTTGGCATAGTCGTGAATGCCGCGGATGCGCGCTTTGGCATCGTCCGGGTCATCGGCGGCGCGGCAAGTGAGCGCTGCGAGCAGCAGCGTGGCGAAAACCCGCATAGAACGATGGACGTTCAGCGGACGAACTCCAGTTTCACCTGATGCGGAATCAATCCCGCTTCAAAGCCCATATCGAGCAGTTTCTGCGCGGCCACCGGAACCTGTTCCCCACAATCCACGGTGAAATGATTCACATACATGCCGACGAATTTCTGCGCCATCGGCACGTCGAGGTCGCGGGCAAATTGAAGCGCATAGTTGATGGCTTCTTCCGGATTATCGAGCGCGTAGCGGATGCTCTCCGATAGAAGCCGTGAGCACTCGGATTGCGCTTCCGGCGGCAGAGACCGCAGCATGACATTGGCGCCCAGGGGAAGCGGCAGGTTGAACTTGTTCTTCCACCAGCGCCCCAGATCGAGCACGTTATGGAAACCGGCCTTGGAGTAGGTGAGCTGGCCTTCGTGTATGACCAGGCCAAGATCAACGGAGTGGTCCTTTACAGCGTCCAGAATCTTGTCAAACGGGATGACCACCGCCTCAAAATCGGGTTCGAACAATCGCAGCGTGAGGTAGGCGGTGGTGAGCGTGCCGGGAATGCCGATGCGCTTACCCTTGATTTCTTCCGGAGCCATGGGACGCGAGGCCGCAAGCAGGGGACCATATCCATCACCCACACTCGAACCGGCGGCCATGAGAACGTACTTGTCCGCCACGTAGGGATAGGCGTGATAAGAAATCGC
>JAIXKK010000097.1 GCA_026954325.1 Bryobacterales bacterium | reverse complement strand
CAATCACACAGTGCACATCGTCCGGAAGCTGAATCAGTTCCCCACGGCTAATGAACTCGAAAAGGTGCTCCGTTCCGTCGCGCCGCATGTGGTTTTCATCGAGGCTTCCGGTGTAGACCAAATTGAAAAGATGGCGGAAGTCGCCGGACGCGTGGCGCCTGGCACGCAAATGGCGGCTGTGAGCGGCGAGCAAGCAGTGGATGAGATGATCGCCTGCATGCGCCGCGGAATACGTGAATATCTCACCATTCCCTTCTTTTCGCGGGATCTCGAACCGATGCTCGACCGCGTCCGCGCGTTGATCGCCCAGAACCCTCCAAGACTCGACGTCTCCCACAACATCATTGCCTTTCTTTCCTCAAAGCCTGGTTGTGGCGCCACTACAGCGGCGCTTCATACCAGCCTTGAAGTGGCGCGTCAAAGCGGTTGCCGCACCCTCCTGCTCGATCTCGACTGCCGGTCGAGCGCTCTCGACTTCATGCTCAAGCTTCCCTCCCGCTACGGGTTACGCGATGCCGTCGAGTACGCCGAAGTTCTCGATGATTCCATTTGGGAACGAATAGTCACGCGGATCGGGAAACTCGATCTGGCAGGCTTGGGCAGTTCGGTGTCCCGTCTCTCTCTTCCCTTGGAAGCCATCGGGCGCTACGTCGAATACGCCCGGCGGAAGTATGAGGTTATCTTTCTCGACCTGCCCGCAGGTTTCGACGAGCACGCCATGGCCATTCTCGATCAATGTACCAGCATCTTCCTGGTCTCCACACCGGAGTTGTGCGCCCTGCACATGACCAGGCGCCGGCTCGAACTCCTCGAGCATTTCGGCCTTCTCAACCGGACCCGGGTCATCGTCAACCGCGCGCAACCGCGTGCCGCCATCAATCATCACCTCGACGATCTCCTCGGCGCCAAAGTCTTTGCCACCATCGCTAACTCTTATGCCGTTTTGCAGAAAGCCATTCAGGATGGGAGGGTCCTCGACCGCAGGTCCGCGATGGGCCGCCAGTTCGCCGACCTCGCGGCGAAGTGTTTGGGGAAGGAGAAAGAGGCCCAGGGGCACAACGGCTTCGCAA
This sequence comes from Bryobacterales bacterium, assembly GCA_026954325.1. GTDB lineage: Bacteria > Acidobacteriota > Terriglobia > Bryobacterales > Bryobacteraceae > CADEFT01. Next base: position 11,357 of record JAIXKK010000097.1, on the reverse strand, counting down.
GCCTCCTGCGCGCCTTCCTTCCCGGAGCTAAGCAGGCCGCTCCGAAGCAGCTAGAATCGCCCAAGCCGCAAAGGCGCATTCTCATGCCGCCATCCATTCCTGAACCGGAAGCAGGGATGGCGCTCGTTCGCTACAACAGGTGAGTGAGAGCGGGCCGCAACCCGCGATCCGTTCCCTTCCTTCCGGCGGAAATACATTATCCTTGCAATGACAGCGGTGTTTTGCTAAGAAAAGAGTTTTCCGCCGGACGAGGGACATGAAGAAGACACAATCTCATCCGCCGAAATCTACGGAGAGCCGGACAGCCGGCGCAAGACCGAAGGCGCCACTTCCGCGTCAGGACGCGCCCGCGGCCGGGCGGACGCAGACGGAAGAGTTCGATGAGGCCATGCAACTGTTCCATCAGCGCGATTTCGCATCCGCCTTGCAGCACTTTGAACAGTGCGCCGCGGGAGAGAACCGGGACATGGCCTACACGGCAAAGCAGCATATCCGCATGTGCCGGCAACGGATTGCCCAAAGCCAGCCGGATTTGCGCACTCCCGAGGATTTGTACTACTACGCGGTCAACCTCATCAGCCAGCGCCGTCCCGCCGACGCCGAACGAATTCTCAGGCGCGCTCTCGAACAGTCTCCGAAGTCCGATCACATCCAGTATGCGCTGTGCCTGAGCCGCGGGCTCCAGGGCGATCTGGAAGGAGCGGCCCGCCACCTTGAAAGCGCCATCCGCCTCGATCCTAGAAATCGCGCCATCGCCCGAAGCGATCCGGATTTCCTCGAGTTCGGCAGGCAATCTCCCGTTCGGGAAATTGTCTTCGGGGAGAAAAAACCCTAGCGGAAAGATGTTCGCCTCTCAAGAATCCTCATGCCATTGAAACGCAGCCCGAAGCGGCGCGCTTCCGCAAGCAGACCACTGCGCATCGTCTCCATCGGCGGCGGGACAGGACTCTCCTGTCTCTTGTCCGGCTTGAAATACTATGCCCGGCCCGAACTCGTTGACCGCGCGGACCGGCGGCGCCGCGACCTCCCCGAAGACATGCGGCTCGAAATTACCGCGGTCGTCACAGTCACCGACGACGGCGGCAGCTCCGGCCGCCTGCGCCGCGACTTTGACGTCCTCCCCCCGGGCGATATCCGCAATTGCATGGTGGCGCTTTCGGAAGACGAGGCGTTGCTGTCCCGTCTGTTTCAATATCGCTTCCATGCCGGACGCGGCCTCAAGGGACACAGCTTCGGGAATCTCTTCCTCACAGCACTCACGCAGGTCACCGGGGACTTCGCGCACGCCATCAAGCTCTCGTCCGAAGTCCTCGCAAGCAGCGGGCGCATTTTTCCTTCCACGGCGAAAAACGTCGTGCTCGAAGCGAAGCTCGAGGACGGCTCCACCGTAAGTGGAGAAACACGCATCAGCCGCAGCAAGACCCGCATCCGGGAGATCCACATCAAGCCCCGAAACCCATTGCCCCTTCCCGAAACCCTGCGGGCCATCGCCGAAGCCGACCTCATCACGCTCGGCCCGGGCTCTCTGTTCACCAGCATCGTGCCGAACATGCTGGTCCGCGGGATCCCCGAAGCCATCGAGCGCTCCGGCGCGGTGAAAGCCTACTTCTGCAACCTCATGTGGCAGCCCGGAGAAACGATGAATTTCCGCGCGTCCGATCACGTGGAAGCAATCCATAAACATGCCGGGCTTCCGTTGTTGGACTTTGTGATCGTCAACGCCAGGCCCATTGGGATAACGGCCCGCCGGAGATACGCCGCCCAGAAGGTAATGCCCGTCGAGGCCGACCGCGGCCGTCTCGATGCCATGGGGCTCTGCGTCGTGGAAGAAGACATGCTCGCGCGCGCCGAAAAAGTGCGCCACGATCCGCATGCCGCGGCCGCCGTCGCCATTCGCCTGGCCCTGGTGGGGAATACGCTGCGAGAGAGGGCGAAGGCCTCCCGCCGCGGGGCCGGCGCGAAGGGCCTGCCGTAGTCGCGAGACTCGCCTGCCGAATGTTGTAATGGATCAGGATACTTCATGGAATCTCCGCTGACGATTGTCATTCTTGCCGCGGGTCTGGGCACCCGCATGAAATCCCGCAAGGCGAAAGTGCTTCATCAGGCGGGCGGGAAGACCCTTATCGAGCATGTTGTCGATACCGCTCTTGAATTGACGGCGCCAGAGTCCATCTATGTCGTCGTGGGTCACCAGGCCGCCGATGTGCGGAATACTCTCGCCTCTCGCGGCGTGCAATTCGCGGAGCAGACCGAGCAGAAGGGCACCGGGCATGCCGTACTCTGCTGCGAACCCGCCGTGCGCGAGCGCACCGGCCGGGTTGTCGTTCTCTATGGAGATGTACCGTTGCTCAAGGCCGCCACACTGCGCAGGCTCATCGAACTCGAAACCAGTTCCACGGCCGCCGCGGCCGCCATTTCCACATTTCTCGACGACCCCACCGGGTATGGCCGCATCCTCCGCAACGAGCGCGGAGCGGTCGTGGCCGTGGTGGAAGACAGGGCGGCCGGCGCGGAACAGCGGCGAATCCACGAGATCAATGCGGGTATATATTGCTTCGACGGCCCGCTGCTGTGGAAACATCTGCATGATCTCCGCCCGGACAATCCCGCCCGCGAACTCTATCTCACGGACATGGTGGAGATCCTGAACCGCGAAGGACACTCCGTCCTCCCTTTGGTGGTGGATGACTCCTCGGAGTTATTGGGCATCAACACGCGCGTCGAGTTGGCTGCCGTGGACCGGATTCTCCGCCAGGAAAAGACTCGCCAGTTAATGCTGGACGGCGTCACCGTCGAGCGCCCCGAAACCGTCACCGTCGACTCCCAGGTACAAATCGGCATGGACACCGTAGTGGAGGCTTTCACCAGGATTCTTGGGGACTCCCGGATCGGCTCCGGTTGCCGCATCGGCGCCTTTTCCATAATCAATGACTCCACCATTGAGGACGGCGTACTCGTTCTGCCGTACACCATTGTCAATACGTCACACGTCGGGACGGGAGCGCAGTTGGGGCCTTACACCCGCCTGCGCATGGAGAATTACGTCGAAGCCGGAGCGCACATCGGAAATTTCGTGGAACTCAAGAAGACCCGTCTCGGCAAAGGTTCCAAGGCATCCCACCTCGCCTATCTGGGCGACTCGGTCATCGGCGAGAAGGTGAACATCGGAGCCGGAACCATTACCTGCAATTATGACGGCCGGAAGAAGAGCCAGACGAGGATCGGCGATGGGGCTTTCGTGGGCAGCAATTCAACGCTTGTGGCTCCGGTCGAAATCGGAGAAGGCAGCTATCTTGCCGCCGGATCGGTCATCACCCAGACCGTCCCGCCGAATGCCCTGGCCATCGCCCGCGGAAAGCAGTTGAACAAGGAAGATTGGGCCCGCCGGCGCAGGGAAGGCACTCTACGCGTCCCAGAGCAGAACATCGAAAACTCGTAACCAACAGCCCATGTCCAGTGAACCTGGACTTGGCGGTGTGAATTAAGCGGCCGCGTTTGTACTCGGTCAGGGAGAGCACGACGCCGCGGCCGCACTGCACTCACCCCGGGATCTGTGTCACTTGTCTATTATTAGCTCAAATTCGGGTTCAATGAGATATCCCTTGTCGAAGCTAATGCCGCGCACCCGCAACAGGGGGGCAACCCAATCAACGGAAATCAGCGCTCAACTCGGCCAGTTGCGCGGCGTCCAAAAGTGTTTCGGCCTTGAATTCCGGATGATCCACTACCAGTTTGGCTCCGTTTGGGAACAGTTTCGCCTGCTGGGGAGAAAACTGGAAAGAAACGTATTGTACGGAGCTAATCCGGTCCGTCGAGATCTGCCGCGTATCGAAGCTCGCCTTCACCGGAGCCGTCTCGCCAACCACGAACCACACGTGATCCTCCAGGCCCAGTAATTTCCTCAACCACACCGCTCGCACTTCGGGCGTCTCGTACTCGATTAACAACGAGGCGCACAAGCCGTTGGCTTTCGGAATCAGCTCATTGTAAGTGCGTATCTCATGCTCGATGTCGTGCCGCCGGACAATGCGCTCGATGCGCGTCATCTCCTGTACCTGGTAAAGCACCGTATCGTGGTTTTCGAACAGAAACGTAAGATGCCCTCCCACGCGCACCCGCCGGCGGTCCTTCAAGGCGATCATCCGAGGACGCCACTGCTCCCGCCATGCCTCGTACTCGGCAATGTTTTTGACTTCTTCGAATGTGACTGGCTGCATAATTCCGCTATTTTTTCTCTTCCCCGGCCACGGGCAGCCTGGCGGGAAATCCATCCTCGCGATATGCGCGCGCCAGCACCTGGATCGGATGGATGGGCCTCACGCCGGTACCCTGTTCGAAATGGATCGCCGCCAGCGGGCAGTCCGATGCGGTAACCTCCGCCTTGACGTCCTTCATCTCGTCAAACGCCTTCTTCGCCGTCAGCATCGACAGGGGGAAAAACTCCTTCTTCATTGCCCACGTTCCGTCATGGGCGCTGCACTGTTCCACCATCGTGATCCGGGCGCCTGGAATCAGGCGCATCATGTCCCGCGACCGGAAGCCTATGTTTTGCGCTTTCAGGTGGCACGGAATATGATAAGCCACCTTGCCGGGCGTTGAGCGGAACCCCTGATTGAACTCTCCCTTCCGCTTCCGTTCGAAGAGAAATTCGCAAAGGTCCATCGTATTCGCCGCAACCTTCCTTGCCGCATTCGTCCCGAGGAGGTCCGCATATTCCTTACGCAGCATGAACGAGCACGACGGGTTGATCGCCACCACTTTCCTGCCCGCGTCTACATGCGGCACGAGCGAAGCCACGTTGCTTTCGGCCATTTCCCTCGCCAGTTTCACGTCCCCGGACTCGAGCGCCGGCAGGCCGCAGCAATTCTGTTTGGGGCATCCCAGTGATATTCCGCTCCTCGAGAACACATCCACCGCGTCCTTACCGATCCGCGGATTGTTGTAATTCACGAAGCAGGTGTGGAAAAGAACCGCCAGGTTGCGGTCCCCTTCCGGCTCGGAACGTCCCAGACGCCAGTTCTCAAACGTCTCATCGTGAAATTCCGGCAGTTGTTTGTCCCTGTGTATCCCCGCAGCCGCTTCCATCATGCCGCGGACCAAAGGTTGCCGGTTGGCCCAGTTGGCGAGATCCGAAGCCGCGTTTCCGATTTTCCCTATCAATTCAGGACGCGCCAGCACTTTCGACCGCAGCGGAACCCCCGTCTCCTTCCGCCGCACCGCATTGGCCCTTAGCATCAACCGGGGAAAATCCAACTGGAACTCGTGTCCGTCATCCGGCGTATAGGGACACTTCACATAACACAACTTGCACTGGTAACAAGTGTCGATTACGTAGTCCGTTTCCGCCGCGGTCAGTTGCCGCACGTCTCCGCCGTGCTTGTCCACGGCCTGAAACAATGCCGGAAAAGAGGGACACAAATTGAAACACAAACGGCACCCGTGACAGATATCGAAGATGCGCTCCACTTCCCCGGCAAGCGCCGCCTGGCGCCAGTACTTCCGCTCGTTCGGATTGTATGTGAGCCCTTCGGTGGGTGTTCCTTTAATGACTGACATGGCAAGGGCGCGTTCGGAGCGCGCGGCGCGCGCCCCGTCAGTGTAGCTGCTAGCTGATAGATTTCAGACCCTGCTCGAAGCGCCCGGCGTGCGATTTCTCCGCTTTTGCCAGCGTTTCGAACCAGTCCGCGATCTCCGAAAATCCTTCGTCCCGCGCGGCTTTCGCCATGCCCGGATACATATCCGTGTACTCGTGTGTTTCCCCCGCGATGGCTGCCTTCAGGTTCAGCGCCGTGTCACCAATCGGCAGGTTCGTGGCAGGATCGCCCACCTTCTTCAGGTAGTCGAGATGGCCATGCGCGTGGCCGGTCTCGCCTTCCGCCGTGTCACGGAACAGACCGGCGACATCCGGGTACCCTTCCACATCCGCCATCTTGGCGAAATAGAGGTAACGGCGATTCGCCTGGCTCTCACCCGCGAACGCATACTTCAGATTATCGTGGGTCTTCGACCCTTTCAAATCAGCCATGGAATAACTCCTTCTGTTAAGACGCTACAACTTACTGCCGTGCAGCGGCGCACTGCGCACAGACGCCCAGGAACAACACGGAACACCGTTCCAGCCGGAAGCCATCCGGCAGGGATTCCGGTAATGGAACCGGTGTTACTTCGTTTTCGGGAGCGTCGAATATCGCCTTGCAGCGCACACAGACCAAGTGGTGATGGTCACCGAGATTCGCATCCAGCCGCAGGGAATCGTGCAGAACAGTCACCTCCCGCAGCAACCCCGCCTCTGTAAAGGTGCGGATGTTCTTGTACACCGTGCCGAGGCTGATTGCGGGGATTTCGCGCTTCACCTGCTCATACACGGTTTCCGGTGTGGGATGAGTGTTGGTGGACGCGAGCGCCTTGTAGATCACCATCCGCTGATGGGTGTAGGCCAATCCCAGTTCCAGGCAACGCTGGCGGAAGAGATCCATACGGTGGCGAAGAGAGTCCTCGGGATTCATCAATTTCTATTGAATAATAATAATTATCCTTTGTCAAGCATTGTTCTTAATGAGAACAGCCTGACCAGCACCCTTCCGCGCTTCATTCCACCCTTCATGGCCGCGCCCATCGCCTACCGTTGAATCCGCGCCGAGCCGCCCTTGGCGAAACTCCGAACCTGCTCAATTGTAGCCATTGTCGTGTCGCCAGGGAAAGTGGTTAGCAATGCTCCGTGCGCCCAGCCCAACTTCACAGCCTCGTCCGGTTCCTCCCCGGTCAGCAAGCCGTAGAAGAACCCGGCGGCATAGCCGTCACCGCCGCCCACACGATCCAGTACATCCAGTTCACAAACAGGCGCGACGTACGTCCTGCCGTCAATCCACGCCACGGCGCCCCAGCCATGGCGGTTCGTCGAGTGGACCTCGCGAAGCGTCGTGGCGATAACCTTGATCCTCGGATATTCCTGTACCACGCGGTCAATCATTCCGAAGAATGCGCTCGGATCGAGTTTCGACTTCGCCGCCACTTCCGGCCCGGGAATTCCGAGCCCCATCTGCAGATCCTCTTCGTTCCCTACGAGCACATCTACATTTTTCACCACGCGTTTCAGCACTTCGAGAGCTTTCCCATGGCCTCCCCAGATGTTCCATAGCTTGGCGCGATAGTTGAGGTCGAGCGACACCACCGCTCCCGCCGCCTTGGCTGCCTGCATGCCCTCGATCATCACTTCCGCCGTCGTCGCCGAAAGCGCGGCGAAGATGCCTCCGCTATGGAACCAGCGCACACCGCCCGAGAAAATCTCGCCCCAGTTGAAATCGCCCGGCTTCAATCGCGCCGCCGCCTCATTGGAACGGTTGTAGAAAACCACGGGAGCGCGCACCCCCTGCCCGCGGTCGCTGTAAACGGTAGCCATGTTCGGACCCGCGACGCCGTCGTGCCGGAACACCTTGTAAAACGGCGTTACGCCCATTGCCCGGACACGCTCGGCAATAAGATCGCCGATCGGGTAATCCACCATCGCGGAAACCAGGCCTGTCTTCATGCGGAAGCAATCCGCAAGATTGGCCGCCACGTTGAACTCACCGCCGCTTACGTGGATCTGGCACTGGGCGGCCTTTCGGAACGGGATGATACCCGGATCCAGCCGGTGGACCAGCGCCCCCAGCGAAACAAAATCAAACGCGCCCGCCTCGCGGATATTCAAGCCATATTTCATTGTTTTGCCAGCCTCGACAGTAAGCTTATAAGAACCCCTATTCTAACCCGGCTGCATCCCGAACCGCCGTTGAAACCCGAGACGGTTCCCCGTTCCCGTCCCCCGGCGAACTCTTGCCGGCCGGATCCTCCGCCGCGCGCGCCGCACGGCGCCGGAAATCCGCGCCGCCGGGGGAGTGTGCGCATGCCCCGCCGAAATGAGCCCGCGCGCCGGTATCCCCGTGGGCCGCTCAATCAGCGCCTTGGCAATTCCGATCATCTCCGGCGCGACCACGCAAAGCCCAGAGACTACAAAGGCCATTTCGGCATGTCCGTTGTCGAGAACCAACGCCCGCGCGCGCGATTCATCGTGAACATCCCGCGCCATGTGGTTCCTCATGCCCCGGGCAATACCGCAGCCGGGCGAAGACGTGATGAATCCGGCCATAGAAATGTATGATAGTGGAACTTATGTCTGAAACGCAGGAAAGAAAATACGGATTCAACACCCGCGCCGTCCATGCCGGTTACGCGCCAGAGCCGACAACGCACGCCCGCGCGGTCCCCATCTACCAGACCACTTCCTACACCTTCGATAACACCGACCATGCCGCGGCGCTCTTTGCCCTAAAGCAGTTCGGTAACATCTACACGCGCATTATGAACCCCACCACGGCGGTTCTGGAAGAGCGCGTGGCATCGCTCGAGAATGGCGCCATGGCGCTCGCCCTCTCAAGCGGCCAGGCGGCCCAATTCCTCGCCATCAACAGCTTGCTCGAGGCGGGCGATGAAATGGTTTCCGCCAGCACCCTCTACGGCGGCACCTACACGCAATTTGACGTCAGCTTCCGCCGCATGGGTTACGGCGTGAAATTCGTCGAGCCGGACGAGCCGGAGAACTTCCGCAAAGCCATCACCGCAAAAACCAAGTGTCTCTATGCCGAAGCCATTTCCAACCCTCGCGGCAACGTGCTCGACATCGAGGCGGTGGCCAGGATTGCCCACGAGCACAATATCCCGCTGATCGTCGACAATACCTTCGCCACCCCCTATGTCTGCCGTCCTCTCGACCATGGAGCCGACATCGTTGTTCACGCCCTCACCAAATTCATGGGAGGGCACGGCACCAGCATCGGCGGCATCATCGTCAGCGGAAATCAATTCGACTGGAGCAAAGGCAATTTTCCGCAACTCACCGCCCCCTCGCCCGCCTATCACGGGATGAACTTCTTCGATACATTCGGTCCGCTCGCCTTTATCATTCGCGCCCGCGTGGAAGGCCTGCGCGACCTCGGCCCCTGCCTCAGCCCGTTCAACTCCTTCCTCTTCCTTCAAGGTATCGAAACCCTTGGTATGCGCATGGACCGGCACCTTTCCAACACGCTGGCGGTGGCGGAATGGCTGGAGAAGCACGGCAAAGTCACTTGGGTACGCTATCCCTCCCTACCCTCCAGCCCCTACCACGCCACGGCAAAGAAGTACTGCCCGAAAGGCGCGGGCGCCGTCTTCTGTTTCGGCATCAAAGGCGGCTACGACGCGGGCAGGAAGTTTGTCGATTCGCTGAAACTGTTCTCCCACCTGGCGAACGTAGGCGATGTCCGCAGCCTGGTGATCCATCCCTCTTCCACCACTCACCAGCAACTGAACGCGGAGCAGCAGGCCGCCGCGGGCGTTTCTCCCGACATGATCCGCCTCTCCATCGGTCTCGAAGATCTCGACGATATCCTCTGGGATCTTGACCAGGCGCTCACCGCCGCCACTGCCTGACCACCATCTCCGCACGGCGCATCGGACCCCACACTTCCCCCGGTGCGCCGCCGGGAATCCGCGTGATTTCCAGATCCTCTCCACTCCGACTGCGATATAATCCTGAGTTTTGTGACCTCATCCCAGCCACGTAGCTCGCCACTCATCGATTCGTCCCAACTCTGGAAATTCGGCGTATTGCTTGCCGTCTATTTCTTCGTGGTGCTGGCGATCCCCAGGCCTGAACCGATAAAAGCCGAAGGCTGGCGGTTGTTGGGCATCTTCCTTGCCACCGTGGCCGGACTCATCCTTCAGCCGATCGCCGGGGGCGCGCTCGTTCTGCTCGCCGTAACGCTCTCTTCCGTGCTCGGTGGCCTGAAAATCGGCCAGGCGCTCGAGGGCTACGCCGACACGTCGGTATGGTTGGTGGTAGCAGCCTTCATGATCTCCCGCGCTCTCATCAACACCGGACTCGCCCGCCGCATCGCGCTCCTGTTCGTCCGCATGTTCGGGAAGAGTTCACTCGGCGTGTGCTACTCCCTCTCCCTCACCGATGTGGTTCTCGCTTCCATCATCCCTTCCAATGCGCTCGTTCCGGGGGGTTCTCCCCATTGCCTATCTGCGGCTTATGGCTCGAATCCGGGCCACGCGGGGCTGTGGGCGTTTCTTTTCGCCAGCGTATATCGTTATCTGTATCGTTCGGCAATGTTCTTCACGGGCCAGGCGAGCAATCCCTGGCCGTAATTATGCCGCCAATGCAGTCTTCCCCATCACCTGGGCCCGGTTTTGCATCGTCCCGGGTCTCTGCTCCATCTTCCTCGCTCCCCATTGTCCGCATTCTGCCGCCCCGTCCAGCTTTCCAGGCTTCCGAGTTGCCCGGGGCTCGGTCCATGGGCCGCAACATGACGCATTCTTGCGATTGTCTTTCTCCGTCTGTCTTGCATGGGTAACCAGCGGCACTCTTCACAAAGTGGACATCACCGTCACCGCCCTCATCGGTTGCTGCGTCCTGCTGCTCTCCGGAGTGCTTACCTGGGAAGACGTGAAGAATGAGAGAGCCCTCTGGGACATCTTCATCTGGTATGGCGGCCTCGTGAAACTCGGCCGCGCCCTCAATGACGCGGGGGTCACACAGGCGTTCGCCAACAGCGTGGGAGCAACCTTCAGCGCGGCAGGGTGGGTAACGCTGTTTGCCGTAGCCCTTGTGATCTATTTCTACACGCACTACGCCTTCGCCAGTATCACCGCTCATATCCTGGCCATGTACCCCCCCTTTCTCGCCGTCCTTATTGCAAAGGGCGCCCCGATCGGCCTGGTTGCGTTTTCCTTCGCTATCTTTGTCAATCTTGCCGCCGGATTGACCCACTACGGAACAACTCCGTCTCCCATGTACTTCGCCATGGAGTACGTTTCCATGAAAGACTGGTGGAAAATCGGGTTTGCGGTCTCTCTGTCCAATCTCCTGGTTTGGGGGACCATAGGGTTCGCGTGGTGGAAGCTTCTCGGCATCTGGTAATGTGAAAGGGAGTACTCCCGGACCGGGAGGCGCACGGGGATTTACTGGACGCCCTCGGAGTGGCAGGTGATTTTCCTCGCTTAAGTTTCGGAGGTGTAAAACCGAAATTGAAGGAGAAGCAAATGGCAGGCAACCTGGCAAAGTTGGCTTCCGCTCTGAATCGCGCTTCCGGCGCGAAGAAGCTTAACCCCTTCGTCGAGCGCCGGGGTGAACCTCGTTTGTGGTGCTCTGACCTCGTTCAGGTCTGGTGGAAGGAAACGGACCGCTGGAAGCGAAAAGGCTTCGCCGTCCTCGAAGACATCTCCCGCTCCGGCGCCTGCATGCAACTCGAGGTCCCATTGCCCAGTTCTTCCCTCGTTCGCATCAAACACCCCGAATGGAAGCGGGAGGGCGAGGTCCGCTACTGTGTATACCG
>JAIXKK010000206.1 GCA_026954325.1 Bryobacterales bacterium | reverse complement strand
GTCTATTGGGCACAGGAGGAGTTGCTGCCCCTCGCAATCTCGGCCCCAGCGGACCGAAAAACGCGGGACAAGTGGTTGGACCGCCTCTGGCAGGCCATCGAGGATGACGGCGTCCATTACCTTTCCCCGGTCGGAGAACGGTGGGGCGAATTGTGCGCTTCGCGCGAGGTTGCTTCTCACTGGGCGGACCGGTTCATTGGATTGGTTCGCGCCGACTGGTCTGATCCCCAGTCCCGCAACTACGTTCGCGGAACCACCGTCTGTCTTTCCAGTTTGCTGGCGGCGGGCCGCCATGAGGAACTACTCGAGTTGCTGGCGCTTCAGCGATATCCAAATTGGCACGATCGCAAGTTCGGTCTACAGGCGTTGCTGTCCGAAGGCCGCCTGGAGGAGGCGCTCCAGTATGCGGAAGCTTCGCACGGCCTGAATCAACCGCGCGCCGCTATCGATGCCGCGTGTGAGAAGATCCTGCTCGATCTTGGCCGGGTGGATGAGGCGTACGAGAAGTATGCGTTGACGGCAAATCGCGCATCCACGGGCCTCGCCACCTTCCGGGCGGTCGGCAGGAGGTACCCCGGCCGCGATCCGAAGACGATTCTTGCGGATTTGGCCACATGGAGCGGCGAGCCCGGCCTCTGGTTTGCCGCGGCAAAAGCCGCCGGCTTCCTCGATCTCGCCCTGGAGTTTGCAAAGACGGGCCGCACCGATCCGCGCACGCTCACCCGCGCATCGCGTGACTTTCTCAAGAAGGATACACGGTTCAGTCTCGAGGTGGGTCGGATCGCAATTGAGCGAATCCTCGAGGGGTACGGTTACGAACTGACCGGCATGGACATCATCGAAGCCCATGAACATTTCATGGCTGCCGCGCGGGCTCTCGGCGTCTCTTCCCAGGCCCGCGCCGAAGTGCTCGCCATGGCGGCGAAGCATCCCGGCCAGGCAAGCGATATTCTTATCCGCCGGCTCCCGGCGGATTCACCGGCGCAAGAAGTTCCGTGGAAAGCAGCAACTCTAACGCGGCGGGCGCCGGCAAAGCGAGGCGCCAGGCGCTGAGCGGCGGGGGATGGCCTCAATTGGCGGTGGAGGTGCAGTGCTCACCAAATTGTGCATACAGAACTTCAAGGCCTGGAGCGATACAAAAACCATCAGGCTTGCGCCGTTGACGGTCTTTTTCGGCGGCAACAGCGCCGGCAAGACGAGCCTGCTGCAATTCCTTCTCATGCTCCGCCAGACCGCGGAGTCCACGGATCGCCGCCGTGTTCTGCATCCCGGCGATCGCAATACACCGGTGGAGTTGGGGACTTATCGGGATTTGGTTTTTGATCACGACCTGGGGCGCAAGATCCGGTTCGCGGTGGAATGGCTCTTGCCCGAGCCGCTGGTGATCCGGAATCCCGTCACGCGAACGAGCGTGGCTGGGAAGAGAATCCAGTTCAGCGCCGAAATCGCATCCGATCGCAAAGGCGGGCGGCAGTCCGTCACCTTCTTCCGTTACGACTTTGAAAACGATGGCCAAGGGATTCAGGTCACAATGAAAGCAGCCGGGAGCGGCCCCTCGGTCGAGTACGAGTTGTCCGCCGGCAATTACAAACTCGCGCGAAATCGCGGACGCGCCTGGAAACTGCCGGAACCGGTCCGTTTCTACGGTTTCCCGGACGAAGTGGCTGCCTACTATCGGAACGCCGTCTTCACCAGCGATTTGGCGCTGGCGCTGGAACGGCAATTGAAGCGAATTCAATACCTGGGGCCGCTCAGAACCTACCCGGAACGTTCCTACGTCTGGTCGGGGGAGGTTCCGGAACACGTCGGATGGCGTGGGGAAAGGGCGGTGGAAGCAATGCTGGCAGCGGCGTCCCGTAAGATCAGCGCCGGTTACCGGCAGCGCGCGAGACCCTTCCAGGCGGTGGTCGCACGATGGCTCCAGGATCTCGGGTTGCTCGATGGGTTCCAGGTCAAGGCAATCGCCGCGCACCGCAAGGAATTCGAGGTGCTGGTTCGAACTCCCAAGTCGAAGCAGACCGTGAATCTGACGGATGTCGGATTCGGAGTGTCCCAAATCCTGCCTGTTGTGGTGCAATGCTTCTACGCCGCCCCGGATACCACTATCCTGCTGGAACAACCGGAGATCCATTTGCATGCGAGCGTGCAGACCGCGCTTGCCGATTTGTTTATCGAGACGGTGCGGTCCCGGGAGGATGGAGCGGACCGGTCCATTCAAGTAATCGTCGAGAGTCATTCCGAACACTTTCTACGGAGATTGCAGCGGCGCGTTGCGGAGGAAGCCATCCAGCCGGATCAGGTTGCTCTGTATTTCTGTGAGTCCGGCGAGAACGGAGCGGAACTTCACCCGCTCGAGGTGAACCTCTACGGCGAGATTCAGAACTGGCCGGACGGCTTCTTCGGCGACGAGTTGGGTGAACTCGCGGCGAGAATGGATGCCGCCGCCAGGCGCGAGGCGGTTCGGGAATGAGCAGGAAGGCGCCGCGGCGCGCCTCGAGCCGAACCAATCTGCGCGTAGTGGACACGAACGTGGTGATCATCGCGAACCGCCGGGATGGCGGATCGAGAATATGCGCAAACGAGTGTTCCCAAGCCTTGCGGAAGATAGCGAAGACCGGGAGGCTCGCCCTGGACTCCGGCTTGGAGATCTTCGGAGAGTACAAGAAATATTGCTCGTTTAGCGGACAACCCGGCGTTGGAGATGCGTTCTTCAAATGGGTGCACGATAACCTGTGGCGGACGGAAAAGGTCGTCCGCGTGAAAATCAATCGTCACGGGGAGCGGGGTTATCTGGAGTTCCCTGATCTCACGGACCTCGCCGCCTTCGACCCGTCTGACCGCAAGTTTGTGGCGGTAGCCGCCAGGCATTCAGAACACCCTCCCATTCTCCAGGCTGCCGACAGCAAATGGTGGGGCTTCCGAGAGGCTCTTTTCGAAGCCGGAATTTTCGTCGAGTTCCTTTGCCCCGATGAAATCGAATCCATTTACCTTGGAAAAAAGAAGGATTGAATGGCGAGGATCTTACACAAGTTTCCGCGCACACCGCACCTGGCATGGCTGGGTCCGGGTCTCCCGCGGGACGACAAGGTGCTCTCTCCGGAGGAACGCGCCCTGTTTCTGGAAGGCGGCCTGGTCATTGAGGAAAAGGCGGATGGCGCAAATATCGGGATTGGCTTTGATGACACGGCGGAGCCTGTTGTCTGGAACCGCGGCGCCGTTCTGCGCACGGGCGCTCACCCGCAGTTTCAGGCGTTCTGGCCCTGGCTGGCGCAACGCCGGTGCGCATTATGGGAGGCGATGCAGAGTAGTCTCATTCTGTTTGGAGAATGGTGTTTCGCCGTTCACTCCGTGCACTATGACCGCCTGCCTGATTACTTTCTCGCCATCGACGTGTATGACAGGCAAGCCGGCAGGTTCTGGAGTTCGCGCCGCAGAGATGACTGGACAGCACGGGTGGGGGTTGTCGCCGTGCCGGTGCTCGCAAGAGGCCGGTTCGGGCTGGATGATCTCAAACGCCTCCTCAACTCCACAGCCTCCCGGCTGGGCTCGGAGCCCATTGAAGGAATCTATCTGCGCCGCGAGGAAGAGCCTTGGTTGTTGAAGCGCGCCAAACTGGTGCGGCCTGAATTCACCCAATCGATTCAGAAGCATTGGACGAACCGGCAGATGGAAAAGAATACGGTTCCTCCACCGCCATGCTGATCCGTGTTTAGCAACCGTGGGCGCGGTTTTGATTTGCAGCCGTTCCCTGCTCACTCCGCCAAATACCATGTCGCCCAGGCGCGTCCCCGCTGCGGCAACCGCGCGAAACTCAAGGCGTGCCGGCATGTGAGGCTCACTTTTCCTTCACAAATTGCACAATCTCGTCCGCATCCATTTCAAACAATTCCCGTGACGCGTGTGTGGCGCCGGGGCGGGTCAACGGCTTGATCGGAATCAGCGGCCGTAGCGGCTCGATGTTTTCTCCCGGCGGCGCCTCGGCGTCGCTCTCTTCATACACCGCCATCCACCGGCTTCCGCTCAACGCATCCACCCCGCCCGTCCGCGCCCGCCGTCGCCTTCACGAAAGCCGGGTCCTTCGGATTCCCCGGACAGCCATGAGACGGCTTGAAGGCGAACGCGCGCGCCAGTCCCGCCACCCGGTCCACTCCGGCGGGACATGCATACATCGATTCGAGCGAAATCACCGGAGCCATCAGCAGCCATCAGCATCGCGGAACGAAACGCCACCTTCCGGTCCAATGCCAGGTTCAGCAGCGTCACATTTCCCGCCGGCGCCGCGATCGCATGAATCCGGCGCGGCTGGTATTTCTCCCGCACGTAGCCAATCAAGCTCAACACCGCCGCCTGCGCCGCCGCGTTTCCCCACATCCCGTTGCCGGGAATGGCCGTATGGTTAGACTGCGCCAGCAGGAATCCCGCCGCCCGCAGGCGCGCCATCAGCAGACTGCCCCCGGATTAGGATCACCGCGTCGGCAGGAGGCGTCAACGAATCAATCAAACGAGAGGAAACACCACTCCCCCCAATCCGCAAATGGCTGCTCCCGGCAAGCGCCGGGAGCGTAAGAAATCCCAGTAAAAGCAGGCGCATATTGGAGATCCAAAGATCATCTTACATTTCTGCTAGGATGCCTACACTGCCATGAATGCTCTCACGCGCGTGGAAGTCATGGCGCGGACAATCAAAGCATGGGAGGCCGATGTGTATGTCCGGCCCAATTAACCGCCGCGGACTGCTCCTGGCGCTGCCCTTTCTCGCGCAACCCGCCCGCGCGCGACAGCGGGCCCGGGAACTCGGCATCAAACCCGGCGTGCTGCCGCCCGGCAAGTGGAACGCGATCACTGACGTAGCCGGAGTTCGCACCGGCCATGTCACCCTCATCGAAGGCGACTCCATCCGCACCGGTGTCACGGCCATCCTCCCGCATCCGGGAAACATCTTCCAGGAAAAAGTCCCCGCGGCGGTGTTCGTCGCCAATGCCTTCGGCAAACTCGCCGGCGGCACGCAGGTGGAAGAATTGGGCAATCTCGAAACGCCCGTCATTCTCACCAACACGCTGAGCGTCGCGGAAGGCATTGCCGGGACGGTCGAATACACCCTCGGCCAACCCGGCAACGAAAAAGTCCTCTCCGTCAATGCCGTTGTCGGCGAAACCAACGATGGCTTCCTGAACGACATCCGCCGCCGCTTTGTCACCAAGGAGCATGTTATTGCTGCCATCCGCCAGGCTCATGACGGTCCCGTCGAGGAAGGAGCCGCCGGCGCCGGAACCGGCACGATCTGCTTCGGCTTCAAGGGCGGCATTGGCTCATCTTCCCGCATTCTTCCTCAATCGCTGGGCGGCTACACCATCGGCGTCCTCGTGCAAACCAATTTCGGCGGCATCCTTCAGATCGTGGGCGCGCCGGTCGGCCGTGAATTAGGACGCTACTATCTGAAGGACCGGTTGCGGCAAGCCCCCGGAGGCTCCTGCATGGTCGTCGCCGCCACCGACGCTCCCCTCGATGCCCGCAACCTCCGCCGCCTGGCCTCTCGCGCGGTGCTGGGGCTCGGCCAATCCGGTTCCTCTACAAGTAACGGAAGCGGCGAGTACGTGATCGCATTCTCCACTGCTCAGCGCATTCCCATGCAGAGCAAACTTACTTCTTCATTTACTTTTCTTTCTAACGACGCCATGTCGCCTTTGTTTCAAGCCGTGAAGGAAGCAACCGAAGAAGCTGTATACAATTCTTTGTTCATGGCGAAATCCACTACAGGGTTTCACGGTAGAACCGTCGAATCTATACCAGTCGAATCAGTATTGAAAATCTTACAAAAGCACCGGCTGGTCCAGGACTGAGGCGCATGCTTCGAGTACACTATTAATACTTGCAATTCGAGCCTCTTAGCGAAGAGTATGTTACCAAGCTCGCAGCCTCCGACGAGGTGGTGATGCGGCACTTTGTGTCTTATTTCGGCAACCTGATGGGTATCAAGCTGCGAGCCAAGCGCCTGCCTCCTGCCGCTGTCGATGAAATTCGACAGGAAACCTTCGCCAGGGTCCTCTCCGCCGTTCGCAAGGAAGGCATTCGTGATGGCCGCAAGCTGGGCGCGTTTCTCAACACCACCTGCAATCACGTGATCTCGGAACATTTCCGTCAGACCGGGCGGTATACCCCCCTCGAGGATGCCCATTTCGAAAGCACCACGGACGATGTGGACGCCGAAACGAAGATGTTGTCGCGTGAAAGACAACGCCAGGTCCATGTAGTGCTGGATACCCTGACCGAACGGGACCGCCGCCTTCTTAAAGCTCTCTTCTTCGACGAAATGGACAAAGATGTCGTTTGTGAGGAGTTCGGTGTCGACCGCGGCTATCTGCGAGTTCTGCTCCACCGGGCCAAACTGGCCTTCCGCGGGCGCTTCCGGCAGTAATTTTTGCCTGAAACGAATTGGGCTTACGCATCACTAATTGTTGGAACAACCCCATGGACCATTCGAGAAGTGGTGGGGGGTGGAGTATTACCCGCCACTGCTTCTCATTTTTTTCGCTCAACGGCGGATTAATTAGCGGACATGGTTGGCGCCTCCCGTGGCAAATTTCATCGCCGGTTTGGATTGGCGGACTATCTTCACGGACAAGTCAGTGTTTATCGAGGATGAGGAAGTTGATCCCCGTGTGTGCTTCGGAAACCGCCGAAGGCGCGGCGGGGTGTTGATTGCAAATCCACCCTGTGCGATCATGACGATCCGCAGACAATGTTTTTGCAGTAAACTGCAAGTGTCCGATTCCGCCCGTGTCTCACTTTTGGGCTCAGTCCACCCGCTGGACTGAACAGATCGGAACACTTCTGAACACGGGAGTGAACCTGCTTGGTGTGGACCGCCTTCTCCCCAGGGGATGCCGAAGTCCACCGGCTACTCCTCCATGCCGGGGTCGTCCTCGTCGAAGATCTCGACCTCAGCGCTATCGAACCCGGCGAATACGACTTTATCTGTCTGCCCATCAAGCTCGAATCCGCCGACGGAGCCACCGCGCGTAGCGTCCACTGCGCCGGAAATCAGTGATCTGACAGTGCGCTTTCCTCAACTTCGGTTCTGCCGCACCAGCCCGGCCTTCGCCTCCGCCTCCGCGCTCCGCTTTCGTTCCGACTCCCTCTTATCGTGCAGCTTCTTCCCTTGCGCCAGCGCAATCTCGCACTTCACATATCCATCTTTCAGGTACAGCTTCGTCGGAATCAGCGTCAGTCCCTTGTCACGCGTCTTGCCCAACAGCTTATCGATTTCTTTCCGGTGCAGCAGCAGCTTCCGCCGCCGCATCGGCTCGTGATTAAACCGGTTCCCGAACGTATATTCGGAAATATGGACATTGCACAGCCATGCCTCATTTCCCGCCACCTCCGCGTAGCTGTCCCGTAATTGGATTTTCCCCGCCTTGGCGGCCTTGACTTCGGTTCCCACCAGGACCACTCCCGCCTCGAACCGGTCCATCAGAAAATAATTGTGGCCCGCCTGGCGGTTGTCGGAGAGAATCTTGATGCCGGAGGTCTGGGACTTAGCCATATGTTGCAATTCCTATGGTACGCTAACATAGCAAAAGTGCTTCCCGAGCCCCCCTCGTCCAAAATTCTATCCACGCTTCTAAGACGATCATCGTCAATGCGTTATGAGGGCGGCTCCTCCGCCGGCGGGGCGGTTTTATGCTCCCGAATCCTTACGATGCACTTGCAGAATGAATAAGATGCGAAACCTGGTCCGAAGCTTGGCCGCGGTGGCGGTTGTGCTCGCCCTGGCGGGTACGCCCGCGCTCGCCGGCCGCAAGGGCGACAAGCTCTACAAAGACGGAAAACTGGCCGAGGTGAAAAAAGAGTGGGAAAAGGCGCTCGACCTCTATGAGAAGGCCATGCTCGATGATCCCTCGAACGTCGCCTACCAGATGGCCGCGCGCCGTGTCCGCTTCCAGGCCGGCCAACTGCATGTCAACAACGGACAAAAACTGCGTGCTGACGGAAGGCTGAATGAGGCCCTGCTCGAATTCCAGAAAGCCTACACCATCGACCCCTCTTCCATCATTGCCGACCAGGAAATCCGCCGCACCCTCGAGACGATCAACAGGGAAAAAAAAACGCCCAACGCGAAAGACCGCGGCCTGACACCGGCGGAAGAGGAAAAGAAGGAAATTGAAGGGCGCATCGACTCCCTCGAAGGTCCGCCCGAACTGAAGCCCATCTCCCATACGCCCATCACCCTCAAGATGAGCAACCAGCCGCCGCGCATCCTCTTTGAAACCATCGCCAAACTCGCCGGCATCAACGTCATCTTTGATTCCGAATATCAGCCGACAGGCCGCAACTTCTTCGTCGATCTCACGAATGCCACCCTCGAGCAAGCGCTCGACTTCGTAGCCATCCAGACGAAAAGCTTCTGGAAGCCGCTCAGCGACAACACCATCTTCGTCACTCAGGACAACGCCACCAAGCGCCGCGACTACGAAGACATGGTGGTCAAGACTTTCTATCTCACCAACACCACCACCGTCCAGGAATTGCAGGAAATCGCCACTGCCGTCCGCGCCGTCACCGAAGTCCGCCGCCTGTTCACCTACAACGGCCAGAACGTTATCATTATTCGCGGAACGGTGGATCAGGTCGCCCTGGCCGAGAAGTTGATTCATGACCTCGATAAGCCGAAGTCCGAAGTCGTCGTCGATGTCGTGGTGATGGAGATCAGCAAGACACTCAGCCGCACGCTCGGCGCGGGCCTCGCCTTCGGGGGAACCCCTGGCGTCAGCATGCCCGTGAATTTCACGCCTCGAAACCCGGTGCTCAGCGGAAACACCGGGACTACGGGTACAACCGGCACAACCGGTACAAATGGTACAACCGGCTCCATCACCGGCTCCCCACTTCCGGCCACCGGAACTGGAACCACTCCCACCTCCAGTGCAATCTCCCTGGCGCAGGTCGGTCATATCTCCACGAATGACTTTTCCATCACCCTCCCCGGCGCGATCTTTCAAGCCCTCTTGAGCAACCGCGAAGGCCGCGTGCTCCAGGCCCCGCAGGTGCGCGCCGTCGAGCTACAGAAGGCCTCCCTGCGGCTGGGCGACAAGATTCCCTTCGCCTCGGGCAGCTTCCAGCCCGGCTTCGGAGCCGTCGGAGCCGGCGTCAGCCCACTGGTCAGCACGCAGTTCCAATTCGCCGAAGTCGGCGTCAATGTGGACATCGTCCCCAAGGTCCACGGCCCGAAGGAAGTCTCTCTCCACGTGGAACTCGAGCTTTCCACCGTCCGCGAGCGCATCGACATTGGCGGATTGCAGCAGCCGGTCATCGGCCAGCGCAAAATCATCCATGACATCCGCATGAGGGAAGGGGAAGTGAATCTGCTCGGCGGGTTGCAAAGCCTCACCGACACCCTGACCGAGAACGGCGTGCCCGGCGTTCATAACATTCCGATCCTCAAGTGGCTGTTGGGCAGCAGCGAAGTGAAAGAGAAGACCGAAACCGAACTCGTCATTTTCCTTGTCCCCCACATCATCCGTTCGCCCGAGATCACGCCTTCCAATCTGCGTGGCATTTCGGCGGGCAGCGACGCCACCGTCCGGCTGCACTATGCGCCGCGCGAGGAAGAAACAGAAGCCGCCAAACCGCGGGCTCCGGCCGCTCCCGCTCCCAAGCCCGCGCCCGCCGCGCCGAAGACGCCGGCTGCTGTTCTCCCTGCCGTGATTCCGGTACCCGCACCGGCAACCCCGGTTCCGGCAACCCCCGCTCCGGGTGCGACCGCTCCCACAACTCCTCCGCCGGCGGAAAAGAAGCCGCCCGCTCCTCCTCCCGCCCCACCGGCCAATCCCGCCGAATTGAGTTTCGCCCCCGCGAAACTCCTCGGCAAGGTCAACCAGAACGTCATGGTCGTCTTGCAGGTGAATCATGGATCGGACCTCTTTTCCGCGCCCATGCGCGTGAAGTACGATCCGAAAGTGCTCAAGCTGACGGAAGTCGTGCGTGGCAACGCCCTCTCGCCCGACGGGCAGAAGTTGAACTTTACGCCGGTCATCAACGGCGAGTTGGGCGAGGCCCGTGTCGAGATGAGCCGCCTGCCGGGTTCCGGCGGCGTCAACTCCTCCGGCCCGCTCGTCATGTTCCGCTTCCAGGGCATTGGCAAAGGAAGTTCCCAGGTCACGCTGGAAGAGTTCGGGTTGAAGAATTCGAAAAATCTCCCCATCCCGGCGCCTCTTCCGGCGGCCACCGTAACCGTGGAGTAGTTGTGAATGGTTCGTAGGAAGAAGCAACGCGGCCTGACGCTCATCGAGCTCATCGTCGCCTTCACCATTCTCATGATGCTCTCCGCCATGGCCGTGCCCATGGCGCGCTATAAAGTACGGCGCGAGCGCGAAAAGCAACTCCGCATCGCCCTCGACGACATCCGCAGGGCCATTGACAAGTACAAGGATGACGCCGACCAGGGCAAACTCCCACAACAGAAACTCGACGGCATGGGCTACCCCGAAAGCCTCGAGATTCTGGTCGAGGGCGTGAAAATGGCCGGGCAGGTGGACACCAAGAAAAAGTACCTCCGCCGCATCCCAAAGGACCCCTTCACCAACTCAGCAGAGTGGGGCCTGCGCAGCATGCAGGATGACCCCAAGTCCACCTCCTGGGGCGGGCAAAACGTATTTGACGTCTATTCGAAAACCACGGCGCGCGCCCCGGACGGCACGCCCTACTCGGAATGGTGAACCACGTGAAGAACTTCAAACTGCGCGGATTCACGTTGATTGAGCTCATGATCGCCATGGCGGTCATCTCCATCCTTCTCTCGGTGGCCGTTCCCCAGTACAACAAGGCTCTCGTCCGTTCCAAGGAAACCATCCTGCGGCAGAACCTGTTCACCATGCGCAACGTCATCGACGAGTACACCTACGACAAGGGAAAAGCCCCGCAAACGCTCGAAGACATCGTGCAGGCCGGCTATCTCCGCAAGGTGCCCGTCGACCCCATGACCGGCACCGACCAGTCGTGGAAGATCATCATGGAGGACCCCTCGAACACCGTCGATCAATCCGAGCCCGGCATCTTCGACGTCCGCAGCGGCTCCGACAAGACCAGCCTCGAGGGGACTCCCTACGCGGAGTGGTAGCCGCCCTTTCCGTCTTTGTACACCACCCACGTCGTCATCGAGCGCCGGTTCTGGACTACGGTTGTCTTCAGCGGATCAGCCAACTGACCCCCCAACTCCTCCGTCAGCCGCATCAGCATCGCCTCATCCACCAGGAATCGCTCCGAACCGTCAGGCAAACGGTAGCGCCGTCCGCCCGTATTCCGAACCTGCGCATCCATCCCGATGGACGACGCCAGCCGGCAGAAGAACAGCCCGCCCGGTTTCAACACCCGCCAGCAGCCACCCAGCATCGCGAAAAAGTGCTCTTCGTCCCGCGCAAAGTGCAGCACCGCGCTGCAGATCACCACATCCGCCATCCCATCCGGGAAGGACATGGTTTCGAGCGGACCCGCGCGAAAATGATCAGCCCCGACGGAGGGCGCCAGCGCACCCGCCATCCGTCTCGCCTCCTCGACCGCCTCCGGATCCACGTCCGCCCCGTAAACCTCGTATCCCTCGCGCAGAAAATAAACCAGGTTCCGCCCCGGGCCGCAACCCGCATCCAAAATTCGCATTCCGGGTCCAATCCGCCCCCGCAACAGTTGGTCGAACAGGTAAATATCAATCCCGCCGAAATGCTCCCGCAAACTCCGCATCATTTCGCTCAAACGATGGTAGCACCGTGACACCGGGCGGGATTTCCCAGGCGGCAAGCCGGACGTGAAGGCTCCGAACACTGCTTTCGTTAAAGGTTCAGGAAAAAAATGTCAAGGAAAAAAGTTGACACTCCATGGCGTGCATGATACCTTAGGAAGGTTTGGCGAGTTGATTTCTTCTGCTCCTGGTTACTGCTCTTGAAGGAGAGTCTGCCTGGGGGCCGGTCCCGCTGTTGCCGGGGACGCAAGCGCCGTAGGCGGCAAGGACCCGTCCGAAGTACCCTCGCGTGATCATCAACGCAGTCCGCTTCAGGCTGCAAGTTCAAGATTTGTTCGATCCCGGCCGTCCGCCCGGAGGGAGTTCTTCCCGGGACAGTGGCAGGCCAGAATGACCATGAAAAGGCTAGGAAAGGGATAGCTCGTGCCTACGTTCCATCAGCTTGTGCGTAAGGGCCGGAAGCCGACGGTGTTCAAGACGGCGAGTCCGGCTCTGCAATCGTGCCCGCAGCGGCGCGGGGTGTGTACGCGTGTATACACAACGACGCCGAAGAAGCCGAATTCGGCATTGCGCAAAGTGGCGCGCGTCCGTTTGACGAATGGGATCGAGGTGACCACGTATATCCCGGGTGTCGGCCATAACCTGCAGGAGCACTCGATTGTGCTGATCCGCGGTGGCCGTGTGAAGGATCTGCCGGGTGTCCGCTATCACATTTTGCGCGGAACCCTGGATACGGCCGGAGTC
>JAIXKK010000058.1 GCA_026954325.1 Bryobacterales bacterium | reverse complement strand
CCCCTCGAGGCCGTTCTGCTTTCCGCGCTGTTCCAGATCCTTCAACCGCGCCGCCTCTGCCTGGTCCGTGGCCACCACCAGCTTGCCGCACACTTCATGCGCGACGTTGTGCTCCCGGCAAAAGGCAATCATCTGGCGGATGCCGCCCACGGCCATCCGCGCCTTGATCGATCCGGGTTTGTAATAAAGGCCGCAATGCAGGACGCCGCTGTTGTTGCCGCTCTGGTGGCGGCACACGCCGTCCTCCTTTTCAAGAACCGTCACCCGCGCGTCAGGAAAGCGTTGCTGCCAGCGATATGCCGTGCCGAGCCCGATGAGGCCGCCGCCGATGATTACGATCCCGGTTTGCGCCATGCCAAAGGTAATATTAAGTATCCTATGGATTTTGTTCGCGACGCCTCGGGTTGGATGTTGTTATTGAACTGGCTGCTGTTCAGCGGCCTGCTTGCCTGGAACCACGCCAGGGTACGCGCCGAGCGGCGCAGGCGCGGCATTCCCGAGGAACGGTCCGCCATCCGCAACCCGCGCTCGATGCACGGATTGGTGCTGGAGGGTTTGGCGTTCGCCGTCGCATTCCTGTTCACGCGCCCCCTCCACGAAAGCGCTCCCTGGCGGCAGGCCGGCTCCATCCTGTTCGGCGTAACGGCCGTTGTCGTGCTCTTCCTCGCCCTGCGGCACCTCGGCCTCGAGTGGCGCATCAAGGCTGTAGTGACCGAAGACCACCGCCTGGTGACCACCGGGCCATACTCGGTGATCCGCCATCCGGTCTTCTCCTCGCTGTTCTGCCTGCTGCTGGCGACGGTGCTCTTACTCAACCCGCCGTGGGCGGCGGCCGCATCGCTCGCCATCTGCGTCTATGGAACAGAGATCCGCATTCGCGCCGAAGACAGTCTGCTACGCCGGCGGTTCGGAGCACGATTTGAGAGCTACCGGTCCCGCGTGGCGGCCTATGTTCCCTACGTGCGCTGACTCCTCCTAATCGGAATTCATTCGCGGCGGCTAGGCGGGGCGGCTATCGAAACCGGCGGCGCAGGCAAGCGCTTTACGGGTGGTGGTGCTTACCGGAAGGCGGCTTAAATCAGTTCGCGCGACCCATAGAAAGCCCTCCGGAACATGCTTCACCGTGGCGCGGTGAACCTTGAACCGGTACTGATGGTTCGTCATCGAGTGGCGAAACTCACCCACCGGCCGGCCTGGCTTCGCGGATGGCAGGCGCTCCGGATCCGGCAGTTCATAAAATCCTTTGAGCTTCGCCGAGTCATGGTTGCGCAGCCATACCAGCAGCCTGCCGCCGCGTTCGATGATCAGGACTGTCCGCTCCACTTTCACCGGTGCTTGCCTTCGTCCTTTCACCGGCAATTGCGGCTGAGTGCCGTTGCGGCGCGCCGCGCACCACTCGCTTACAGGACAGAGCAGGCATTGCGGGTCCTTCGGCAGACAGACCGTGGCGCCCAGTTCCATGATGGCCTGGTTATAGGCAGCCGGTTGCGAAGGATGCAGCAACTGCTGTGCCCGCTGCTGGAAACGCCGGCGCGTCTTCCCGGCGGCGATGTCGGAGAAATCGTTGTCCAGGCGGCTGAGAACCCGCATGACGTTGCCGTCGAGAACCGCGTGCGGCAGATCGAAGGCAATGCTGGCGATGGCCGCGGCGGTGTAATCGCCCACACCCGCGAGCGCGCGGATCTCATCGAAGGCCCGGGGAAACTCACCCGCCTCGGTGATCGCGGCGGCTGCCCTGTGCAGGTTGCGCGCCCGCGAGTAGTAGCCCAGTCCCGCCCAGGCGGCGAGCACATCCGCTTCAGGCGCGGCGGCCAGTGAGGGCGGATCCGGAAAGCGGGCGAGAAAGCGTTCATAGTAGGGAATCACCGCCGCCACGCGCGTCTGCTGGAGCATGATCTCGCTGACCCAGATGTGGTAGGCGTTGCGCGTTTCCCGCCATGGCAGATCTCGCTTGTGCCGTTCATACCACCCGAGAAGCGCCTTGCGGAAAGCGGAGAGGGATTGCATCGGTTGTTATACTGTAAGGATATACCGTACCCGCCCATGCCCACTGTAGTCCATGACTCCATTCAGATTCGCGGCGCGCGTCTCCACAATCTGAAAAACCTGAGCCTCTCCATCCCTCATAACAAGCTGACCGTGGTGACGGGAGTATCGGGCTCGGGCAAGTCGTCGCTCGTGTTCGACACCATCTACGCCGAGGGCCAGAGGCGGTATGTCGAGTCGCTATCCGCCTACGCCCGGCAGTTCCTCGAACGTATGGAGAAGCCCGAGGTGGATGAGATTGACGGCATTGCGCCGCCCATCGCCATCCGGCAAAAGAACACCACTCGCAACCCGCGTTCCACGGTGGCGACGGCTACGGAACTGTACGACTACCTGCGACTGCTGTGGGCGAGAGTCGGGCGCACCTATTGCCGCCAATGCTGCAGACAGGTGGAGCGCGATACCGTGGACCAGGTAGCCCGTCAGATGCTGGCCGAGACGGAAGGCTCCCGCTGGTATGCGCTGTTTCCCGTGCCCGCGTTCACCGGCAATGCCCATCGCCGCGACCATCTCTTCGGGCTGCGGAAGAAGGGGTTCACGAGGCTCTACCAGTTCGGGAAGGTCTTCGAGTTCTCCACGCCCGAGTCGCTGCTGGAGATCGATTTCTCACAGCCGCTGTTCGTGCTTGCGGACCGCTTCGTCGTCCGCGAAGACGAGCGGCAGCGCATCGTGGATACCACCGAAATCTGTTATCGCGAAGGCGGCGAAGTGGTATTCGAAGAGGCGGGGAGTTTCCCGCCGCGGCAACTTTCCTTCAGCGAGAAGTTCTCCTGTAAGTACTGCCGCATCGACTATCCCCAGCCTGAACCGAGCCTGTTCAGCTTCAACAACCCGTTCGGCGCCTGCCCGCGCTGCCAGGGATTCGGAAACACCATCGACTATGACATGAACCGCGTGGTCCGCGAACGCTACCTCTCGTTGAACGAAGGCGCGGTGGATCCGTGGAACAAGCCGCAGTACTCGTGGTACCGCGCGGAGTTTCGCAAAGCCGTGCAGGGTCTGGTCCGGCAGAACGTGCCTTACAACGAACTGGCGCGCGAGGAGCGGATGCTCGTGGAAGAGCACGTGCGGCGCTTCTTCCGCGAAGTGGAGACGAAGAAGTACAAGGTCCATGTGCGCGTGTTCCTGAGCCGCTACCGGGGCTATGCGGCCTGTCCGGATTGCGGCGGATCGCGGCTGCGCAAGGAAGCCATGCAGGTGCGCGTGAACGGACGCACGTTGCCCGAAGTGTGCGCGCTGAACATCGCGCAGGCGTGGGAGTTCTTTCAGTCATTGGATCTGACTCCCGAAGAGAGCGGCGTGGCCGGCAGGGTAATGGTGGAGGTTCGGCAGCGGCTCCAGTTCTTGCACGACGTGGGGCTCGATTATCTTACGCTGGACCGCCTGTCCTCGACGCTGTCCGGAGGAGAGGCGCAGCGGATTACGCTGGCTACGTGTCTTGGCTCGCGGCTTGTTGGCGCCTGTTACGTGCTCGATGAACCTTCCATCGGCCTGCACAGCCGCGATACCGGGCGGCTTATCCGCATCCTCGAGGGATTGCGCGACCTCGGCAATACGATCGTCGTGGTGGAGCACGACCCAGATGTGATGCGGGCCGCGGATCATATTGTCGATTTGGGGCCGGGCGCCGGCGAGGCTGGCGGCAGGATCGTCTTCGAGGGAGCCTTTCAGGAGATGGTGGAGCGGCCTGCCAGCCTGACGGGGCGTTACCTGCGCGGCGAGCTGAAGACCTCGCTGCAATACCGCCGCCGCAAGCCGGATCCGAAGCAGACCATCACGTTCCGCGGTGCGTGCGCGAACAATCTCAAGAACATCGACGTCGCGCTTCCTCTCGGCATGATGGTCTGTATCACCGGCGTTTCGGGTTCGGGGAAATCCACCCTCGTCCATCAGGTGATTCACAAATCGCTCGAACGCTACCTGGCGGAGAGCAACCGCAAGCCGTCCGAACTCGAAGAGGAGGTGACAGGCGCAACCATTCCCACTTGCAGACAAGTGGAGCGGGCCGAGTTGATTACCGGCGCCGTGCTCGTCGATCAGTCACCCATCGGGCGCACACCGCGGTCGAATCCGGTCACCTACGTGAAGGCGTTCGATCAGATCCGCGAGATCTTCGCATCCACTCCGGAATCGGATAAACGGGGCTACACCGCCGGCCACTTCTCCTTCAACATCCCCGGCGGCCGTTGCGAGACATGCCAGGGGGACGGAACGGTGACCGTGGAGATGCAATTTCTGGCGGACGTGGAACTGGTGTGTGAGGACTGCAAGGGTACGCGCTACAAGAGCGGCATTCTCGATGTGAAATACCGCGGGTTGAACATTCACCAGGTGCTGCAACTGACGGTGAAGGAAGCCGTTTCGTTTTTCTCCGATCATCCGAAGCTGGTGGCGAAACTGAAGGTGCTGGTGGACGTGGGGCTCGGCTATCTGCGCCTGGGGCAATCCGCCACGACGCTGAGCGGAGGCGAGGCGCAGCGCGTGAAACTGGCAGCGCACCTCTCGCAATCGTCCGCCAAGAGTACGCTCTTCATCTTTGACGAGCCGACGACGGGTTTGCACTTCGACGATATCGCAAAGCTTCTGGATGCGTTTCAACGGCTGATTCAGAACGGCGCGAGCGTGCTGATCATCGAGCACAACCTGGAAGTAATCCGCGCCGCGGACTGGGTGATCGACCTTGGGCCGGAAGGCGGCGATGCGGGGGGCGCCGTGGTGGCCGTGGGAGCGCCCGAGGAGATTGCCGCCGCGGGGAACTCATATACCGGCGAGTACTTGAGAGCCTTGCCGGCTGGATAAGTTTGCGTCAGGCCGCGGGCGACGTCCCCGGCGCGCCGGCGCGCATGGAAAAGGAGGGCGTGGCGAGAGCGCTCAACAGCATCTGGTGGGTATTCTCCTCGATCAGGTACACCAGGCGCTCCTCCTGGCGGGTGATTGCGGCCGAACGATGATTGCTCAGCGCGAGACACAGTTGCTGCTCGCCCGGAGTCAGTTGATCGGATGCGACGCGGACGCCGCCGCCCGCGGCCGGGTACATCTTGCGCAGGAAGCCTCGGAGGAAGATCCGCGGATCGACGCCATCGATTGCCGCTCCCGCCATCCACCAACGCTGTTCGGAGGGTCCGGACATATGGGGTCCGGCAGCCCAGGCGAGCAGGAAGATCACCACGTCGATGAAGGCGGCAAGCGCCAAAGAAAAGGCCGGGCGTCCGGAGGCATTGCGCGCCAGTTCATCGAAGGCCACCAGGAGATCCTCCTGGGTGGAAGTGGTGCGGTCGACATAGGAGGCGAAGCCGGGAAGGGAGGGTCTTTCGATGGCGCCGGAATGCCGGGCTTGTTCCACGTCCGTCCAGGGCGCGGCCGCGACGAGGCCTTCGAGATCGCGGATCTGTTTTTCGCTCGGGTCGGTGGGCTTACGGGCGGCGCGCCAGGCGGCGAGGGCGCGTTGGGATTCCTGAATCCGATCGAGGGATTGGCGCGCGAGGCGCGAGTAGCGGTCGAAAGCGGTATAACGCAATCCTTCGCCGGAGCCTTCGCGATAGGCGGAATTGTAGGTTTGGGCCTCGCGCGCCACGGCCTCGCGAACACGCGCCAGGTAGGGATCGGCGTCCTGGGCGCGGGAAATGTATCCCGCTTTCTTCTCCGCGGCGGTCATCTCGTCCAGTGCGAGGACGTGCTTCTGCTGCTCGGCGGCGGACGCCGTGAGCAACTGGTCGGCCTTCAGGGCGGACTCGCCGAGTGCGTCATACAGCTTACGCTCGATTTCCGCGGGGCGTTCGCGGGCGGAGAACCAGGTGTAGAGGCTGACATAAGAGAAGGCGATGGAAACCATCGCCGTGCAGACATACACGGTCACCAGGAGCGCGCGCCGTTCCCGTGTGATGCCGGCAAGCCATGCCGTGATGACCAATGCGGTTTGAATTCCCAGGGACGCCAGCAGAGCGAACCAGGGGCTGAGATACAGAGCCATTCCTTGTTGCGTGGTATACCAGGAGACCAGCGACAGAAGGCAACTGGCCGCAAAGAGAACCATGACCAGCGGGCGCGTCATGTCAGACGAGCCGGATCGATCCGGAAGGTAGGGCATCGGCAATTCCGCTAAGGTACTCAACGGAGCCGGGGCGGGAGAAGTTCCATGCATTTTCCCGCCGGCTATTTCCGGCGCGCGCCCGCCGCTGCCGCCAATACGGCCCGTAGTTTATGTTCGGGGGCGGCGAAGACGGGGTGGGATCCGCGGGAGGAAATCCGCTGCTACGAGGACCTGGACAAGTTCGGAAATTTTCGGGACGAATGGCTCCGGGGAGGGACTGTCCGCCGCTGGGCGCCGAAAGCCCATGCCGGCAGCCCCATTTCCGTGTTCAAAACCCGCGGCAATTACGAGATGTTCAGCGAGACCCTGCCCGAAGAACGCTTTCGATTGGTCCCGGCGGCCCGCGCCGGCTTCGGCTTGCGGTGGAGCACCTGGCTCAGCACCGCTGGGTGATCAAGCTGATCAAGTGGGGCGAAATGGCGATGATGGAGCGCTACAAAGCGCATGTCATCGGCCAGGCGCTGACGCTGCTGCGCGCCCATCCGAACATCCAGTGCATTTTCACCACGCCCAAACTGCTCGAAGCGAAGGGTATCTTCCGCGGCGCCACATACGGGAACACCCTCATTTCAGTTGCGCATCGAAGAAGACTGTTTCCACTGTTTCCACTATGAGCGCAAGACGTCTGGATGGAATTTATGTCATCCGCACCAGCGTGAAGGAAGCTTTGACCAGTCAGCAAGTGGTGGCCAGTTACAGAAGCTTATCCCATGTGGAGCGCGCCTGTCGCAGTTTGAAGACTGTCGATCTGCAGGTGCGTCCCATCCGTCATCGCCTGCCCGATCGTGTCCGCGCTCACATCCTGCTCTGCATGTTGGCCTGTTACGTAGAGTGGCATATGCGCCAGTTGCTGGCTCCGTTTCGCCGCGCCGGCGCAACGTTCGCGTTCGGCCAAGCGCAAGGCGCGGAGCAAGCAGACCAGCGAGGGGATGAAGGTGCACAGCTTTCAGACGCTGCCCGGCGACTTGGCGACGATCGTCCTCAACAGCATTCAGCCGAGGGATATCACTTACCTGCACATGACCAAAGAACTTCGGGATAGAGAAGACCGGGGGCGGCCTTCTCCCCGAGCCGGATAATCCGGTGAGCTTCGGGCGGCGGATCATGCGTCTGTTCGAAAGTCCCAAGCTTCGCGAACTCTCGGCGAATGGCTATGCGGGGGTGCGGCGGCACTACACCGTGCGGCAAATGACGCGCCGCATCATAGAGGTCTACTCGGGCAACGTTCGCGCCTCTGTCGGGGCTTAGACCCTGTTCCCCTTCGCCTGCTCGAGCAAACGGTCGCAGCCTCGCGCGGCGAGGGCCATCATGGTCAGCGTAGGATGCTTGTCCCCGGTGGATGGGAAGGCATTTCCTCCGAACACATAGAGGTTGGGGATGTCATGCGTCCGGCAGAAGGAGTTCAATACGCCGTCCCTTGGGTTTGCGCTCATCCGGGCCGTGCCTACCTCGTGAATGGAGCCGCCTAACACATGGCGGCGCCGGGTTCCGCCGCCGGACTCGGGCGCGCCAAGGATCTCTCCGCCGGCCTTGCGAAATAGCGTTTCCGCCTTCTCCTGGAAATCAGCGATAAGCTTGCGGTCATTGTCGTGATGGGTGAAGTGGATCTTTAAAACAGGAATGCCCCAGTGGTCCTTCACCTCGGGATCGAGTTCGACGAAGTTCTCCTTGCGCGCCAGCATTTCGGCGCCCGCGATCCAGACGCGCGCCTGCGCGACATAGCGGCTCTTCACTTCCTTCTTCCACTCCGAGCCGTACCCGGGCAGCGATGAGGCAAAATACGGATACTCGGTCTGCCCTCCGGTGGCATTCATCACGTAGCCGCGAATGAAATCCTTGCGTTCCGTCTTCTTGTCGATGTTCTGAAAGTTCGGAATCGTGATGCCGGCCGACTTCCCGTCGTCCAGGCGGCTTGGACCGCCCTTCAACTTGGGGAGGAAGCCGCTGACTCCGCCTCCGCTCACCTGGTCCATCATGTAGCGCCCCAGCGCGCCGCTCGAATTCGCGAGACCGCCCTTGGCGGAGAGCAGCATCAGACGGGTGTTCTCGAGGGTCGACCCGGCGAGGATGACATACTTCGCATCGACATCGACGGACTTCTGTGTGTACCGTTCGATGTAGGTGACCCCCTGGGCGCGGTTTTCGGCGTTCATCCGCACGCGCGCCACCACGCTGTCCGTGCGGACCTCGAGATTCCCCGTCTTCAACGCCGGCGGCAGCGTCACCGCCACCGTGTTGAACATCGCTCCGACATCGCAGCCGTTGATGCAATTGCCGCAATAGTGGCAGGGCGGCCGGTTGTTGTGCATGCGCGTCAACTGCGCCAGGCGGCGGTGCGTGACGGGCCATGAAAGGCTCTTTGCGGCCGCCTGGAAGATGGACTCCGCGCAGTTCAGCGGCATGGGCGGAAGAAAGGGGCCATCGGGGAATTGCGGGAAACCGTCGCGGGAGGCGCTGACGCCAATGAAGCTTTCCACGCGGTCGTAGTAAGGCTTCATATCGGCGTAGGTCACCGCCCAATCCATACCCCAGCCATCGCGCGAGGCGGCTTTGAATTCGTAATCCGCCATGCGGTCCGTGGCGCGAGACCAGTGCAGCACCCGCCCGCCGAGCACCCGCGAGCGCAGCCAGTGGTAGTTGGTTCCGGGCGCCGTGGTGTAGGGATTCTCCTCGTTGTCGAGCATGATGCGGTAGTTGCGCTCGGCGCCTGAATAGCGCCGGAGCAATCCGGGCTTGCCGAGCCCGCGGTAGTCCATCTGATAGAGGAAGGTGTGGCGAAAATCCTTTGCCGGATTGACGGCGCTGCCGGCTTCGAGCATGAGCACTTTCATGCCTGCTTTCGACAACTCCATCGCCGCCCAGCCTCCGCAGGCCCCTGATCCCACTACGATGGCATCGTATGATTTCGCCATGCTTTTTGTCAGTCCACCACCTGATGTTCGGGATGCGTGCAGGCGGGGAACGTTTCGTTGTAGGAATTGCCACGGTAATCGAGCGTTTCGATCATTCCGGCGCGGGATGTATAAAACGCGAAGGTGTTCTGTTGTTTGATCAGGCGGTAGGCCGCATAGGCCGGGTGCGTTGCGCCGTTTTCCCGTTCGGGACGCGACATCTCGGCCACCAATTTCTCCTGTCCGGCCTTGCCGGCCGCATGGAACCCCGTCTGCTTCAGCGCCGCCATGGCCGCGCGCCATTGGTTCTGCATCTCCGGCGCATAGCCAGTGGAGGAATCAAGGACGAAGTCGATGTAGTGCGCGCAGTGGGCCTCGCGCGCGCCGGGAGTTTCGTCCGTGGGGATCAGGATCCCGGTGAATGCCTGCAACGCCGCGAAGTCTTCGGATGAGAAGAACCTGGGCTTGTAGCTGCGCAGCAAAGGAGGCTCCGGCGGAGCGGAAGAGTGATGGGCCTGCGCGGCATGGAGCCACACGTTGAAGAACTCCGCGGCTCCGGGAAGCGCGGCGGCGCGAACGGCCAAGTCCAGTAGAGTTCGCCGGGTAGTCACAGGTCGAGATGCCGGCGGGCGTAGTCGATGCATTGCCGGTTGTACTCATCTTCGGCCTTGATCCGCGCGGCGGCGCTCAAGGCGTCGATGCGCGGCAGCGGAGTCTTCGGCGGATTGTCGCGCACCAACCGGAGCACGCGCGCCAGATCGCGGGCCGGCAGCGGACTGTAGGAATCATCGAATGTCACCCAGTACTTGTCTGTGAACACGGGAATTTTCAACGGATCGCGCGTAATCATCTCCAGACAGAACAGCATATTGGGATCGCGTTTTCTCAAATCCCGCACCATCCGCCGGAGGTTCGTGACGCCATGGCCGAAGGGCACTTCGGAGAGGAGAAAACCATCCCGGTAGCTCTCGAGCCCCATGTCCTTGATGTGGCAGAAGATGGTATACGGCGCCAGATTTTCGAACGTCTGCTCGGGAGTTTCGCAGAGGGACAGGTTGTTGCCGAAATCGAGGCAAACGCCCACCCATTCACTTCCCACGCGCTTGATCCAGGCAGCCTGCTCGGCCGAACGCCATCCCTTATGGTTCTCGATCGCCAGCCGCATCCGATGCTTTCGGAGCACGGGTTCCGCCAACTCCACCATCCGCCGGCACAGTTCGAAGTTCTGCTTGAACGCCGCGAAGGCATCAAAATCTTCATACCGCCTTCCCGTCATCGCGGCATGGATGGCAATTCCGCCGGCTTCCTTCGCCGCCTTGACGCCGCTGTCGAACGCGGTCACCTCACCGGAGGTTTTCGGGAGCGGGACGTTGAAGATGACGCGCAGGCCGAAGCCTTCCGCTCTCTGCCGGTAGCTTTTGATGGCTTCGGGCGCAGCGGGGGGCCGGAATGTCTCCGTGCCGCTCAGTCCCAGTTCATGGCAGTGCCCGAGGATGTCGAACTCCTGTTTGGCCTCGCGCGCCGCGCGAACGCGGTGGGAGAATGCCGTCGGGGATCCGCCTAAACCCCGGCCGCTGGGCTGGGCCCCCGCGTTACGGGATAAGGCGGCGGCTGAACCGGCCGCCGCCATCAACTGACGTCGCGTCATTATCCCTACACTCTACCAGGGCATTGTCCGTTTGGTGTAGCGGCGGCCATTTTCGGCGGCTTCCTGCCCGCCCGAGCCGATGCGCACGCCTTCGTCGATCATCGCGCTGACGTCGGTGGGACGCACGGTGTTGAGGAAGGCGAGTTTGTGCCGCTTACAGGCTTCGAGCACGCGCTTGCGGGCACTGGCCATCTCCGGGTGCAAGGTTTCGTTGGCGGTGTGCCCATCGGGGAGGTTCAGCGAGAGTCCCATGTCCCCCGGTCCCCATTCCGCAAAGGCGATTCCGGGCACGCCCGTCACTTTGTCCGCATTGGCCAGCGCATACTTGTCCTCGACTTTGAGACCCAGCATGATCTCGCCGTTCGGGTTGAGAGGCCACACGTCGGCGCGCTTTGTATACTCCGCTGCCGAGATACCCCAGATCTGCGATGCATAGCCCTGGCTGCCGTTACCGCGTAGTCCTTCGCCAAGCGTGGGCGTCACCGGCTTGGCATTCGGATAGCGGCAGGCTTCGACGAAGATCTTGACTGCCTCGGGGCTTCGCGCGTGGCACAACAGGACTCCATGGGCTCCCGTGGCAAGCGTTTGCTGCACCACCCAGAAGTTCGCGTTCATGTGCGCCTCATTCACGCCCAACACCGGCAGCGTCACGATGACGGCCGGCGTACGGTGGCCGCTCTTCGCCGGCCCGCCATCGACGAGGCCCTTCATGAACGCGCGCAGCGCGGTGAAGTCGAGCGAGCCGTGCTCCATCTCGTAGTTGATGTAGTCGGCCCAGGTGTGGGCGAGGCGTTTGCCTTCCTCGTAACCGCCATGGCCGCCCGTGTAATAGATGGGCTGGCCCTGTTCGAGCAGTTCGATAGCCTTGTTGATGCGCTTCGGTTTGTAGTTGGTATTAGGGGATGTCTGGGCATCCAGATAAAAAATGGCGGCCGCGCAGACCATGAGTCCGGCAATGGCGAGTTTCGTCTTCATGGCCTAGCATTATATAGCAGCGGATCAGGTAAGCAGATCCTTTACCACGTTGCCCGCGACATCGGTCAACCGCATGTCGCGCCCGCTATAGCGGAAGGTGAGGCGCGTGTGATCGAACCCGAGGAGATGAAGCATGGTGGCGTGCAGGTCATGGACGTGCACCTTGTTCTCGACGGCGAAATATCCGTATTCGTCCGTTGCCCCGTAGACCCGGCCGCCCTTGATTCCGCCGCCGGCCATCCACATGGTGAAGCCGAAGGGATTGTGATCGCGCCCGATGTTGGAAACGGCTCCGCCGTCCGGGAACTGCGCGCACGGCGTCCGTCCGAATTCGCCGCCCCACACCACCAGCGTCTGATCGAGCAGACCGCGCGACTTCAAATCCTTCAGCAATCCGGCAATCGGCTTGTCGGTGGATTTGGCATTGATGCGGTGTCCGTTCTCGAGTCTTCGCACGGGCATGTGGTGAAGCAAAGCGTTGCGCGGGTCTGTCTGCGCGGCTTCCGCGGTTTCCCGTGAAGACATGCGATAAGTACTCGAGAGCACCATCAGCCGGTGCATCTGCTTCACGCTCCAACCGCTCGCGACGAACCGGTTCGCCAGCCAGTCGAGCAGTTCGGGATGCGAGGGCGCTTCGCCCATCTTTCCGAAGTTGTCCACGGTGCGCACGATGCCGCTGCCGAAATGATGTTTCCAGATGCGGTTCACCATCACACGGGCGGTCAGCGGGTTGCGCTCGCTCGCCATCCATCCGGCAAGTTCCAGGCGCCCGCTTCCGTTTTCGATGGGCGGTTGGTGATCGCCGGCGATGATCCGCGGGAACTGCCGCGGTTCCTCCTCGCCCAGATTCTGATGATTGCCGCGAATGTGCAGCCTGACGTTGCGCGGAGAGTCATCGCGGCTGATCATAGCGAACGCCGATTCGGGGATCTGTTCTTCGAGCCGGGCGCGCTGCTGTTCGAGCGCCGCGATCTTCGCTTGCGCGGCCGCGGGCAGCGAGGATGCCAGGTCTTCGAGGCGCGCCGGTCCGGCTTCGACAGCCTCTTCCCCGGGAGGTTTTTCGTTGCCGGAGATCACGATCTTATCGATGACGATATGCCCATTGCGGCTGCGGTCGACGATTTCGAAATAGCACTGGCGGCCGATCTCCTTCGTCATGCGGCTGGACCGCCATTCGAAGCCCGGCTTGCCGCTGGGGATGATGTGTTCGCTCTTGTGGCCATCGGCGACAATGGTGAGCCGCAGCAGTTGATTCTCCTTGAGCGCTTTGGGCGGCTTCACACCCGCCATGCGGACATGAACCCAAAGCTTGGGCATCTTAAAGGTCTTTGAAGTAAGCGAGCCCACCAGCCGATCCGTACCGCCGAAGGAGTTTGCCATGCCTTCCCCGCGATAGTTATTCAGCGGCTGGTTGGGGGCGGCCGCATGGGAGGGAGCGCTGCCGAAAGCCTCGCCAGTGGCTGTCCAGCCGGCGTAGCCAGTGCCCTCGAAATCTTCGAATAGAATGTCGCCGGGCCGCGGTTTCAAAGCCGGCGTCTTCGCTGCCGGTGGTTGTGGCAGCAGCGCGCGGATCTGTTCATTCACATCCTTGATCCGCTGGTGGAGCGAAGCGATTTCCCGCGCCCGTTCCGGCGAGTCAATTACGGCCTCGCGAATCTCCGTGCCGTGCATGATGCCGGCGAGGGAATAGTAATCGGCCGTGGGGATGGGATCGAACTTGTGGTCGTGGCAGCGGGCGCAAGCCACGGTCAGCCCGAGGAACGCTTTGCCGAGCACGTCCAGTTGGTTGTCCACCGTGTCGGCGCGCGATTTGACGGAATCGGTGGCGCTGTTGAGCACCTCCCACAGCCAGAGCATGCCGGATGCAAGCGGAGATTCCCAATAGGCGCCGTCGGGGCTGCGCCGTTTATCCGGCAGCAGATCTCCGGCAACATGCTCGCGCACGAACTGGTTGTAGGGGACGTCCTGGTTGAAGGCGCGAATCACGTAGTCGCGGTATCGCCACGCGTCGAGCTTGTCGTTATCGAATTCGTGGCCGTTGGTTTCGGCGAAGCGCATCAGGTCAAGCCAGTGGCGCGCCCAGCGTTCGCCGTAGCGGGGCGAGGAGAGCAGCCGGTCCACCACGCGCCGGCCGGCCTCGGCTGAATTGTCGTTGAGGTATGCGGCGACTTCCCCGGGAGTGGGAGGCAGCCCGATGAGGTCGAAGGTGA
This sequence comes from Bryobacterales bacterium, assembly GCA_026954325.1. Taxonomy (GTDB): domain Bacteria; phylum Acidobacteriota; class Terriglobia; order Bryobacterales; family Bryobacteraceae; genus CADEFT01. The sequence goes on along the minus strand of JAIXKK010000058.1, from coordinate 76,939 downwards.
CACGCCGGATCCAGCTTCGCTTATCAGCGGGCGGGGCGGGATTCAGATGGCGCTCTTCGAGTTTGGCGAGCACGAAGGCATCCACCGGGGTGCGAAGCCAGGAGGCATCTTGCACCGTGGGCACGGCAGGTTTGCGGACAGGCTGGAAGGTCCAGTATTTTCGCGCCTGCTCCCAATCGATGGTTTTCTTGCGCGCGGCGGGAGGGGCCTGCTCTTCCTTCCGGGGATCGGGCGCGCCCATGCGGATCCAGCGCTCGAAATCTGCAATCTGCTCGTCGGGGAGTTTGCCGGCGGGCGGCATTTTGAGGCGCAGACTTGTGTAGCGAATGGCTTCCATCAGCGGGCTCTTCGCCGGATCACCCGGCGCCACTGCCGGTCCGCTATCGCCGCCTTTGCGCAGCGCGGCGGCCGTATCGAGGCGCAAACCGCCCATCGGCGATTTCACTTTCGCGCCATGGCAGCCGTAGCATTTTTCCGCCAACACGGGCCGGATCTTCTTCTCGAAGAACTCCTCGCCGGTTTCCGCGCGCGCTGAAAGAGCCGCAAGGCTCAAGCAGAATAAGCCCCTCCAGAACATGAGTCCTTCCATCATACTGCGACGGCGATTTATGCGAGGACCGCATCGCCGGAGAAGGATATCACCCGAGAAACTTGTATCCGCTGCGGTGCACGGTGACAATCCAGCGCGGGCCGGCGGGCTCCTCTTCCACTTTCTGGCGGAGCTTGGCGATGTGGTTGTCCACGGTGCGCGTCATGATCCGCGACGTGATGCCCCAGACCTGCTCCAGCAGTTGCTCGCGTGTCACGACCTCGCCGCGATGCCGGACAAAGAAGCGCAGGAGTTCAAACTCGCGCGGGGAGAGCAGCAGCGCCTCGCCGCCGCGGGTTGCGTGGTAGTTGCGGAAATCGAGATGGAGGCCGCCGAATTCGTATTCGTCCGGATCAGGGGGCTTGGGCGCCGAACGCCGCAAGTGGGCGCGCACACGCGCCACGAGTTCGCGGATGCTGAACGGCTTGGCGACATAATCGTCGGCTCCTGTTTCGAGTCCCTCGACGACATCCTTTTCCTGTGTACGCGCGGTGAGCATGAGGATGGGGGTGGTGACGCCGCGCTTGCGCAGCGTGCGGCACACGTCGAGGCCGCTCATCTTGGGCAGCATGATGTCGAGCAGAATCAGGTCGGGATCTTCAGCAAGCGCTTTGCGGAGGCCCTCCTCGCCATCGGCGGCAGTGGAAACCGTGTAGCCCTCGAATTCAAAGTTATCCCGCAGGCCCAAGGCCATCTCGGGTTCATCCTCGACGATAAGCAGCTTCGGCGGCTCGTTGTCCATCCACACTCCACCAGGACGACGCTCTTCGCGGCAGCAGGATCGTGAAGCGGCTTCCTTCGCCCACGCGGCTTTCCACCGTGATCTCGCCTCCGTGCGCTTTCACGATGTGCCTGGCCATGGCCAGCCCCAACCCAGCGCCTTTTGTATTATGCGCCAGGCCGGCGTCGACACGGTAGAACTTGTCGAAAATACGGCTTTGCTCGGCTTCGGGAATTCCGATGCCGCGGTCGGAAACCTCGATGGCCACTCCGGAACCACGCGGGGAAACGGCGACTCGGATGTCTTTCACAGCGGCCGAATACTTGAGCGCGTTGCCGAGGAGGTTTTGCACAGCCTGTCCGAGGGCTTTGGAGTCTACCGGGAGTGATGGCAAGGGCCGTTCGACATTCACTTCCATACGCCCTCCGGCCATTTCCACCTGTTGTTCGAACATTGCGGCGACGTCCTCGACCAGATCGCCGATGTCGGTGGGGGAGAATTGAAAGCGCCGCGTATGGTTCTCCATGCGGGCGAAGTCGAGGACATCCTCGATCATTTGTCCCAGACGCCGGCTTTCTTTGTGGATGACCTGGTAGTACTCGGCGAGTTTCCGCCGGTCGTGGACCCTGCCGGCCTCAAGAGTTTCCGCGAACATCTGAATGGTGGCGAGCGGGGTCTTCATTTCATGCGAGACATTGGAGACGAACGAGGATTTGAGTTGGGCGAGGCGGGTCTCGCGGAGAACGGTGCGGTAGGAGAAAGCGACCCCGAGCATGAGTCCGCAGAAGACGCAGGCGGTGAGGCCGAGGCCGTATTGAAACTGCTCGCGGGCGAGGAGCGTCACGTTGCCGGGATGCGGAGTTTGCTTCACAGTCTGCGCGGGGAAGACGGGCGTGGTCTTCGGTCCGCAAGTGACCTCCGGGAAGGAGAACACCTTTTCAATCGGCAGCGCGCCCGCGGCGGCGAGGGTTCCCGAAGCAACCGGACGTTGCGCAGCCTCCATCTGGCGCAGCGTCCAGAGTTCGAGGCCGAGCAGACAGACGGAGATCCCGGCCAGGACGCACTGGATGAAGAAGGCCCTATGTCGCCAGAAATCACCCATCTCTCTATATTTTATGCGTTTACGGCATGCGGCGGCGGGCGCAACCCGGGACGCCGGATGAAGTAAAATTCCTGAGGCATGCAGAACTACCGGATTCAGGTGATCGCCGGCGATGGAATCGGAGGCGAGGTCACGGCGTGCGCCATGCGCGTGATGGAGAAAGCCGCCGCGCGGCACGGCTTCAGGATGATCTTCGAGGAGCACGATTGGGGTTCGGAACATTATTTTCGCCACGGGCGCATGATGCCCGTTCATGCGCTCGACACACTGCGCCCGGCGGACGCCATTCTCCTCGGCGCGGTGGGTCATCCCGACATCCCGGACCATGTCACGCTGCATGGCCTCCTGCTTCCCATCCGCCGCGGGTTTGATCAATATGTCAACGTCCGGCCGGCGGTGCTCTATCCGGGGGTCGAGTCGCCGCTCCAGCATTTCCCGCCCCGCGAAATTGACATGGTGGTGATCCGGGAAAATACGGAGGGAGAATACGCCCCGGTGGGCGGTTTCGTCCACCAGAACCAGGCCGGGGAGGTTGCCGTGCAGTCCTCCGTTTTCACGCGGCATGGATGCGAACGCGTCATTCGTTACGCGTTCGAACTGGCCGGCAAGCGGAACAAGAAGCGCGTCACTTCGGTCACGAAATCGAACGCACAGGCGTACGGCATGGTGCTGTGGGATCGCGTGTTCCAATCGGTGGCGCGCGAGTTTCCGGAGATCGAGACCGAATCGCTGCTGGTGGACGCGGCGGCGATGAACTTCGTGCGGCGTCCGCACAGCTTCGACGTGGTAGTGGCGTCGAATCTGTTCGGCGATATCCTGAGCGATCTTTCCGCCATCGTGGCCGGGTCCATCGGCCTTGCGGCCAGCGCCAATCTCGATCCTTCGCGCCGCTCGCCTTCGCTGTTCGAGCCTGTTCACGGATCGGCTCCGGACATTGCCGGACGCGGCATCGCCAATCCGCTTGCCGCGATCCTGTGCGCCTCCATGCTGCTCGATCACCTGGGACAGGGGGCGGCGGCGGCCGCTATCGAGCAAGCCGTCCGCCGCGTGCTGGCGGAGGGAGCGGTGCGCACTCCGGATCTCGGCGGCTCCAGCGGATCGGCGGAAGTACGCGACGCGGTGATCGCCTGCCTGTGAGTTAGGCGCGGCCGTCAAATACGGCTACGCCGCGATTGGGATCACGGAGAAGGTGGAGTGGAATCCGATGGCGAAGTGCTTTCAGCGAGACAAGGGGAGGCGAGTTTCGTCTCGCCTCCCCTGCCTTATGCCGCCTCAGAAGTGGATCCGCGCCGTGTACTGAAACTCCCGTCCGCGGTTGTTCTGCGTGGTGGTCCGTCCGAATGTGGCCGAGGTGAAGGCGGTGGCCGGGTCATTCGGAACGAAGCTGTTGGTGAGGTTGTACGATTCCAGCCGCAACTCCAGCCTTACCCGTTCGGTTATAGGAAAGAATTTGGACAGCGTCACGTCCAGGTTCCAGTTACGAGGTCCCGTCAGGTCCGGATACTGCCAGGGATTGGTGCGCGGCGTGTAGGCCGGCTGGCGGTTGAAGCTCGAAAGATCGAACCATTTGGTGCGGTCGCGGTAGACTGCCGGGGTCGTGTCCGGGGCCACCTGCGCGCCGAAGCGCAGATAGTTGCCCGAGTTGTAAAAGAGCAGCGTGCTGGTGGACCAGCCGCCGAACACAGCGTTCACAAAGGGATGTATATTCGACAGGTACTTGCGGCCCTTGCCGAAAGGCAGTTCGTAAACGGCCGCAGTCGAGATGCGGTGGCGCGGATTGTTACTGTCAAGCATCGTGGTGACGCCCGCATATTCATCGGGATCATTAAAGAAGTTGCTGTTCCATTCGCGGTTGAAGTTGTAGCCCACGAGGAACATGAGCCCGTTGTTGAAATTGCGCTGTAGCTTTATCTGGAGGGCATGGTAGCGGTTCAGGAAGCCGCTGGTGTTGAATTGGGTCAAGTCCAGATAATGCGGATACGGGCGCAGGAGCGAGCCGCGGCTTACGGCCTGCTGATTGCGCAACTGCCCAGGGAAAGTCTGCGGGGTGAGGTACTGGTAGAACGGATTGGCTACGGTCTGGTCGAGCAGGGCCTTATACGTATAACCGAGGTTGGGATCGGCAAGATTGAGCCGGTCGTTGTAAGGCAGGTCATGGCCGAGGTTGATGAAGTAAGTAACCTCACCATGCATTAGGAAGGGCAACTGGCGCTGGAAAGAGACGTTGAACCTATCGTTGACGCCGGTACGCATGTCCTTCTGGTTCCAATCGGCTTGGCTGCCCAGCCGGGTGTAAATGCCGAGGGACTTCTCCACTGGCGGGATCAAGGGATTAGAGCCCGTGGGGAACGGCTCGGAGATTCTTGCCTGTGGCACGCCGAGCAGGGCCGGCGCTACCGTGGTAATGGCCCCGAAGCCGGCGTAGCGCGCATCTCCCGCGCCCAACACGTCGCTCACCAGCAGCGGCGGGATGACATAGCGGGCGTAGCCGCCGCGCAGCGACATGCGGTCACTCAGCCGGATGGCCACCCCGATGCGGGGCATGAACACTTTCTTGTTGCTATCCCACATTCCGCGTGGATTGCCGCCGCCCGCGAATTGCCACGGTCCGGTGAAATGGTAGGGCTGGCCGCGCAGCGCCGCGATGTCAGCGGGGATCGGCGGGGGATTTTTCTGCATGTCGGGAATCGGCGCCGTGAGATCGAGCGGCCTCGAAACGCGATCCTGCGGATCAAACAGTCCGGTCTCATATTCGTAGCGCAATCCAAGGTTGATGGTGAGGTTCTTGTTCACCTTGAAGTCATCCTGGATGAAGGCGGCGTAGAAGTCCGTGCGCGGCTCCTGCAAGGGAATGTGCTGCGCTTGCGAGTCATTGCCCAGCGCGCCCACCAGAAACGTTGCCCAGGCGTCTCCCCGCAGTCGCGTGTTCGGGGCCTGGTATGTGTCAGCCGTTAAGGCCGGCCCGAAGTTGAAGTTCATCAGATTCGGACGAACCGAACTGCCGCGCAGCAGGCGGCTCTCGCCACCCGCTTTCAAATAGTGGCGTCCCATGTTCCTGGAGATTCGCCCGCTGTAGTTATAGCTTTGCGGGTGCTGATACCAGTAGCCGCCTTTTCCGAAGTTGGCGCTTCCCACGCCGTTTACCACGAGGTTCGGGTAGTAAATGGCGGGGATGCCGGGCAGATAGGACTTGTACCATTCACTCGGCCAGAACTGCTTCAACCCCTGCTCGCCGACGGCGCTCTTGGGCGAATCGTAATCATCGTTCAGCGTGGCGTAGCTCCAGCGGAAATTGACTACCGTCGAAGGACCGGCTGTCCAAACCGCATCAGCGGCGATGTTACGCGAGTTCATCACGCCGCCGTTGTCATCCGTCATCGCCGGCGAGTTATTAGGAGTGTAGTTGTTCTGCGAGAGATCCGTGCGGAAACGGCTGTAGCGCGCGAAGACCTTCCATTTGTCATTGACGTTCCAGTCCGTGCGGTTGTTGAAATTCCAGTTGTAGAGATACCAGAAGTAGGCTTGCTTGTAGTTGTTCACCCTCGTGATATTGTCGCCGGGGCCGTTGGGCAGCCAGATATCCTTCATGAACCGCACGGCCAGCGGATCCATCTGGGATACGGGGATGCGGTTGCCGGGAAAAGGCGTGCGTGAAGCAATGCCGGCGGAACTTAACTGCGTGGTGTATGGATCGAAAATGGCGCGCAGGCCGCCGTCGGGATTGAGAGACTGAGAGAAATCTCCACCGCGCTCGAGTTCGGTCGGCAGCGTCATGATCGCCTGCCGCGGATCCTTTGTCTGCCAGCGCTCGAAGGAGACAAAATTGAATAGCCTGTTCTTGACGATAGGATTGCCCAGGGTGCCTCCGTATATGTGATTGCGCACAGTGTTCGGCGCGCGCACGACGGAGTTCGTCACTGCGTTCAATGCCGGATTGCGTCCAAAGTAATAGGCGGTCCCGTGGTATTCGTTGGTTCCCGATTTCACGGACAAAGTCAACACGCCGCCCGCGCTGTGCCCGTATTCGGCGTCCACCGCGTTCTGCTGCACCGCCACCTCCTGCGTGGCGTCCATCGGTGGTGCGTAGGAGCCCTTGTAGCCCAATTGGAGCGGAGCGCCGTCCAACTGGAGTTCATTCTTCTGAGTGGTGTTGCCGCCCACGTCGAGTTGGCTCGAGGACCACATGTAGAATGGGTTGCGCGTAGCAAAATTCGTGCCATACCGGTTCACGACAGCGGGGTCCAGCAGGACGAGCGTGAACGGGTTACGGGCGAGCACGGGCAGGTCCGTGAGCATCTTCCGGTCGACGGTCAGCGACATGGTAGCGGTATTAAACTGCACCTCCACCGTCTGGGATGCGACGTTCACCGTTTCCACCACCTGACCGAGGGTCAGAACGGGATTTACGGTGACGTCTCCGCGTGTCTGCACCAGTATGTTCTGCTGCACGAACTTGCTGAATCCAGCCAATTCGACCGTCAATTCATACGTGCCGGGGTCCACGAAGTCGAACAGGAACTGGCCGCTTTGATTCGAAGTCTTCGCAACTTCGATGCCGGTATTGATGTTGCGCAGCCGCAGTTGTGCTTCGGCTATCACGGCGCCGGTGGAGTCCGACACGGTGCCTTGAACCTTGGCCCGGTAGTCTTGAGCAAGAATGCTGCCGCAGGAAAGCATCCACAGAAGCAGTGGAGCGACGAACTGTATCATGAAAGCCACCTATTGAGTACAGAAAATCAAAACCGGATGAGATCATCCGGTTTCAAGAACGATACATGCGCCGCGCCCCGAAGTCAAGTGGGACCGGGTGGGCTCCAAGCGGCTCTCGGGGGCGTTTGCGGCGGCCGGCGATCAAGGAGTATAATGCTCTGGAATTTCATTAAGGAGCTGAATATCGCTATATGATAAGACGTATATTATTGATAATTTGGTTTGCATTCTTTACGGCTGCCCTCGCGAGCGCGCAGACCAGCAGCGCCTCGGTCGGCGGACAGGTGAAGGATTCCTCCGGCGCCGTGATTCCGGACGCCGTCATCAGCGTCGTGAACACGGAAACCAACGTGGCGCGCAGCGCCAACGCCAACGCGGAAGGCATCTATGTAATTACCAACCTGATCCCTGGCAGCTACAAACTCTCGGCCACTTTCGAAGGTTTCAAGAACCTCGATCAGGGGCCATTCACGCTCCGCGTGGGCGACCGGGTCACGCTGGATCTCACCATGGAGGTGGGATCCCAGACGGAGCGCATCAGCGTGACCGCCGAGGTCCCGCTTTTACGTACGGAGGACGCGCAGACCGGACAGGTTATTGACAACCGGCGTATCCAGCAATTGCCGCAATACAACCGCAACGCCCTGGCGTTCGCGACCCTGACAGCGAACGTTAACGGCACTTCGGACCAGATGAGCCGCGGCAGTGATTTTCGCATCAATGGAGGGCGCACGGCGGCGGCCGAGTACTACATCGACGGCCTGGCGGTCTCGACCGGTTATTATCACGACATTCCACCCGCGGTTCCCTCCATGGAAGCGGTGGGTGAATTCAAGGTGATCACGAACGGCCTCTCGGCCGAATACGGCCGACTTTCCGGCGGCGCGGTGACGCTGGTGACGCGAGCCGGGACCAACGAATTTCATGGTTCGGCTTACGAGTTCTTCAAGAACGACATGTTGAACGCCAACGACTGGAACTCGAACCGGTTCGGCCGCGCCAAGGGTGTGTTTCACGAAAACGTATTCGGCGCCAGCCTGGGCGGGCCTATTTGGATCCCGAAGGTTTATAAAGGCCGCGACAAGACGTTCTTCTTCCTCAACTTCGAGGGTGGACGCTACCGCTCCGGAAGCAACACGCTATTGGCGGGCGTGCCTACGGCTCTGGAACGCTCCGGCGATTTCTCACAGACGCTGATCGACAGCGGTCTGAAGGCGCAGATCTTTGACCCGCTGACGGCAAAACTCGAGGGCACCAGGGTGAAGCGCGACCCGTTTCCGGGCAACATGATCCCACAGGCCCGCTTCAACCCGCTCTCGAAGATCTACCTCGGGTACTATCCGCAACCGAACCGCGCGCCGCTGCCCGGTTCGAGCCACGACAGCAACTTCGTGGGCACCAGCACAAACCCGTCCAGCAACAACAAGTGGACGGGCCGCATCGATCAGAATTGGAACAACCGCCACACCACGCACTTCACCGCGACTCACTTTGACAACAGTTCAGAGAGCCCGCGCTGGCTCTCCGCGCTTCAGGCGGCGAGCGTAACGACGGGCCGGGCGTACACCGGTTCGCTCGACCACATCATGACGATCAACCCCACGACGACTCTGAATTTGCGCGGAGGCGTCGTCCGCAGTTACACGCTCACCGGCCAGCAGGTGGATGTGGATGCGGCCGGATGGCCGATCCAGCAGGAAGTGTTGAACCTGCTGGGCACCACCAAGGGCCGGGTACCTCTGCTCGGCGTGCGGGACACGATCACGGACATCGGCGGGGGCCAGGTGAGCCAGGCGTTCGACACCACTTACAGCGGGCTGGCTTCGCTCCAGAAATTATGGGGTAAGCACACTCTCAAGGTTGGTTACGAACACCGCAGATATTACTCGAATGTTCCCTCCGGCGGCCGTTTCTCGACCTACACGGTTCGCAGTCTGACTTCGCAATATTATGACTCGCCGGTGAATGGCTATGGATCCGGCCTGGCCGGATGGCTTCTTGGCGGTATCGCCGGCGGCGATGGTGTCCAATACGCCGGACCCGCCTCTTTGCAAACCTATCACGGGGCATACATTCAGGATGATTTCCGGGTAAGCAGTAAGCTGACTATCAACATGGGAATTCGCTGGGACTTCGAGCCTCCGCGCACGGAGCGTTTCGACCGGCAGACTTTTTGGGACAAGGATTACAAATGGCCCTGGACACCCAACGCCGGCTGGAGTTGGGACCAGGTACTCAAGATTACCGGCACCAACATGCCCGCTCCCGATTGGGTGACCAAAGGCATCTATGGCCGCGCGGTCATGATGGGCACGAAAGAGTATCCCGGCCGGACGCTCCAGTGGTCGTTGCCCTATCATTTCGGGCCGCGCCTCGGCATGGCCTACCAACTCATGCCCAAGACCGTATTGCGCGCCAGCTACGGCGAAATCTGGGGCACCTCGACCGGCAGCCAATTCCTGAACGGCTCGATGTGGAATATCGGCTACGGCGACCTCGCGCGCCTGGTGCAAGGCGGCTCGCCGGACGGCGGCCTCACCTTCCCCTTGACCTTCGACCGCCCCATGCCTAACGGGATCGGATATGTTCCCGTGACTCGCGACGTCAATGAGCTGAACAAGAGCGTGATGGGCAACTGGTTCCTGGCCAGCGCGCCGAACATCACACCCGAGCACGAGCACGTGATTTCGCTCAGCCTGCAAAAGGAATTCGGCTCCGGGGCGAACTCCTGGGTTCTGGAAGGCGCATATAACGCCAACCTCGGCCGCGGCATTCCCTATTACCTCGGGATGGGCGAGCACATTCTGCCGGACGCCTATCATAAGATCGGGCCTCTCGGCATGGCGTTGAGCACGCAGGTGCCGAACCCCTTCTACGGCCAGATCGCTCCACTGACCGGCATGGGCGGCGCCACGCTTCCCTATGGCCGTCTGTTCCAACTCAATCCACTGTGGTCGGAAATCTGGACTGTGGGCGAACCGCTGGGCACCTCGAACTATCATGCGGGCTACTTCCAGGTGGAACACCGGTTCGGCCGCGGGTTCTCTCTGCTGGCGAATTATACGCTCTCGAAACTGTTACAAGACTCCGGCGCTCTCGACGGCCAGCAGGGCATGCCCTTCCCTCAAGCCGGATTGGGCTTGGGCAGCGTGTACGGTCTTGCCGGCAGCGACATCACTCATAAGGTGCTGTTCAACTACTCCTGGGACCTTCCCGTCGGCAAAGGCAACGCGCTGCTTGGCGATCCGCAAACCATCGGCGCGAAGGTGCTCGACAAGGTGTTGGGCGGCTGGTCGCTGGCCGGCACCACTATGTTCCGTTCCGGCACTCCGATAGCCGTACGCACGCCCAGCAACACGGTCGGCGGACCCGGCAGCCAATGGTACAACATCGGTCAGGGACGTGACTCACAACCCATTTTTGTTGCGCCGCGCGTCAACTACAACAACGGCGTGAGCGGCCACACGGCTTTGGAAGGTTCGGCCGGCTTCACCCGCTATTTCAATCCGGAGGCGTTTCGCATCGTTCAGGGATATGAGATAGGTGATGTTCCGAGCTATCTCACACAGATGCGCGGCCCTGGCTTCTCTCAGTTCGACTTTGCGCTGATGAAGTCGTTTCCGATTCTGTCCGAGGCCCGGCGGCTCCAACTGCGGTTCGAGGCGCAGAATATCCTGAACCACATGAATGCCGGCAACCCGGACAGTTCCATCGTTTCGCGAACTTTTGGAATGATCACCTCGCAGAGCGGAATTCCGCGGCGCATCATGATTGCCGCGAAGTTCCAGTTCTGATCGCTCCTGATCGCGTTCCGGGGGCTGCATGCGCTCCGATTCCAGGGAACATGGACAGATGTTCCCTGGACGGCGCTCTCGATGGCCGCCAGTGAACTATTGGTTCCCAGGAGGCGGGGCCGCCGGTGGTGGTGGTGGCGGTGGCGGAGGATTGCCCTTTGTATCGCCGGGAAGCCCGCCGCCTGGCGCGCCGCCGGAGGGAGCGCCGGAGCCGCCGCCGCGCAACCCGCCGCCGCGCATGATGGTGATCAGAGCGTCGGTCAGCCCGCGGAAGACGTGTTCGGCAACCAGACCCTTATCCACGCTATTCCTGGCGAGAGGTTCGTTCCTGTAGACGCGCAGCACTTCGCCCGCGCCGACAAGCCTCTCGTTCTTGCTGGGCTTCAAGGCGTGCCGCACGGCCACCAAACCTTCGGTAACGGCCACCATCGTGGTTTCATCCTCATCCACCACGACATCGAAGATGGTTCCCCGCACGGAGATTACCGCCGTCGGCGTGTGGACATCGTTCGGATTCGGCTGCCCGCCGAGTTTCTCGATGTGGATTCTGATGCGGCCGATGATCATGTCCACCAGATCCTTCAAATTGCCGGGATTGGCGCGGAACACGGCTTTCGAATTCGGGTAAACCTCGAATGTGCTGCCGTCGGAAACGCGGAACCTGGCGTAACCGTCTGGACCCGTAATGACCATCTGTTGCGGCTGGATTGTGCTCCCCTGGTTCAACACCCAGGGTGAGTTGGCGTCGCGGAGTACGGACACTTGCCCCGTAATCTCGACTACTGTCGCTTGGGACCCGGCAGGAGAAAAGAAGGGTATCTGGGCCGGAGACACCCCGGCCATGGCCGTCAGAATCAGCCCTGCAAACACCCCCCGAATGGCTGCCCGAAGCATGATTTCTCTCAGTCTAGCAGGCCAGACGCCCTTCCAAGTGCTACCATCGGCGTCTAAGCCCTTAAACATGCATAGCAAATTAAGGGATACCACAAAAAAAGAGAAAAGTACATGATTTTTCAACACGATTCGTTATGGACGGAACGGAAAGAAAGGATAGAATAGGGACAGGCATGTGTCGGAACGCCACAATCGGCGCCGTTGGGCTTCTTTCCCTGTTCCCCACCGTGGGCCTATTCGCCCAATCGGGCTCGTCCGCCCGGTTGGAATGGCGCCGTATCGGAAATACCCTGATAGATGTTTCCCTGCCGGCCCTCGCCACCGGTCCCGTGCGGCATGTGTGGTATTCTCCCGACGGGCAGACGCTGTACTCCCAGACCGCCTCCGGCCGGATTTGGGAAACCCGGGATTTTGAAACCTGGAAGCCGAGCGCGCTCAAAGCCGTTCCCGTGCGGATTACGCTCCGCGGCGCCGCGACGCGGCCGGAACCTTCGGCCCGTGTCGAACAGGCCTCCGGCAATCCGAATCGCTACTATGCGTTGGGCCGGTTTGTCTACCGGTCCGATGACGGCGGCTTCGCGTGGAGCAATCTCACCGGCTATCGCAATCAATCGATTCTTGGAGACGGCCTTTCCGATCTGGCGCTTTCTCCCATCAACCCCGACGAGATCACCGTCAGCAGCAGGTTCGGTGTCTGGCGCAGCCTCGATGGGGGCTCAACCTGGGATGGCCTGAACCAGAGCCTGCCGAACCTTCCAGCCACGCGGTTGCTTTCCGTGCCCAGTGGGGTGAGACCGGCCGTCGTCTCGGCTCCTTATGATTCGGATTCGGACCTGGAATTGGAGTGGGCTCCCGGAGAACGCGGGGCGTGGCGTCCCGCCAACCCCGCGCAAGTGCGCGCGGAACGCCGGTTTCGCCAACAGGTTTCCGAGCAACTTGGGTTGCCGCAGCGGATAGCGCTCCCGGTAAGTGACTGGATCTATGCGGGCTCGGCGGACGGCCGGCTCTTTGCTTCGCCGGACCGCGGTCAGACCTGGCTGCCCTTTAACGTCCCCGGCGCGGGCGCGGTGAATTCGATTTGGGCGAACTCGAGGGATCCTCGGATTGCCGTGGCGGCGCTGTCGGTCCCAACAGGCGCGGATCCATCCGCGGCCCGCATTGTTCACACGACGAACGGCGGCCAGTTCTGGGAGGACATTACCGCCAACTTGCTAGGAGACGCCGGCGGTGTGGTTGCCGACATGAAATCCGGAGCCATCTACGCCGCCACTACCCGGGGGGTCTTTTATGCAACCGCGGATTTGGCGAACCTTGTCTCCACTCTGAACTGGCAGCGGATCAGTGACGGACTTCCGGACGCAGCCGCGCTCGATGTCCGGCTGGATGAGAATGGTAATCAACTCTTTGTCCTGCTTCAGGGGCAAGGAGTCTACGCAACCATGGCCCCTCACCGCCTTCGCGAATTGAGCGTCGTCAACGCCGCCGACTTCAGTTCCCGCCCGGCCGCTCCCGGAACGCTGCTCAGTATCCTGGGCCGGCGGTTGGAACGTATCAGTTCGGGCGATCTGAATGTGCCAATTCTCGGCAGCACGGATGCGGAGACCCAGGTGCAGGTCCCCTTTGAAGCGAAGGGTTCATCGCTTCCGCTGGTATTGTCCGGAGACGGGCGCAATCAACCGGTGGACCTTCCGCTCGAGCCGGTCTCTCCGGCCATCTTTGTTGACCGCGACGGCTCCCCGTTGCTGCTCGATGCCGATAGCGGCGTCGCGCTCGACGCAATGACGCCCGCCAAGTCGGGCGCCAGGATACAGATTCTCGCCACGGGGCTCGGCGCCGTCGACCCTTCCTGGCAAACCGGGATTGCCGCCCCGGTGGACAACACCCCCAAGGTAGTTGCACCCGTGCGCGCTTTCGTCGACCGCGAACCCGTGGAGGTAACCCGCGCCACGCTCGCTCCGGGCTACATTGGTTTCTACCTGATTGAAATCCAGCTTCCAAGAGTCGTGAACGCTGGTCCGGCCGAACTCTACATCGATGCCGGAAACAAATCCAGTAACCGCGTTCGCCTGTACCTGGCGCCCTAGACGAGGCGTCTAGTGAATGACTACGCGGCCCCATCTAAAGGCGAGGAGACGACCCATCATGTTGCGAATAGCCGCATCACTGGTTCTGCTGGCAGCCGCTGCCCCGGCTCAGGAAAAGAAGACGGAGAAACTGGCGCCTTATTACCCCACGCCGGAATTCGTCGTCAATAAAATGCTTGAGTTCGGAGGACTGAAGCGGGGCGAGAAAATGTTTGACCTCGGCAGCGGCGATGGACGCATCGTGATCATGGCTGCCCAGAAATTCGGAGCCAACGCGACCGGAGTCGAGATGGATAACGACCTCTGGAAGCAAAGCATGGACAAGATCCGCAGTCTCGGGCTGGAGAAAACGGCCCGCATCATCCACGGCGACATCACGACTCAGGACTATTCCTCCGCCGATCTCATCACCGTCTACCTGCTGCCCACGTCCAACGACAAAGTCAGCCCCATCCTCGAGAAGCAGCTCAAAAAAGGTACGAGAATCGTATCGCATGACTTCGAGTTTTCCGGTTGGAAACCGGAGAAGACCGAAACAATTGACGATGACGGCGAAGGCCGCAGCCATACGTTATACCTCTATCGCAGGTAGAGGCTGGTCTGCCTGTGCGGCTAAGGAAAGGATTAGGGTAAACTGAACCTTTTGAAGAACTCGCCCGCACAATGGAGCTTCGCCGGCCAGTGGATGCGCGGGTTTCTTCCAGAAGCCCCGGCGGGCCCTGTGCGAGTTTCCAATTGGCTGGAGAGCGTACTGTAACTCCCGAGTCCTGGCGGCTGGCGTTCGGCATCGCGCGCGTGGCGATCGCCGCCTCGCTGGTGGGGCTGGAACTGTATCCTCATTGGTTTCCCCTCACCGGACCCTCTGTCGCCTACCTGATGTACAATTTGTTCGCCCTGGGCGCCGTTGCGTGGCGGCGGCGCTGGGTGGGAAGTTCCGGGCTCTTTCGTCTTATCATCGATCTCATCATTCTGCTGGTCTGCATTGTGAATCCGCCGGACCGGGCCGGATGGATGGTGGGCGCTTTCTACATATTCGTGTTGCTTCACACGACGTTACTGCATCAACTGCGGGAGATCACCCTGGTAGTGGCGGTGGTTACGATCGTAAGCGTTCTGACAGCGCGAGACCAGGTCACATCGCTCGGTCCGGTGGTGGTGTTTCCGGGCATCTTGTCCGTGCTTTATGGCTGGCAGCGGCAGATGATCGAGCGCCATCTTGATGTCGCCTCGCGGCAGACCGTGATGTTCCGCACCGAGGCCGAGAACGCAAGGGAACTCGAGCGCCAGCGGATCGCCGCCGATTTTCACGATGGGCCGCTGCAAAGCTTCATTAGCTTTCAGATGCGGTTGGAGGTGATCAAGAAACTCCTCACCCGCGACCGCGATGCGGCCATCGCCGACCTGACGCAGCTTCAGGAAATCTGCCGTAAACAGATCACCGACATGCGCGCCTTCGTACGCAGCATGCGTATGTCAGCCGACGGAGCTACGCCCGCCACCAGCGTTCGTCAGATTGCCGAGGATTTTCAAAAAGGCAGCGGGATTCAACTCCATTGGAACGTCGGCGATGCGCTGAGCGGTCTCGAGCCGGAGATCTCCCACGAGGTTCTCCAGATCATCCGCGAGGCGTTGCACAATGCGCAGAAACACTCGAAAGCCTCGAAGGTCTCTTTGGGCGCGGAACGCAGCGCGAATCAGTTGAATCTTCAGGTGGAGGATGATGGAAGCGGCTTCCCCTTCGGTGGCACTTACAACCTCGAGGAACTGGAATTGATGCGCATGGGGCCGGAGAGCATCAAACGGCGCGTGCGAACCTTGAACGGTGATTTGATCGTGGAATCGAACCCCGGCCGCGGCGCATCCCTGCGCGTGCGTGTGCCCCTATGAGCCTCCTCGACAGGCGGGAACTGCTGGCGGCTCCTTTTCTGCTCGCCGCCTGCGGACGCTACGGTGATTTTCATCTGCCGCCCGCGCGCGGCAAGCCGGCGCGGGGTTCATTCGCATGGGAGCCGCGCCCGGACCCCGTCTTGACGCGCGGCGCTACCGGCGCGTGGGATTCGGTGGATGCCCTTAACCCTTCCGTATTGAACCGCGCGGGAGTCTATTACAATTTCTATTCCGGTTTTGACGGCAGGACGTGGCACACCGGACTCGCCACCTCGGTAGACGGTCTGGCCTGGACCAGGAAAGGCAAGGTGCTCTCGCCGCAAGGATGGGAAGGAAATTACATTGCCGCCAACGGCTCGGCGCTTTTCGTGGGAGACGAGTTTCTCTACTGGTATCAGGTGGAGAAACTTCCGCGCATCGCAATAGCCCGATCACGGGACGGCCTCGCCTGGTCAAAATATCCACAAGCCGTGCTCGATCCCGGGCCGCGCGGAAGCTGGGATGAGCGCGGCGTGGCCGATCCATACGTGGTCCGCTTCGGCGCCGTATTCTACCTGTTCTACCTGGGCCAGGACCGCGCCCGCCGCCAGCGGCTTGGCCTTGCCCGCTCAATCGACGGCATTGTGTGGACTAAACTACGGGCCAACCCGCTTCTCGAACTGGGAGAGGCCGGAACTTTCGACGAGAACGGTCTCGGCGAGCCCGCGGTGTGGTTCTCGAACGGCTCCTACTGGATGCTCTACACGGGCCGTGACCGCAACGAGTATCGCCGCATGGGTCTTGCCCGATCGCGGGACGGGGTACAGTGGGAAAAACTCGCTTCGCCCGTCCTCGGCGGCTCCGAGGCCTGGAACGGGAAAGTGGTTTGCGACGGGACAGTGGAAGTGACGCCGCAGGGCGTGCGAGTCTGGTTTGGAGGCGGCAATTTGGCCCGTCCGGATGAGCGTCTCAACGGGCAGATCGGCTACGGCTTTCTTCGCTGGCGGTCTTGAATCCATGCGCATCGGAATCACCTGCTATCCCACCTATGGCGGCAGCGGCATCGTCGCCACCGAACTCGGGCTCGAACTTGCCGCGCGCGGCCACGATGTCCACTTCATCACCTACGCCAATCCCATCCGGCTCGACACCGGAGCCGGGAATATCCACTACCACGAGGTAGAGGTCTCCTCATATCCCCTCTTTCAGTACCCTCCCTATTCCCTTGCGCTCGCCTCCCGCATGGCGGAAGTGGCGGACGCCTACGAACTCGATCTGCTGCACGTCCACTACGCGATTCCCCACTCCATCTCCGCGCTGCTGGCGCAGCAGATGCTCGCCCCGCGCCGGCGTCTTCCGTTCATCACCACCCTGCACGGCACCGACATCACTCTTGTCGGCGTGGATCCTTCCTACTTCCCCATCACGAAATTCTCCATGGAGAGATCGGACGGCATTACCACCATCAGCGAGTACATGCGCGGCCGCACGCGCGAGGTTTTCAGCATCGCCAACCCCATCCGGGTGATTCGCAATTTCGTCAACTGCCGCCTCTACAAACCGCCTGCCGCGCCATGCGCCGGAGAGCCGAAACTGCTGCATGTCTCGAACTTCCGCCCCGTGAAGCGCGTCCTCGATTGTGTGCGGATATCGGCCCGCGTGCGGCGGGAAATTCCCGTCCATCTGCTGATGGCCGGCGACGGGCCCGAACGTGTCCCGGCCGAACGTCTGGCGCGGGAACTCGGCATTTCCCCGCACGTCACCTTTCTCGGCAAGCAGGATCATGTGGAGCGGCTGTTTCCTCAAGCTCGCATTCTGCTCATGCCAAGTGAACTCGAGGCCTTCGGGTTGGCTGCCCTCGAGGCAATGGCCTGTGGGGTGATTCCGGTGGCCACCAACGGCGGCGGGGTTCCTGAGCTCATCAATCCCGGGGTGGATGGTTTTCTCGAGCCCGTGGGCGACGTGGAATCCCACGCATCCCGTATCCTCGAGGTACTGCGCGACGAGGTGAAATACAGCGCCATGTCGCAGGCCGCGCGCCATAAAGCGGAGACGCGCTTCGATACGACGAAGGTTATTCCCGAGTACGAGGCATACTACGAAGAGATCCTCCGCGGCTGATTCTGATCCGCGCGCCATCGTCACCGCCCGGCGAGGCCATCCAACCATTTGTGGGGACTGCCGCTTCTCTGTCCAGAACCCTGCACGCCCCTCTTAGAACCGCATATTAGTGTGAGATAATGCCCCTCTGCAAATGCTTTATATAGAGGCTATTTTCGCAAGATGAGCCTGCAGGAAGTAGCGCGGCGGGCGGGAGTCTCCACGGCGACCGTGTCCCGTGTTATGAACAATAAAGCGGTGGTCAAGAGCGCTACCCGTAACCGCGTGATGCGCGTGGTTACGGAGCTCAACTACCACCCGAACCTTCTTGCCCGTACTCTTGCCGGGGGCCGCAGCCGCACGCTGGGAATGATCCTCTCCAACATGGAGAATCCGTTCTTCCTCGATATCTATCGTGTCGTGGAAGCGCTTGCCCGCGCACGCGGCTACGAAGTCGTCGCCGCCAACACCGGCTATCGCCGGGAGCAACTGCCGGCAATTCTGCGCATGATGATCGGCAGGCGCGTCGCGGGACTCGCCCTGGTTGTCTCCGAAATGGATTCATCCTTCCTCAATGAAGTGAAGGAATCGAAGACGCCCGCGGTCTTTTATGATGCCGGCGCCGCCTGCCGGAGCGTCCACAACATTCGCATCAACTATCGCCCCGGCATCGAGCGCATGGTGGATTACCTCCGCGATCTGGGCCACCGCAAGTTCGCCTTCATAGGCCATCATTCGGCTCTCGGGCCGATGAGCGAACGCGAGGTCACTTTTGTCGAGACCGTGAAGCGTTTCGATACGGAGTGGCGCACGGCCGCCGACGAGGACGGCCTCGAAGGCGGCCGCCAGGCGGCGCGTTCCTTGCTCCAATCGGGCTTTCAGCCCACGGCCATTATTTGCGTCAATGATTTTATGGCCGTTGGTGTGCTCCGGGAACTTCGCGACCGGGGCCTTCGCGTCCCCCAGGACGTCTCCGTCACCGGCTTCGACAACATCAAGCTCTCCGAGTTCTGCTACCCCGCTCTTACTACCGTGCACATCCCCCGCGAACGCATCGGCCGGCACGTGTTCGCCATGCTGGTTCCGGAGGAGGCAAAACCCAAACCCACGGCGCACGAGATGATTATCGATCCGGAATTCGTTCTGCGCGCCTCCACCGGTCCCGCCCCCGCATGTAAGTGAACTCTTCCTGTTAGAGGATGGAATGATTACCGGGTGACCGCGGCGCGCGCCAGCACGATCGCCGAGGTGGACGACATCGAGTCGTAGTAACCGTTGAACCGCCGGGTTTCCGCCGTATCGTATTTGCGAAGATTCTCGGCCCAGCGGTAGGAGATCGGCTGGAAGTACAATTCGGCCTCGAGGACGTACGGGCCCTGGCCGGCGCCGAGGGCCACTGAATAGCGGACCCGGTCTCCCGCCCCGCTGAAGTTCTCATCGCTTGAAGCTCCACCCACCACGGCAATATCCCGGGAGGCACCGCCCTTTTCAAAGCCATGCGGCAGGAGGCGGTTATCCTTCACGTAGCGGACCGCGGAGAGCAGCGCGGTGGTGAGTGAGCCTGCCTGGTCCACCATGATCGATTCGTAGATCTGAACCTGATCGCCGGCGGTGATTTCCGTGTAGTGGGGTTCGTACTTGCCGGGGTCCGCATCGTTTGCGTTCCCTACGATCGAACCCTGGGGAGTCAGCGCCCCCGACTCGAAGACAGGGCGGTGGTTGCGGTCGCGTACAACGAAATGCAGCCAGACGCGGCGCGACGGGTAGGCGGTAGGCAGCTTGTGTCCGCCAAGGTTTTCAACGGAGACATCCGCCGACAGCCGGCCGCCGCGGACTTCGGCATGGGCGATGGCAACACGGGCGGTTTGCGATTGCAGAAAAGCGGTTGTACGCTCGACGGCCGCACTGAGTTCCCGGGGTTCGGCGGCCACACTCAATTCATTACGATACCGGTTGAGGATGCCGAGGATGAAGAAATTGCCGCCCACGAATGTATGCCGTGACATCCCCTGTCGCGGATCCCCCAACACGTTCGTGATACGGACAGGTTCCCGCACAACCGGCATGTGGCAGGCTTGGCAGCTTTGCTTTTCGCGGTAATCGCTGTGGAGCCATTCCTGATAGGGGACCTGTTCCGGCAATTCGCCGATGACCTTGCCCCCGGGGCCGAGCGCTTTCGTATAGAGGGTGTGGCAGGTGGCGCACAGTTCCGACTGGCGGATGTGCCTTGCCTCCGTGGGGCGGAACCCGCCGGTGGAGGTCCTCATCACTCGCGTGTGTCCCTTATCGATCTCGAAGGGGCCATATTCCACGCGCTGGCCATCGGCGTTGCGCGGCTCATCGAGGATAAATCCACCAACGAAGCTCTCGCGTTTACCGAAGTTGCTCCCGCCGATCTGATGGCAGAGAGAACAGGATACACCGTCCTCCGCGAGGCGGTCCTCGGGCTTCGCGGCGTCGAAGGGGAGATGGGCGAATACCTCTCCCTCCCGGCCGAGTTGCTTCGATTGGTAGCGCGCCATCGGCATGTGGCAGATGGAACACTCGTCCTCGATGACGCCGCGTGATTCCGTATGGTCCGTAATTTCACGCCGCACGCCGGATAGCCAGTACGGATCGCGAGAGGAGTTCGCCATTATGGTGGGCCGCCAGTCGAAGCCGAAGGAGATGTCTTCGCCGGAAGATGTGGCAAGGCCGTTGTGGCAGGCCATGCAACGGTCCGATGTCTGGAAAAGATGACCGGCGCCCTTGCGAGGGCTCCTGGCGCCGCAAAGCGAGGCCAGCAGCAGCGCTGCAAACAGAAGGCGGCAGAGAGAGTGGCCGGCCCGCATCGCGCTACCTCCATCCTTCCCACAGTCCGCCGTCAAACCAATCCCAGAGGAGATAGAACATCACCCGCGGGGAGCGCGTGGCGGTGTTGCTCGCGGGAATGGAAACGCCGAAATTGGCGCGGATATGCTGACGCCTGCTAAGCGTCACCTGGATTTCGGGAACTACATCCCAGTTCGTCTTCTCTCCGGTTGCCAGATCGCGATCCGCAACGAACTCGATCATCGGAGTCCAGAGGCGGCCGAGATGGCCTTGTGTCAAGGTAGTGCCGAGCGCGGTGCGCGCGAACACCGCCTTCGCCACGTCGTTTCGCACCGGCACTTCGACACCGCTTTGGAACTGCACGAAAGAATGCCGAGGGAGCATTTGACCGAACGCGCCGAAGGCCTCAAATACGGTGGATCCGCTACCGAATCCTCTGGCTCGATTGCCGGTGGGCAGGGTGGCCTCGCCGGAGACGCTGAAGATGGAACCGGTGTGAACGCTGCCGGCGACCAGCCGTTTGTAACCGAGTGTCACGTCCCCAATTCCGCCCAGCCAGGCATGGCCCGGTTCATGGGAATACTCGAAGGGAACGTCGACTTCGAACTGGTTCCCCAAACCGAACCGGCGCTCGTAAACCAACAGGTTGGATGCTCCGTAACCACCCTTCGTGGCGATGTTTGTCTGCACTACCGCTTCATCTTCTGGAAAGGCTTTTTCGGTGATCAGCGCGCGGGGAAGATTGAGTTCTCCCCGAGGCCAGGCGCGCCCGCCGCAGAAGCTTCTCAAGTGTTCCACCACCTTTTCGATCTCTTCGCCGGTCAGCAGATCCGTGAAGGATGGCATGATTTCGGAAAATCCCCTTGCCGGACCTCCGTAGTGGATGATCGCCTTCCAATCCTCGTCAGGCTCACGCGTGGTGGAGGTGCAATCGGTGAAATCGGGGAACGTTTTTGGAGGTTCGAAACCAAGCGTTTCCCTTGGCATTCCCTTTCCGTCCGGACCATGGCAGCCGGCGCAGGTGGCAAGGAAGATCTCTTTTCCGGTGGTGGGCCTCGCCTTGCCGCGGGCGGCGGTTTGGGAAAAGACAATCCCCTGCAGCCAGACGAACGCCAGCGCGGCGAAAACCGGAAAATGCCCCCATGGAGGCATCAAGGGACTGGGGCGGCATCCTGAAGGAGCCGGGTTGTATTCCACGACGGTGAACACAACTCGATTGCGGTGTGCGTGCCGCGTACTCATAAAATTGGGTACAAGCTTAACAAAAGGCCAATGAGGAACGTCCCGGCGCCTTGGCTTAACTGAACTCCACGGCGAGGCGCGCTCTGAACCGTGGTCATTCGGGGCCCCACGAGCCCGCTTCGGCTCCTCCCGGCAAGTATCATATCGGCGCGCCGCCGGAATCGAACATCGGATTCTTGTTTGTGCGCGCCGGACGCGCGGGCTGCTGCGCTCATTTGGAAGCCATGGCAGCCATCGCGGCCTGCCCCAGGCTGATGCCGCCGTCATTGGGTGGAACCACGTGGTTGATCCATACATCGAGAGGTTCGCCGCTCAGAATTTCGCGAATGTCATCGAGCAGAAGGTTATTTTGAAAGACTCCTCCCGAGAGAACCACGGTATCGAGTTTGCGCGCCGCGCATAGAGCCATGGCGGCATCGCACAAGCCTTGCGCAATCGCTCTTTGAAAGGATCGTGCAATCGGAGCCGGAGGGCGTCCACTCAAGCGATCTTTCAGGACGGCCGCAAGCAGTGGGCGGAAGTCCAATTGGCTCCCGTCGAACGGGAACGGGTATTGCGCTTCGGTGTTCGCTCCGCGCGCAAGATGCTCCAGCCACATGGCGGCCTGGCCTTCGAAGGTGGATTCGCGCGTGAAGCCGAGCATGGCCGCGGCCGTATCGAACAGCCGTCCCATCGAAGTTGTCGGGAACGACCGGAATCCTTTCCGGACCAGCGCAACGGAATGAGCGAAGCGGGAAGGGAAGCAAAAAGGCGAGACGCCGAAGTCCGGCAGATCTTCGATCGCGGTGAGGAAGCCCGCCGCCGCCTGCACCGGGAAGCGTGCGGCGGCGTCGCCACCCGGGAGCATTGCCGGGCGCAGATGCGCGACACGCTCGAATCCGGAAGAGATGCTTCCCACAAAGAACTCGCCGCCCCAGATTGCGCCGTCATCGCCGTAGCCCGTGCCGTCGAAGGCCACGCCCAACACTTGTTTGCCGAATTCGCCTCGTTCGGCAAGGACGCCGGCGATGTGCGCGCGATGATGCTGCACGGCAACCGTATTCGACCGGCTCAGACGCGACACGGCGGCCGTGGAGAAATACTCCGGATGCAAGTCATGGGCCACGGTGAGGTTTCTCCAGTCGACTTCATACATCGACACGAGATCACGGATCGTCTCTTCGAATGCCCGCAGGCATTCGTAATGATCGAGGTCGCCGATGTGCTGGCTGACGAATGCCTGCCCTTCCACCACGAGCGTAACGGAGTTTTTCAGGTCGGCGCCGGCGGCGAGAATGGGGCGCTCCGCGGGCAGGTTTGCCACCGCGGAGGGCGCGTAGCCGCGGCCGCGGCGCAGGATGACGGGGCCGAAGGGGCTTTGCCGGACGACGGAATCATCCACGCGGCGGACGATTGGCCGTTCTCCGATGAGGAAGCCGTCCGCAATGCCGTGGAGCGTCTCGATCGCCTCCTCGTCGCGGTAGGCGATGGGTTCACTCGAACGGTTCGCGCTCGTCATCACCAGCACTTCGGGCGCCCCGTTCGCGAAGAGCAAATGCTGTAACGGCGTGTACGGAAGCATGACTCCCACCTCGTCGCTGTCCGGAGCGACATCATCGAGTTCCAGGCGCGCGGGAGCCAGTACGATGGGACGGCCCGCCGACTGAAGGAGCAATTCCGCTTCCGCGGAAAGCCGCGCCAGCTTTTCGGCCGCCGCCAAATTCCGGGCCATGAGGGCGAAGGGCTTTTCCTTACGGTACTTGCGCTTCCTCAGCCCCCGTACGGCCCGCGTGTTCCACGCATCGCACGCCAGATGGTATCCGCCGATTCCCTTGACGGCGATGATCGAACCTTCGCGCAGCAGTTTGGCGGCGGCGGCGATGGCTGCCCCTTCCTCTTTGATGACCTCGCTTCCGCGCGAAAAATAGTAATGCGGCCCGCAGTGATGGCAGGCGATTGGTTGTGCGTGGAAACGGCGGTCGGAAGGGTCCTGATACTGGGCCGCGCAGTAGGCGTCCATCGGCCAGGGGCTCATGGATGTATTACAGCGGTCGTAGGGAAGGCTTTGGATCACGCTGTAGCGCGGTCCGCAGTTGGTACAGTTGACGTAGGAGTAGCCGGAGCGAGGTTGGCCGGTGGAATACATCTCCTTGAGGCATGCTTCGCAGACGGGAAGATCGGGCGAGATACGAGCAGTGGGGCGAGCGGCTTGCGAACTTTCGTGAATGGTGAACTCCCGCAGCCCCTGTGCTTCGGCGCGCATTACTTCAATGCTCGCCACGTCGGCTGCGGGAGGCGCCTGCGTTTCTATCTCGCGGACGAATTCGCCCAACTCCGCCTCACCGCCTTCGACGTGGATCTCAACGCCCCGCGGTCCGTTGAGCACCCAGCCGGCCAGGGACCGTGCTCGCGCGAGGCGGAACACAAAGGGGCGAAATCCAACCCCTTGCACAATGCCGCGAACACGAATGAAACGAGCGGAAGGCATCAATCTCCGGCGGCGCTCTCCTCTCCGCCATCGTAGCCCATCACGATTGCCGGCTGAGTGCCCGCCAGTCTTAGGAGGTCTTGCCGGCCTTGGCCGTCAGCTTTTGAAGAGCCTCTGATTTCTGCGCCATGTTGCGAGAAAAGCTGCGGATCAGCAACTCGTTCAGATGGTTGGGCGAACTGTCCAACTGCATTCGAATCTCCTGAGTGTTTCCCTTGATGTCCTTGATGAGCACCATGCTCTTGTCAAGGGCTTTCTTCCCGGATGGCGACAGGGTAGATTTCATGGCGTCGATTTCCGCCAGTTTCATGCTCATGTCCTCCACGGAGGGCTTGATCTCGTTCCACTTCTTGTCGTAGTCGGCCCATTTTGCGCCGGAATCCCGTGTCAACTTGGTGAGGCGGACAGCGGCGGTCTGAACGTTGATGGCGTCCTTGCAAATACTCTGAAACCGGGCCTCGGGTTGGAACTTCGCACCCTCCGCCTTACCGGAGGTTTCGCCTTGCGCGAGGAATAAGAAACCCGACAATAGCAGCGACGTCCCTACAGCCAAACTTTTTCCTGGTACACTTCGTCGAAGCATCAGTCAACTCCTTTCGTCTGTGGCCCCTGAACTCCTCGGAGAGGAAAGCGAGCCATATCTGTAACTTTATCTCCAGTTTAATGTGGGTTTTAGAATAGGAAAATCGCGCCGAAGGTGTATATCCGGCCCTCCGGAGAGGGGACACCGGATGGTTCATCCCATTTCGACGGCATCGCTTCGCCCGCCTCTGGCGGCGCGGTGGCGAATCCAGCGAATGGCCAACCAGAACACTCCGCCCGCGATAAGAAGCCACATCGCCCCGCGCATGGCCGCGGCCAGAAGCGCCGCATCGGCCGGCGGCCACTCGAAGGAGAACCGGCGCAGGCGGCCGGCGCGCCCGGTCATCCAGTGCCATGCGGTGTGAGCCACCAGGGCCGAGAGAATGATGCTGCCCATCCGTTCGGCAACGGCGAAGCGAAACAGAAGTTCCAGGAGCGGTATGCAAAGCGCCAGCACCAGCATTTGCCCGATCTCGACGCCGATATTGAAGGAAACGAGCGAGGTGAGCAGATGGCTCCCGGCGAACTGCAGCGATTCCTTGAGGGCAAAAGAAAAGCCGAATCCATGCACAAGACCAAAACCGAAGGCCATCATCCAGCGCCGCCGCATGGTGATCCCGCCGGCGATGTTCTCGAGAGCCATGTACACAATGGAGGCCGCGATGAGTGTTTCCACCAGTGGTGGAAACCAGAGCGCGTCCGGAGCGAGATTATAAGCCGAGCCAATCAGGGTGATGGAGTGGGCCAGGGTGAATGCGGTAATCACCCACACCAGCGGGCGGAAGCGGCGAAACGGGATCACCAGGCACAGCAGGAACAGCAGATGATCGGTTCCGTCAAGAATGTGGAAGAAGCCCAGTTCCACGAATCGCGCCGCCGCCTGATACCAGCGGGGATCAAGCGGCGCGAGGCCCGGATCGCCGCTGAATTCATAGGCACGTACGGCGCCGCCGGGCGGCAGGAAGCGCGCCACGGTGAGGACGCGGGCGGCCAAGTGGCGAAACCCGGGATGTATCGCGAAATGAGAAGTATCGGATTCGATCGGCGCCTCCATCCGCACGTCCAGCAGCAACTGATTCCAGACAACGTTCGAACGGTTGGGCAGTCTGGGCGCGGACAGGTGCGCCGAGGCCTCTTCGAAGGAGGCAAACGACCTGTCTGATTCCAGCGACAGTTGCGTGGCGGTCACTGTTGGCCTGGCAAGCTTGCGGCCTTCCTCCCGAATTTCGAGGAACTGCGCGAGCCACAGCGTGGCCGCATCCGCCAGCCGCGGCGTCAACTTGTCCACATCCAGATAGCCGTTTTCCTGTTCCGGAAACTCGAGGTCGCGGATCGCCTTCAGCGGTACGCGGATCAGCACTTGCATCTGCTTTCCCGCCGGTTTAAGGAACATTTGCACCGTGACATCGCTCGGTATATCGTGACCGGCGGCGGTGGCGGCGGAGAGCAATAACCATGCCGCCAAGGCCGTGAACCTTGACCGGGGGAATCGTGTATGATGTCCTACGCCGAACTGGAAGGGAAAAGGCATGAAACGGACATACTATATCGGGGCTGGTCTGGTTGCAATCATCGGAGCGCTGGCCGTGGGTTCCCATCTGCTCGAAAAGAGAGCGGTGGTGGAGGCAGCCGGGGTTCCGGCGCCGCGGTTCGAGGTGGACCCGATGTGGCCCAAGCCGCTGCCGAATCATTGGGTGATCGGGTCCGTGATCGGAGTGGCCGCGGATTCCAACGATCACATCTGGATCATTCACCGCACGGGCTCGCTCGACCCCAAAGAACAGTACCTGACGATGAAGCCGAGAGCGGCGGACTGCTGCGCCGCCGCGCCGCCGATTCTCGAGTTCAATGAAGATGGAGATCTCATCGGAAGCTGGGGCGGTCCGGGCCAGGGTTATGAGTGGCCCGCATCGAACCACGGCATTGACGTCGACTTCAAGGGCAACGTCTGGATTGGCGGCAATGGCCGCGGCGCGCGGCCCGCTCCGCTCGCCCACGATGAGAGCAAGATGGGGGGCGCGGGCTCGGTTCACGACAGCATGGTGCTGAAGTTCACGCAGTCCGGCAAGTTCCTCATGCAGATCGGCAAGCCGAACATGAGCAAGGGCAGCAACGATGTCGAGAATCTCCGTCTGCCCGCCAAGACGCTGGTGGACCCCAAGACAAACGAACTCTACGTCGCCGATGGCTACGGCAACCGCCGCGTGATCGTCTTTGACGCGGACACCGGCAAGTACAAACGGCATTGGGGCGCCTACGGCCACAAACCCGACGACACGCAACTTCCGCCTTATAATCCGAATGATCCTCCCGCCCAGCAGTTCCGCACGCCCGTGCATTGCGTGGATCTTGCCAAGGACGGACTGCTCTACGTTTGCGACCGCACCAATGACCGCATCCAGGTCTTCCGCACCGATGGGAAGTTTGTAAAAGAAGCGTTCATTGAAAAGAACACTCTGGGGGATGGATCCGTATTCGACATCGCGCTGTCGAAGGATCCCCAGCAGAAGTATCTGTACGTCGCCGATGGTTCGAACATGAAGGTCCATGTTCTCGATCGCCAGACGCTGACGGAACTCACCTCCTTCGGCGACGGCGGCAGGCAACCCGGGCAATTCTATGCGGTGCACAGCATTGCCACGGACTCCAAGGGGAATATCTTCACCACCGAGACATATCACGGACAGCGCGTGCAGAAGTTCGTCTACAGGGGCATCGCGCCTGTTGCGAAGAAGGATCAGGGCGTCGTTTGGCCGCCCCGGCGCTGACGGCGAATGTCCTGAAGAAGCGCGCCTGGCGCTCTGGTCATTCCCATGACTACGGGGCGAATTGTCATCAGCCTGCATGGTTGCGGCCGAACTTGTCCTTCACCTCGAACCGCGCGCCGTCCGGAGCGGGCAATTGGCGGGCTGTAAACAACTTGCCATCACAAAGCTACGCGCGCCTCTCGCGAGTAGGTTAAACTGGATTACTTCGCATGGGTTTTAGCAGCAGGCTGGGTCAGTCTTTCACCGCAAAGGAAATCTTCGATCTGGTGAAGGACGACCTGAAACTAGTCGAACGGGAGTTGAGTTCGGAATCCGTAGCGAGTGTGGAAGCGGTCACCCACATTGCGCGCTACCTTCAGGATTCCGGCGGGAAGCGTCTGCGCCCTATTCTGCTGCTCCTGTCCAGCCGGCTCGCGGGCGGGGTAACCCCGGAAACCATTCGCATGGCGGCCATCGTGGAATTGATTCACGCCGCCACGCTCATCCATGACGACGTCATCGACACGGCGAAGACGCGCCGCGGACGCCCTTCCTCGAACGCCATCTGGGGAAACCACATCTCGGTCCTGGCCGGGGACTGGCTCTATATGCAGGCGTTTCAGATTGCCCTGCGGGAGCGGAACTTCCATATCCTCGATCTCCTCATCAATCTCACGCAGATGATGGTGGAGGGAGAACTGCTTCAGTTGGAGCGAATCGGCAAGATCAACATTTCCGAAGCCGATTACATGCAGTTGATTGACCGCAAGACAGCTTGCCTCATCTCCGTCTGCGCCAAACTGGGGTCGCATGTGGCCGGCGCCGGCGAGGCTACGGAAGCACGCCTCGGAGAGTTCGCCTGGAATCTGGGGATTGCCTTCCAACTCGTGGACGACGTTCTCGACTTCACGGCGCGGGAAACCATTCTCGGCAAGCCCGTGGGCAACGATCTGAGGGAAGGAAAGGTCACCCTTCCGCTGATCTACGCCCTCGCGGCGGCAAGCCCGGAGGAACGCGGCATGGTGGAGCGGGTGCTGGCGGATCGCAGCTATGACAACGTTCCGTTTTCGCGCATCCTGCAAATGATTGAACGCCACAAAGGCGTGGAGAAAGTTCGTGAACGCGCGGTTCACTTCACCGCGAAGGCGAAAGCCATCATCGCCGAGTTTCCGGACTCCCCCTATCAGCGCGCACTCACGGCAGTCACCGACCTGGTGATCGATCGCGATCGCTGACGGCATGCTCTTACAGTGGATTCACGAGGTCCTTCAGAGTCCGGCGGCCAACGTCTTTCTCGAGGCGGTTGCTGTTGTTCTGGCTCTCGCCCTGGCCTGGTTTTTTCCCCGGCTCGGGGATCGCTGGTTCCGGCGGCTCGAAGGTTGGGGCAAATCATTTTCCTCCTCGCTCAAATGGCCATTGCTGTTCGCCTTTCTGCTGCCCATTCTGCTGCGTCTCATACAGTTGCCGATCTACCCGCCGCCCCAGCCTACGATCCACGACGAGTTCAGTTACCTGCTCATCGGCGATACGTTGAGACACTGGCGGCTGGCCAATCCCACTCATTCCCTGTGGGTGCATTTTGAAACCATCCACGTCTTCTTTCAGCCCACTTACGCATCCAAGTATCCCGTTGGCCAAGGGTTCGCCCTGGCCCTTCCACCAGACAGATGTACTCGGCGCCTGGCTTACTCCCGTGTGGGCGCTCTTCGGAGTGGCTGTGGTGACGCGTATCTCGACCCAGGCGCGTGGATGCACAGTTACTGGGGAGGCGCCGTTCCCGCCATCGGGGGCGCCCTGATTCTGGGGGCTCTGGCGCGGTTGCTGAAGAAACCCGCCCGCAACACAGCCTACATGCTTGGCTTGGGCATCTTCATCCTTGCCAATTCGCGGCCATATGAAGGATTTGTACTGTGCTGCGTGGCGGGATTGGCGTTGCTCGCGTGGCTAGGGAAGGCGGAGTATCCGTTTGCCTTCAAGTTTCGTACGGTGGTCGCGCCCCTGTTGCTCGCCTCGATTGCCACGGGGGCGTTCCTTTGCTACCACAACTGGCGCGTCACGGGAAACCCTCTGCAACTTCCCTATCAGCACAATCGGGAACTCTACGGCACACCGCAGACGTTTTATTGGCAGCCGCCCGTCCCGGCCGTGCCCTTCCGCCACCACGAAATCGCGCAAAATTACCGCTGGCAGCTTTCCATGCGGCTCCAGGGAAATAGCTTCAGGACGCTGTGGGAAGCCACGAAACTCAAACTCAGGGAGTTCTGGCTGTTCTTCTTCGGACCCATCTGGACCGTGCCGCTTCTTATGCTTCCCTTCGTCGTGAAGAAGCGCGCCTACCGCATTCCCCTCCTGGCGGTTCTCTTCGTGCTGATCGCGGTGGGATGCTACTCCTTCTTTTATCCGCACTATCTGGGACCGATTGCCGGCGGCATCCTTCTGGTGCTGTTGGCCTGTCTCCAGGAGCTACGTAAGTTGCGGCTTGCCGGCCGGCCGGTGGGATTGGCGCTTTCGCGGTTCCTGGTAACGCTGTCGATTCTCAGCTTCTCCTGGCAGATTGGAGTGGATGCCTATCATTTCGATAGCGAACGGCAGGTGAAGACTCCACGCACGCAAGTGCTGGATGTTCTCGAAAAAATGGGAGGGTCCCATGTGGTGTTCGTGCGGTACACCTACAATCATGATTTCCACCATGAGATTGTCTATAACGCCGCCGACATCGACGCCTCGCCCATCATCTGGGCCCGCGATATGGGGCCTTTCGCGAATCAGGAGCTGGTGAAGTACTACCGCGGCCGCAAGTTCTGGATGTTCGAACCGGACGCGCATCCCCCGCGGCTGGAACCCTATCCGATGATCCTCCCGCAGATACCCGGCTTCAAATGACCGTCACTGCTTCGGCCTCTGCATCTCGTACGGAATCTCCTTCACCCCATCCTCCATCCCGACGATCCGCACTACCCTTCGCACGGGCCGGCTCGGATGGTCCGGCACGGTGAGCGCCGCCGGGGCGCCTGGCGCCGATGCCACGCGAGCCTGCCCCGGAGCGCTCGTTGGGGTCGTTTCGGTGACCAGAGGAGGAGCCACCGAGGCGCGCAGTTCGTTCAGACTCTGATCCAGAAGTTTGCCGTCGACACTGAATCCCATTTTGACGGTGCTATTCTCTGCCACTACCTTGAGCCGCCGGGCCAATTGGGTCAGAGATGGCTGATGGGAATAGGTTATGGCAGCGATTTGAAGCAGCGCGGGAAGTCCGGTCCCAAGAGTCTCGGCAGCCTCCGCGGTGGCCGCCTGTATGGTGAAGTTGGCGTTCAGAATGTCTGCGATGGATATGCCCAGTTCCAATTGTTTCACTTGCGCCGCGAGATCCGATCCCGCGATGCCCAGGCTCGCCAACGATTCCGCGGGCTTTTCCACCAGCGCCCAGATCTCCTGTGTGGTGGAGAGGGTCACCGCCCGGAAAAACAGCGGGTTGCGGTCTGAGGGACTGTCTGCCCGCTGCCAGCGGTCGATTGCCCCCTTCACCGACGCTCCGTCTCCAAACAGAATGGTCTGCCCGTCCAGCAGGGCGAAGTGCAGGTCAAACGGGGTGGCGCCGGGAGGCACCAGCAACTCGACATCGTTGTAGCGGCGGGACACCGCACCGTCCGCTTTCGCCATGGCGCGAATCTTCGGCAGAGAAAATCGCCCCTCGCCCACCACCAGCAATGGAGAGCGTCCCGTTTCGCCGCCCGGGGACGAGACCAGGATTCTGTCAATGTTCTCAATGGAATCGAGGAATCCTAATAACGGATGGCCTCCTTTCCTTACCTGTTGCAGAACCAGGGGCCCGAGCGGTGAATCCTGCACCCTGCGCCAGTCCACGCCAATCAGCAGTTTGGCGTCAGGATGCGCGAGCGGCAGGATCGTCCATTTGGCAACACGGGCCGTTTGCGATGCGGCAATCAGGGGCAGCATCATGAGGATGACGAGCAGACACCATCGCATACCCCCAACTATCGGTGGAAATGCTTAGTAAATATAGGGCGGAATCCCGCCTGAGGCACAGTTTACACATCCGCGGTTACGGCCGCCCCTCGCTCACATGGAGCGGCGCGTCCAGCCGGAAGGTGAGCACCGACTCCGCCGGGATCTGAATCGCTTTCCCGCGGGTGATCAACTGTCCCGCGGCGCCTGCAGCGGCACCGGATGCGGCGCCGATCGCCGCCCCTTTGCCGTGTCCGGCAATGGCGCCGATAATTGCGCCTATGGCCGCTCCGCCGCCGACATACTCCGCCGTGCGCTTGTTTCCGCCTAATCCGGATTTCCCTTTTTGCTGTATATCAGATGTGTCCACACGGTACGCCTTGCCGTTGACCGTGACTGATTCCAAATCGAGCACCAGGTCCGATGCTCCCGTGATGCGCCCGCCTTTCGAGGCCGAGCGAATGATAATCTTCGCGTCCGAGCCTCGCGGAATCACCACGGCCCCGCTTGCATCCGCGATGTTCTGCGTTACCTCCGCCGCATACGTCTGCCCTTCCGAGGTCTTTCGGGAATCAATGGTTTCTCCCGTGCGGATGGATATCTCGGTTCCCGCCGGCAATTCGTAGGTCTTCACCGTTACCCGCGGCGCGGACTCAGCGGGACGGGACTCCGGCCGGGATCGGGGAGTCGCCGTGGGCGCGGGTGTGCGGGCCATGGGAGAAGCCGTTTCGGAGGGTATTGGCGTCTGGGCCTGTCCGGCAGGCGGAGGCGCTTCGCCGTACTCCACGGATTTCACATCCTTCATGTCGAGTGCATGGGAGACATTATCGCCGCTCACCAGGGTCATCCCGGACGCGGAGGAATTGGTCACCGTTCCGGATAGTTTTGTTCCGTCACGCAACAGCACCGTTGCCCGCGGACCGGTTCCCGATGCCACTTCTTTCTTGGCGCAGGACACCGTGAACAGCAGCGACAACGCCAACCCGGCGAGAATCTGTACTTTCATGAAACGAATAGCCCTCCCCAGGGCCAGTATATCGAATGTACTCCGCGCTACAGAAATTTCGTGAACGCCCGCTGCGCCTCCACTAGAATGAAGAGATGCTGATGGGGCCTCTTCGCTCTGTATTCCAGGGCAGGAAAGCTTTTCATCGATAGCTGCTGCTCCCGCTCGCGGCGCCGCTCTGGAACGGCGCATTTGCGCAAAGCATTTCTCTTTCGCTCTCTTCGGGGCATGCAACGCCGGGTTCTACCGTGGAACTCGATATCATCCTGCGCGCCCGCTTCTCCCCTCGGCGTTGATGTTTACCGTAACGTATTCCACCACGGACATCTCCTCAATAAGCGCTTCGGCGGGCGCCGCCGCGAACGGCCATTCCCGATGGAGTGGCTGCCGCATTCCCGCTTCGGCGAAAGCCTATGTGCCCAATGTAACGCTTGTTCCCAGGGGGCGCGCCGATTTTGTCACCATCTGGCTACGGGCAAAGACCAGCCTTCGGTTTGGACTGTCCGTTCCCCAGACGGGCTTGTGGTTGCCAACTCGACCATCGTGCGCGCCGGACCATTCAGCAGTTTGAGCGCGTATTCGTCCGATAATACCGACCTTGTCCTGGATATTGCCGGATACTTCATCATGCGGCCAACCTTCGGTCCTTTCGGACACCCTCCATGGCCACTGACTCGTTTTTTCCCCTTTTCTTCGCCTTCATACTGCCAGGTTCCTTCCGGAGCGGCTGCTTATCTTATTCCGTCACCATTACCGCCGTCCCCAAAGGTCCGCTGGCCTTCCTCACCGCTTGGCCCACGGGAGACGTGCGACCCAACGTTTCGAGTCTGAACTCACCGTCGGGCCGGATTCCTGCAAACAGCTTTCTTGTGCCTGCCGCCGGCGGCAGTATTGACGTTTTCACCTTTGACGAGACAGACTTTCTCATCGACATCAACAGCTATTTTGCTCCCGACGACGGACTCACCGGCCTCTACTATTTCACGCTGCCGCAGTGCCGCGTTATGGATACGGCGAATCCGGCATTTCCAGGCGTATTCGGCGGGCCGATGTTTGCGGAAAACAGCTCGCGCACGCCGCCCATGCCGAATGCTTCTTTCTGCCCTGGAATTCCCGCCTCTGCGAAAGCCTACGCCGTCAACGTCACGGCTCTCCCCTCCGGTTCGCCGATGCCCTGCCTCACTGCTTACCCAACGGGTCAACCGCGCCCGGTGGTATCTTTTCTCAATCCATTCGAAGGACAGGTGGTGACGAACTCCGTCATTGTGTCCGCGGGGACCGGCGGCGCGATCGACCTCCATGCCTTTCGCCGCACGGATATCGTGCTCGAGATCAACGGGTATTTCAGCCGTTAAGTCAGCCTAAGGACGGCAGTCCGGCGAGCGCCATCGCCAGTTCCGCCTCGTCATATTCGAGGTCAGCCAGTTTGCCGCTGAAGTAGTCGATATAGGCCTGCATATCGAAGTGCCCGTGGCCGCAAAGGTTGAATAGAATCGCCCGGCTCACGCCGTCCTCCCTGCAGCGCAGGGCTTCGTCGATTGCCGCCCGGACAGCATGATTCGCCTCCGGGGCGGGAAGGATGCCTTCCGTGCGGGCGAATTGAACTCCCGCGGCGAAGCAGGCAGTCTGCTGATACGCCCGGGCTTCGATGAGGCCGAGTTCCTTGACGTGGCTCACCAGCGGCGCCATCCCGTGGTAGCGCAGGCCTCCGGCATGGAATCCCGGCGGCGTGAAGGTGGATCCCAAAGTGTGCATCTTCGTGAGCGGGGTGAGGTGCGCCGTGTCGCCAAAATCATAGGCGTACCTCCCGCGCGTGAGGCTGGGACACGCCGACGGTTCCACCGCGATGATCCTCACGGCTTTCCCACCGCGAAGTTGCGCTCCCAGGTAGGGGAACGCGATGCCCGCGAAATTTGAGCCGCCTCCGGTGCAGCCGATCACGATATCCGGATAGTCGTCGGCCATCTCCATCTGCCCTACGCATTCCTGCCCGAGAACGGTCTGGTGCAGCAGCACGTGATTCAGCACGGAGCCGAGGGCGTACTTGGTGTCGTCTCGCTGCGCGGCTAGTTCCACCGCCTCGGAAATGGCGATTCCGAGGCTGCCCGGATGATCCGCCCGCTGGGCGAGGATGGCGCGTCCGCTGGCGGTTTCGTTGGAAGGAGACGGCACGCAGCGCGCGCCGTAGGATTCCATCAGGGCTCGCCGGTACGGCTTCTGCTGATAGGACACTCGCACCATGTACACGTCGATCTGGATGCCGAACAGCGCGCCGGCAAAGGCCAGCGCGCTGCCCCACTGGCCCGCTCCGGTTTCCGTGGTGATCTTCCTGATCCCCGCCTCGCGGTTGTAGAAAGCCTGCGCAACGGCCGTGTTCGGCTTATGACTCCCGGCCGGGCTGACTCCTTCATACTTGTAATAGATGCGCGCGGGCGTGTCGAGCGCCTGTTCGAGCCGCCGGGCGCGGAACAGCGGAGTTGGCCGCCATTGCTTGTAAACCTCCCGGACCGGACCGGGAATTTCAACCTCCCGTTCCGTGGTGACCTCCTGCTGAATGAGGCTCATGGGAAAAAGGGGCGCCAGGTCGTCCGGCCCCACCGGCTGTTTGGTGCCGGGATGAAGGACGGGAGGAGGAGGCGAAGGTAAGTCCGCTATGAGGTTGTACCAGAACTTAGGAATGCGGCTTTCGTCGAGTAGGTATTTGATGGTGTCCGGCATGGGAATCTCCTG
The DNA here is from genome assembly GCA_026954325.1 of Bryobacterales bacterium. Classification (GTDB taxonomy): domain Bacteria; phylum Acidobacteriota; class Terriglobia; order Bryobacterales; family Bryobacteraceae; genus CADEFT01. The sequence goes on along the minus strand of JAIXKK010000058.1, from coordinate 41,531 downwards.
CGATAGAATCACGAGTCTAGCATGATGCAAAGGGTTTCCATTGGCATCGCGGCAGCGCTGATCGCGGCGCAACTCGCGCTGATCGCCCTTGCGCGAACCACCAAAGCCCGCTACTTCTGCTGGGCTCCGTTCGACATGCAGACGGACTATCAATTGGACGTGACCCTCGATGGGAAGAAACTCACACCCCAGGAGGTGCGGCGGCGGTACCGGCGCCCCGCCAAGGGCGCCGATAACCGCGGCGTCCAAAACCTTATTGATATCATCCAAGGCTATGAGGAGCGCTACGCCGGGCCGAACAAGGCAGAGATCACGATGCGCTATCGGATCAATGGCAAAGAGGAGCAGGTATGGCGCTACCCCCCAAAGCCATGACCGGCGCCAGTTGGAATCCGCCGCGGATGGGCGGCACCGCTCTGCCTATCCCCGTCCTGCTGATGGCGAAGCTGATTGCGCTCGCTTTGCTGCTTACAAACCACGTCCGGCTGCTCCCCGATCCGTTTCTTCCGTTCCTCCCCGGGTTGGATCACCTCATGCCAGGCATCGTGTTCCAACGCCTGCTGCAAACGTTGTTTCTTCTTTCGGCCGCGGCGCTGCTGTTCAATCGCGCCGTGCGCGCCAGTTGCCTGCTGCTTGGCGGAACCATGCTGCTCGGAGTTCTGAGTTCGCGCGCCTACTACGGGAACAACAAGACTTTCTGCGCCCTCATGCTGCTGCTTGCCGGACTCCATGTCCCGGGAATGCAGCCCTACTTGCTGCGCCTGCAAGTGGCAATCGTGTACTTCGGCGCGGGCCTCAATAAAGCTCTCGATGCGGATTGGCACAGCGGGCAGTTCTTCGAGCACTGGGCCGTGGACAAGCTCGCGCAACCCGTTTACATCTGGCTGAACAACATGCTCCCGCCCCTCCTGCTGGGAAAGTTCATGTGCTGGATGACAATCGCCGCCGAACTCGGAGCCTCTCTTTTCCTGGTCATTCCGTCATTCGAACTTTGGGGAGTGTGTGTCAGCATCTGCCTTCAATCCGGATTTCTCCTCTTTACCGGGCAGACCTTCGCCATGTTCTTCTACGGCATGCAGGCTGCCATGTTCAGTTTCCTGCGGTGGCCGTCGAAACCCCTTCTGGTGATCTTCGACGGCGACTGCGGATTCTGCGACTGGTGCCGCGAACAGTTCGAGCGCCTCGATTTCGAGCAAGTCTTCGAATGGTCGCCTTATCAGGCAGGGCGAGGAAGTGAGTATGGCATCAGTGACGAGGCGGCCTCGCGCAGGCTACAGTTAGTGGCCGCCGGAGGAAGGGTTCTCGAGGGTTTTTACGCCATTCGGCGGATGCTCGTCTACACGCCGGTGGTCTGGATGGCGCTGTTCGCCTTGATTGCTCTGGCGCCGGAACCCGTGGCGCCCTTGTGGCGAAGGCTCATTGCCGGCTCCGCTCTGTTTTTCTTTTCGCCGCTCATGAACCCCATCGGCGTGGCGGCGTACGACCTGGTGGCCCGCAACCGGCATCGCCTCTTCCCGGGGCGGTCCTGCAAACTTCCCCGGAGCGTTTCTCATGGATAGCGAACGCATTTTCGATTTGAAGAAACGGCTGGCTACCGCCACTGATCTGGGAGCGTTTTGGAATTTCTATTTCGACGGTTTCGCCGAAGATCCGGAGTTCGTGACCAGCGGGCGCCCCGTGGCGGCCAAACAATTACATGAGCCGATTGCGGCCATGGCGGCAAAGGCGCTGGGCGCCACTTCCGTCAATATCGAGAAAGCCCTGTTCACGGAGTTGCCCGAGGCGCGGCTGATCCACGGCTCCTGCTTCGTCAATGGACACATCCTCTGCGTCCTGTTCTTCCTCGATCTCGATCTGGGCACCATCGCGCTCTCCATGCCCGGAGGCATCGTGGCCTACGCCCGCTTCTCCATCACCGAACGCCCCACGCGCACGCAGTGACCACGGCCTTACGCAATGCCGGGATGGTATCCGCCCGCTTCCAGCCGCCGCGCCATTTCAAGCAGTTTCCTCACGGTATCCTGATGATGCCATGGCCGCCCACGTTGCCCCCCCGCGGCAGGGAGACGATTGCTTGCATTTCTTAATAGGGCTCCGATGTCCCGGTATCAATGTTCGCCGAGAAAACACTTGTCCATAAGGATGGTATGCGAGGACACCGCCTGGTAGCCCATGCGTTCATACATCGGACGTCCGGCATCGGTTGCGTGCAGGAAGGTCGGATGCTCGCCATGCGCCTCGCGGGCCAGTTCCAGAGCGCGGCGCATGGCCGCGTCCGCATATCCGCGGCGCTGCTGGCCTGGCGCGGTAGCCACGAACGCGACATAACGGTGTCCGCCGGACATGACAACAGCGGCGCTGCTTACCGGCCGCCCTCGGGCAAAGCCCAGGACGGCAAAATGATCCTTCCAGAACGCTTTTCGTCCCCATACGGGCTGTCCCACGGCGAACGGCATGTCATAGGCCGCCGAATTGACGTCCAGAATCCCTTGGCAGGCTGCGTCGTCCTCCGGAATTTGCAACTCCAGTCCCTCCGGAACATGCTCCACCGGGGCAACACGCTCCGCCATCATTCCGGTCAGCGTCATTACCGGGACAAAGCCGCGACTCTCCAGCATGGCGGCGCAACCGGCGCCGGGGTCCATCGCTTCGTGCGTGGCTGCGAGAATCCATGGCACACGACGACCCGCCCACGCGCGCGCTCTTTCCGCGGCGTCTTGCGTGGCCTCGGGGGAAAGGCCTCTCGCGGTGAGGAACGCCGCATTGAAAAACGGGATCGGGACTCCGCTGAACACGCATTCCACGGCTTCGGCGGAGTGCGTGCTGTAACTGGAAGCCGCGCTGCTCAAGATGCGCCAGGCTTCAATAAACTGCCGGATACTCAGGTCTACGTTGTCGCTCATAGTGGAAGGCGGTTTGGAGGAAAAGCCGTTGCGGAAGTATAGCACAGGCAAATTTCGTGCCCGGTACGTGCCGTGCGCGAGCGCAAGCTCTTTTGCGGCCATGGGAACTTTCGCTAGGCTGGTAGTCGCCGTCACATGAAACAACGACCTTGGCCGGATGGCTTCAAGATTCGCACCCGCCGGATAGCCGGGTTTCTCGCCGCGGCCGCTGTTTGGGCCCAACCCTACCTGCATCCGCCGTCGGTCGAGACCTACGCTACTCACGATCCCGCCGGGACAACCATCCTTCCCAGTGGCCGCTACCTGCGGCCCGAGGGCAAACATTTTCCGCTCGTTCGCTTCCCTCACGGCCTCGCCATGAGCCGCGACGGGAAACGGCTCTTTGTACCCAGCGATGGCGTGGGGCAGATTCTGACGGATTGGCAGTCCGGCGCTCCGAATATCGTGGAATTGCACCCCCCGAAGCCGCCCTCGAAGAAAAAGGGCCACCTGAACGCCGGCGGAGCCGACTTCTCTCCGGACGGCGCGCTGCTCTATTGGAGCGGCGGCGACAGCGGCACGCTCTTTGTCTTCGACACGGCCTCCACCCGTTTGCTGGCCGAAATTCCACTCAACGTCGAACTGGCCGGGAAGCATTTCGAGGATAGCTACGCCGCCGACTTGAAGGTCTCCGCGGACGGCCGCTATCTGTACGCCGCCGACGTTACCAACTTCCGCCTCGTGATCGTCGATACGCAGCAGCGGCGCGTGGCCGGTTCCACGCCCGCCGGGCGCTACCCCTACTCGCTGGCCGTTTCCGGGAACCGGGTGCTCGTAGCCAACATCGGCCTGTTCGAATACAGCGCGGCGCCGCCGCCCGCCGGCGGCAAGCACGATCCGCGCGGGCTTACGCGACCCCCGTATGGCTATCCGAGCAAAGCCGCGCGAAAGGGCGTCACCTTCGAGGGCCGCAGGATCCCCGGCCTGGGAGACGACAATGGCCCGCAATCCTTCTCCGTCACCGGCGTGGATGTTTCCAATCCACAGGCGCCGAAAGTGCTGAGCCATTGGAAGACCGGCCTCCTCATTCATGCCCCTTCGGATAACGGCGCCACCGTTGGCGGCAGCGCTCCCAACTACCTGGCGGTGAGCGGCGACAGCCTGTTCGTCTCCAACGGGAATAATGACCTGATCGAACGTATCGATCTGTCCAGCGGAAAGCTGCTCGCCAAGCAGCGGATTGCTCCCTCGCCGTTCGTCTCGCGCCTGCGAGGCGTGGGGCCGTCCGGAATGGTGGTGTCGCCGGACGGAGCCAGGCTGTATGTGGCCGAAAGCGGCATCAACGCCATCGGCGTTCTCGATGCCCGCACGCTCCAGGTGCTGGGCCACATCCCCACCGCCTGGTACCCATACCGCGTGGCCATCTCGCCGGACGGCCGTCATCTGGCCTGCATCTCTTTCAAAGGCTTCGGCAATGGCCCGAACGCCGGGAGTGAGATTCCGAAGAGCGCCTTTCTGGGAATGCGCGGCGTGATTAGCATCATGGACAATCCATCCGATAGCGAACTGCCGAAGATGACCGGGCGCGTCCTCGAAAACAACGGAATGGTGGATGGCGAGGCCGATCGGGCAGCCATGTCGTCTCCGGTGATTCCCGGCATTCCCGGGCGCGCGTCCCGGGAGATCCAGTACGTCGTCTTCATCACGAAAGAGAATCACACCTACGACACGATCTTCGATCGTATTCCCGGCGCCCGGCATGACCCCTCGCTGCTGCGCTGGGGATTGCATCAAACCATCAAGGGAGACGGCCAACCCGCTCTCGAGGATGCCGCCGTGATGGTGAATCACAACGCCCTGGCGCGCGCGTTCACCGTGAGCGACAACTTCTACATGGAGCCGGAGGCTTCCGGCGTGGGGCATCGCTGGCTGGTGGGTGTGCAGCCGAACAACCTCATGCAGATGACGTATTCGCTCGGCTGGGCGTTCAAGAAGGACAGCACCGCTCCGGGACGCCGCTACTCCATGGGCTCGAATGGCTCCCTCATTCCCGAGGATTATCCCGAAGCCGGATCCATGTGGGAGCATCTCGGCCGCAATCGAATCCGTTTTCGCAACTACGGCGAGGGATTCGAGTTTCCCGGAGTGGTGGAGGGAGAGGACGAACATCCCACCGGCGCGCGCGAAGTGGTCAATATCCCCATGCCGAAGGTCCTGTTTGACAACACCGCTTTCGGGTATCCGATCTTCAACATGAATATTCCCGACCAGTACCGGGCCCATTGGTTCATGCGGGATGTCGAAGAGCGGTTCCTACGCGGCCGGAAGAAATTTCCTTCCTTTGTCAATATCGGCATCTGCAATGACCATGGCGCGGCCCCCAAGCCGGAGAAGGGCTACCCATACCTGGCCTCCTGGATGGCGGACAATGATCTCGCCCTGGGACGCCTTGTCGAATTTCTCTCCCACACGCCCTATTGGAAGAACATGGCGATCTTCGTCACCCAGGACGACGCCGGCGGAGAACCGGACCACGTGGATGCGCAGAGGAGTGTCCTGCTGGTGATCAGCCCCTGGGCGAAGAGAGGCTATGTGTCGCACCGGCACACCACCATCCTCAGCATGCATCGCACTCTGTACGAGATCTTCGGCTTGCCGCCGTTGAACATGTTTGATGCGCTGGCCAACGACTTTTCGGACTGCTTCACCACCGAACCCGATTTCCGGCCGTACAAAGCCGTTCCCGTGGACCGGCGGATCTTCGATCCGGAGAAAGCCAAGGACCCCAAGGATCCGGACTACGGACAGGCCCGAAAGCTGCCTTCCATCGTTATGGATGACGACGACGAGATGGAGAGCATCCTGCGGAGAGGGGCGAAAGAGGTTTCGCCTCGCCGCCGCTGAACGGCAAGCCGAACCCCGATCCGGCCGCGGCGCCATGCTAGGCACACGCTGGCTGGAACCCGCCGGCCTCCGGTCTCCGCCGGATGCCGGGATCGAACTGTTTCGGCCGCTCTTCCGGGGAGGCGGCGATGTCTATCCGCTCCGGGCCTGGTTGCCGGGGTTGCTGACAATATTCGAGATTTCGAATATACTGTCATTATGGGTAATGAACTGCGCCAGTTCAAAAGCGAGATCTTCCAGGGCCTCGCTCATCCCACCCGCATTGCCATCGTCGAACTCCTGCGCGAGGGCGAACTGTCCGCAGGCCAGCTAATCGCGAAACTCGGTATCGAGCAGGCCAATGCCTCTCAGCACCTGGCGGTCCTTCGCGCCCGGCAGATCGTCGTCAAACGGAAGGCCGGCAATCAGGTCTATTACTCCATCCGCGATCATGCGCTGATCGAGATTCTCGATATCCTGCGCCGCTATTTCTACTCTCAGCTCAGCACCGCGGTCGGCCTGCTCCGCGAAGCCGCCAGGGAGGAGTCAAAGTCTCGTAACGGCGCGCAACGATGACGGACCGCGGTCAGCTTGAGCAGGGCCGTGTGGAGAAATTGCGCTCCGCGGTGGAGCACGCCGCACATTTGCTCCCCCGGCAGGGACCCATTGGCGTCTTTGTTCATCACAACACGCTGCATGCCTTCGAGCATCTCCCCTTCGAGCAGGCGGTGGTGGAAGCGTGGCGCCTGTTCGGCGCCGAACCCTACATGAGCGAAGCCGCCTACCGGTCCGAACTGGCGCGGGGCCGCATCCAGTTGGCCGATATCGACGCCGTGCTCGATGGCGAGCCCGACGCCGCCGTGTTCGCCGGTCTGAGCCGGGGGTCGCTGCGCAGAGCCATGATCACCCCGGGCGTGCGGGAGTTCGACGCCGCCACCATTCTGTGGCGCGCCGAACAGGGCGACCTGGCGCGGGATTTCCGCCACGCGGCGCTGCGCGCCCTGTTCGAAGCTTGTTTCCAGCGCACCATCGCGCATGAAGAGGAGCCCGCGCCACCCCGGCCCGTGGACGAGATTATCCACCCTTGGCTGATCCGGCTGTGCTCCATGTTCCTTGATCAGGGCGCTGCATACTGGCCCATGCCGAACCGCGAGAGAGGCTTCTATGAGAGCGTCCGGGTGTTGCTCGGGCAGCGTGGGGGCATCTTTCCGAAGTACCTCGCGGGCCTGGATGAGGAGTTCCGGCGGCAGGAGAGCCTTTCCTTTTCCGCGGTGGACGCGGTGCTCGATTTCCTGGCCGCGCAGCACCACGGTGAATCCGCCTGGCGGGACGTGCTTCAATCCGAGTTGCTGGCGTTGCCTGGCTGGGCCGGCATGATGCGCCGGCTAGAGGAAGATCCCAGTCTGGCTCCGCATGTGGCGCTGCCCTGTTCGCTAATGGATTTCCTGGCGGTGCGTCTCACTATGTCACGAGTGGCCTCGCGCATGGGCGCCGCCGAAGCCGCGCCGGAGGAAAGCCCGCTCAAGACTCGGGAGAAACGGCGCTTGAGCCGGTCGGCGCGTGTTTATGATGCGGCGCGCGTGATCCGGCTCTCCGCGAACGAGGTCACCCGCCTCTCCGATTCCGGCTGGGCATCCTTCGTGAAAGAAGTCAGAGCGTTCAACGGAATCGAGCGCCGCCGGGTGCTCCACCTGGCCTATGAGCGTTGGCATGAACGCGAGATCCTCAGAGGCTTGGCGAGCCACCGCAAGTACCGCGGCTTATCCGGCATGCCGGACGCCCCTGTCCGTCCTCCGGCGCAGGTCTTCTTCTGTCTTGACGAGCGCGAGGAATCGATGCGGCGCGCACTCGAGGAATCGGACCCGCGGGTTGAGACCTACAGCTCCGCCGGGTATTTCGGCGTCGCCGTGGACTACAAGGGAATCGACGACCTGCACGGCGCCGCGTTCTGCCCCGTCGTCGTGAAACCGCGGCATGCCGTTCTCGAACAGCCCAAGATGGAAGACAGCGAATTGCTCGAACGCCGCCGCCGGCGCAGGCGGATTCTCGGCTTGTTGACGCGGAGTTCGCTTGTCTCTTCCAAAACCCTGGTGCGAGGCTGGCTTTCCACTTCCGTGCTCGGGCTGCTGTCGGCGGTTCCACTGGTGGGCCATCTGCTTGCTCCACGGCGCTACGCCGTTCTCCGTGGATGGCTCAACAAGGCGTTTCTCCCCGAGCCGCGAACCGAACTGACGTTGATGCGCAATACCGCTGAATCTCATAGCGTTGTCACGGGTTTGTTGACCGGCTTCCATCCGGAGGAAAAAGCGGACCGGGTGGCGAGTGTCCTGGGCCCGGCGGGCCTGAAGAGCGGTTTCGCGCGTTTGGTGGTGGTGCTGGGTCACGGATCCACCAGCCTCAACAATCCGCATGAATCGGCCCATGATTGCGGCGCCTGTGGGGGGCGCCGGGGCGGGCCCAACGCCCGCCTGTTCGCCGCCATGGCAAATCGTCCGGAGGTCCGCCTCCTGCTGCGCGAACGCGGCATCGATATTCCCGCGGACACCTGGTTCATCGGCGGATATCACGATACGTGCAGCGACGACGTGGAGCTCTTCGACCTGGATGCGCTGCCGGCAACCCATCAGGCTGACCTGGACCGCATTCGCGAGACCCTCGAGATGGCCAAGGCTCGAGATGCCCACGAGCGGGCCCGGCGGTTCGAATCGAGCGCGCCCGGCGCGGATCCCGGCGATGCGCTCCGCCATGTGGAAGAACGCAGCGAGCATCTCGCCGAGCCCAGGCCCGAGTACGGGCATTGCACCAATGCCGTCTGCGTCGTCGGCCGGCGCGGCCTCACCCGCGGACTCTTTCTCGACCGCCGGGCGTTTCTGGTTTCCTATGACGCCGATCAGGATCCCGCCGATGAGGATCTGACCAAACTGATGGGCGCCGTGGTCCCGGTTTGCGCGGGAATCAGTCTCGAATATTACTTTTCCTTCGTGGACAATGACCGCTATGGCTGCGGCACGAAACTTCCGCACAACGTCACCGGCCTGGTTGGCGTGATGGACGGTCACGCCAGCGACTTGCGCACCGGGTTGCCCTGGCAAATGGTGGAGATCCACGAACCCGTCCGGGTTCTCTTCGTCGTGGAGACGACAGCGGAACGCCTGGAAAAGGTGATGGGCGCGAGTCCGGCTCTGAAGCAATTGGCCGAAAACCGCTGGATTCGGATAGCCGCCATCGAGCCCGCCTCCGGCCGCGTGCACGTCCGGAGGGACGGCGGCTTTGAAGAATTCAACGAGCGTTTGGAGCGCCTCCCGGTGGCGCTTTCCTCCGCCGAATGGTACTCGGGTAAACTTCACCATCTCCCCATGGCCTGGATTCAACCCTGGCCGCAAACTGCCGCGGGAGGCTCGCTCGGATGAACCTTTCCCAAGCCATCCTCGCTTTCGTCGTACTGGCGCCGGGCGTCGTTTTTGGCGTATTGGCTTTTCTCTGGCTGCTCGGCTGGGTTCCGGGCGAACGCATCGTGTCGAGGATCACGGGGGCTACGTTTTCCGCTTGCGTGCTCGCGCTGGCGGCGCTTCTTTGGAAACTCGGCGCCGGCGGGGAAAACTTCGCGGGTTCCGGCTCTCCGGCCGTGGTGGTGAAGTTCGGCAACTGGTTTGCCGTACACGATTACCACTTCCCGCTGGTGCTCATGGTGGATCGCCTGTCGCTGCCGTTTCTTGCCATGACGGTCATGCTTTCCGGGCTCATCGGACAGTTCTCAGCCACGTACCTTCATCGGGAGCGCGGATTCTTCCGCTTCTTTCTCTTGCTCCACCTTTTCTCGTTCGGATCGTTGCTCGCATTCGCCGCGGGCTCGCTCGATCTGCTTGCCGCCGGATGGGAGATTGTAGGCATCACTTCGGTTCTGTTAATCGCCTTTTTTCAGCTTCGCACGGCTCCGGTGGAGAACGGTCTCCGTGTCTTTGCGGTTTACCGGGCCTGCGACATCGGATTACTGGTGGGGATCTTCGCCATGCATCACTGGGCCGGAACCGCGGCATTCGATAGCGGGTTCCCAACTCTCACCGGCGCGGAACCCGTAACCATCTGCCTGTTGTTACTCCTCGCGGCTTCGGGAAAGGCGGCCCAGGTTCCATTCTCGGGATGGCTTCCAAGGGCAATGGAGGGGCCTACTCCATCGAGCGCAATCTTCTATGGCGCAATCTCGATCCACGCCGGGGCCTATCTGCTGCTGCGTGTGCAACCGGTGCTCGCGCAATCGGCGCTGGCCTCTTCCCTGGTGGTGTTGACCGGAGTGGTCACGGCAATCCATGGCGCCATCGCCGGCCGCGCCAGCGCTGACGCCAAGACTTCGCTTGCCTACGCCTCATTGACGCAGGTGGGCGTGGTGTTCGTGGAAATTGGAATCGGATGGACATCTATTGCAGTGGCCCATATTCTGGGACACGCCACCGTCCGCACCATGCAGTTTCTTCGCGCTCCCTCCATGCTGCATGACGATCACCAGATGCGCTCCGCCATTGGAGGAGAGATGCCGCACACTGGCCCGCGCCTCGAGAGTATGCTGCCGGAAGGCGTTCAACTGTGGCTGTACCGGTGGGCCTTCGACCGCGGCCACCTGGACACCATCCTCGACCGGTTTGTGATACATCCCTTGCTCGAGGTTTCGCGGGTCTTCGCGAAGCTGGACCACATCGGGTCGCTTCCGGCGCGCCGGGGCAAGGTGGCGATTCTCGTGCCCGACCCCGCGCGTCAGGGGGGCGATTGATGTCACCGCCCGTGGAGATAGCCGGTGTGCTGCTGCGCGGCGTGGCCATCGCGGTCCCGTGGTTTGCGGCCTTCCTGGTGGCCGTGTATCGCCGCCAGGCGCGCGCGGCCGGTTTCCTTGCGGCGCTGGTAGCCGTGGCGGCCTGCGCTCTCCTGCTCGTGGCTGCCCCCGCCGGCGAATCCTTGTACCAGGCCTTGATGCTTCTGTACTCCTGCCTCACCCTGGGAGCCACCCTGGTGCTGCCGCGCCGCGATTGCAGCCCGGGAACCGTCGCCGGCATTCTCCTCATGCTTGGCGCGACGCTGCTCGCTTATTCAGCCGAGAACCTGCTGGTCTTGCTCGCCGCGTGGATTGTGTCCACCATTCCATTCCTCATTCCGCGGTGGTTCCAGCCCCGCGGTTGGCGCCCGGCTGCGGCCTTGCTCTTGTCAGCCGCGGCCTTTGCGCTTGCCACCGCTCTGATCGCCGCGGGCGGCCATGCGCTGACGATTGATGACTTGAGAGGGAAAAGCCCGGGAGGGATGGCGGTGTTCGTCCTTCTGATAACCGCCGTCATATTCCGCAAAGGGATCCTGCCCGCGCACGCCTGGGTGGCCGATGCCGCCGAGGGCGGTCCGGCAGTCCCCACGGCACTACTGCTGAACGGGCACTTCGGAGCTCTGCTCGCGGCCAAGCTGATTGTGCCGTTGTTCCCCGTTACTCCAGGCAACCTTGTGCCTGTCCTTTCCAATTTGGCCATGGCCACGGCGCTCTATGTCGCCATCCGCGCCCTCACTGAGAATTCTCCGCGGCGCCTGCTGGCCTTTCTCGCATTGAGCCAGTCCGCCGCCATCCTCGCCGGGCTCGAGAGCGGGACCGCGGAAGGAGTCACCGGAGCGCTGGTCCACTGGTTCGTGGTGACGGTCTCGACGGTGGGTCTCTTCGCGATTTTGCGGCTGCTCGAGGTGCGTTTTGGAGAAAATTTGACGGCGGGCAAGCACCTCGGATTAGCCGAACACGCCCCGCGGCTGGCGGTGTTCTTTGCCGTATTCGGGTTGGCGCTGGTGGGCCTGCCTGGCACGCTGAGCTTCTGTTCGGAAGACCTGTTGATCCATGGAACACTGCTCTCGCATCGATTCGTGGGATTGCTGCTGCCCATCGCCACGGCGATGAACGCCGTGAGTGTGTTTCGTTTGTTCACGCGCCTGTTTCTGGGCAAGCGGCGCACCGGGTTCACGGCGATGGCCGACGCGTTGCCACGCGAGAGGTGGGTCCTGGCGGCGGGTGTGTTGTTCGTGGTGTTGGGAGGATTATTTCCGAATGTATTCGTGGCGCAGCGCTCGGCGGAGGTGGCGGCGGCACGGGTGATTCCCGGCGTCTCGCCGGTTTCGGGGAGCGATCGCTGCCGCCGGTAGCCTTGTTTCGTCAGAGCGGCGTGCTACGCGCCTCGCGCTTCCATTTTTCCAGCAGCGCTTTCAACGCGCGCACGATGTCCGGCCGTTCGCCGTACAGGTTCCTGCTCAGAAGTGACGATCAGCGCGGGTTCTTTTGTTGACCCATGAATCCGTGCATTACATCCCTTGACTCGCACCAGGAGTTCTCTCCGGGAGTCCGGCGCATGACGGCGGAGGCGGGCAGCGATTCGAACTTCGACTTGGCGCGGGAACAGATCGAGTTGCCGGCCGGCATCAAGCTCATCACCGAGCCGGTGGTTAGCGTCCGACTGCGGTTGCCGATTCCCGTGGGCGCCCCGATTCCGGTCCTCTATGTCGAGATCGACGGCGCCGGCAGCCATGCCGTCAAGAAAGGACTACAAGGCCGGGCGTGTAAAAATTGAGGGTGAACCGGCGCGCACGCGCGAAGTAAAACGGGGCTGTGTCCTCACTTCCTCCAGCGCCGATGAGGAAGGCGATCCGATTCGAGATCCCCATTCCACCACCTATACCGGCGTCATCGGGACCGCCGAGGACTTTGCCCGCCGCATCTACCGCGAGGCTTTTCAAAGAAGCTGGAGCCGCGCCAAGATCAAAGTAATCCTTGGCGATGACGCAATCTGGATCCGGAATCTTGCCGCCGATCAATTCTCTGGCGCAATTCTGATCGTGGACTTCTACCACGCCGCCGAACACCTTCACAAGATTTCCAGACTGCTGTTTCCTGGTGACGAGGCCGCCCGCCTGCGTTGGGTGTCTTTCATCCTAATAACGGCGGTAGCCTGACACGTTTGAGAGCGAAGTAGCTATGATTGTTCGACATGAGCAGTAGAGCCGGAGGCGGCCGGACTCACCCGGCAGGTGAAGTCGAAATCGAGGCACATGAGGCGGCGGAAGTGGAGCGATGGAAGTTTCCCGGCGGACTGAGCGAGGGGGAGCGGCCAGTCTTCTTGCGCGGGGATAGTCATTGGGGAGCGGAGAATATCCTGCTCGGAGCCGAGCAGCGGGGACTTGGGTATATGTACAAGCTGAAGCAGAGCGCGAAGGTGAAGAAGTTGATCGGACGGCTTTTCGATAAGGCCGGTTGGGAGGATGCGGGACAACAGTGGGAAGGGCGGGGGGATCAACTGCAGTTGAGCGGTTGGAGCACAGCGCGGCGGATGGTGGCGGTGTTGAGGCGGGTACACCGGAACAAGGAGGCCGGGCAGGCAACTGGCGAGGGGAAGGGGAGGATCACCCCGGGCAGAAGGCACGGAGAGGGCAGGAAATCGGGGAAACAGTTGACGTTGGACCGGGGCGATTCGAAGAACAACTTTGACGAATTGAAGAACCAGTGGGGATGGGCGGGGTTCACGGCACAAGACCGCAAGCGCTGTCAGTTGATGGGGCGGATCAGCGCCTTGGTCTACAACCGGCGGACGATCTTCATGCGCTTGGGGATTCCGGACAAACACGCCGAAGGGCGGCGGATTGCTGTGGTTCTGACCAAGGTGAGCGGGCTTTTGAAGAGAATCGAAGCAACCGCGGAGCAGTTGACAGAGTCAGAGCATTGGAAGTGGATACGGAGCGCTGCCTTCCGAAATTTCTTGGGCGGCGCGCTCCTTGGAAGTGTGGGGCGGATCGCCGACGCCAGAGGGTAACTGCCGTTTCCAGGATGAAGCGCACTACAATCCGGGACATCGCCGCATCCCTCGGCGTCTCCGTCATGACTGTTTCGCGGGCGATCCGTAACCATCCCGAGATCAGCGAAAAAACCAAAGCCAGGATTCTCGCCCGCGCCGCCGAGTTGAACTATAGCCCGAATCCCTGGGCCCGCAGTCTGGTCACCAATCGCAGCAACGTCATCGGACTTGTGATTCCCGATATTGCGCACGCCTTCTTCTCGGAAATCACCAGCGGGGTACAGGAAATCGCCGCGGCCGGCGGATACAATGTCTTCCTGTGCAAATCCGGCCGTGACCCTCGCGTTGAGCGCGCGCAGATCGAGAGCCTGCTCGACACCCGGGTTCACGGGCTGATCATTGCGCCGCAACAGCCGGAGCCGTCTCCGCAATTCTTCCGGGAACTGCTGAAACACAAGGTGAAATTCGTGCTCATTGACAGGGACTTTCCTAAAGTGAAGTGTTTCAGCCTCACCGCCGGCGATGAGGAAGTCGGGCGGCTGGCGGGAAGCCATCTGATCGGGCTGGGACACCGCCGCATCGCTCACGTCCGCGGCGCCAACACCAGTTCCGCCCGGCGCCGGTTGGCGGGGTTTCTCGAGGTTCTCCGGGCAAACGATCTGGAATGCCGGCCGGAATGGATCGTCGAAGGGAGATTCAGTTTCGACGCAAGCCGTGAGGCCGTCACCGCGCTGTTTCGACGGTCTCCGCGGCCCACGGCGATTTTCGCCGCCAGTGATCTCACCGCCTTCGGCGCGGTGGCCGCACTGCGCGACGCGGGTCTGTCTGTCCCCGGCAATGTCTCGGTAGTGGGCGCGGGAAATATTGAAGGCAACCAGCACCCCGACCCGTTCCTGACGACTGTCGAGTGGGACAGCCGGGAGATGGGCCGCGAGGCGGCCCGCGTGTTGCTCAGCATGGGCGGACCGGACGAGCGTGCTCCGTCGCGGATCGAATTCCCGCCACGCCTTGTGTCCCGCCGGTCGGCGCGTGCGATCGGGCGCCAGGAAGGATAGCGGAAATTGCCGGGAGATTTTTCTTGACAGGCCGCGCAAGTTTCGTTACCGTTAACGAGGTGCGGACGCCCGCATCCACGTTCCGCCCGGAGGAGGTTCCATGACCCGTGTCTTGCTCAGCCTGTCGCTGCTTTCCGGTATCCTGGCATTCCCTACGAATCTCCAGGCGCAGTTCGGCACCGGTGAAATCTCCGGCCTGGTCACCGACCCCACCGGCGCCGCGATCTCGCAGGCTGGAATCAAGATTCTTAACGAGGCGAACGGCCAGTCCAAATCCCTCACCACCGACGACCAGGGCCGCTACACCGCCCTTGATTTGCTGGTCGGCAACTATACTGTCGAGGTCAGCGCGACGGGCTTTCGAAGCTATCAGCGCGCGGGCATCGCGCTGGTGAGCGGAAGCCACGTCGCGGTCAACGTCATTCTGCAACTGGGGGCGGTCAATGAAACGGTGGAGGTTACCGCGTCCGGCGCCCAGGTGGAGACTCTCTCGGCGCAGGTGGGCCGCGTCGTGGAGGGCAGAATGTTGCAGGATATTCCGCTCAACGGCCGCAACATCACCAGCATCATGCTGGTCAAGCCCGGCATCACTTCCACCAACGCAGCCAACGCTTTCCGGCCCACCAGCGACGCGCGCAGCTACTATATCAACGGATCCAGGGCGGAGAACACCAACCTCACCCTCGATGGGGTTTCCATGCTGAACGGGCGGAACAACCTCAAGGGCGTTTCCATCGTCAGCGTCGACGCGGTTGCCGAAGCGAACATCGTCACCAGCAGCTATCCGGCCGAATATCCCCGCGCCGGCGGCGGGCAGGTCCAGTTTGTCACCAAGAGCGGCACGAAGCAGTATCACGGCACGGTGTACGACTATATCCGCAACGACGCGTTTGACGCGCGGAGCTTTCTCACCGCCTCCAAACAGAAGTTGCGCTTCAACCAGTATGGATTCTCGCTGGGAGGGCCGGTCACCATCCCGCGAGTCTTCAACAAAGACCGCGAGCGGCTCTTTTTTTTCGCCAACAGCGAGTTCATCACCAGGCGCGGCCAGAACATCGACCTGAACTTTGTTCCCACCCAGGCCGAGCGCGCCGGCGACTTCAATGGCTCGCGCCTGTATGCGTGCCCGAAAGACGGCCCCAACGGCCTCCCTTTCCCCAACTGCACACTGCCCGCGAGCCTTCTCAGCCCGAACGGACGAGGTCTCCTCAATCTGTATCCGCTTCCCAACGTTACCGGTCAGCCGTCGTTCAATTTCCGGCAAGTGTCGCCGTCATTGCAGGACGTCCGCACCAGCACCTTCCGCGTGGACTATCTGCTTGGCACGACGCGCATTTTCTGGCGCGGCCTCGACACGGTCGATCACGGCTACGGCAATCGCCCCACCAACTACCCATCGGCTCCCATCGACAACCAGACAATCGGCCGGTCCACCGCGTTAAACGTCACCAGCACGCTCAGCGCGACAAAACTGAATTCCTTCCGCTTCGGCGCCTCGGCGCGTACCGACACGAGCCTGGTCCAGCCGTTTTCCGGCTCGTTCCAGGATTACTCCCGCGCCAAGCTCGGCATTAACTTCCCCTATCTCTTCGGCAACGACAAAGAGTTGGCGGACAAGATTCCCACAGTGATCGTGTCTGGTTTGACCACCGTGGACGGCAGTCCTTACCCGGCACGGTCCGGCATGCCCAACTGGCAGTTTCAGGACGACTTCAGTTGGATCCGCGGGGCCCACACCATCAAGTTCGGCGCATATTTCGAGTATGTCGGCCAGAACAACCTGGACCAGATCAACGTCAGCACAGCCCCCGGTTCAGGCAACAACCAGAACGGAACGTTCCGCTTCGCCGCCTCGCCCGGCAACACCTTCAGCACGCGGAACGCCCTCGCGGACATGCTGATCGGGCGATTTGATTCCTATTCCGAAATCGGTCCGAAATCCTACACTCTCGAGCGGATCTGGAGCCGCGAATTCTATGTTCAGGACAGTTGGAAGGTGAACTCGAGGCTGTCGCTTGAATTCGGCCTCCGCTATGCCTACTGGACGCCCGCCTACGCGCTATGGGGCAACTTTGCGATGTTCTATCCGAAATATTACGACCCCGCCAAAGCAGTGCGCGTCGATCCCACCAGCGGGCAGGTGATAGCCGGCAGCGGTGACCGCTACAACGGAATTGTACTGCCCGGCTCCGGGTTCCCCGACGCCGCCAAAGGGCGTGTCCGCTTCGCGGGCAACCCTGCCGCCGCCGCCCTGTTCCGGGGCCTGCCTGACAGTATTTCGACCTCCGACCAGAACATGTTCCAACCCCGATTCGGCCTTTCGTGGGATCCCACGGGGCAAGGCAAGATGTCGGTTCGCCTCGGCGGCGGAGTCTACAACAGCCGTTATTACTTCAATGATTCCACTCTGCTTGGCGGCAACCCGCCGCTCCAGGACCAGGTGGTGGTCACCACCGGAAGCGTGGACAACCCCGGGGGCACGTCGGCAGCCCCGCTGTTCCCGCTTGCGGTTACCATGCAGGACCCGCATATTCGCCAGTCGGTCACCTATGACTTCAGCCTCACGCTGCAGCGGCAGCTTCCCGTGAATTTTCTGCTGGAGGTTGGCTATGCCGGCAAACTCAGCCGTCATCTGCCGAGTTTTATCAACGTCAACCAACTGGCCCAGGGAACCTTGCAGGCCAATCGAGGCGTGAACGCCGAATCTCTGCGGCCTTACCAAGGCTATTCCACTATTCTCTATGAAGGAAATCGCGCCGCGTCCAACTACAACGCCATGACGTTCAGCCTGGAACGCCGCTTCCACAAGGGGCTCACCTTCCAGACCGCCTACACTTTTTCCCGCTCCATCGACAACGCTTCCGACAAACGCGATGTCGCCATGATCTCGACGAATCTGCGCGCCGACCGCGGCGTATCCACTTTCGACCGGCCGCATCTGCTCGCCATCAGCTATGTCTACGAAGTGCCGTTCTTCCGCTCCGGCCGGATGCGCCTCCTGCGCCCGGCGCTGGCCGGATGGCAGGCGTCCGGGCTCGCGGTGTTTCAGAGCGGACTGCCCACCAGCGTCTTCATCAACGGTGATACGGCCGGCGTCTCCGGCGGCGGCACACAGCGGGCCAACGTCATCGGCAACGGCACGCTGTCAAAGTCCGAGCGCACGTTCAATCACTATTTCAACACCTCCGCCTTCGCCGCTCCGGCGGCGGGGACGTTCGGCAACAGCGGCCGCAACAACCTCCGCCGCCCCGGCACGCGGAACTGGGATATGTCGGTGTCGAAACGCTTCCGCTTCACAGAAAGCAAATCGTTCGTGCTGCGCGGGGACTTCTTCAACATTCTCAATCACCTTTCCTACAACAGCATCCAGACTACGCTGGGCAACGCCGGCTTCGGCTCGATCAACGGCTCCGATCCGGCCCGCGTTATTCAACTCGCCTTGCGGTTCGAATTCTAGCTCCGCCATGAACCGCCCATTGCTCCAACGAAGAACATTCTGCGGCGCCGCCGGCGCGGCGGTCCTCCGCCCGCTCGCGGCTTCGTCCGGCGCGATTCGCGCAGCCGTGCTGGGCACCGGTCACGCGCACGCGGCTGGAAAGATCCGCGCCCTGCGCGGCCTGCCGCAATATGAACTCGCCGGCATCTGCCGTCCCGATCCGGACGAACCGAACCAGGGAGAGGTATTCCAGGGCGTTCGGTGGCTGTCTCTCGATCAGGTCCTGAACGACGCATCCATTGAACTGGTCCTGGTGGAATCGCGCGTGCAGCGCAACCTCCATTACGCCCAGCGCTGCGTCAGCGCCGGCAAGTTCGTCCACCTCGATAAGGCGCCGGGCGAGGATCTGGCCGCGTTACGAACCTTGCTGTCCGGCGCCGCAAAGCGCTCCCGTGCCGTTCAGATGGGATACCAGTGGCGCTATCACCCGGCGATGCGAGCGGCGATTGAAGCCGCCCGCAAAGGATGGCTCGGCCGCGTATACGCCTTCCGCGCCGCTATCGACAAGCCGACCCCGCCCGCCGAGCGCCGCCAACTCGCCTATTTCCGCGGGGGCATGATGTTCGAACTCGGCTGCCACCTGATTGACCGCGCGGTAGACTTGCTCGGCAAACCCCGCAAGGTGACGGGAATCCTCCGGCACGATTCGCCGCTCGACGATGGCTTGGCGGACAATACCCTGGCCATCCTCGAATATGACCAGGCGATTGCCGAAATCTATGTGGCGGCCTTCCAACCGCACGGCAACAGCTACCGGTCGGTCGAGATTCTGGGGACCAACGGAAAGGCCATCGCGCAGCCGTTCTCCCCGCCGCGGTTGACAGTGGACTTGAAGGACGCCGCCGGTGTTTACCGCGCGGGTGTTCAAGTGATGGAGATGGCCGAAGCGCCCGGCCCGGCTTTCGGGCCGGATCTCCTGGAGATGGCGGCCATTATCCGCCAGGGCGCCCACCCATCCTATTCTCCGGAACATGACCTGGCGGTGCAGGAGACGTTGCTCCGGGCGTGCGGAGTATTGTAGATCGAGGAGTATCGAAATGGCTAAGGTATTGATTGTGATTGGCGACGCCGCCGAAGCGCTGGATACGATGTATCCTTTGTTCCGGGTCCAGGAAGACGGTCACGAAGCTGTCGTGGCCGGGCCGGAAAAGCGCGTCTATTCGCTCGTGATGCACGAGATTCCGCCCGGCTGGGACGTGACTCGCGAAGGACCGAGCTATCATCTCGCGTCGCAGATCGCCTTCCGCGACGTGCGCGAGGAGGAATACGCGGGCCTCTTCCTTACCGGCGGCCGCGCGCCGGAATATCTGCGCTATGACGAGGACCTGTTGCGAATCGTGCGCCACTTCTTCACCACTCAGAAGCCCGTCGCCGTGGTTTGTCATGGCGCGGAGATCACCGCCGCCGCCGGCGTGATTCAGGGGAAACGCATGGCCACCGTGCCCAAGTGCCGGCTGGATATCGAACTTTGCGGCGCTGTTTTTGTCAATGAAGGCTGCGTGCGGGACGGCAACATGGTGAGCGGCCGCACGTGGCACGACAACGCGCTCTACATGCGCGAGTTCGTGCGCATGTTGCGCGATTGGGAAGAGTCGAACCGGCCCTCCACGGAGGCGGCTCACCCCGCCCAAACCCGCGTCCGCGTCTGACCCCGCGCCGTAGTCGAACAATGCTTTCCCAGGAGGACACCATGGAATCAACGCGCCGGCGGTTCTTTCTTGCCGGCAGTTCCTTGCTCGTGGCGCAAGCCGCTCCCTCGGACGTGATCCATCTCGGGGTGATCGGCAGCGGATCGCGTGGCACGTACGTGATGCGTGTCTTTCAGAAGGATCCGGCAGTGCGGGTGACGAGCATTTGCGATGTCTACGAGCCGAATCTGGAAAAGGCGCTGTCCATCGCGGCCAAGACACAGGGCAGCGCCCCAAAGGCGGTTCGCAACTACAAACAGATTCTCGAGGACCCCGCCATTCAAGCTGTTCTGATCGCCACCCCCGAACACTGGCATCACCGCATGGTATTGGATGCGCTCGCCGCCGGCAAGGACGTTTATGTGGAGAAACCGCTCTGCCAGACGCCGGAGCAGGGGGCGGAACTGGTGCGGGCCGAGAACGCTTCGAAGAGCATCGTGCAGGTCGGTATGCAGCGGCGCAGCTACGACCTCTATCTGGAAGCGCGTAAGATCGTCGCCGCGGGCACGCTGGGCAACGTGCGGATGGTCCGCTCCTGGTGGCTCAACAATTACGTGAACGAGCCGAGTGCGTTCAAGCTCGAGGGGCCCCTCGATTGGGAGCAATGGCAGGGACCGGCGAAGTCCCGCGTGCCGCTCGACCCGGTGAGGTTCAGGCACTGGCGGTACTTCGATGACTACGCCGGCGGAATCGCCGCCGACCAGGGCGCTCACACCTTCGACGGCATTCACCTGCTGATGAACGCTTCCTATCCTCTCGCTGTCAACGCATCGGCAAACAAGGTCCAGAAGGCCGAGTTCGACACCCCCGAGTCCGTGGTCACCATCGCCGAGTACCCGGAGCAGTTCCTTGGAATCTTCACCATCAACTACGCAGCGATGAAATACAAGAGCCGCAACGATCAACTCAACCAACTTGACGGCGACAAGGCGCGCATGGACATCGGACGGGAAGAATGCCGCGTCTACCGGCAGGGCGAGGAGGAGACTCCGGTTCTGGTGAAGACATCCGCGCGAGGTTTTGGTTACGCCGCGGACTTACACGTTCAGAATTTCCTCGAGTGCGCGCGCACCCGGAAGACACCGGCGGCGCCGATGAGACTGGGGTTCCAGGCTTGCCTCGTCACCTTGCTTGCCAACATCTCACTGAAAACCGGGCGCCGAGTTCGCTGGGACAATGTGGCGGGAAGAGCCGTCATGTAAGCCCTTCGGACGGCGGCGTCACCGGCATGGTCAGGCCCCCCTTGCTCGCCGCAACAGAATGCGCAACTATTGTTTTATGCCGCTTGCGGAGATCCTCTCAACGTTTGGAGACGACCTTCGGGGACGCGTCAGCATCCTTTCCTCCGAGTTAGGCTCGGAACTCGCGCGTTCCGAGCGTGCGCTCAGCGAACGGTTCAACCAGACCGCGCGCCGCCTCCGGCTTGCCGAAACGCAGGCGGAATGGCGGGCTATCCTGCTCGAAGCAGCGGCCCCCTTCCGCGCCAAGGCGGAAGTCTTCTTCCCTGGCCCGGCACTCACGGCGCCGGCCTTCGCGGAGGTCCTCGAATCCAGAGAGACGGTGGTCACTTTGCGCGACGCTTCGCAACTCTCCGCCCCGGTTGCCGAATCCCTCGGTCCGGCGCTGAGCCCGCGCTGTTACCTGTTCCCGATTCTCGACGCCGCGGCGGTTGCGGCCATTCTCTACGCGGAGGCTCCGGACGATCTGCTGGACCGCAACGCCCTGGAACTGCTTGCCGCCCTCGCCGCCGGGTCCATGCCCAAGGCTCCTCCCCCTCCCGAGCCCGCGGATGCCGAAAGCAAGGCGGCGGCCCGCCTGGCGCTTCAGGCGCGGCGCTTCGCCCGGGTGCGCGTCGCGAAAATGATTCTTTCTTCCCCACGCAGGCTCGAAAGGGGAAGACGGGACGGCAATCTTTACGTCATATTTAAAGAAGAGATTGATTTAGGACGGTTGGAATTCCGCAGACAGTTTGTGGAGTGTTGTCCGTCCGTGGCCGATTACTTTCATCAGGAGCTGGTGCATACCTTAGCGAAAGACGATGCAAAGGCACTCGGTTCGGAATATCCTGGGGCCACGCGCTAGAAGGGCCCTGTTGCCGGCAGCGGCGCTGCTGGCGGCCGCGCTCGCGCCCCTTTCCGCTCAGCCTCCCACACAAGCTGGGACGAAACTCGCCCGCGGCATCCGGCTGGTGAACGACAAGTCCTACGCGCTGGCTGTTTCCACTCTCAAGGGGAGCGCGCCGCCGCTTGTCGCCGACTATGCGGCGTTCTATCTCGGCCAGGCCGAATATGAGCTGGGCCGTTATCAGGCGGCAATTGCCGCGCTCCGGGAAGTCTACACCCGGCAGGTGCTTTCACCCATGGCCGCACGCGCCGTGCTGCTTGCCGCGGCGGCGGAAAATGAGCTGAAAAACCCGAAAGACGCCATTGCGCTTCTCAAGCAACACTATAAGCTTCTCGCACCGGCGAGCGCCGAAGCGGCTCTCGCCAGATCCTACGCAGCGGCCGGGGATTCGGTCTCGGCGGCCGTAAGCTGGCAGCGGGTCTACTATCAATACCCGAACGCCGAAGCTGCCCCCGAGGCGCAGTCTTCGCTCGTGCGCCTCAAGGATTCGCTGGCCGACAAGTATCCGCCGCCCATGGGCCAGATGATCATGGCTCGAGCAAAGGCCCTGGCGGGCTCCAGGCGCTACGCCGAGGCGAAGAAAGAGCTGGAATCGGCGGTCAGCCTGTTGGGCGGAGAAGAGCGCGATCAGACTCGGGTCCAGATTGGCGTGATGCAGTACCAGAACAAGCAACTGGCGCCAGCCTATCAGTATCTGCGAGGGTTATCGTTGGCCTCCGGCGAGGCCGATGCCGAACGCCTGTATCACATGGTCTACCTCGCCAAGCGTCTGGACCGGGAAGACGAAATGAACGCGCACCTCAAGGAATTGGACCGAAAATACCCGCAGTCCCCCTGGAGGCTCGAAGCTATCATCTCCTCCGCTTACCTTTACACTTCGCGCAACGACCAAGCGCGTTACGAGGCCTTGTATAAGGCTTGCGTGGAGTCCTTCTCAGACAACCCTCAGGCCGCCTTCTGCAATTGGAAGCTGACGTGGGCCAACTACCTGCGCGGGCCGGCGGATTCGGCCGCCAGCTTCAGGAGCCACATCACGCGGTTCCCGGATTCGGAGAAGGTTCCCGCTTCGCTCTACTTCCTGGGACGGCTCGCGGAGGCATCCCGCGATTTGAACGCCGCCAAGACCTACTACGCGTTTCTCGAATACAACTACCCGAATCACTACTATGCGATGCTTTCCCGGCAGAAGTTGGAGACTTCGGCGATCCACCGCGCCGCGCCCTCCACGGCCGTGCAGCAATTTCTCGACTCCGTGCCCTTTCCTCAAAAACGGGCCGCCGTCACCTTTGACGCGTCGGCCCTGACCAAACAGCGTCTCGCCCGCGCCCGCTATCTGGAGAGCGCCGGACTGGCGGACCTCGCCGAGGCGGAACTGCGCTTTGCGGCCCGCAACGACGGCCAACCGCAAGTCATCTCGATGGAACTCGCCAAGCTGCTGCAGAAGCGCGGCGCCACGGACGAGGCGCTGCGCGCGGTGAAGGCTTACGTGCCGAATTATCTGAACATCCCCATGGACGACGCTCCGCTCAGCTTCTGGCGGGTTGCCTTTCCCCTCCCCTACCGGGCGTCGGTGGAGAAGTACGCACGCCAGAAGTCTCTCGACCCCTTCGTCGTCGCCGGTCTCATCCGTCAGGAGTCGGAGTTTAACCCGAAAGCGGTTTCTCCGGCCAAGGCTTATGGGCTGACGCAGGTTTTGCCCTCCACCGGGCGATCCTTGAGCCGCCAGAACGGTATCCGCCGCTTCTATCCGAAGATGCTGTTTGTACCGGACGTCAACCTGAAACTCGGCACGCACTATCTCCAGCAGTTGCTCGCGTCGCTCAACGGCAAGTGGGAGGAAACGCTCGCCTCCTACAACGCGGGACGCTCGCGGGTGATACGCTGGCTCGATTGGGGGTCATACCGGGAGCCGGCGGAGTTTATCGAATCCATTCCGATTGCCGAGACGCGCGATTACGTCCAGATTGTTTTACGCAACGCCAGCGTATACCGGCGCCTTTACGAGTCAACGGGCGCTGCGTTACCTTCAAGGAATGTCAGCCCCAGCCGGACAGCCGGCCATCTCGTCCGAGACTAGAGAACGGTTCCGCTCGCGCCGTACCCATCATTTCACCGAGTCCGTCATCCGCGAGATGACGAGGCTCGCCCTTCAGCACGACGCGGTCAATCTGGCGCAGGGCTTTCCCGACTTCCCTGCCCCGGCGATCCTGAAAAGCGCGGCTCATGAAGCCATCGACGCCGAATTCAACCAATACTCCATCACCTGGGGCGCCAAGCCGTTCCGTGATGCGATCGCCACGAAGTACCGCAAGTGGCACGGGTTGGAGGTGGACCCGGAGCGGGAAATCACAGTCTGCTGCGGCGCTACCGAAGGCATGGTCGCCACGCTTCTCGCCGTGACCAACCCCGGGGACGAGATCATCGTCTTTGAGCCTTATTACGAAAACTACGGACCGGACGCCGAACTCTGTTCCGCCACGCGCCGCATTGTCCCGCTGCGGCCGCCCGATTGGACTTTCGACCGGGACGAATTGCGCAAGGCGTTTTCCGGGAAGACCAAGGCGGTGATTGTCACCAGCCCGAACAACCCTACCGGACGGGTATTCTCACTCGAAGACCTCATTTACATTGGACAGCTTTGTCAGGAATTCGAGGCGCTCTGCATCACCGACGAGATTTACGAGCACATACTCTATGACGGCGCCAAGCATGTCTCGGTTTTGGCTGTTCCCGGCATGCGCGGCCGGGCGGTGCTGGTCAACTCGATGAGCAAGACGTACTCCGTTACCGGGTGGCGCATCGGGTGGGTGCTGGCCGCACCGGACGTCACGGATTCCATCCGCAAGGTGCACGATTTTCTAACCGTGGGCGCCGCGCATCCCCTACAAATGGCCGGTGTAACGGCGCTGCAACTGCCGGAGTCTTACTACGCAAAACTTGCGCACGAATATCAGACGCGACGTGATCACATTCTCTCGGTTCTGGAGGAGACGGGATTTCGGCCGTTCCGTCCTTCGGGCGCTTATTACGTCATGGCGGATATCTCCGGCTTCGGATTCTCGAATGACACCGAGTTCGCCTTACACATGTTGCGGAGAGCGGGAGTGGCGGCCGTACCCGGATCCAGTTTCTTTTCCAATCCATCCCACGGGCGGCAATTAATTCGCTTTTGTTTCTGCAAAAAATATGAGACATTGGAATTGGCAAGGCAACGATTGAAGAAACTCTTGTAGCCTATCCATGTAGCCGGGGACGGTTGCAGGAAAGGAGGTCTTCGTGATGCCCATACTCCTCTTTCCGGAGGAAATGGTGACGGAGAGCGGTGTCGGTCCGGCCGTGGAACTCAAGGAATCGGCGGGAACATCTCTCCGGCTAACCGTTTCCATCAATCGCATGATGGAGCAGCAGACGCTTGATCTCTCCCTGTGGGGTTCTTTTGACGGCGAGGATTGGGGATCAGAACCAATCCTCCAACTGCCACACCGCTACTACTGCGGAACGTATCACCATATGCTTGACCTCAGCGGCCGGGGCGGTATGCGTTTTCTGCGTATCGAGTACCGGTTGCGCGGGTGGTGCACGGAAGCTCCGCCGCCGCTGACTTCCTTCGAAGTTGTCGCCGAACCTACCATGGCCGCTGCCATGGCGGCGGGCTAACCGGCATCCAGGGTCTTTCTGATAATCTCCGCGCATACCAAGTCCCCGTTGGAGGGGACTTGGCGCATTGACGGCTCGAGTTGCGCGAGTGCGTCGATATCGCGCTTCCAATCGCCGTCGAAAAACCGCTCTTCGGTGATCCGGCGCATGGGAATGCAGCGGCGGAGTTGCTGTTCGAGGACGGCATCTTCGCGGAAGCCGGTGCGGGGAGGGTAGAGCAGAGGCGTGGCATGGGCCGCGCAGGCAGCGGCGATACCATAGCCGAGTTTCGAGACCACGATGTGGGAGATCTTCACCAAGTCCGCAAACTCGACTTGGCCCGGCTCGAGGAAAAGGTAGTCCGGCGAGCCTGCCGCCGCGCGCGCGAGAATGCCCTGGGGCAATCCTCCCCGCATCGCGATCAGTAGCCTTCTCCTCCGGTCACCGGGCGCCAACCCCAAGTCGCGGAGAATCTCTCCGGCTCCGCGCGTACTGACGGAAGCGACCAGCGGCACTTCCGTGACCCGGGGGAAGATTTCGAAACCCTCGGCCTGGCCGAACGGCAGGCGCAGAAAGTGTCCCATCTTCCCGTAGCTCTCGCGCATGGCGCGTAATAGTTCCGGAGAGTCATTATGGCCGGCCAGGAGGGGTTCGTAGATCCAATCCCAGGTGAAGTTGCCGATGGCGATGGAGGGCACGGCGGCAGTTGCGGCGGCCTCCCCGGCGAGGAAAGGAACATCCGCGACAAGGAGCGCGGCGCGCTCATTCCGCAGGAAAGAGGCCTCGCGCGCGACGATTCCGGCCCGGTTGCGGATCAACTTGCGCAGTCTGGCTACGGTGGCCCGCGCATCGATGCGCAAGGGACCATTCTCGACGGCTCCGGAATCGAAATCGGCGGGGTGGACGGCGATGTCCGGCGGAAACAGCCATTTGGGCGCCACGGTCCTAACGACGATTCTTCGGCCGGGGACGATTTCGCGAAAACGCCGGATCACGCGCGCCATGCGCACGGCGTGGCCGTAGCCGTGGCCGCTGACGTAAAAGGCAACCGCTTGTTTCATTCACTTTCCCCGGAAGTAACATTCCAACGGAGGAGATAGTCATTTGTCATGAAAGAAGCCTTGGGACCCCGATACAAACACCTCGTGATTAGTGTATCCGCGCTCGGTCTGCCGTGGGCGGCGGAAAAGAAATCCACTCCGGCGGCGGCTCCGGCTCCGACGTTCGAGGCAGCGGTGAAGCCGCTGCTGGGGAAGACCTGCGCCCCGTGCCACAACCGGCAGGCAGCTTCCGGGGGGCTGGATGTGGAGGTTTTTTCTTGCCCATCGACCCTGATCGATCATCGTGATCCGCATCGGACTGCCGGGAGAACGCGATGAGAACGCCAAACCGGTGAGCATGGGCTTCTGGATGGACGGCAAGCTTCTTCACACGCAAACGGTGGAGACCAAGCCGTCCAAACTGGTCTACTTCAATCCATACGCGGAAGAAGAGATGAGGCTGGTGCTGCCCGAGGGAGACGATGTCTTCCGCGCCGGATTTATCAACGATTCGTTCGTGGACAACCTTTCCGAGAAGGACGCCTACAGCAACAAGAAGAACAAATTCCTCGATTCGATCACCGTTATCGGGCCTTTTCCGGCGAAGGTGGAAAAGGCGAGCCGGAATAAGATTCTGGTGTGCGACACCAACTCCGGGTCCGTCTGCGTGGAACGCATTGTCCGGACGCTCGCCCGGCGCGCATATCGCCGCCCGGTAAGCCAAGCCGAGACGGCGGCGCTGATGCGCTTTGTCGAGATAGCCAAGGCGGAGGGTCAAAGCCCCGAGCAGGGTGTACAACTCGCCATCCAGGCGATGCTGGTTTCCCCGCACTTTCTCTTCCGCATCGAGCACGACCCAGACCCCACAGACCCCGCCAAGATTCACCGCATTTCGGATGTGGAACTGGCCAACCGGCTGAGCTATTTCCTGTGGAGTTCGATGCCCGACGACGAATTGTTGAATCTTGCCGGGACGGGAAAGTTACATGCTTCCGAGGTTCTGGATGCACAGGTGAAACGCATGTTGGATGACCCGAAGTCTTCCGCGTTCGCGGGCAATTTTGCGGGGCAGTGGCTGGAGACGCGCAACCTGGATGTTGTGAAGCCGGACCCGCGGAAGTTTCCGGACTGGGGACCTGAACTGCGCGAGGCCATGAAGACGGAAACACGCATGTTCTTTGAATGGATGCTGAGGGAGAACCGGCCACTGGTGGAATTCCTGGACGCGCGATACACGTTTCTCAACGAGAGGCTGTCGGGATTGCCTGGCGGGCGCCTCATCGTGCCCTCGCCCGGCCGGCGGCGGAGCCTGAGAGACGAAACGGTTAACGGCCATCAAAGATGCTCCTGGGGATCATCGCGTGGACGCCGCGTTTGCCGTCCACAAGTTGGGTGATGCTGAAGTCCACCGCGTCGCTCGAGAGGATGTAGGCGTCTTCGCGGGTGAGTTTGTAGCGTTCCACGAGGAGACCGATCATCTCGCGGAGGGCGATACGGATGGCGGCGTCGAGATCCTCGTCGAAGCCCATGGTCATGAAGTGGGTGGGGGATTCGGCGCGGGGCCAGAGCAGGCGCGGACCTTTGCGCACGGTGAGACGGAACACGCCGGAGAGCACGGTTTCGAGGGCGCTGAGGCACACCTCTCCGTTTCCCTGGCCGGCGTGCGCGTCGCCCACGGAAAACAACGCGCCGCGGGCGTGCACGGGGAGGTACAACGTGGTGCCCGCCACCAGTTCCTTGTTATCCAGGTTGCCGGCGTGGATCCAGGGCGGAGCGCTGCTGATGCGGCCCGACCCCTCCGGCGGAGCGACGCCCATGCTGCCGAAGAACGGGCGGATGGGGATCTCGATGCCGGGCGCGAAGCGGGCCACCATGCGTTTTGCGTCGAGGGGGGTGATTTTGCGGCGCTCGTAAGGAAAATCCCGCGGGAGCACGCCCAATCCGGGAAGGAAAATATTCAGGGCATAAGGCAACCCGAGGCGGATGGACTGGATGTGGACTTCGAGGGTGTCGCCGGGTTCGGCCCCCTCGACGAAGATGGGTCCTGTCAGAATGTGGGGCCCGGGCCCACGATCCTTGATTGCCCGATGGATCTCGCGGCTGGCCGGATCGATTTGCGCGGCGGGGACGCCGTTGCGCTCAAGCGCTTCCGGAGTGTCGATCATTGCCGTGCGGATGTCGACGGTGTCGCCGGAGTGCACGCGAAGGACGGGCGGTTGGGCGGCATCGTAGTAGCCCCAGTGGACTGTCGCGGGCGTGGAGAGCAGCGTATGCTGCTCCGCGGGCAGAGTGAGCGGCGTAACAAGCAGAAAGAGAACCGAAAGCATTGGATGATTCTAACGCAGGCAGACTCGCTCCCCGGCGCCGCTTGCGATGATGGAGGCATGCGGGGCCGGGCAAGTAGAATTCAGAACCCCATATATGGAGTCTCATGGGTCCCGCGGCGTACAAGTCAAGGTACGAACATCCGCCGGTTCCGCCGGCGAACGTCGGGACGGTGGAAGCGCGTGTGAACCAGTGCCGACGTAGAGACAGACCTCAATCCCACCAGGGTTCGTTGTCCGCGCGATTGGCTTTCAGGTAATCGTGGTTCAGATCCACGCCGAGTCCCGGCGCGGTGGAGACTTGCATGTAGCCGTTGCGGATGACGATGGGGTTTTTGGCGGCCCACGGGATCTTGTCCGCCCCGGCGGCGCATTCGATGCGCGGGCAGTTGAAGACAGCCGCCGCCAGTTGCTGTGACGCCATGTTCAGCATGAGCCCGCTGACGTTG
Source organism: Bryobacterales bacterium (assembly GCA_026954325.1). Taxonomy (GTDB): domain Bacteria; phylum Acidobacteriota; class Terriglobia; order Bryobacterales; family Bryobacteraceae; genus CADEFT01. Next base: position 12,155 of record JAIXKK010000058.1, on the reverse strand, counting down.
TGGAGGGCGATGGGGATGCGGTAGCGGGCGGCGAGATCGGCGATCATCTTCACGCCGGTGATACCTCCCGAGTTGATGATGTCGGGTTGGAAGATGTCCACGGCCTGATGGTTGAGGAAGGGGATGGCCCATTCGGCGAGTTCCATGTTCTCTCCGGTCATGATGGGGAGTCGCGTGGCGCGGCGGAGCGCCATCCAACTTTCGGACCATTCGGGGGCGAGCGGATCTTCGAAGAAGAGCGGGTTGATGTGCTCGACGGCCTGGGCGACTTTGATAGCGCTGGGGACGTCGAGTTCGCAGTGACAGTGGACGTCTATGTCGATGCCGTCGCCGAAGGCTTCGCGGGCGAGGGTGTAGGCCTGATGGATGCGGCGGGCTTCCGCGGGCCCGATGCTGGGGGTGAACTGCTGCATGTTGATGCCGAGGGCGTGGTGGATATCCACTTTGAAAGCCTTGAAGCCGCGAGGGTCCGATTTGAGGCGCTGCGCGCGGTCGCGCCATTGTTCGCGGCTGAGGTAGTCGCCTCCCGGGGCGTGGGAGTAGAGGAGGATCTCATCGCGGAAGTTGCCGCCGAGCAGCCTGGAAACGGGTTGGTTGAGGATTTTGCCGGCGAGATCCCAGAGGGCCATATCGATACCGCCGAGCACTTTGATTTCGCGCCGGCGCTGGGGATAGGCGTAGAACATGTTGTGGAAGTGGACCTGGATGGCGAGCGGGTCTTTGCCGATCAAGGCGAGGTTCGGGAGGCGGCCTGCGCCGTTGTAGGCGGCGATGACGGAGCGGGCGGCGGGGCCGGGCGTGTTGCACTCGCCGTAGCCGGAAATGCCGGCATCCGTATCGACGCGGATGAGGGTGCGGCGATCCTTGAGTTCGAGGGCCCGGATTTTTGTGATCTTGAGGAGATCCTTTGAGGGGGCGGCGAGGGCCTGATAGCGGGCGAACGCGGCTCCGAGAGGGAGGCCGAGGGCGGTTTTGAGGAGGCCTCGCCTTGTGATGCGCATTCCCTTAGTAGAGCAGGGTGGGTGGGGATTGGCCAGCGGCACGGGGTGTTAGCGCGGTAGCGGGCGTCAGCGCGGACTGCTTTGCTTGAGCTTGTATGCAAGCCAGAACGCGTAAAGGGAGTACGCTACAAACACACACGCACCGAAAACAGCCATTGGGCCGGCGCCGGCATCAGTGCTGGATGTAGGGAAGAGGTCAGGTATAACCCAGACAGCAATCGCGGCCAATCCAGCCCCAACCAAGGCCATGGAGATCGGCGATGGAGAGTTCAAACACCGAATCGACGCGCCAAGGGCCGACAACCCAACGAGCACGCCCGCAATGCCGTAGGGTTTACCCGACAAAGCGCTTACTGAGGATACAAGTGAGACCAGTCCCCCAATGATTGCGGCGTACTTGGAGATTCGAGATCCAGTAGCACAAAGAGCGGCATAAGTCACCGACGGCATCATGTCTGTCCCCTTTCAAGACCGAACATCCAGTCCGGGCCCCGCACATTCGACGCTTCATGGTTTTGGAAAACTTACGGCGACGAGCGAACTCTCACGTTCGACCTTGCCGTCACGTACCAAGACTGCCCGCACCGTCAACTTCCGCGCGTTCCCTGCCACCGCCGATGCCGGGATTGTTACCTCCAATGGATATGAGACTCGATCCTGCTTTACGTCGAAGTTCCACACCACCTCCAGGTTTCCATCCGGCGTCCGGAAGTCGGCATTCGAAGCCGGAACAGGCTTCCCTTGCGCACTGAACCGCAGAGTTACGGTTCCGGAGGAGCCGATGGCGTGGCGGATTCCGTAGGCGAGCGAGAAGTGGACGAGCTTGGCTTTCTTGTTGACAGACGCCTTGGGAGTGTCGAGAATCGCCATCGCCGGCGGCATTCCACCGGGAGAGTCAGCAGGGTTCCTCCAGCGGCGATCAAATACGTTCAGCGCCTCATCCATGGCCTTGGCGGTTCGCTGCTTCCGGGTATCCCAGCGAGGATGGTCCGAGGAGAAGAATGTAGCGAACTTGGACTTATCCCCGGATGCCGCCTGCATCCGATCGAACAGAGCGAGGATGAAATCCGGGTGGTAGCCAGCCTCGGCCATCATCATCAATCCCATACGATCCGCCTCGGATTCTTCATCCCGGTTGAGCTTCCTGTTGAGGATATTGCCGCCGATCCGGAGGCCCAGGAGCGCCCACGGCGCGGCCTTGTCGCCAAGGGATGCGCGCCATTGCCAGAAAGCAATCTGCCGTTGCAACTCGTAGAGCCGCATATAGGCGTGGTAGTGGTGCTGACCAACACAATGCCCGATTTCATGGCTTAAGACGGCAGCCCACATTCCGGGCTCCTTCTTGATGTGCGACAGGAGTCCGGAATCGACATAGACCTTGCCCGCAGCGGTCGAAAAAGCATTGACACCAGGGTTGTTGACCAAGGTCAACTCGTAGGGTTCAGCGGGGCCGGCCCGGCGCACCGGCGTGTCGAGAAGACGCCGAAACACGTCGGCCCCTACCGACCGAACCTCCGGTTCGCCCGTGTAGAGCCCATCGGACAGGATGCGGCCGCGATCCCTAAAACCTAGAGCCAACTCAGTAAGGGGCGCCTCCTGACCAGGAGCAGATTGGCCGGGCACCTGAGCGAAGCCGCCGGAGATGCCGATCTCCAGAGCCAAAGTGGGTCTCTCGGAGGGAAGGGGCCGTATGATAGTGGATTCAGACGCCAAATGGTAGTTCAATCGACGGGCTCCGGTTATCCACTGACGGCCCATTAATTGGACCGCAAAAAAGACATCGTTCCCGCAGGCGGGGTTATGCGGTTCAACGGGCGCAAAGTCAGCCAGTTCTACAATCTGACCGGGTGGAATCCGCATTGGGTTCTGTTTGCTGACTTGGCAGTCCAGCCCGCAAACCTGAGAGTCCAACCCGCCTTTCGCAACCAGCCGCCCTTGGTAGACGGCCTTGGCGAGTTCTGCTGGTGGAAGATATAGGTCGCCAACCTGCCAACCGTGCCCTGGAAAGGCGGCAATATAGGCATCCCAGAGAGCATCATACTTTCCGCCCCTGACGAGATCGTTAATGAAGCCGCGGAACACGTATCCACCCCACATCCCGTTATCAGCTTGGGAGTATGCTTTACCGGCTTCTTTCCACTGTTCGTGGTCCGCGTAGAGCTTACCGATCGCGCTATACGTCTGGGAAGTGCCGAGAGGATCGAGCGAGAGATGATCTCGCAGGGCAGCAACGGCCTCGTCGAAGGCTCCGGCATCGGCAAGCTTCTTGGATAGCGCCGTCAGATCCAACTTGTAGGTCGTGTCCATCGAATTGGCGGGGTAGTCGAAGCGATTCTTCTGGAGACCATCGAGGGTCACGCCGCGCGCCTCGCCGAAGCGTTTCTCCGCGAGGAGCAACTCGACCAAACGGCTTCTTTCACGCCACCCCCCGGCGGGGGTAGTAAGGATCTTTTGGTAAGCTTTTATCGCAATCTCAGGGCGTCCGTTCTTGGCAGACTGCTCCGCGAATATCGCCATATGGCTGACGCCAGGCAGCCCCGCGAGCCCACCGGCGTTCGAAGTCCCCTGCTCGGCGACGTCATAGCCTGCGTACACGTCGATCAACTCATCCCAACGCTGATGCCTCTCCTCGAGGCGCGCCAAAAGAAGGAACGCCGTCGTGCGCTCCTGGCCGGTCGTGCACCTGGTGGAAGCGCGAAGCGCGCGAACGGCCTCATCGATCGCGCCGGCCCGGTCTTCTTCTTCCGCTAACGACCAGAGATGCTTGCAGTATTTGCCGGAGTCTAATTCCTTCAGCGCCGCCTCCCACCTGTGCCCCTTGCGCAGGGTGTCGAAAAGTAGGGATCGCAGGCTTTCGCTGTCCGGCCAAGTCCGTAGACTGCTCCGGACTTCGGACTCCGCCTGAGCGAGTTTCCCGCCAGCGATGAGCGCACGCACAACAGCCTCCGCGGCTCCCGGCCGGCGGGGAGCCAATTCACCAGCCTTACGGTATGCGGCAACTGCTTCGTCTATGCGTCTCTGGCGCTCCAGCGCCGCTCCCAACCCCATAAGCCACTCGGCCCTTCTTGGACCTAGGCGTATTGCCTGGCGGTACAGGCGCTCGGCCGCTTGGGCGTCGCCGTCCTGTAGCGCTTTAGAGGCAGATACACCGGCAATCTTGTCCGGCGCCGGCGCAGGTTTCCCTTGACCGAAAATGATTGTAGTGGCGATCGTCAACAGCGTCGAAAACGTCGTGAGTCGATTCGAGTTCAATCCTGCCAGCGGCATCGCAGCGTCCTCCTCGGCGCAACCTTACTGTCGCCTTCGTGCATTGGATCTCCGAGCTTAGAGCCATTCGCCGAATCGCGTCAATGGACGAGAGCGGACATGTCTGAAAATGTCCGCGCATTCTCCGATAGCCTTGATAGGCTTACCCTCCAGGATTGGCCATGGAACAGATCCCAACGATCCCGATTCCGCTCCCAGGCATCTACGCTCCTTCTATCAATGAGTTGCCGTAACAGAAGCCGAAGTACCGACAGAATTTTGCAGCGCGATCGTGGCAGAGCCGATAGCAGACACGCGCCCCGTGACCGTGAAAGGCATCCGAAGCGAGAAGCGACTTCCGTTTGCCCGGCCGGAGTCGCTTCCAAACCAAGGATCTGCAATAGAGTTGAGCGGTATCGTGAACGTCGTGGCCCCTCCCAACGTGCTGCCCGGAGCACTGGCGAATGAGACAGTCGCGTTCGTCAGGTCGCGAGTTGTCGTGTAACCATTCAACTCGAGCGTGAATCCGCTAGCTGTCGCATCCGTGAATCGGGCGACACCGGCAATCGCCGGCGCAATTCGTCCGATGGTGATGGATGTAGCCGGGGCCGGATTCAAAGACACCGCTGTGTTGCCTGGCATCAACCGGACGTCCGCGACGGCTATTGTGATGGTTCCGGCAACGGTCCCTGTTTGAAGCGCGCCTGAGTTCGGAAGTGTGATGGAAGCGGCGCCGGACGGCACATCAATCACCAGGCTCGTACCACCCGATGCAAATTGGAGCGCAGGGTCGCGGTAATTTTGCGGCAAGCCTGCTGCCGAGGGTGTGAAAGAAAGAGAAAGAGTAATACGGAGACTCGAAGGAAGCTGCGACCCGGTTTGCATGGTAATTGTGACGGGCTGGTCCGCAGCAGTGACCGATGGCGCGGACACACCCAAATTGAGCCGCGGCAGGATTGTGAACGTAACGCCGTTGCTTGCCAGATTATTTGGATTAACGACAACCAACTGAACATTACCTGCCGCGCTAAACAGGTTTCCAGGGATGTTCAGGTCCAAGGCCGTGCTGCTCCGGAAACTTGCCGGCAGGGATGTGACAGGGCCGCCTTGCGGGGTCCAACGCGCCTGGGCTCCGGTAACAAAGTTTGTTCCAGAGACCTGAATTGTTGTCCCCGAACTACCCGCCATGATCGCCGGCGGAGTGAGCGCCGTGATGCGCGGTGTGGGCGGAGCAATTGTAAAGGGCAGTGATGCGCTGTTTCGACTATCGGGATTGACTACACTAACCTGAACGACACCCGCCGTTGTCAAGAGACCAGGCGCGATGCTGATTTCCAGTAAAGTGCTGCTTCTGAATACCGTTGGAATCATCGCCGGACTGCCAGATGGGGGCGCCCACCGCAAAACGGCGCCGCTCACAAAGTTTGCGCCCGTGGCTTGGATGGTAAGTGCCGTCGGGCCGGCAGGCGTCGAGTTGGGGTTTATCGAGGTAAGCACTGGCACGGGCGCAGTGATCGTGAACGAAGCCGAGTTGCTAATGGCGTTTCCGGGATTCACCACCGCAAGTTGCACAACGGTGGCAGTACTCAGAAGGCCGGCGGGGACGCTCACCTCCAACAATGCCGCGCCGCGGAACGTCGTTTGCAAGGACGTCGCGGCTCCAGATGGCGGCGTCCACCGTAAGGCCGCGGCGGCGACAAAATTTGAGCCATTGATCTGAAGCGTCAGTCCGCTCGTCCCAGCAGAAACTGTATTCGGATTGATTGACGTGATGGTTGGCCGCGTGGTCCCCACGATAAATGGAAGGCTGTTGCTAACCGCATTGTCGGGATTCACAACAGCGATCTGCGCGGTCCCCAGGGTAGACAGCAGACTCGATGGCAACACGGCATCCAGGAGGCTGGCACTGCGAAAGGCCGTCGCAACGAAGGTCTGTACTCCCGTTGGTGAAGTCCAACGAATACGAGCACCGGAAGCAAAGTTGGCGCCGTTGATTTGTAGAGTAGTGTTCCCAGAGCCGACAGACACCGAACTGGGGTTCAGCGAAGACATTGATGGTGTAACACTCCCGCTTCGAACCTCGAAAACGAGTCTTCCCGGAACTGTACTGATGAGGCTTCTGGTCCTTAGCGCCGTTGGACTCGAATCCAAAAATGCTCCGGCTACGAGCGAACCCGGCAACTGAAAGGAACGATTTCGAGTGCCCGAAAGGCCGTTAGACCATCCCGCCGATGCGGGGCGGCAGTCAGGACGAGTTCCGCACAGCCCGTTGAGACCATTCTGTGAAAACTCTTCCGGACCGCTCGCCTCCCACGTAATAGACGCATAATTGAACTCGATGTCGAAATTTCCCGGCCCTGTATCAGAGCGGTCAATGAGTACGACTTGAAATGAATTGAGCTTGTCGCGATGGACCAAGTAGTATCCCTGATTGATGTAACTCGCTCCAAACGCACGCCGTCCGTCGACAGTTCCGGACCCGTAGGCGACGGGAGACGCGATCGCGAGTGTGAAGGAAGAGTTCGGGTCCCTCATATCGTTATCAGCAAAAAAGGGCGCTATGATCGGCACGGTGGAGCCTTGGATAGCCTCCGGCACGTACCTGTCAGGCCTCGGCTCATTGAAGGTGACATTGCCATGCGCGTTCACGTAGAGACTTGAATATGTAGTTCCGAAGAAGTTGACCGGGAACCCAATGGAAACTTGTGGGGTGGAGCAATCAAGACCGTCAACCGCGCAATTTTCTCCCGATGCCGGAATCCTGGTTGAATTGAAACCCGGTCTGATTGGGCCCTGCGCTCGAGCATCCCGCGGCATCAGGATGACCCCAGTGAGCGCGAACAGAGGTAGAACCGCTCTACACGATTTGGAAAGCAGCGGCAGGGTGGTCTGTCTCATCTCCCAGGCTCCGGGTCAGTTGCATTCTTCAGTGGAAGAGGAGACGAGAACGCAATCCGTAATTGCAAACAACCAGCGTCCAGGCTGGCAGTCCGGCGTTTGGAGGACGCTTGGCTTCGTATGCATTGTTGGACTTCCGAGCATAGGGCATCGGTCGAATCGCAACAATGGACAAAAGCGGACATGCCCGAAAATGCCCGCTCATTCTCTGATCGTCGTGGTAGGCTTTTCCTCTAGGCTTGGTTATGGAACAGAGTGACGCGGATGAATTGACGGGCTGGAAGGAAATCGCCGCCTATCTCAAGGCCGATCCTAGAACCACGAGGAGGTGGGAAAGCGAATTCAAGCTTCCGATCCGGAGGGGACCGACAGGCCGGGTCACGGCATCGCGCGCGGAACTGGATGCATGGAAGCAAAGACAAGAGCAAGACGGCGCTTCCGTCACGGAGGGGAATTCCGAACCGGACGATGGGTCTTCGGCCCTGCCTTCAACCGGGCCGCGAACCTGGCAGCGCGCTTTACCGGGAGTCCTGCTCGTGATATGCACGGCGGCCGGCCTGCTGTGGATAACGCCGCGGGCGCCTTCGGGGAAACCCATCGCGGCAGCCACGCCCCCTCGTCTGTTCTGGCGAAACGGGGGACAACTTCCGGCGTCCCTCACAAGGCTGCCGATCGTACCCTATCACCTGGCGCTTACAGGGTCTGAAGAAATGCTCGCCGCCCTTCCATTCGACTCGCCGGACATTGCCCTCATCGACATGCGGACGATGTCGGTGAGGATGGTTCGGATGCCGTTCGCGATCCAGAGCGGCAGGATGGGGCCGGACGGGCGCACGCTGCTGATTGGCTCCAGTACGGATGGTTTTCTGCTGCTCGACACGGAGAACGAGCGTATCCGCGGGCCTGTTTCCACTGGAGGGATGGTATCGGACCTGGTCATGTCGAGGGACGGCAAGAAGGTTTTTCTTGCCATGCGCGGCCATGGGCTGAAGCGTTGGAACGCCGGCTCGGGCGAGTTGGATGTCATGACATCTCAGCAGGCTCCCTGGTTTGTCGGATTGGATGAAGCTGGGAATCGACTGTTCGTGACGTATCAGGGTGGCGGCCCCAAGGGGAGACAGGGGCATGATTCGGTGGAGATTTTCGATGTGGCGACGGAGCAGTCCGTTGGCTTTCTGCCGGATTTGCCGCTGGTTGGCGGAGAAATCGGCTTTTCGCCGAACGGCCAGCGGATGATTGTCGGCGGATGGGATGCATGCCGCAGCAAGATTTATGACCGGGTGGGTTGTCCGGAAACGCCCGCAAATCTCATGCACGTGTTTCGAATGCCTGATCTGGCTTTGCTGAAATCCGCCGCGCTTCCCTTGGATGCCGGGGATGGGGGGCCTTTTCTGGGCAACTCGAATGCAATTCTGTTGAGGGGACCCGCGCAAGGCGCCACTTCCACCAATGATCTCGGCCTTTCAGTGTTTGACCTGGCACTCTACGGCTTCCGCGAGAAGCTGCGTTCAGCGGAAGACGTGAGCGCCGTGGCCGTGGCGTCCAACCGGCAGAAAGCATATGCCGCGACCTTCAGCCGGAGCCTACTCGGGTTTGATTTCGAGCCGGCCGGGTGTGCCATCGAACCTGGACGGGCGAGCCTGATCCTGACGGGTGACGGTGTAGCCACCGGGTTCATTGGTGGAGGTCATCTGAATCCGGACGGGTGGGTGTTCGACGCCGGCAAGGCCGGCCAAGCGTTCCGCTTTCATGGGCAGTCCAGTGCGGCGTACTCGAGTTGGGTACGGACATTTGGGCCACTGGATTCCGGGTTGTCGTGTTACGTAAAGCCGGCGAGAACCGGCCGGCGGCAGGTGTTGCTGGAACTGCGCTACCCTTCAGCGCCTGAGGAGTTCTGGTCGGTGTCGCTGACAGAGGAGTCGAAGGTGGAATTACGGTTCGGCACAAAGGGGCACGCGCCGGCCGTATTGCGAAGTTCCAAGCCTGTCGCAAATGGGCAGTGGAGCTTCGTTTCGGCGGGCCGGGATGCTTCCGGGTTGACCCTCTACGTGGATGGGAAAAAGGAGGGGAAAGCGGCGTCCGATGCCCTTGGACAGTTCGCTTCCGGGGCCCCATTTGCCGTGGGCGGCGAGCCTGGCGCCTACTTCGACGGCTGGATGGATGAGATCGTGTTCTATTCACGCGGGTTTACCGATGATGAGGCCAAACGGATCCATGACTCACGCCGGCAAGGCCCCTGTAAGCCATAGCGTTCAAGCGCCGTGCGCCGGAAGACACGGGAGGAGCGAATGGTGCGGCCTGCTTCGGCGGCGATTTCAGCGGCGGTTGCGGGCGGCGAGGTAGTACATTCCGGGGAGGGCGAGGAGTGTGAGGAGGAGGGTGGAGAGAAGGCCGCCGACGAGAACGGTGGCGAGGGGGCGTTGGACGTCGGAGCCGATGCCGGTGGCGCGGGCGGCGGGGACCATGCCGAGCAGGGCGACGAGGATCATCATGAGGACGGGACGCATCTGGTTCCGGGCCCCTTCGATGACCGACTGGAGAAGCGGCGCGCCGGGCTCTTCGACGCGGCGGCGGTTGATTTCGGAGACGACGAGCACGCCGCTCATGACGGCCACCCCGAAGAGGGAGATGAAGCCGACGGCCGCCGAGACACTGAGGTTGATGCCGCGGAGATAGAGGAAGACAATGCCGCCGACGAGGGAGAACGGGACGTTCATGAGCACGAGTCCGGCGTAAACAGGATTGCCGAAGGTGAAGAACAAGAGGGCATAGATGATGGCGATGGTGATAGGGAGGATGATGGAGAGGCGCTTGCGGGCGCGGTCGAGGTTTTCAAACTGGCCGCCCCAGGAGACTTTGTAGCCCTGGGGGAGACGGATTTCACGATTGAAGCGGGCCTGCGCGTCGTTGACGAAGCTGCCCTGATCGCGGCCGCGGATGTTGGTGCGGACGGTGATCTGGCGCTGGTTTTCACGGCGGGCAATAATACTGGCGCCGTCGACGGTCTGGATTTCAGCGAGTTGGAATAGGGGGACGCGGCCGCCCTCGCGGGTGGGGACAAGGATGTTGGCGATGGCGGTGGTATCGGTGCGGGCGGACGGGATGTAGCGGACAGTGACATCGAAGCGCCGCTCGCCCTCGAACACGGTGCTGACGGTGCGTCCGCCGATGGCCATTTCGATGACTTCCTGGACGTCCTTCACATTGATGCCGTAGCGGGCCACCTGCTGGCGGTTGACGAGGATACGCAGTTGGGACTGGTCGCTCTCCTGCTCGAGGGCGGAATCAGCGGCTCCGGGGACCTCTTTGATCATTTTCAGAGTTTCGGCGGCCAAACTCCGGAGTTGAACGAGGTCGGGACCGGAGAAGATGACGGCGAGATCGGCGGCGGAGCCAGTGACGGCTTCGGTGACGTTGTCGATGATGGGCTGGGTGAAGCTGAAGGCGGCTCCGGGGATATCGTTACGGAGCCTTTTCGCAAGTTCCTCGACGAGATCCGCCTTGCGTTTGCCCTTCCGCCAGGTGTCATAGGGTTTCAGGGCGACGAAGATTTCGTTGCGATTGGGGCCGTAAGGGTCGGTGCCGGAATCATTGCGTCCGGATTGCGAGGTGACAAGTTTCACTTCCGGCGATTGTTCGATGACGTGGCGGATGCGGGCCGCGACTTCGGCGGATTTGCTGAGGGAGATGCCGGGGGGGAGATTGGCGCGTACCCAGATGACGCCTTCGTCGAGTTGGGGGAGGAACTCCGAACCGAGACGCGTGCCAAGCCCGAAAGCGCCGGCGACGATGAGGGCGGCGGCGCCGACGGTGAGAACGGGGCGGCGGAGGGTGACGCCGAGAGCGGCTTCATAGAGGCGCTGCATCCAGCCGAGCATGGGATTTTCCCATGCCTTGACGCCGTTTCGGAAAAGGTAGGTGGCGAGGACGGGGACGAGTGTGAGGGCGAGCAGAAGGGAACCGAGGAGCGCGTAGCAGATGGTGAAGGCCATGGGGGTAAACAGACGCCGTTCGACGCGCTCGAGGGTAAACAGCGGGATATAGGCGGAGATGATGATGAGGAGGGAGAAGAAGATGGGGCGTTCGACTTCCAGGGCGGCATCGCGAATCACGTCCATGACACTGCCGCCGGGGCGGTGTTTGCGGTACTCGGCGAGGTGGTGGACGACGTGCTCCACCATGACCAATGTGCCGTCGACGATGATGCCGAAGTCGAGCGCGCCGAGACTGAGCAGGTTGGCGGGGATGCCGGAGAAATTCATGCAGACGAAGGCGAACAGGAGAGAGAGCGGGATGACGACGGCGGTGAGCAGAGCCGCCTGGAGGGAACCGAGGAAAAGGATGAGCACCAGCAGGACGATGGTCAAGCCTTCGAGAAGCGTGTGCTGGACGGTGTGGAAGGTGGTATTGACGAGTTCGGTGCGGTCATAGATGGGGCGAATCTTCGCGCCCAGCATGCGGCTGTCATGATTGAGATCCTCGACGGCCTGATGAACACCGTCGAGAACCTCGGAAGGATTTTCGCCGCGGCGCATGAGAACGATGCCTTCGACGGCGTCGTTCTGGTTGCCGATGCCGAAGATGCCCGTCTGGGGCGCCGCTCCGAACTGGGCGATCCCGATGTCGCGGACAAAGACGGGAACTCCTTTTGCTTCGCTGACGACGATGTTGTTGATGTCGTCGAGGGAATGCACGAGTCCGACGCCGCGGATGACCATGGATTGCTGCTTGTTGTCGAGGAGGGCTCCGCCGGCGTTCTGGTTGTTGGCGCTGATGGCCGAGGCGATCTGGCCGATGGAGAGGTTGTACTTGGAGAGGGAGAGGGGATCGACTTCGATCTGATATTGCTTGATGAGGCCGCCAAAGGGGACGACGTCGGCAATGCCGGAAGCCTGGAGGAATCGTGGAGTAACGACCCAGTCATTGAGTTCGCGGAGTTTCTGGGTGTCGAGGGGCCCTTCAAGGACGTAGCGGTAGAGTTCGCCGATGGGGGTGGAAAGGGGTCCGAGG
>JAIXKK010000135.1 GCA_026954325.1 Bryobacterales bacterium | reverse complement strand
TCGATCTGGCCGCGGAGGATCATGCCTTCGAGTTCGATGATGAAGTCGTATTCGCGGCCGAGGCGGGAGGCGTATTGGAGGCGGCAGCCGAGGGGGGAGGCGTGGAAACGGTCCGCGAGCGCGATTGCTTCGGGGGGCGGGTTTTCGATGGATTTTCCGGCGAGGATCTCGTGGACGGCGACACCGAATTCGCCGGCGGTCCATTCGCCGGTATCGGCGCCGGGGTCGGGGTTCGGGTTCACGGGCGCCGGGGTTTGGGTGGGCAGGCCGAGATAGCGGGAGAGGTAATACTGGCGCGGGCAGAAAGCGAATTGGGCGACGGAGGTGACGGGATCGACGGAGTCGTGCTGGGCGGGAGTGGGGGGAGCGGACAGGGTGGCGACGGGTGTTTGCTCCTGGGGATCGGGCTGGGTGGAGGGGGACGGGGGGACGGCGCGGATGGCGGTATAGATTGATACCGAGTGCTCCTCTTTAGGGATGGAGGTGGGCAGGAGCAGGCCTTCGGCGACTTTGCGCGCCCAATCGGAGCGGCCCGGGAGGGAAGAGGCGGTGAAGATGAGGCGCTCTTCGGCGCGGGTCATGGCGACGTAGAGGAGGCGGTCTTCCTCGGCGTCTTCCTGGCGCTTCTTGCGGGCGCCGACGTGGAGGTGAGTGGGATCGGAGATGCCTTCGCGGGCATCGGGATGGCGCCAGGATGCGCCGAGGAGGCCGGATTCATCGAAACAAAAGACAGGCTCTCTGTTTTGGGATCCGTTGCGCATGGCGGCGAGGAAGACGGCGGGAAATTCGAGGCCCTTGGCGGAATGGACGCTCATGAGATGGACGCAGTTGGCGAGTTCGGCGGTGGAGGCTTCGGGTTCGGCGGCGGTGTCGCGCCAGCGGGCGATATCTTCCGTGAGTTCGCCGAGGGTGGCGGGGTTTTTCCGGAAGCGGTCGCGAAGGATGGCGAGGAACTTGGCGATGTTGGCGCGAGGGCGGGAAGGAAGACCATCCTGGTAGCCGGACTCGTCGAGGACCTGGGCGAGGAGGGCATCGGGGCTGGTGGAATCGGCCTGCGCGCGCTGTCTGCATACGAGAGTGTGGAACCACTCAAGGCGCGGATCGCCGGAGGATTCGAGGGCGGCGAAGAGGTTATCCGGCGCGGAGTGCTTCAGGCGGAAGAGCATTTCGTCGCTGGCGCCGCAGAGAGGGGAGCGGAGGACGGTGGCGAGGCTGATTTCGTCGCGCGGGTTGGCGAGGATGTTGAGCCATGCGGCGAGGTCGCGGATTTCGCGCGATTCATAGAACGAGCGGCCGCCGCTGATGACGCTGGGAATACCGCATTCATCGAGCGCCTGCTGGATGGGGGCGAGGGCTCCGATGGTGCGGGCGAGAATGGCGATCTCTGAGTATTTGGCGGAAGAGGAGGTCAGTTCGCGGATGCGGCGGGCAATCCAGCGGGCCTCGGTGCGCACGGGGTCGTCGTCGGGGGTGGCGGCGAAGGTGTGGACATATTCGAGGGAGGGGCCGGGGGGAGGGGAGAATTCGCGGCAGGCGAGGAGGCGATGGGGTTCGACGCCATCGGAGAGATAGGGGGCGATGCGATTGACGGCTTCGATGATTTCGGGACGGCTGCGGTAGTTTTCGCGGAGTTCATCGATGGGGAGGCCGCGGGCGGCGAGGGAATCGCGGTAGTTGCGGAAGACGGTGGGGTCGGCGTGGCGGAAGTAGTAGATGGACTGGTTGATGTCGCCGACGGCGAACAAGGTATCGGGACGGCGGACGAGATCGATGAGGCGCCACTGGAGGCGGTTGGTGTCCTGGAGTTCATCCATGAGGACCTGGTCGAAGGAGTCGCGGACGCGGGCGCGGAGAGGTTCGTTCGATTCGAGCAGGCGGATGGCGAATTCCTCGAGGTCGTCGAAGTCGAGGGATTCGCGAAGGCGCTTGGCCTGGGAGTAGGCGTCATGGATGCGGTGAAGCGCGTCGAGGGCGAGGGGATAGATGGGAAGACGGGCATCGAGGATGATCTCGGCCTGGGCGCGGGGGAGAAGAGTTTCTTCGAGTTCGAGGGCGGCGGAACGGGCGCGGGAAGTGGACTTGAGGGATTTGGCGGAAGGCATTTGGCCGAGCAGGCGGATCTTTTCGCGCCAGGGGGAAGAGGGGCCGAGAGCGAGGACGGCGGCGGCCCATTGGTGAAAGCGCTGGTGGTTCTGGCGTTGGTTGAACGTGCCGCTTGGGGGATCGGCGAGGATAGCGTGAGCGGCGGGGGGAATTTGGGGCCAGGCGGAGGGAGCCTGTTTCGATGGGGGACGGAGGCTTTGGAGCGGCACGCCGGCCGTGCGGGCTTCTGCGTAGAGTTCGAGCAGAGCCTCGGCGAGACCGGCGGCGCCGGTGTTGAGTTCGCGAAGGAGGACGCGCATGGGCTCGGGGCGTTCGCGGAGGAGATCATCGAGGACGGATTCGGCGGTGTGGCGCTGGAGGATTCGGGATTGGGCTTCGTCGAGGAGGGAGAAGCCGGGGTCGACGGCGGCGGCGATGGCGTTTTCCTTGAGGAGGCGGGTGCAGAAGCCATGGATGGTGGAGACCCAGGCGCGCTCGATCTGTTCGCGGAGTTCATCGGAGGCGGCGAAGGACTGGATGAGGCGCTTCTTGATTTCGGTGGCGGCCTTTTCGGTGAACGTGACGGCGAGGATGCGGTGGGGCGGGATGCCTTTGGAGGCGACGAGCCAGCGGAAGCGTTCGATGAGGACGCGGGTCTTGCCGGAACCGGGTCCGGCGACGACGCAGACATCCTGGTCCCAGCGTTCGACGGCGGCCTGCTGTGCGGGGTTGAGGGAGATGGCGGCAGCGGGATTCATGAGGGTTTTACGAGGCTCCTCCGGCGATTTGGACGAGGGGACTGGCGGTGGTTTCGACGCGGCAGGCATCGCGGTAATCGCACCAGGCGCATTTTTTGGTGTCGGCGGGCGAGGGGCGGATCTCTCCTGCCTCGATGCGCGCGGCGACGGAGACGGTGGAATCGATGGCGCGCCGCATCATTTCGCGGAGTTGCGAAGGATCGGAGGATTCGCCGATGTTCTCCCAGCCGAAGTAGGGGAGGCGCCAGCCCATCCAAGTGATCTCGCCGCGGAGTCCGCAGTAGAGCATGCCGGCGGGCGGGGAGTGGTAGATCTGCTCGGCGGCCCAGAGGTAGAGGCCGCCCTGGACGAGTTCGCCGCGATTGTGGGAACGGATACGGCCGCGGATCCGGTCGCGGGTGGAATATTTGTAGTCGATGACGACGAGGCCGCGGCCGGGGAGGCCGACGACGCGGTCGATCTTACCGCGGATGCGGAGTCCGGCGGTGAGGCGGAGGTGGAAATCACGCTCGACGCCGCGGGTGGCGGCTCCGGCAAGAGGGGGACTTTCGAGGAAGCGGCGGAGGTTGGCATGGAGTTCGAGGCGCACGGTTTCGGTGCGTGTGTTGGGGGGGATGGATTTTTCGCGGCAGGCTTCGGAGAAGAGGCGGCTGAAGATCTCTTCGACAAGAAGCGGGGAGTCTTCGGAGGCGGCGAGGGTCTGGTGAAGGATGTTGCCCTGGAGGAGGAAATCGAGGCGTTCGTGAGGGCGCGCGGGAGGAGGGTTGAGTTTGAGGATGTGGCGGGAGAAGAACTGGAAGGGGCACTGGAGGAAGGTTTCAATGCTGGTGGGGGAGAGCGAACCACGGGCCTTGAGAAGGGCGGCGAGGAGTTCGGGTTCGACGATTCGGGAGGGAGGAGGGGTGGATTTCGGCCACAGCGGGCGAGGGCGGGCGGGGACGGCGGATTCGGCGCGAGTGTGGGGATTGGCCCGTTCGAAACGGGCGAGGAAGAAGGAGGGGAGCGTCTCCTCGCCTTTGGAGGTGGCGCGGGGGTAGGAAAGATAGAGGCGGTCTTCGGCGACGGAAGCGGCCACCTCGAAGAGGAAGGCTTCCTCTGTTTGTCGTTCGATGCTGGTACGGAGGAGGATGCCCTGCCCGCGGAGCAATTCGCGATCCGAGTCGGCAAGGATAGGATGGGCGGAATGATATTGGGGGAAGGCGCGCTCGAGCATGCCGCAGAGAAAGACGACGGGAAGGCTCCACTGGCGGGCTTCGTAGACATCGAGGACATGGACGACATTGCGGCGTTGATCACGGCTGGTGATGGGGATGTGCTCGAGGATTTCGCCGAGGTGAGAGAGGAATTCGGCGAGGGGGATGGGGTGATCGGGAAGGATGGCGGCGGTGAGGATGACGGATTCCCGCCAGGCGTCGAGCGCGGAGAGAAGCTTACGCCAGGAAAGAACCTGGGTGTGCGGGATATCGTCCGTGTAGGCGGGCGTGGGCAGGAGCGAGGGGAGGCGGCCGAACTCCGCGGCCCATTGGGCGGGAGTGTGGAGGGCGGAGGCCCAGGATTCGAAGGAGCGCCAGGCGGGGAGGAGCGTATCGAGTTCCGGGGGGAGACCGCGGGCGGGGATCCGGTCACGCAGGGCGTGGAGGAGCTGGTCAGTAACGGGAGTTGCGGCTATACCGGAGAGCGGCATCTCGAGGAGGGGGAGAAGACGTTCGTAATTCCAGTGGGATTGGATGGCATCGAGGAAGCCGAGGAGGAAGCGCGCGAGGGGATGGGTGTGAAGCGACTCCTGGAAATAGAAGCGGGCGGGGATGCCGTAGCGATGAAGCGTGGTCCGGAGGAGGGGGACGTAGGGGTGCTCGCCGCGGACGAGGATGCCGATATCGCCTGGCGCTTGCCCTGCGTCGAGGAGGGAGACGATGCGGCGGGCGATGTCGTCGGCCTCCTCCTGTCCGGTGGCGGCCGCGACGATGGCGGCAACCGGCCGAGGTGGGGATTCGAGGTGAGCAGACTCGAGGAAGCCCATACGGCGGAGGGCGGCGGCGCTGTCGCGGGCTCCGTTCCATTGCGGCAGGGAGAGGTGGATTTCGGCGGGCTGAAGCGCGCCGAGAATTTCGAGTTCGGCGGGGGTAAAGGCGTAGAAGCCGGTGAGGAAGATGTGTTTCCAAGGCGGGGGGGTGGCGCGAAGCCTTTGGGCGGCGAGTTTGAGGCGCTCGGGGCGGAGGGTAAAACCGGCTTGGCGGAGGCGCGTTTCGAGGCGGACTGACAACTGATGGAAGGCGTGGGCGGCGGCGGAGTAACGGGAGTCAGGGGTCCAGGCGGATTGGCCGACTTCCTGCACGAGGCTGACAAGCATGCGGCGGAGGCCCTTGGAGTGGGCGAGAGGAGAGAAGAGGGCGGGCGGATTGGAGCGCAACCCGGCGTGGAGTAAACGATCGATGACGGCGGGGGAAGCGGAGGGGATGTCGCGGACATAGGGTTCGACGAAACGGGAGAGGGTAACGATGGAATCAGGGCGAACGAAGGCTCCTTCACGGGCCAGGGAATGGCGCAGATGCTCGGCGAGGGTGGAAGTGGGCACGAGCAGACAGGCGGATTCGGCTCCCTGGGCGAGGGCGTTACGAAAGAGCGCGAGGGGATTACCGGGTTGGCTGCCGGCGGTATGGAAGAGAAGCACCTGGCGCTTCCAGTATGGCATCAGGCGCGGATGTCCTGGAGCATGCTGGTGACCTGCAAATCCGCCTGAAAGGAGCGGCCTCGAAGGAGGACGCGAATCTGATCGACCTGATGGCGCCAGGCGGGAAAATCGACGTGAACGGCGGGCAGGCGGCGGCCATTCTGCTCGATTTCGGCATGGTGGTGGATTTCGGGGTTAATGGGAAAAGGAGCTTCGGCGAGGGCATCGAGCAGATACTCGAGGAGAAACGCCTCGACAGTGACACGGACAGAAAGCAAGTCCCCGGCAAAGCCGTTATGTTGCCAAGCGCTCATCAGACAACCTCCTTCGCGCATGGCGGGATTGGCAAGCGGCAATAAAAAGACCCTGCCGCCGGCAGGGTCTGATATAAGAACCGATGACTGTCCCGCCTTTAGCACTTTTTTTAGCGTGGTTGCAAGTAGCTTGGTCCCTTGCGGAAGGAACCTAAATCACTCCACGTACTCAGACAGGATATCACCGATCGGATTCCGGCACAATAAAAAACCTAACGAATCTGTTTAGTTTGCAGATCACTGATCATGCGGATGAATTTCTGGCGCTGATCTTCGTTGAGGATCTGCATGATGCGAGCCTTCCCGGAGGCGCGGACATCGTTCATCTGCTCCTGGAGAGTCTGATAGTACATGACAAAGTCATTGAGGACCACCTCCATCTGGCGGGCCTGATCGGGAGTCAGGTCGAGTTCGCGGCGGAAGCGTTCGAGGGAGATCTCCTTGCCGCCTTCCTTCCAGTAGCTGAGATCGCGCCGGAACGCCTGGCTGAAACCGAGACGCATCGTGAGAGCGCCGGTAGTGGCTCCGGCGAGGAAGACGAGGAGAAGGGTACACAGAATGCGTGGGTTCTGCCACGTCATCCGGTGATCGTGCATGAGAGGTGATTACTCCTGATATGTAGTCAACTGAACGAACACGGTATTGCGATCCTGCTCGCTATCGACCAATTGAGGCGCCGGGTGGGGGTCGGCCGCGAGGATCTGCTCAGGCATGGAGGCAGAGGCGGAATAATCGTCCTTGGGACTGGTAAATAAGAAGAGACCAAGAAGAAGGGTAAGGACAGCCGAAGCGTACATCAAGCGCCGGGCGAAGAGCGGTTCGAGAAAGACACTCCAGATGGAGGACTCCTTTTGAGCCTCGATATGGTCCATGACGCGGGCATAGAAGCCCGGATCGGGTTCCGGGGAGACGGGAGCCTTTAGGGTACGGATGAGTCGAGCCTGGTATTCGAGTTGGGAAACGGTCTCGGTGCACTCGGGACAAGCCGCGAGGTGCTCGAGGAAGCCGGCGTCAGGTTTGCCGGCAAGATAGCCTTCAATCCCTTCCCGGGCGGGTGGGTGCATCATATTCTTCCCTCACAAATCCACAACATCCGCGGATCTTGTATTTTTCCGGCCCGGTGTTCCGGGTCCTGGTGTCTGCTTACGATCCTGATTAGCGCCAACAGCCGCTGGTGCGACATAAAGGGCATCCCTTCCATCAGACGGCCGCGGGTTTTCCGCCGCGGAAGAGCTTTTGCGCGGCCTTGAGCAACTTCTGGCGCGCGCGGAACAATTTCACTTTAATAGTATTCTCGTTCATTCCCGTCATTTCCGCCAGTTCCTCGACGGAGTGGCCTTCGACTTCCTTGAGGAGGATGAGGCGGCGGTCTTCTTCGGAGATCTTATCAAGCAACTTCACAATGAGGTCGTGGCGGGCGAGGGCGGAGTCAACGGCCGGACCGGTATCGGTGACGGAGTCGGAGTTCTCCATCTTGCGGCTGTCCTCCTCGGAAAAATCGCTTTCGTAAACGAGCTTGCGTACGCGTTTCTTGCGCAAGTAATCGTAACACTCATTGACGGTGATTTTGTAGATCCAGGTGAGGAGCGAACTGCGGGAGTCAAAGTTGCCGATGGAGAAATAGACTTTGGCGAAAACCTGCTGCGCGATGTCCTCGGCGTCGTTGCGATTGCGCAGGATTCCATAGATGATGGAATACACCTTGGCCTGGTAGCGCTCGACAATCTCCCGGAAAGCCAATTCGTCGCGCGCTTGAACGCGTTTGACGAGAAGGGCTTCATCTGAATAGCGGTTATCCACTTTAGCCCTGGGGCGTTGTTTCTCGGCAGTAGCCGGAATCGGAAGAACGCTTGCTAGCCCGCTCATGACCAATCCGACGCGCGACTCCGGCTTTAGGTTTCAACCGGATATACGGACAATAGCATACCTGGCGCGAAGGAGGAGAAAGGAAAACGGGCAGGGTGCTCTCTCATACCTTCCATTTTGATATAGTTTAGGTAGCGAGAGGAGTTCTATTCCAAATGATCCAACTGACTGAACGCGCCGTGGACAAGGTGCAGGAGATTCTGGGGGCTCAGGAACCCAAGCCCGCCGGATTGCGGATAGCGGTGGTGGGTGGCGGGTGCTCCGGGTTCAGCTATTCGATGGCGTTTGAAAATACGCCTCAGATGCTGGACAAGACATACAGCTACAGAGACTTGAAGGTGTTCGTCGACCAGGCGAGCCTGCTCTACCTGGACAACGTAGAAATAGACTATGTCGAGACGCTGGAAGGATCGGGATTCAAGTTCAACAACCCGAATGTGAAGTCCACCTGCGGTTGCGGCAGTTCATTTAACGCCTGAGGTCTCTCCCGCCCCAATTTCCGGCCCCTGCTCTCTCCGAAAGGAGGGGTAGGGGTTTTGTTTTTTGCGGGGGCGACGCCAGGCCAGGGACGGAGCAATGCTTCACAATCTGTTGACGGAAAAGGAAAACGCGGCTTCCGCGAACATCGATAAGCTGGCCACGGAGGAGATGCTGCGCGTTATCAACGCCGAGGATGCCAAGGTGGCTGGAGTGGTGGCGGCCGAGATTCCACACATCGGGGCGGCGGTGGACGCGATCGTGAAGGCGATGGAGCCGGGGGGACGCCTGTTTTACGTTGGGGCGGGAACGAGCGGAAGACTTGGGGTGCTGGACGCCTCCGAGTGTCCTCCGACTTATAATGTACCGCCCACTCTGGTCCAAGGCATCATCGCGGGCGGAGAAACGGCGCTTGCGAGGTCAACGGAAGCGAGCGAGGACGATCCGGAGAGCGGGGCGAGGGACATCGAGAAGCACGGATTCACGGGAATGGATGTGCTCTGCGGGATCGCGGCGAGCGGGCGGACACCCTACGTATTGGGAGCGATCGCGAAGGCGCGGGCGATGGGGGCGGTGACGATTGGCGTGAGTTGCGTGCCGGGATCGGCGCTTTCGCGGGCGGTGGACATCGCCATCACGCCGGTGACGGGTCCGGAGGTGGTCACCGGGTCAACGCGTATGAAGGCGGGGACGGCGACGAAGCTGGTGTTGAACATGCTGACCACGGGGGCCATGATCCGGTTGGGAATGACCTTTGGAAACCTGATGGTGAACGTGCAGCCGAAGAACGAGAAGCTGGAGGCACGGGCGCGGCGGATCATCGGGAAGACCACGGGATGCAGCGAGGAAGAGGCGGCGCGGCTGCTGGCCGAATCCGGACGGAGCGTGCGGACGGCGATCGTGATGGGGCGCCTGGGGGTGGGCCGCGAGGAAGCGGAAGGGCGGCTGGCGGCGGCGGGGAATGTGGTTGCGCGCGCGTTGGGAGAGAATTGAAGCAAGATGGATAGGTTTGTCGTAACGGGCGGAGTTCCGCTGAAGGGCTCGATTGCGGTGAGCGGCGCGAAGAATTCGGCGCTGCCGGCGCTGGCGGCATCGCTGCTGACGGAAGAACCGGTGGTGCTGCACGGGATTCCGCGCGTGCGGGACATCGCGACGATGGTGAGCCTGCTGGGCTCGACGGGCGCGCGGACACAGGTGGAAGGCGGGACAGTGCGGATTGAGGCGGCGCGGATCACGCAGCCGGAGGCTCCTTATGAACTGGTGAAGACAATGCGCGCTTCGAGCCTGGTGCTGGGGCCGCTGGTGGCGCGCCACGGGCGGGCTCGGGTATCGATGCCGGGCGGATGCGCGATCGGGGCGCGGCCGATCAATTTGCATGTCCACGGGCTGGAGCAATTGGGGGCGGAGGTGACGCAATCGCACGGGTACATCGAGGCGGCCGCACCGGATGGCATGCGCGGCGCGGTAGTGCATTTTGACCGGATCACGGTGACGGGAACGGAAGATCTGCTGATGGCCGCGGTGCTGGCCAAGGGGGAGACGGTGCTGGTGAACGCGGCGCGGGAGCCGGAGGTGACGGACCTGGCGGACCTGCTGACGCGGATGGGCGCGCGCATCGAGGGGGCGGGATCATCGACGATTCGGGTGGTAGGGGTGGACCGGTTGTACGGAACCGAGCACCGCATCATTCCGGACCGCATCGAGGCGGGGACATTTCTGATCGCGGGAGCAATCACGGGAGGGGACTTGCTGTTGACGGAGTGCCGGCCGGAGCATCTGACGGCGCTGACGGTGAAACTGCGGCAGGCTGGGGTGGAAGTGACCGTGGAGGGAAGTTCCCGCATG
The DNA here is from genome assembly GCA_026954325.1 of Bryobacterales bacterium. Lineage (GTDB taxonomy): Bacteria > Acidobacteriota > Terriglobia > Bryobacterales > Bryobacteraceae > CADEFT01. Next base: position 2,778 of record JAIXKK010000135.1, on the reverse strand, counting down.
CGGGTGCGGAGCGGGGGCAGACTGCGAAGCGTGGACATGACGACGGAAGAGCATCCGGGGTTTCCGACGGATCTCCAGGCGCAGTACATGGCGCTGATGACGCAGGCGGACGGAATCAGCCTGATCACGGAGACGATATTTGAAAACCGGTTCATGCACGCTTCGGAGTTGATGCGCATGGGGGCGAACATCCGCATCGAGGGAAGGCAGGCGATTGTCGCCGGGCCAAGGGAGTTGAGCGGAGCACAGGTGATGTCCTCGGACCTGCGGGCGAGCGCGTCGCTGGTGCTGGCGGCGATGGTCGCCAAAGGCGAGACCATCATTGACCGGGTGTATCATATCGACCGCGGGTATGAGCGGATCGAGGAGAAACTGGCGGGTGTAGGGGGAAACATACTCAGAGTGCGGGAGGGACGGGAATGACGGGGAAGACGCACAGCGCGGGGTTTCTGGCGCTGGTGGAGAGCGCGAAGACACGGATCCGGCGCGTGGACGTGGCGGGCTACGTGGAACTGGCCGGGAACGGGACGGAGGTGGTGCTGGTGGATGTTCGGGAGGAAAGCGAATGGACGGCGGGGCATGCGCAAGGAGCGATTCACCTGAGCAAGGGGCTCATCGAGCGGGACATTGAGCACCTGTTTCCGGACAAGGATACGACGCTGGTGTTGTATTGCGGAGGAGGGTATCGTTCGGCGCTGGCGGCGGACAATTTACAGACGATGGGTTATCGGGCGGCGATTTCGCTCGATGGAGGATGGCGGGCGTGGAACGAAGCGGGGTTGCCGGTGGAGATTCCCTAGCCCGAGCCGAATAGCACCTGTAGGCAACGCAGTATGACATAAGCAAGGCAGGCGGTCTCAATGTACATGACACCTTTCAGGACCCAGCCGCTCATGAACTCGAAGCGCAACAGAAGCGCGCCGACGACGGCGACGAAGACAAAACCGGGGTCGATGACGTCTTCGAATTTCTTGGTGTAGGCGACCAGAAGGATGTAGTAGAAAAGCGGCCAGTTGTTATCGGGCCGGGTGCGATAGCGGACCACCAGCACCCAAATGGTGATGGCGAGGACGAGCAGTGTCGTGATGTTGAAGGTAGTTGGGGCGATCATGTGCGCCGTTTCCGGGGCCCCGTTACCAGCAGGAACCGGAACCTATCAGAATGACCATAACAGACTCGGGTGCCCCGTGTGTGCCCGGTAATTCCGGTAGGTGAGGGGGATAAAACCGCTCGTAGTAGGCATAGTGCTGATACCCGAGATTCCATCTAAGGCGATTGTAGAGTTTGATGGAAAGGCGTGCCTGCGGAGTCCGATCGGGTTGGCGCATTTTGCAGACGCCGCTGCCGACGTAGCCGGCGGAATCGGCCGCTGTGACGGGCGAATCCGCCGCCAAGAAGGAGCACGCATCGAGTGACTCCCGGACTCATTCCCATACACACCCGATGCGGCAGTCTGGAAACAGCGGCGGGAATTTCTCCGCCTAGAAGATGTAGGTAATCCCGATCATGGGCAAGAAGTTGTTCACCCAGCCGGAGAGCGAAGCGCCACGATTCGGGGTGATGACCTTTGTTGGCGTGGGGGAGATATAGTCCTTGATTTCGATGCGAATATTGGATTTTTCGCCGACGCGGAATTTGACGCCGAAACCGACGCTGGCCATCGGAGTAGTGTCGGTGCTCCTGGTGAGGAGGGCGTATTCGGAGAGAGGCTGGGTGAGGGCCTCGGCGCCCGTGCCGCGGTAGTATTTGACGCCGGCTCCGAAGGAGATGTAAGGGCGCGTCTTTTCTCCGGAGGGACTGAAGAAGTACAGGAAGTCGTAGTGGATGGCGTGAGCCTGCGCGCCGAAGGTGGGCTTGGCGCCGTTGCCATCGAGTTGGGCGTCGTTGCGTTCGTAGGTGTAGCGGATGTCGCCTCCCCAGTGGCGGCCGATTTCCTGGCTAAGGATGAAGCCCGCGGCGAAGCCGGGAGCAAAGGAGGCCTTGACGGAGTTGCTGCCGAGATTGACATCGTTTGAGGTGTAGAAGGACCCTCCGCCCACGGCTCCAATCTCCCACTTCTGCGCGAGGGCGCAGGCTGGGAGCAAACCGAGAGCGGAGACAAGAATCACCTGTAATGATTTCATGGGAATTTTCCTTTCGAGGCCGGCTCCCGGCGGGGTTCACCGGCCTCCGATTCTGTTGTCTGTAGCGAGGTTCGGTTTCGCGTTGGGGCGCCTAGTCCACAACCCTTACGCCAATCGCGGAAGCGCTCGACCCCTGGCTGATGGTTAACGGTTGATCGAGTCCGGGACGGACGTCGCTGGGAACGCGGGCGTTGATCTGGTAGACGCCGATGGAACCAGGCGTAAGGCCTGCAAACTCGACCGGCAGGGCGACGCCTCCGAGCATCACGACAGGCGGGACGATGACGCTGGCCAGAGGATCACCGGGCGCGGGGACACCGGCTTCGACGGCAGGCGATGTACGGCCGAGACCGGTGAGGTAGATGGAGATGGTGTCTCCGCGGTGAATGGGGTTTGTGTCGGTGACGAGGAGTCCGTTGGCGGCGCGAAAGACCGCGGGCAAGTCGTTGCGGGCTCCGGCAACCCCATTGCGGAAGACGCCCGGAGCGGTGGGAAGAATAGTCAGGTTGAAGGTGTCGCTGACTCCGCCCGGGGTGCGCAGGATGAGGCTGACGTTGCCGTCCACCTGGAACGGAATCTGGCCGTTAATCTGCGCGGGGGAGACAAAGACCACCGGCAGCGGCAAGCCGTTCACCGTGAGGCAGCTTTCGCCGAG
>JAIXKK010000181.1 GCA_026954325.1 Bryobacterales bacterium | reverse complement strand
GTTTCAAACAGATCGAGGCATCGATGCCGGATAAGCTGATGAGCCAGGCCGAGTATGCGCGGCACCGGGGCAAGAGCCGCCAGTACATCAGCCGTCTGGCCAAGGCCGGCGCGCTGGTGATGCGGGGCGGCAAGGTGGACGCAGCCGCCTCGGATGCCGTGCTCGACGACCGCCCCGAACCGGTGTCGGAGCGCGTGGTTGCCGCGCCGGTCGAAGCGGCGCCGGCGGTTACGACGTTCGCCCAGGCCAAGACCGCCGACATGGTCTTCAAGGCAAAGCTCCGCAAGATGGAGTACGACGTGCGCATGGGCAAGCTCGTCGAGGCGGAACTCGTCAAGCAGCGCTGGTCCACGATCTACCGGCTCATCGTTGATCGTGTCCTGGCGTGGCCGAATCGCCTGGCGCCCGAGGTCGCGGCGCTCACCGACGAGCGGCAGGTGCGGGAAACGATCCTGCGGGAGGCGCGGGCGCTGGTGAACGACCTGCGCGCGGACGTGCAGTATGCGCGTTGAAGAGATCCAGATCCTCGCCGCCGACGTGCTCGCGCCGCCGCCGGATCTGACCGTCTCGGCGTGGGCGGACCAGAACCGGAGGCTGTCCTCAGAGTCCGCGGCCGAAAAAGGCGAGTGGCGCACGGACCGCGCTCCGTATCAGCGCGCGGTGATGGACGCCATGGGCCCGGCGAGCCCGTACGAATCGGTGGTGATGATGTGGGCGGCGCAGAGCGGAAAGTGCCTGGCGCTCGACACGCCGCTTCCCACGCCGGATGGATGGAAGGCACTTTCAGACATCGATCCCGGTGACCGGTTGTTTAACGACAGAGGCAACGTCTGCCGCGTTCTCGGCACCAGCGAAGTGAAACATGGGCTGCCTTGTCACCGCGTGCGCTTCGACGATGGAAACGAAATCATAACGGATGCGGAGCACCTGTGGTTTGCCCATGATCGGCGGAAAGACAAGTTCCGTGAAGTGACCACCGAGGAGATGTCACGCGAGGTTGCAATCAAAAGGGATCGGAACGAAGCATTTCGTTACCGCATCTCTTGCGCGCAGGCGCTCAACTTGCCCGCTGTTGTCCTGCCCATCGATCCCTACGTGCTCGGCGTGTGGCTCGGCGATGGAAACTCTCACCATGCCCAGATCACAGGGCTGCTCAGCGACGGAATAGATCAACTCCTGGCGGCAACCGGTACGGAAGCGCGGGTGATACGAACCACGTCCTCGGGCGTTGCTACCGTGCGGGTGGGCCGGGCAAGGCGAATCGCTCTGCGCAGTGAGTGCACGCGGGGCCATCGGTTGGAGGGCAACAATGTCGGCCCTGGCTACTGCCGGCCATGCAAGGTCATGCACGCCATTGCCACGAAGCGGCGCAAGCAGGAGAGGCTTGGACAGGAGCGGCTATTTCCCCGCGTCGCGGGGCGGACGAATACGGTGGAAACGTCCGATACCATGACTGCTCAATTACGCCGGTTGGGTGTTCTGAAAAACAAGCACATCCCGTCAGCGTATCTGCGGGCGTCGGAGAGCCAGCGGCGCGCCCTGCTGCAAGGCCTACTCGATACGGATGGATATGCCTCGTCCACCGGCTCGGCGGTGGAGTTCACGAACACCAACGAGCGCCTGGCCAAGGAGTTTTATGAACTCGCAGTATCCCTTGGCTTTAAGCCGAGCTTCAAAGAAACGCGTGCTACCCTCCGTGGCAAAGACTGTGGTCCGAAGTTTCGGATTCACTTCACCGCCTACCGCGAGGATCGGCCATTTCGGCTCGAGAGGAAGCTGAACCGGCTGCGACCGGCGGATTGCCCTCAATCCCGGCCGACCGAGAGTCGGCGCAGGAGCATCATTGCGATTGAACCCGTAGATTCGGTGCCGGTGCGTTGCCTGGCAGTGGACTCTCCATCGCGGTTGTTCCTGGCCGGCAAGGGAATGATCCCCACCCACAACAGTTCTCTCCTCGAAAATTTCCTGGGCTACATCATCGAGCTCGATCCGGGGCCGGTGCTCTTGGTCGAGCCACGCG
>JAIXKK010000022.1 GCA_026954325.1 Bryobacterales bacterium | reverse complement strand
TTGCACCATAGCGCTTCAGCTTCGCATACAAAGTCGTCCGGTCAATCCCCAGGGTCCGCGCCGCTTTCGAATGGTTGCCCTCGCACTGCTCCCACACGGCGAGAACGTGAGCCTTCTCGACTTCCTCGAGCGTCTGGCCCGCCGCCGTCGGCCTCCTTCGTCCCAGGAAGGCAAACGCCTCTTCATCGAGGACAGGCCCGCGCGTCACCACCAGCGCCCTTTCCACGGCGTTCTCGAGTTCTCTCACATTGCCGGGCCAGTCATACGCCGTCAGCAGTTCGACCGCGGCCGGCTTCAACTCAGGCAGCGCCGTACGGTTCGTCGATACGCATAGCCGCTTGAGAAAGTGTTCGGCCAGCAGCGGGATATCTTCTCTCCGTTCGCGCAGCGGAGGCATGTCGACGCACAGCACGTGCAGCCGGTAGTAAAGATCGGGGCGGAACGCGCCGGCCTGCACCAGATCTTCCAGCTTCTTGTTCGTCGCGGCGATGCAGCGGAAATCCACTTTGATGGTCTGGTTCCCGCCGACGCGGACGATCTCTTTCTGTTGCAGCACCCGCAGAAGGTCGGTCTGCATCCGGAGGCTGATGTCGGCGATCTCGTCAAGGAACACCGTCCCGCCGTCAGCCGCCTCGAACTTGCCCTTCTTGCGGTACTGCGCGCCGGTGAATGCGCCGCGTTCATGTCCGAACAGTTCGCTCTCGAGCAGCGTGTCGGTGAGGGCGCCGCAATGGATCACCACCATCGGCATGTTCCGGCGCATGCTCCGGTGATGGATGGCGCGCGCCACCACCTCTTTTCCGGTCCCGCTTTCGCCCGTGATGAGCACCGTGGAATCAGTGGGCGCGGCCATGTCGACGAACTCCCTCAGCCGCTCGATGGCCGCGCTTTGCCCGATCAGGTCCGGAGCCGGATTGATCTCCTCCATGCTTTCGCGCAATTGCTCCAGTTCCCTCCGTGCCCTGTTGTGCGCAATGGCGTTGCCCACGGCATGCGAGAGTTCATCCGGATCCACGGGTTTGGTGATGTAGTCGTAGGCGCCCTGCTTCAATGCCCGCACCGCCGTCTCCACGGCCGCGTATCCGGTCATGATGATGACGGGCAGGCTCGGGTCCGCCTCTTTCAGCCTGCCTTGCAGTTCCATCCCATCCATGCCGGGCATCTTGATATCGAGCAGAGCCAAGTCGAACGGGCGCCGCGCCAGCGCCGCCAGGGCCTCTTTCCCGTTCGCCGTCGTCTGCACCTGATAGCCCTCGTCCGCAAACCACTGCTCCAGGGACTCCCGGACTACAGGCTCATCGTCCACAATCAGGATCGCTCCCCGCGAACTCTTCATTGTTTCTCTCCCCGCGCTTGGGCCATCTCCGCCGCGGCAACAGGCAGATGAATGATGAACTCACTGCCCTGTCCCACCTGCGAAACCAACTCGATATGGCCGCCGTGCTGCTCGACAATCCCCAGGGCAATAGCCAGTCCGAGCCCCGTGCGCTGTCCGTCCTCCTTGGTGGAAAAGAACGGCTCGAAGATTCGGTCCCGCAACTCCTCGGCAACCCCGGGCCCGTTATCGCGCACCCGCATCACCAGTTCCTGCCCCGCCCGTTCCGTTGAGATCACCACCTGCCCGCCTTGCGGCATTGCGTCGCCCGCATTCACAAGCAGCGCCAGCAGCACCTGCTGCAGTTGCCCCGCGTCGCCCAGCACCGCCACGCCGCCATCGCCGAATTCCATCCGCAACTCGATGTTCTGCAACTCGAAGGAATGCCCCACCAGCGCCACCGCGCGCCCGGCGACGGTGTCAATGGTGACCTCTTCCATGCGCGGGGGTGCCTGCCTCGAAAACATCAGCAGGTTCTTTGCTGGTTCTCAATGGGCATGATCACACCCAGCACGCGTTCGCCCCCGGCAGTAAAAATACGCGCCCGGTCGGCCCGCTTCAGTTTCTCGATAGGGGCGGCCTGCGCATGGCAGCCGTAACAGGCTTCGGCCGTCTTATCCACTACGCGATGCAGTTCGGCATCGTCGGTGGTGACCCGGATCTCGCCCGTCTTGCTGAAGATCCTCACCCTCCGGATGCCGGGCTCGCTGCCCACGTCGCGAATCATGCGGTAGAGCGCCTCACGGTCGTTGCGCAGCATCTGGTAGCGCGCGCTGCGCCGGATGATATCGCCCACACGTTCGGCGCTGGCCGTCACCAGTTGCTCGGCGTTGCGGCGCTCCACGCGCAGCAACTGCCAGGCATACACACCGAAAGCAGCGCCCCCACCGGACAGGCGGAAACGCACGCCGGGTCGTTGCAGTGCATACACATGCGCCGCACGAACCTGCCGCCCTTCGTTTGTACGGCGGTCAGCTTGTGCGCCGAAAGCTTCTCCTCCGCCGCGATCTCTTCGTTGTAGGGGTTCTTCCACTTTTCCGCGCATGCTGCTTCGCAATTACGGCAACCCACACATTTGGTGCTGTCAAAAAGAATTGCGTAGGCCATGGTCATGCTCTCCTTAGAGGAAGAACTCTTTCGTCAACTGCCGCCAGTTCACTTCCGGCAGGGCTTCGGCCAGATCGTCCACCGGCCGGCCGGGATCGGCTGCCACCGCCCCCGCCAGGTCGGGTTGCCGCGCATACAGTCGTTCGGCAACATTCTCCATCCATCCGCGGATCAAGTCGCGGGGAATCAGGTTGCGGGCCGTACCCTCTTCGTCGGGCACGTGCATCGTCATGAGCCAGCCCTCTCCGTAGGGATCGCGCCGCGGCAGGGATGGATCTTTCAACACCTCCGTGTTGATCTCCAGCACTTCGCCTTCCATTGGGGAAACCATCTCTGCCGTCTGGCCTTGCCGGAACAGCTTCCAAGCCCGCTGGCCCTGCCTCACCCACTGGCCGGGCTTCGGCAATTCGACGGCGTCAATCCTGCCCGCCAGGCGGGCGGCAAAATCGCTCATACCCACCCGCATGACATTCTTCCGCTCACGCAAGGCCCACCCGTGCCCGGGGTGATAGCGCAAGCGATTGGGCAAGTGGAACCCATACACGTATTCGCCATCCCGAACCGGCGCCGCCTCCGCGGCGGTCTCTTCCACCGCGGCCTTCCTACGCGTCAGCACCCAGTCGACAAGCGCGAATACCAGAAACATCGCTAGAACAAATAGGACCGTCATTGGAGTCCTCTTTCCGATCTGCGGGGAAAAAGCCGCAGTCGGTTTGAGTGAATGCACTCCGAGCCCCAATCTTCGGGCGGTTTGTATTCAATCAGTTACCCCTGTCTCTTAATTTCCATCCTTGCCTTGGAATTCGCCACATGTGTCGAGAAACGCGACAATAGCCGTATTTTCAGTGGGTTACACCTGCGGGAAAACACAACACCGGGTTGTTGGAAGATCCTACACGAAACACTCTCCTCTCTGGCTGCCGAATTGCACTCCAACGGGTATGGCGCCGCTTGGAATTTTTCTCATTGCGCTGATCAGCGCGGCTTCCCTGGCATCCGCCCAGCAAGCACCCCTCGATTGCAATTCCTGCCATGACACTTCCAAGCAACTCCTCAAGTCCGTCCATGGCTCGCTGACTTGCGACACCTGTCATGACCAGGTCACGGCATATCCCCATCCCGCGAATATGCCCAAGCCTGCCTGTGCCTCCTGCCATGACACGCAGGCCAGCGGACAATCGAAAAGTATTCACGGCCAGGAGTTGAGGAAGGGAAATGCGGCGGCGCCGGAGTGTATCTCCTGCCATGGGGCAAGCCACGAGATACAGAAAGCCACCACCGAAGCGTTCCGGAAAGCGGTTCCCGACACCTGCGGCACGTGTCACGGCGATGTTGCCGCACGCTACAAGGCCAGTGTTCACGGCGCCGCCGCCGCCAACGGCGTCAAGGATGCGCCGATATGCACGGACTGCCATGGCGAGCACTCCATTCTGGCCAAGACGCAGGCGGCCAGTCCGGTGAACAAGAACAACATCCGCGAAACCTGCGGGCGCTGTCACGGCGACGTGCGCCTGGCGAGCCGGTTCGGCCTGCCGCCGGACCGCCTCACTACATTCGATTCCTCCTTCCACGGGCTTGCCGCCAAGGGAGGGACGCAAGCCGTTGCCAATTGCGCCTCCTGCCACGGCTTTCACGACATCCTCCCCTCCTCGGACCCGAAGTCAATGACGAACGCGAAGAATCTGCCGCGGACCTGCGGCAAGTGCCATCCGGGCGCCGGAACGCGCTTCGCCATCGGCGCCATCCACTGGCTGGAAGGCAATAAGGAACCCGGTTTCGTACGGTACGTCAGGCTTTTCTACATTGGCGTCATCCCCCTCACCATTGGTTTGATGATTCTCCACCACGGCGGCGACTGGGTCCGCAAACTCATCCGCCTGCGCTTCCGCGTGTCTCATGCCCGGCCGCAGCCGGGATTATCAGGCGAATTGCGCATGTACCCCTTCGAGCGAGTCCAGCACGCCATGCTGGCGATATCGTTCATCGTGCTTGCCTGGACCGGTTTTGCCCTCAAGTACCCCAACTCGGCCTGGAGCGCGCCGCTGCTTGCCTGGGAGTCGTCATGGCCCGTGCGAGGCACGGTGCACCGCATCGCCGCCGTGATCTTCATCGCCTGCGGCGTCATTCACGCCGTCTCGCTGATCGCCAGCCGCAAACTGCGCGAGCATTGGTTCACGCTGCTGCCGAAAGCGCGGGATGTCCGGGAAGGGCTGGCTCAACTCGCCTACAACCTCGCTCTCACCAGGAAGAAGCCGAAAATATCCGCACACTCCTACGTGGAGAAGGTGGAATATTGGGCCGTTGTCTGGGGAGCCCTCGTCATGGGCCTTTCCGGCGTCTTGCTGTGGTTCAACAACTGGTCGCTGGCGTGGTTGCCTAAGGTGTGGCTCGACATCGCCACCGCCATCCATCTTTACGAGGCGATCCTCGCCTGCCTCGCCATCCTCGTCTGGCACTTGTATTCCGTGATCTTTGACCCGGATGTGTATCCGCTCGATCCGGCGTTTCTCACGGGCAAGACGGTCCGCCCCCGCCAGGAAGAAGCGCACCCGCCGGCGGGCGCGGCCCGGATGCAACCGCGGTCCGTGCACAAGCAAGCCGGCGAAGACGCGAGTCAGATGTAGGGCAGGCGGTCATTTTCGCACGACACGGAATTCATAGCTGAGATCTCTGCCCGCTTCTTCCAGTCGCAGCTTGTAAGCGCCCGGCGTAAGCAGCGAAGCCCGGCACACTACCGCCAGCCCTTCCGGAGAGGCGCGGCGCAAGTTGTCCGCTTTCCACACTTCGGCGCCGGAGCCGTTTCTCAGGACGGCGGTAGCGCCGGAGGCGCCGAACCCTTTTTCGGCCACCCAAAGGGCAACCCATTGGGAGGAACCCGGCAACTCCACCGCATCGGCGGGAAGCCGGACCATGGCCATTCGCGCCACGTCCCGCATCTCCTGTTCGTAGCGCTCCTTCCATACCGCCGCCGCCGTTTGGGCGCGTTTCATCCGCGCCTCCGAATCGGTGGTGCGCACCATCAGGAATGCCGTGCCCAGGCATAACGCCAGGACTGCCGCACCGGCAACCCCCGCCCAAAGTCCGCCCCGTCCGCCTTCCCGGCGGCACACTTCGCACGTGCGGCGATGCGCTTCGTATTCGCTGTGATCCATCTTGTTCCAGCATACCCGTACAATGAAAGATTGCCTCAGGTCCGATTCGAACTCCAAGCCACCTGCCCCCAAACCGGCGCCCGGGCCGGGTTGCTGCATACTCCCCATGGCGCCGTGGAAACGCCCGTCTTCATGCCCGTGGGCACGCAGGCAACCGTCAAGGGAGTCCCGCCGTACTATCTCGATCAGGAATTGCGCGCGCGCATCCTGCTTTCCAACACCTACCACCTGTTTTTACGCCCCGGCCACCTGCTGATCGAACAACTCGGCGGCCTCCACAAGTTCATGGATTGGCCGCACGCCATCCTCACCGACTCGGGCGGGTTCCAGGTGTTCAGTCTCTCCGGCCTGCGCAAAGTCACCGGCGACGGAGTGCTCTTCCGCTCCCATCTGAATGGCGACCTGCACATGTTCACGCCTTCGTCCACCGTCGACGTGCAGTTGGCGCTCGGCAGCGACATCGCCATGGTGCTCGATGAATGTCTCGAATACCCGGCTTCGCGCGAACACGCGCGCAAGAGCATGGAGCGGACTCTGCGGTGGGCTTCGGACGCCTTCCGCCACTATCGCCGGCGCCTCGAGGAACGGCCAGCGCCCGGCGCGCTCTTCCCCATCGTGCAGGGCTCCATGTTCGCTGATCTGCGCAAGGAATGCGCGGAGCGCCTCGTCCACCTCGATGCCGCCGGGTACGCCATCGGCGGCTTGTCCGTAGGGGAGCCTCGTCCGCTTTCCCTCGAAATGGCGGCCGTCTCCGCGGCCGTCCTGCCACTCGAAAGACCACGCTACGTGATGGGCGTGGGAATGCCGGAGGAATTGATCGAATACGTCGCCCTGGGCGCCGACATGATGGATTGCGTCCTGCCCTCGCGAAATGCCCGCAACGGCTGCCTGTTCACCCGCCAGGGCAAGCTGATTATCAAGCAGGCCCGGTACCGCGAAGACCCCGCTCCCGTGGACGCGCAGTGCGGCTGCTACGCCTGCCGGCGCTTCTCGCGGGCCTATCTGCGGCACCTGTTTCAGAGCGGCGAGATGCTCTTTTGCACGCTCGCCACGCTACACAACCTCCAGTGGTACCTTGACATCATGCGCCAAATCAGGCAGAGTATTCTGCTTGGGACATTTCCGGATCTCCTACAGCAGTCGAGGTCCGCGGTGGCGCAATGAATCGCGCTCTTTTGAGCAAAAATCTCCCGCCTGTGGTAAATCCTGTGAATAGCCCGGCGACAACGGAATGGCCGCAACAGGAACGGCGATGGGCGGATTTATGATTGAAGGACCAGAGTTGATACCCGCTTTCCTCTTGTTGCAGAACGCTCCCGGCGGGGGCGCCAATCCCGTCCTCAATTTCCTGCCCATCATTCTCATCTTCGGCATCTTCTACTTCCTGTTGCTCCGGCCCATGCAGAAGCAGCGGAAAGAGCAGCAGCAGTTGCTCTCGAGCCTTCAGACCGGCCAGGTTGTGCAGACCACCGGCGGCATCATCGGCGCAATCGTGGCGCTCACCGGCGATACGGTGACCCTCCGCGTCCGGCCGGATAACGTAAAATTACTCTTTGCACGCAGCGCCGTCACCGGCATCGTGCCGGAAGAAATGAAATAAGGTAGTTTATTCCCCATGGACAAGAACCTCCGCACCCGGGCAATCATCATCGGGGCAACCATCCTAGCCTGTCTTTACGGAATCTTCGGATTGCCGAAGTCGAAAGATGATCTGGTGGAGAACCTGAAAAAGAATATCCGCCTCGGCCTGGACCTTCGCGGCGGAAGCCACCTGGTTCTTCAGGTTCAGGTGCAGGACGCCTTCAAGGCGGAAGCCAACACCGACGTGGAACGGCTGAAGGAGGACCTCTCCAAGGCCAACATTAACTACAACTCCATCGACACCAACGACCCGCAGACCATTGCGGACGCCGACAAGATCGAGATCTTCATCAAGGGCGTTCCGGTGGATAAGACCGGCGCCCTGCGTACGCTGATCAACGACAAGTACGACACCTGGCTGCTCAGCACCACCTCATCGACGGACTACCGGCTGGCCATGAAGCCCACCAAAGCCCTCGACCTGCGCCGCGACACGCTGTTGCGCAGCATGCAGACCATCGAAAGCCGCATCAACGGCCTCGGTCTGGCGGAATCGAGCGTGCAGCAGCGGGGCCGCTCGGACGCGGATTCGGAACTTCTGGTGCAGTTGCCCGGAGTCGATGACCCGGCGCGCATCAAGCAAATCATCGGCACCGCCGCCCTGCTCGAGTTGTACGAGGTGAAGGACGGTCCGTTTGCGACCCCCGAACAGGCGCGCCTCAACTACCCCGGCGGCGTGCTGCCGCTCAATTCGAAAATCGTGAAAGCCCCCGGCCGCGCCGATCAGACCGAAGGCTACTACGTGCTTGCGCGCACGCCGGTAATTACGGGACGCGACCTGCGCAACGCACGCCCGCAGCAGGGCGAGTTCGGCAAGTGGGAAACAACGTTCACGCTCAATCAGGAAGCCGCCAGGCGCTTTGGCCGCTTCACCGAAACCCACATCGGCAAGCGGTTGGCGATTGTGCTCGACAATCAGATCCGCAGCGCTCCCGTCATCCAGAACAAGATTGAGGACAGCGGCCGCATCACCGGCGCCTCGAGCCAGCAGGATGCCTCCGACCTGGCCCTGGTCCTGCGAGCCGGATCCCTCCCGGCCGGTGTTCTCTACCTCGAGGAGCGCACCGTCGGCCCGTCGCTCGGCGCGGACTCCGTGCACGAGGGCATCGTTTCCGGGCTCGTGGGGTTGATCGCCGTGATTGCCGCGATGCTGGTCTACTATCGCAAGGCCGGCATCAACGCCACGCTGGCGCTCATCCTGAACGCCGTCATCCTCATCGCCGCGCTATCCTACTTTGATGCCGTGCTCACGCTTCCGGGTATCGCCGGAGTGATCCTGACCATCGGCATGGCGGTCGATTCGAACGTCCTCATCTTCGAGCGCATCCGGGAGGAGTTGCGCAATGGCAAAGGCGTCCTCGCCTCGATTGACACCGGCTTCAGCAAAGCCTTTCTCACCATCATCGACACGCACGTGACGACGGTGGTTTCCTGTGCGTTCCTCTTCATTTTCGGCTCCGGCCCGGTGAAGGGATTCGCCGTCACTCTGGTCATTGGCCTCATCGCCAACCTCTTCACCGCGGTCTTTGTTTCCCGCTTCATCTTCGACTGGGAGACGGCGGGCAAAAAACAGGTTGCGAGTTTGAGTATTTGAGGCGAGTGTGGTAGGTTGTTTGTTCGCGAATATGGGAACTGTTTGGAGCTCTCCGGTGTCTATCGTTCTGACGCCGGAATCTGTAAGGTTGCATGGAGTTATTCAAGAATACTAATTTCGACTTTCTGGGCAAGAAGTGGACGTTCATCTCCGTCTCTATTGCCCTGGCCATCGCGGGATTCGGAAGCATGCTCGCAAAGGGCGGCATCAAGTACGGAATCGACTTTCGCGGCGGCGTGAACATGCTGGTGAAGTTTTCCCAGGCGCCTCCCGTCGAGAAACTCCGATCCACCCTCGCGGGAAAGATTCCGGGTGAAATCGACGTGGTCGAAGTGCCGGGCACGTCCGAAGTGATTATCGGCACGGAACTGCGCGACGAAAAGGCCCTCGCCGAGTCCCGCAAGGTCATGGCGGACACCTTGAGCGCGAGTTTCGGAGACACGGGCGGAAAGCTCGATCTGCTCAACGTCGGCCAGCAGGCGCTTATTGACCGTCTTCGCGATCCCCTGGCTCGCGCCGGAGCGGGCCTTACTGATCCGCAACTGACGGAACTGTGCAAGACCATTCTCGGCTTCCGCGACGGTGGCCCCAACTACGGCATGCTTCAGAACCTTGACCAGTTGTCGGCCGTTAAGGGCGTTACTCCCGCGATCCTCAATGTCATCAAGCAGGAAGTCGGCCTCTCCCGGTTTGCCATCCGCAACGTCGAGATCGTCGGGCCGAAGGTCGGCACCGAACTGAAGAATCAGGCGATTCTGGCCACCCTGTACGCGCTTGGCGGAATGCTGGTCTATATCGCCTTCCGCTTCGAGTGGGTCTATGGCGTGGCCGCCGTGCTGGCGATTGTGCACGATCTCGTCATCACCCTCGGCTTGTTTTCCATTTTCAACAAGGAGATCTCGCTCACCGTGGTGGCGGCGCTGCTCACGCTGGTCGGCTACTCCATGAACGACACCATCGTGGTGTTCGATCGCGTGCGCGAAAATCTACGCCTGATGCGCCGCGAAAAATTCGACGCCCTGGTCAACATCAGCATCAATCAGACCTTGAGCCGTACCGTGATCACTTCCGGTCTCACGCTGCTCACCGCTGTCTCCCTGCTGTTGTTCGGAGGTACGGTACTAAACGGGTTTTCGTTCGCGCTGGTCGCTGGTATTATCGTAGGAACCTATTCGTCCATCTTCATTGCAAGCCCGATTCTGATCTTCTGGAAGTCGCGGATGGAAAAGCGGCGGGCCAATGGAGGGCCGGAGAAAGTGGTGATCAGTCCCGCCACCAAGCAGGCGGCGAAATGATGGGTTGAAAAGAGGCGGCCCGCGGCGCCGCCCGATCGCTCCGCGCCGGGCTTGCCCGCGTGGACCTGAGGAGAGGAAATAGACATGTTTGAGCAGAGCCTGGTCGATGGCAGAGGGCAAACGAGTAAGCCCTGGACAGTATTTGTCTCGTTCGTCAGTCAGATTATTGTCCTGGGCATTCTGGTCCTGATCCCTCTGATTTATACGGATACGCTGCCGAAAGCACAGTTGACGAGCTTCCTGGTGGCGCCCCCCCCGCCGCCGCCACCGCCTCCTCCCCCAGCGGCGGCGCCTCCGGTGAAAGTGATTAAGGTTATCCCCAAGCAGTTTGACGCCGGCAGGCTGATGGCGCCGAAAGTCATTCCCAAGGACATCGCCATGATTAAGGAAGAGGAGCTTCCGCCGAGCATGCCGTCGGTCGGAGTGGTTGGCGGCGTTCCCGGCGGCGTCCCCGGCGGCGCGCCCGGCGGCATCATCGGCGGCATCATCGGCTCCGTTCCCACGGCCGCTCCACCGCCTCCTCCGCCCCCGGTGAAGAAAGTCGAAAAGCCCGCGACCCCACAGCGAATCCGCGTGGGCGGCAATGTCCAGAGCGCGAAATTGATCCGCCAACCCAAGCCGGCCTATCCGCCGCTTGCCAAGCAGGCGCGCATTCAGGGCACCGTTCGTTTCCAGGCCATCATCGGCAAGGACGGCACCATTCAGAATCTTCAATTGATCAGCGGCCACCCGCTGCTGGTTCCCTCCGCCACCGAGGCCGTCAAGCAATGGGTGTATCAGCCCACACTGCTCAACGGCGAACCGGTGGAGGTGGTGACGCAGATTGACGTGAATTTCACTTTGAGCAATTAGCAATTGTCCGGGGCTTGTGCCCCAGACGGAGAAAACTTCAACTCGCAGGAGAAAATCAAGTATGTTCCTACAGATGCAGGTATGGGCTTTGCTCCTCCTTCAGGAGGGAGGAGCCATGGGTTTCGACCTCCGGTCCATGTGGGCGCAGATGGGCGTTCTAGCCAAGGCCGTCGTCATCGTCCTCTTTTTCATGTCAGCATGGTCGATCGGTGTCATGATTGACCGGCTGCTGGCGTATAATGCCGCCCGCAACCAGTCGCGGCAGTTTGCCCCGGCCGTAGCGGGCGCGCTGCGCGAAGGCAAGCTCGATGAAGCCATCAAGATTGCTGACCGCTACAAGAAGAGCCACCTGGCAAAGGTTGTTGTCGCCGGTCTTCAGGAATTCAGGGCGCATCAGATCAGTACGGAGATTCCAGGTGACGAGATCGAAGCCTCGCGCCGCGCTCTGGAACGCGCCGAAGCCATCGTGCACGCCGAACTGAAGCGCGGCGTATCGAGCCTGGCAACCATCGGTTCCACCGGTCCCTTCGTCGGGCTGCTCGGCACCGTGGTCGGCATCATCAATGCGTTCAAGGGGATCGCCAGTGAAAAGTCCACCGGTCTCGGCGCCGTCGCCGGCGGTATTTCCGAAGCGCTGGTCACCACCGCGTTCGGCCTCTTCGTGGCCATCCCCGCGGTCATGATGTTCAACTACTTCACCAACCGCGTGGAGTCGTTCGACGTCGAGATGGGTAACTCCAGTTCCGAACTCATCGACTACTTCCTCAAGCGGTCCCAGAAAACCGCCGCCAAGTAGTGGATGGAGGCCGCCGAACAGGAAATGACTTGCGGCTCAAAGCGAGTTGAAACTCCGTTCCCCGGGAGCGCCAAGGCGCCTCCCGGGGGCAGCCGGGGCCGCCAGTGAGTGAGGAAGAGAGAACCTGATGAAAAAGCAAAAAGCGCTCCCTCCGGTCGCCGACATCAACGTCACCCCGATGGTGGACGTCATGCTTGTGCTGCTGATCATCTTCATGGTCATCACGCCGATGCTTTCCAAAGGTGTCAGCGTGGATCTGGCCAAGACGAAGAACCCTATTGCGATGGCGAACGCCGACAAGGAAGATGCGGTGCTCGTTGCCGTAACCCGCGACGGCCGTGTGTTTCTGAACACGACCCAGATGACGGCCGATAGCCTCCCCGCCAAGGTCAAGGATATGCTCACCAACAAGCTTGACAAGACGGTGTACATCAAGAGTGACGCGCGCGCCCGCTTCGAAAAAGTAGTGGAAGTGGTGGACAATCTGCGTGCCGCCGGCGTGGACAACCTCGGCCTGCTGACGGAGCAGGTCCAGCAGAACCCGGAAAAGCCCGGCGAGAGCAAATAGTAGACAGCCGAGAGAGAGGGAAGGAGAAACTCTATGGGAATGGCAGTTGGCGGACCTGGGGGAGGACCCAAGTCCGATATTAATATGACTCCTCTGATTGACGTGCTGCTGGTGCTGCTCATCATCTTCATGGTGATCACGCCCCTCACGCCAAAGGGCCTCGAAACCCTTGTGCCGCAGCCGCCGCCGCCGAACGCTCCTCCGCCGCCTCCCGGCCAGGACCGTACCGTCGTTATCATAATTAACAAAGACAGATCCATGATGCTCAACACGGAGCCTATCAACGAAGACCGTCTTGGCTCGCGCCTCGAAGAAGTGTTTAAGACCCGCGCGGAACGCGTGGTCTTCGTCAAAGGTGATCCCGATCTCGAGTTCCGTGACGTCGCCAAGGCCATCGACATCGCCAAAGGCGCCGGCATTGACAAAGTCGGGCTCATGACCCCTAAGATTGAAGCCGGTCAGTAATTGGAGACGATTTGCGATGATGCGTAACTGGAAATTGTACCTCGGCATTACGGCCGCCGCCGTCGTTGTCTCGCTGAGCACGGGGTGTGAGAAACTGAAGGCCCGCGATCAACTGAACCGCGGAGTCCAGGCGTACAAAGGCGCCAAGTACGCCGAGGCGGTCGAACACTTCAAGACGTCCGTCGACCTGGACCCCACCTTTCCCACCGCGCGCCTCTATCTTGCCACAGCCTACATGAGCCAGTACAATCC
>JAIXKK010000092.1 GCA_026954325.1 Bryobacterales bacterium | reverse complement strand
GGAATTCGGGGACAGCACTGGCCCATGAACCGTGGGTTCACCCCCGATCATGAAAATAAAATTCGGGGACAGTCACCACTTTTACCTATTCCAGCACTGATTCTAAACGAGTTATTGCAATTTGGGTCCAAACCGATCTCGATTCCACGGCCCTCGATGCCCGAAAAACACCGTTGGCGGGAAGCGTTCGGCTCATCGCTGAGCGATCAACTTCCACCCCGAGCGCAAGAACAACCTCACCCCTGTGCGAAGCCCGCAGGTCACCGCGCTCCCGATCGGGGCGCAGATATTCAACACCCGCACACGGCGACTAGGGAGCTCCGGCCAAGAGTGCGACCGTCAAACCCTCCTCAATCTCGCGATCCGCCGAACTCGGAATTTGCACCGCAACTCCCTCGAAATCGCCAACGTCGGCAACCCCGATCACCGATCACGAAAAGAAATAGACCATCGATACGAAATCGATCAACCCCAATCGCTACAATCGCTTGGAAGCAGCGAGTACCCACATTCACCCTTCGAGCACCACCGCCGGCGAACGAATCCACAAACCCTGCCGCTATCCTCAAACGGACGCACAAACAGGCTCATCCCGAACCCGGAAATCAAAAGCCCTACAGAATGCACCGCCCGCGCGTCCGTACTGCCGTCAAGAGCCCGAAGGGCGGCACAAGCCAGCCGGGCGTGGGAACACCCGGCGTCGAACGCCCAAACCAAACCGCCTCGCGCCAGCGAGTCCATGAAGCGACCGCCCATTTGCGGGCGCGACTCCGGTGCGGCCACGCCGGGAGCATCCCGATCCGCAGCCTAGTGCCCGTGCGCCGCTCTCGTCATTCCGCCCCAAAACGAATCCATCCCCAAAGCGAATGACGCCACTTGCGGAAAAACATTTCCCCTGCACGCAACCACATAGCGCCGAACCCACGCGAATCCTCGTTCCCCCATCCGTACAATCTCTTCGTAGTGCGATACCCGGTCATCCGGCCCGCCCAGAACCAGCCACGAGGAGGCAGCAACCATGAAATCCACCAACCCGAAACCAATCGAATTCACGAAACGCTCCAACGAACGCGCCCGCGAACAGCGCCAAACCGATTTCCTCCGCTACCTCGCCCAGGGCGAATCGATCACGGACTCCTGCATCCTCATCGGCATTAGCCGCTCGTGCTACGAAAAATGGAGGAAGCACCCCGAGTTCCGCGGCGCCGTCGAATCCGCCCGCGAATCCCACCGCCGCGACATCCTCAGCGGGTTCCACACCGCCGACGCCTACGCCCGCATGCTCCTCGACGCCATCCAGCGCGACGAGTCCCTCCCCGCCGCCCTCCGCTACCGCGCCTCGAAATCCATCCTCTCGCGCAAGGGCAAAACCGACTGGCTCCCCGAGCCCCTGCCCGCCACCACAGCCCCGCTCGTCCCCTTCGAAGACGAAGAAGACCAACACCCCGACGAGCGCCCGCACGCCGAACCCGCTCCCGCCCCGCATCCGCACAGCACCAACCACGAGGAATCGATCCCGAACCCCAAGCCCGCCGGCCCGGTCATCGTGAACGCCACGGTTTCGCGCACAACGGCGCCCGTCCCGCATGCCAATACAATGCCCCAAAGCGAGATCGCCCCGGCCTCCGCCGAGTGCATCCCCTCCAATTCGCTGTTTCCGGGGTACGGATCGAATCCGGAAAATCCGGACAAAACGCCCCACCCTCAATCCACCGCTAACATCATGAAGGATCAGCAAGATCCACCCACACAGCCTGTCTCCAGCCGCCCTGCGGAATTTTGCAACAATCCGGAAATACCCCATCCCGCGCCGCCTATGGAGGCCTGCGCCACCAGCCACCCAGCCGTCCACGAGAGTGAACATGCGGCAGCCCCAATCGCCGTCACGTCTCCCGCGAACGAATCGCTCCATGCGCCAGCGGGCCATGCCTTATCGTCCGCGCCAGCCGCCCCATCGGCCTCATCGCCCCCATCAACCACAGCCCCATCCCCCGCCGCCACCCTAAGCCAAACCTGGCTCAGCGCCCATTTCCTCCATCAACACGAAAGCCCC
>JAIXKK010000045.1:5147-13363 GCA_026954325.1 Bryobacterales bacterium | reverse complement strand
ATCGTCAACGGCTACGCCTTCTCGGAACGGAGCCTGCTGTGGGCGCGCTTCGCCCTGTTTCTCTCCCTGGCGCCGGCGGTAGGGTTTGGGATTCTGGCTCCCCTGCTGCGGTTGAACGCAAAGCGGGCGGCGCGGGGGGCGGAATCGAAGTTTCCGGAGTTTGAAGAACGGCTGCTGACGTTCGCCGAGCGCAAGGACGAGGTAAAGGAGAACCCGTTTTTCGAACTGCTGGCGCAGGATACGGTGGACGTGGCGCGGCGGGCGGAGCCGTCGATGCTGATACCCGCGGCGAGGCTGGCGGCATTTCTGGCGGCTGCCGTGCTGGCGACAGGGGTACTGGTGTGGCTGACGACATCGGGACCGGGATACTGGGGCCATGGGGCTTCGCTGCTGTGGGCGGGGACGCCGCGGGATTCACAGCCGTTTTACGACATCAAGGTGACGCCGGGCGACCACAAGGTGCGGCGGCGGACCGATCAGATGATCGCGGCGCAACTGATGGGCTTTCAGACTTCGACGGTGCGGTTGTTCGCGCGCTATAACGGGGCGACGAAGTGGGAACAGGTGCGGATGCTGCCGCAGCCCGCGGGTGCGGGGTACGAATTTCTGTTTGCGGGGCTGCCGGAATCGGTGGACTACTATGTGGAGGCGGGTGCGATCCGGTCAAAGCAGTACCGTCTGACGGTGGTGGATTTGCCGGGGATCAAGAAGGTCCGGGTGAGCTACAAGTATCCGTCGTGGGCCGGTATGAGGGATGTTTCCGAGGAAGGCAGCGGAGATCTGCGCGCGGTGGCGGGAACGGAGGCGGAGGTTGCGTTTCTGACGGACAAGCCGCTGAAGGACGGGGTCCTTGTTTTTGACAACGACAAGAGGATCGAGTTGAAGGCGGGAGAAGGCGGGTGGTTGACGGCCCGCGTGAAGATCGAGAAGGACGGGATGTATCACGTGGCGGCGATCGACGGCGGCGAAGAGGTGCGGATCAGCGAGGATTTCTTTATCGAGGCGAAGCAGGAGACGCCTCCGGTGGTGAAACTGGTTCGCCCGCGCGGAGATGCGAGGGTGAGTCCGATCGAGGAAGTGGACATCGAGGTTCAGGCGGACGATGATTTCGCATTGCAGGATGTGGCGTTGAAGTATTCGGTGAACGGCGGCCCCGAGCAGACGGTGAACATGCTTGCGAAGAAGGGAGCGCCGTCGGCGACGGGGAAGACGACGATTACGCTGGAGGATTTCAAGCTGGCGCCGGGCGACGTAGTGAGCCTGTACGCGGTGGCCAAAGATGCTCTGTCGACAAGCCAGACGGACATGATGTTTCTCGAGGCTGTGCCGTATGAATATGAGTTCACGCAATCGCAGCAGATGGGCGGCGGCGGAGGCGGCGCGGGCGAGGAGCAGCAGAAGATATCGGCGCGGCAGAAGGAGATCATCGCGGCGACGTGGAACCAGTTGCGGGACAAGAGCAACGATAAGGCAGCGGCGGCGGAGAACGCGAAGTTTCTTTCGGAAGTGCAGGGCAAGCTGCGGGACCAGGCGACATCGCTGGCGCGGCGCATGAAGAGCCGCGAGCTTTCGGGAACGAACAACCAGTTCAAGAGCTTCGCTCAGGATATGGAGAAGGCATCCGAGGCGATGGGGACTGCCGCGGACAAGCTGAAGGGGCAGGGCTGGAAGGATGCGCTGCCGAGCGAGCAGAAGGCGCTGCAGCACCTGTTGCGGGCGGAGGCGACGTTCCGTGAGATCCAGGTGGCGTTCGGACAACAGGGCGGCGGCGGAGGCGGAGGCGGTGGACGGGACCTGGCGTCGCTATTCGACCTGGAGTTGGACACGGAGAAGAACCAGTACGAGACGGGGCAGCAGAATTCTTCCGGGGAACAGAAGCAGAAAGAGATTGACCAGGCTTTGCAGAAGCTGGAGCAACTGGCGCGGCGGCAGAAGGAACTCGCCGAGCAGATGAAGAAGAACCAGAAGGACACGCCGCAACAGAGGTGGCAGCAGGAGATGCTGCGGCGGGAAGCGGAACAGCTTCAGAAACAGATGGAGCAATTGACTCGCGGCCAGCAATCGCAGCAAGGGCAACAGGGGCAACAGGGGCAACAGAGCCAGCAATCGGCATCGGCTTCGAACGGGCAGGGCTCGCAGGGCAGCCAGCAGCAGCAACAGGAGCGGATGCGGCAGCAGATGGAGCGGATGAGGCAGCGGAGCAACGGCTCGGGCGGCGGTATTGATCCGCGAGTGGAGCGGGCCATCGAGCGGCTGAAGCAGGCGACGGAAGACATGCGGCGGAACGGGGGCGAGCAGGGGGATGCCGGATCGCGGCGGGCGGCGGAGCGGCTGGAGGAGGCCAAGGACCTGTTGTCTTCGCTGCGAAAGCAGGAGGCGTCGAGCCAGGTGGCGGATTTGGCGAACAAGGCCGAGGAACTGGCGAACCGGCAGCGCGAGATGCAGAATCAGTTGCGGCAGATGTTCGGGCAGGGGCAGGATCCGAACGACATGCGGCAGTTTACGGAGAATCTGCGGAAAGGCCAGCAACTGGCTCAGGAAAAGGAAAAGATGCTGAGCGAGTTGCAGAAGTTGGAGCGCGAGATGCAGCAGGCGGCGCGGGATTTGGCGGGGACGAGCCGGCAGACGTCATCGAAGATCCGGGAAGCGCTGGGGCAGATGCAGGGCGAAGAACTGGCCACGCGGATGAAGTTGGGGGCGGAGTGGCTGAAGCGGGGAATCGGCTCGGCCACGTATATGCGGGAACAGCCGGTGACCGCGGGGATGGAGAAGCTGAAGGACGGGCTGCGGCAGGCGCAGCAGCAGATGGAGAAGGACGGCCAGGGGAAGGCGGCGGGAGGGGATGATCTGGAGAAGGCGCTGTCGCGGGTGGAGAAACTGCGGGCGCAGTTGCAGCAATTCTCTCAGCAGCGCGGCCAGCAGGGGCAGCAAGGACAGCAAGGACAGCGCGGCCGGCAAGGACAGCAGGGGCAGCAGGGTGGTCAGCAAGGTCAGCAGGGACAATCGGGCAGCCAGCAGGGCCAGCAAGGACAGCAGGGCCAACAAGGACAGCAGGGCCAACAAGGGCAGCAGGGCCGGCAAGGGCAACAGGGCCGGCAGGGTCAGCAAGGCCAAGGGCAGGGGATGGGTCAGGGCGGCGACTGGCAGAGCGGGCAGCTTGGACAGCGCGGATATGGCAATGACAATGGCCGGGCGCAGCCTGGAGCACGCGAGCAGGGCGGCTACCGCCAGTACGGATATAGCGCCTTGAACGATGGGAGTCTGCAAGGTCCGTGGGGGCCGCTACCGGCGGAAGGGCAGCGCGGATTGGAGACAGCCTACCGCGAGGGGCTGCGGGACCTGAACCAGTTGCGGCAATCGCTGACGCAGGACAACGCGGAGACGGCGAAAGAGATCCAGGACCTGATCCGGCAGATGCAGCAACTCGATCCCTCGCGTTTTCCGGGGAATCCGCTGCTGATTGAGCGGATCCGGGCGCAGGTGCTGCCGAACCTGGAACAACTGGAGATCCAGTTACGGCGGCAGTTGGATGACAAGAACGGCGGGCAAGTGCGGGCGACGAGTCCGGATTCGATTCCGGCGGGATACGCGGATGCGGTGGCGGAGTATTTCCGGAAGCTGAGCCAGGGGAAATAGCGCCAGGGTTTTTCCGGAGCGCTGCCTGATCCCAGGATGGGACTGAACGGCGGAAGGCCTGCCTTCCGGCAAAGAACTCCGTTTTTCGATTGAAACAAGGAGTTCGGCATAATAATATCGTTAAGAAGCAGTTTCGCCACGCAGGCGGCTACTTGCGCCACAGCAAGAAAGAGGCGGTCTCCGGCGCGATGGCCAGAGCGGGGTCGCGTCTCGAAGAGCCCGGCAGCAGCAGTGACCGGGGCGTTCAATGAAGGGCCGTCATCTGATCAATCGTCTACTAATTGGGCTCTGTCTATTGGCCCCGGCAATCCGGGCGCAAACGGCCACGCAAATCCTTGGCTTGGTTACGGACTCGAGCGGCGCCGCCGTGGTTGGCGCGAAGCTCACGGCCAAGCACGTTGAGACAGGGGATGTCCGCACGACGGAATCGAACGAGACCGGCAACTACATCTTTCCGGTACTGCGGATTGGACAGTATCAGCTTACCTGCTCCGCCGCCGGATTCAAATCCGAGGTGCGGACGGGCATTGCTCTTCAGCTTCAACAGCAAGCGCGTTTCGATCTCCAATTGACAGTCGGCCAACAGGTTGAGACGGTGGAGGTACAGGCTTCGGGCGCGCTGCTACGCACTGAAGACGCAACCCTCGGGTCGGTTGTGGAGCATAAGCGCATTGTCGAACTTCCGCTCAACGGGCGTAACTTCGCGCAACTTGCGACGCTGATGCCGGGGGTCAACTTCGGCGCATCCCGCATGGGCTTGAACGGACAGGGCACCGCCACCAGTACGTGGGCCATGCCCGGGCAGATCGCTGGAATTTCCGCCAATGGACAACGCGACGCCAACCAGAACATCACTCTCGATGGGGTGGTTTCTGTCGATTCTCACCAAGCGGCGATGCTTTTTTCGCCTTCGATTGAAGCGATCGAAGAATTTAAGATTCAGTCGGCGGTGTATTCCGCGGAGTTCGGCATGAACTCGGGAGCGCAGGCCGACCTGGCGATCAAGTCCGGGGGCAACACGTTCCACGGTACAGGGTTTGAGTTCCTCCGAAATGACGCGCTCGACGCACGCGGGTACTTCCTCGCGCCATCGGCGCGGAAGAACACACTTCGCCGTAACCAATTCGGAGGTGTTTTCTCGGGCCCGATCATCAAGGACAAGACGTTTTTCCTGGCGAACTACGAGGGGCGGGTGGAACGGCGCGCGTCTCCCGCGGTTACGGCCGCGCCGACCGTGGCGATGCGCAACGGCGACTTTTCAGAGATTCTGATTCCCGGCAACCGCTGGTATCCGTCTGATCGCAACCCGGCGGTCAATCGGGCGATCCGCGCGCCGGGGTCCCCGGCGCCCTTCCCGAACAACATCATCCCACGCTCGCTGATTCACCCGGTCTCGATCAACCTGCTTACCTACAAGAAGTACAGCCCGTTTCCGGAAGGCGGCTTTCTTGCATTTCCGAGCCAGGACGAGTTGGCGCGTTCCCGCAATTCCACGCTGAATCTAGCGGGAACGAATGATCAGATCCTCGACTCGGGCCAGTACCTGGGCCGCGGCGACCACCGTTTCAGCAGCAATGATCGTGTGTTCGGGCACTATGTTATTGTCGAATCGCAATTCAACTTCAATCCGGTGACGCGCGTGACGGAAACGGATACGGACTACCGCGCGCAGCACTTTGCGATCGGTTACACGAAGATTCTCTCGACTCGAGTGTTGAATGACCTGCGGTTCGGCATGAATCGCATGCGGGTTCTTCAGGGCGGTCTTCAGACCAACACCGGCTTCAGGATTCGCGATCTGGGGCTGGACATGCGCGTCGCCGGCGACAACAATCGTACGCTTACTCCAATTGAAGAAGGCATCCCCAACATCTCAATCACCGGGTTTTCCGGTCTCGGCTCGGGCACGGTTCAGGTGAGCAAGAAGATCGTATGGGAGGCTTCCGACTCAGTCATCTACTCGGTGGGCGAACATAACTTTAAGATCGGCGGCCTCTATCGCTTCAACATTGTCGACATCGGAGGGTCTAATCTGCCGCGAGGCCAGATGACCTTTACACCCGATATCGCTGGGATTCCGGACGGGATGGCTGCCTTCATGCTTGGCGTCCCACTCAACTCGAACTCCGCCGAAGGTGCGCCTTTCGGCTACATCCGCCAAAACAAGTTTGGACTGTTTTGGCTGGACGATTACAAAGCGACGTCGAAACTGACCATAAATTTCGGGATCCGGTACGACTACTTCGGTCCGGTGTATGACGCGCAGGGCAAGATCCGCACTCTCTCCTTCGAACGGGGGATCGCCCGCACAATCAACAACGTTTTCGTCCCAATGCTCTATCCCGACCCTAACGTGCGCGACAACCTTTATGACGTCAACAGGAAGCAGATCATGCCCCGGCTGGGCATTGCTTACCGCTTCACGGGCACCACCGTGCTCCGCCTGGGGGCGGGCAACTTCTATAATGCGCAACAGACCAACAACTTTTCCATCCTGAATCTCAACCCTCCGTTTTCCGGATCCGTGGTATTCCAAAACGACCGGAATAACCCCACCGCCACCATCGACAGGCCGTTTGCCGGCTCGCCCGTCACCGGTTCTCCCGCCGCGCTGCTTCAACTTGGCTACCTTAACGAAAACGGGCGGTCTCAGTATCGCAACAGCGACATCTGGCAGTGGTCGGCGGAAATCGAACAAAGCTTCGGGAAGAGCGCGGTTCTGGGCATTGCCTACGTCGGTTCCGCGGCCTCCAATCTCGAGAACTCGGTTCTAAACTTCAACAATCCGGACCCAGGCCCCGGCGCGGTGCAGGGACGCCGGCCATTCCAAACCTACGTGGACTCGCGTGATCCCCATACACCCCTGGCCCTTGGCACAATTCGCCGTAACGAGTCGTGGGCGTCCGCGAACTACAACGGGCTGCAAGCGCGATTGGAAAAGCGTCTATCAAGCGGTTTGACGTTTCAGGCGGCATTCACCTATTCGCGAGCAATGGCAATTGGTTATGGGGTAAACGAAGGCGCCGGGTTTGGCGGCAACTATCCGCAGAATCCCCGTGACCGGAGAGCTGACTACGGGCGCTCCAATATCGACCAGCGGTTACGTTTTGTCTACTCAAACGTGTATGAGATGCCATGGATGCGCGCGGCGGAGGGAGTGAAGGGCTTTTTCCTGGGTGGCTGGTCACTCAACTCGATCATCGTGCTACAGTCGGGCCTGCCCGTTACCGTTGCTCAGAATGGTGACAGCCAAAACACCGGACCGGCCTCGGCGCAACGCCCCCACGTGGCGGCCGGCGCGGTGGTCCCGCGCGTCTGGGCCAATCGATCCGTCATGAAGTGGTTCGACACGTCCGCTTTTGTCCGGTCGAAGTACGAAGGCTCTCCCGGCGAGGGACTATACCTCCCTGGCACGCTCGGCTACGGGAACGCCGGCGCCGGCCTGTTCGACGCCCCGGCTCAGAAGACGTGGGATTTCGCCCTGTTCAAGGAGTTCCGTGTCAGGGAAGGACACAAGCTCCAGTTCCGCTGGGAGTTGTTCAACTTCCTCAATACGCCGCAGTTCTCCGGGCCGGATCGGACCCTCGGCTCGGTGACCTTCGGCGTAATCACAGCAACCGCGGTGAACAGCCGTGAAATGCAGTTCGGCCTGAAGTACATTTTTTAGCGGCGGCTCCGCCCGATAATCAATTGAAAGAAGATGATCTACGATGTTGATTCGCGTCGCTCGAAACGGAGTGCTATTGGTTGCCGTGAGCGCGATTTTATCCCCTGCCGGCATCGCCCGGCAGGTGGAACTTCGCAACTGGCCCACGCCGTTGTACTGGCCGCCGGATGAGGGTCCGGCGGGAATTCGCGGGGCGGCGATCAGCGGACAGTTGCCGCTGGTGGCGGTGACGCCGTGCCGCGTGATGGATACGCGGCCTGAGTATGCCGGGTTAGATTCTTAGATCGAAAATTGTAAACAAGAATACTTCAACATTGAACCAGGTAACATCAAGCCGCTGCGAGGATGCGAATCACCTTCGGCCTTGTCGGCGTCATGGCAGGCAGACTCCAGCTTGCTGTTTGGCCGATGAGTGGAGTCCGGCTTGTGATGGAACCGGCTGTAGGCCAACGGGCCACACAGGCGTTTGTGAAAGAACTGAAACAACAACGCCACCGGGACACCCTTGGTTGTGAGCAGGTAACGGTAGCGGCGGCCGTCGCGTTGGAGCAGGCCGTGACCTTTCAATTTACGCAGATCGTAGCGGAGTTGGTTCAATCGGTATGCTGTCGGCGATAGCCCGAACGTGGTGAGAACCGCCTCGTGGATCTGTTTCGCCGTCCAGCCGCCAACCGTCGTACCACCATGGAGCAGAACTTCCAGTAGACCGATGATCCGGGTGTCGTGAATTTTGATGCCGGGAAAGCGGACAGAACCGATACTGACCGGCAAAGCCAGCCGTTGCAGCAGAGGGAAGTCGACGTGGACGTTGAGCCATTGCGCTTGAAACTGGGCAAAGCGATCGGTGATGGTCTGGAATCTGGCGCGTACGGCATCGAGGTGATCGAGGCCCTTCTTCAAGCCGAAGTCGCGC
>JAIXKK010000045.1:686-3693 GCA_026954325.1 Bryobacterales bacterium | reverse complement strand
AGCGCTGAAAGCTGATAGCTGAAAGCTGCCAAAAATTTCAAATATTTTTGGCTAGTCTTGAGGCCACCAAGAATGGTGCTTTCATTGCCAGTAGCGCTCTCGGGATCATACACAAGCATCTTCCCGCGCCGGCCTATCCTCACGCTAAAAGGCGGGTGCGGGGTGATCTCGTCAGGGTGAAAGCCGCCTTCTAAGACGAGACGGCACGTAACATACCAGTGCAAAGGCTTGATGTGCTGCTGGCTCTGTGTTTTTTCGCGGTACGTTCCGAAGTGCTCCAGGGCCTCATGTGCAGTGATCCATTGGCAAACGCGCTGCAGCAGCGGCTCATGCTCCATAGTGCCTCCATGATTGCAACGTCTCGATGCCTTCCATGAGAATCTTGTTCTCGATGTTGTCCAAGTCCATGGCGTGGGGAATTAGGATCCGGGTGGCTTCGCGGGGCTCAAGCTTGAGCATGCCGCCACCCAAGGGATGACCTTCGAGTTCACTACTAAGCTGAAAGACTGGGGACTGCCGCACCCGAGCGATTCGACCCATCACGGCGCGACTCGTGAGTTGTACGGCATGTACGCTGTTCGTGCACGAAGCGCGCGCCTCATTGCGGACCAAGGAGACCTTGCGGCCGGACATATACGTGAGGAAGAAGTCTGGCACGCGCACGTCAGGAACGCTGTACCATGGATCGCGCACACGACACTTATATGCGCCACGGGCTTCTTTCGCGTCTTCCGTCGCGAGGTACCGCTTCAGACCTCCCGTTACGGCGGACTGTTTGCCGAGCCGCAAGAGGAGGATGGGCTCGTCATTCTTGCGCCACCGCGCAATGTCATCAGGGATTAGGCAGTCTGATGGAAGTGACCGGCCGTTGCGCACCGTTGGCTGCAGGAAAGCGTCAGGGATGTCCCAACGCTCCGCATCGGACGGACGCATGTGAAAAAAGTCGTTTGCGCCTGTTACATACCCAATACCGATGCTCGCAAGTTCGCCGAACCGCTTCGTCTGGGGCTTCAGCGAGAGCTGCTGATACACGTCACGTACGGAACTCGGCAGCAGAAACGGTCGCAACCGGCGGTTCCACACGTCCCGCCACTCTTTGACGCCAACACCCACGCAGCTCAACGGCGGCGTTTCGGTATACTCGAAGCTCTCGAGTGCGGAGAACAGGATTTCCGTTGTCGATCCCCCGAAGTCCTCAGCACGAAGCAGCCAGCAATCCTCGGAAAGATCCGGGAACAACTTGTCCCTGACCGCAACAACATGCACGGTAGCAAAATGATCGACAAGGTAGTCCAGCAGCGGTGCACTGTAGGGAGCATGGCCAATCTCAGCCGGCACGACAAATGCCATCCGGCGCGTGTCAAGCATGTTGAGACACCCGGCATGGGAATTTACTGACTTCCTTCCTCTGTCTTTTGGCCGGTTGGAACCGGCCTGTTGATCCACACCTCCGAGGGCAATGGCAAGGGTTTCGGTGGACGGCGCACGAAACGGTCGGGGTGCGCCTGGTAAGCAGCGTCGAGCACCGCTTGGCGGCGGGCCAGGACCGTCTGGGTCTCGCCAAAGTGAACCATCGCGGGCGTCAGCAAGCCGATGCCGGAGTGGCGATGCTCGTGGTTGTACCATTGGAAAAACTGCTGACAGTAGGCGCGGCTGTCCTGGATCGAGCCGAAACGATCGGGGAACTCCGGGCGGTACTTCAGGGTGCGGAACTGGCTTTCCGAGTAGGGGTTGTCGTCGGAAACATAAGGCCGGCTGTGGGTCTTGGTGACGCCCAGGTCGGCCATGAGAAAGGCGACCGGCTTGGAGGTCATGACCTTGCCGCGGTCGGCGTGGATGTGGAGTTGGCCGGCGGGGATCTGGTGCTTACCGATCGTTTCCTCGATGAAGCGCTTGGCCAATTCCGCTTTCTCCCTGGGGGCCACCATCCAGCCGGTGACGTAGCGGCTGAAGACGTCCAGGATCACGTAGAGGTAGAAGTAGGTCCACTTGGCCGGGCCCAGCAGCTTGGTGATGTCCCAACTCCATAGTTGGTTGGGCGCGGTGGCGAGCAGTTCGGGCTTCTGGTAAGGCGGATGAACGAGTTGATCACGGCGCTCGCGGGACTCTCCCTCCTGCTCGAGGATGCGGTACATGGTGCGGGTCGAACAGAGGTACTGGCCTTCATCCAGCAAGGTAGCCTGCACGGCCGCCGGGGAGCGGTCCTGAAAGCGCTCCTCATGGAGGATAGCCAGCACGCCGGCGCGTTCCTCCGCACTGAGGGCGCGGGCCGGGGCGAGGCGCCGTGCCGCCACAGCCGGCTCGGGCGGCGGCGCTGCCGGTGGCCCCAAGACCGGACGCTGCCGATAGAAGGAAGCGCGGGCCACTCGCAGGAAATCGCAGGCGGCAACCACACCTACGGTGGGGGCCAGATGGGTGACGGCATCCATCAGGGCTTCTCCTCCGGGTCCGCCTTGGGCAGGGGCCAGCCCAACAGCGCACCCACTTTTTTTTGAACGTCAATCACGATTTCGGCTTTACGCAGTTCCTCGGCCAGCCGTTGGTTCTCCCGGCGGAGGTTCTGGTTCTCCTCCTCCAACGGGCTGCGTTTGGACTTGGGGCCGCGCTTGTGAGGAGTCAAGCCCTTGAGGATTCCAGCTTGGCGTTCGCGGCGCCAGGTGACCAGGTGCGAGGAATAGAGACCCTCGCGACGCAGTAAGGCGCCGATGGCTCCGGGTTCGGCCGCAGCGTCGGCCTCGGTCAAGATCCGCTGCTTGTACTCGGCGGTGAAGGTCCGCCGCTTGGCAGCGGCGACGACCTCCGGGTCGGGGTGCGGCGGGGTGGGCGGCTGGGCCGCGACGATTTTGTCCGCCGCTGCACTCCGGTCGGCCTCGCTCCGCTCGGCCTCCCTACGTTCCGCGGCGGACAAAATCGTGGAGGAAGCCGGGGAAATTCCGTTGTTCTTCACTTTGATTCCTGTTCTCGCCCTGCTCAGTAATTACTACCGGGTGAGCTGTCTCATCAATGT
>JAIXKK010000045.1:0-676 GCA_026954325.1 Bryobacterales bacterium | reverse complement strand
TTCCTGTTCTCGCCCTGCTCAGTAATTACTACCGGGTGAGCTGTCTCATCAATGTCGGCACGGAGGGGTAGCGGCAACATCAGTTCAGATTGAAAGGCTGCATGAATACCGCTCCGCACTCATCACCGCCGCTGTCACCGGACAGATCGATGTGAACACCGTTTCCTGACCTATGGTGCCCCGCCTCATCGCCGCCCAGTTCCACCGCTTCATGGGAAGTGGCCGGACATCCCCGGCGCTGTGCGGATGCGAAGATGAAGAAGGGAATCGCGTGGGCGATGTAGTTGTGAAGCTGCGCGGCGGGCTGGACCACGGTTGGACAGGTCTGCTGTGTGAATTGCTGGCATCGCGGCTCGCCAGCTACTTTGGCATTCTTGTGCCGGACCCGGCGCTCGTTGTGATCGACGCCGACTTCGCCGAACTGGTGGCATCACTCGAAGCGACCGGCCCCGACCCGAAGAGAGCCGAACGGATGCGAAAAAGCGTCGGGTTGAACTTCGGCTCGCGCCAGCTTTCTGATGTAAGCACGTGGCCGGTGGACAGGGCCATCCCGGAGGCGATGTGGCAGGGCGCTACGGACGTGTTCACCTTCGATGGTTTGGTGCAGAATCCCGACCGTCGCTTCAACCTAAAAAGAGCAGTTAACCTGAGTTAGCTTGGAGCATCGGCGAGCCGG
>JAIXKK010000063.1 GCA_026954325.1 Bryobacterales bacterium | reverse complement strand
TGAAGTCATCCCTGGATGTGATGCCGCTGTCGATTACCGCCACTCCCACGTTTGCTCCCGTATAGTCGGACGACCAGGCAAGGTTGGCGGCCACCGTTCCCGTGGTGACATCGAGCGAGCCTTTCATCGGCCGGTTCGGGGAGATGTAGGCGACGTTCGGAAGCAGCTTGAAGATTTGAATGAACCTTTCCGGCATGCGGACGTGGATGGCCTTCATGCTCCGGAACTGACGCCTCAATTGTCCGAACGGGCCCACTTGCAGCAAGTCGTTGTTCGACGGCGGGACTTTGAATTGGATGATCACGTCGACCGGTTGATTGGAACTCCGGCCATTCAGATCGTGCGAAATCCTGGGATCGGCGAAAACTGTCCCCGCAAGGAGAAATAGTGTAAGTGCCCTCGGCAGATTCTTCATGAATTGGTCTCCGTCGGATCTCTCCCTCGGGCTATCCTCCCCAGGTAGCCATGTCGGGATGCGCGACAGCCGCCACCTGCTGGCGCTTTGGCTTGGAGCTATCCGCTGTTTGCCGCGCGTTTCCTCGAGCGCCGGCTAACGAGACCGCCAGTGCGATCAAGTCCCTGGTCTCCATTCGGACCGGGGAGAACGTGGATGGATTGGACCCGTTCTTCATGTCGTGCAAGACTCCTTTAGACGAATTGCATTCGCGCGCTAACAAGTGCAATGCAGGAGCCAATCGAGCGCCGTTGATTCTAAATCAGTTATCGAAGCTCACGGGCGCAGCCGGACAAAGTGTCCGGGTTCCGGGCTTTGTCTGTCCGGAGGAAGGCGACAATTTGTCCGGTCAGGAGAGGCCCGCCTTTTTCCACAGGGCGTCCACCCGGCTCTGCACGTCGGCGCTCATCGTGATCACATCCGGCCAGGGCCGGTGGAAGCCCTCTTCCTTCCATTTGCGGGTGGCGTCGATGCCCATCTTCGAGCCGTAGTTGGGCAGGCGGCTGGCGTGATCCAGGGAGTCGACCGGCCCCAGGACGAACTGGATATCGCGCTCGGGGTCGATGTTGTTCAAAGCCTTCCACGCCACTTCCCCCACGTCCTGCACGTTCACGTCTTCGTCCACCACGATGATCACCTTGCTGAACATGGCCTGTCCCAGTCCCCAGATGGCGTGCATCACCTTGCGCGCATGCCCGGGGTAAGACTTGCGAATCGACACCAGAATCAGGTTGTGGAATACCCCCTCGGCGGGCATACAGATATCGCGTACTTCCGGCAATTGCAGGCGCATGAGGGGGAGGAAGA
The DNA here is from genome assembly GCA_026954325.1 of Bryobacterales bacterium. Lineage (GTDB taxonomy): Bacteria > Acidobacteriota > Terriglobia > Bryobacterales > Bryobacteraceae > CADEFT01. Next base: position 12,207 of record JAIXKK010000063.1, on the reverse strand, counting down.
TCCGTTCGATGGCCTTGCCCATGTAGAAATCCTCCATCGGCGGCGGCCCCACGATGGTGGCGGCGTAGATGGGATTCTTGCGGTGGGTGATGCAATCGACATGAAAGACGGGGTATTCGTCCTCGAGCGAATAGAAGCCCGTGTGATCTCCGAACGGGCCTTCGGTCCTCATTTCGCCGAGGACGACATGGCCCTCGAGTACGATTTCCGCCTGCGCCGGCACCAGGATGTCATTGGTTTCACACTTGACCATTTCCACCGGCTTCGAACGCAGGAATCCGGCAATCATCATCTCATCGAGGTCCGGCGGCAGCGGAAGAATGGCGGAGTACATGGTGGCCGGGTCGCAACCGATCGCCACCGAAACCGGCATCTTCGTCTGCTTACCCTCCTTCAGAAGACGGCGGTAGTGTTCGGCGCCCTGTTTGTGCGTCTGCCAGTGCATGCCCGTGGTCCGTTCGTCATAGACCTGCATGCGGTACATGCCGCAGTTGCGCTTCCCCGTGTCCGGGTTATGGGAGAACACCATGGGCAAGGTAATGAATGGGCCCCCATCCTGGGGCCAGCAATGCAGCACCGGAAACTCTTTGAGCGAGAAACGATCCTTGCGGATGACCTCCTTGCATGGCCCGCCGGACACCGTTTTGGGGAAGAACGCGCCCATCTCGGCGAGTTTCGGCAGCATCCTCAGTTTTCCCAACAGGCCTTCCGGCATGCGCATTTCGAGATATTCGGCAATGCGTCCGGCGATCTCGTCCACCGAAGACACCCCTAGCGCAATCTCCATGCGGCGCGCGCCGGCAAAGGCATTGATGAGCACCGGAACAGAGGAGCCCTTGGGCTTCTCAAACAGCAGGGCCGGCCCGCCCTTCTTCACGGCGCGGTCCGCGAATTCGGTGATCTCGAGGTAAGGATCTACTTCGCAGGAGACGCGCTTCAACTCGCCCTTCGATTCGAGGGCTCGCATAAATTCTCGCAGGTCGGTGTAAGCCATAGGTTCAAGAGGATTGGTCTTCCTTTTACTATGATGGAAAGTCGGTACTCATTTCATGGCACAACGGACAGCATTGGTCACCGGCGCAAGCCGCGGCATCGGACGCGCGTGCGCCCTGGCTTTGTCTGCCGCGGGAAACCGCGTGATTCTCGCCGCCCGCGATGCGGCGAAACTCGAGGAAGTTGCGGCGGCAATCCATGAGAAGGGAGGCGAGGCGCATATCGCCGTTCTCGACCTCGCTTCGCTCGATTCCATTCCCGCCGCCATCGCCGAGGCGGCCTCCAAGGCGGGTCCCGTCACCATCCTCGTCAACAACGCGGCTATTACAAAGGATACGCTGGCGCTGCGCATGAAGCGCGCCGACTTCGAACATGTCCTGCAGGTCAACATGACCGCCGCTTTTGTCTGCATCCAGCAGGTGCTCCGCTTCATGTCGCACGAGCGCTGGGGGCGCATCATCAACATCGCCAGCGTGGTGGCGCAGGCGGGCAATGCCGGCCAGGCCAACTACATTGCCTCCAAGGCGGGCCTCATCGGTCTGACGAAGGCCATCGCGCACGAGATGGCCGGCCGCAATGTCACCGTTAATGCCGTCGCTCCCGGATTCATCGAAACCGACATGACCAGTGTGCTCTCCGCCGAAGTAAAGGAGCGCATTCTCTCCTCCATCCCGTTGAAGCGCATGGGGTCGGCGGAGGAGGTGGCCGCGGCGGTCAGGTTCCTGGCAAGCGAGGAAGCGGGATATATCACCGGGCACGTGCTGAACGTGAACGGCGGAATGTATATGTAGTCGCCCATGTACGGCAGGCATCACAGAAAAGCGCGTATCCTCTTCAGCCTCTCGGACGTGCTGTTAACGGCCATCGCCTTCGAGTCCGCCTATCAGACGCGTACCCTGCTCCCCTTTGCACGATTCTTCGAGATCCCGCAGCCCAATTACGGCCTGGTGCTGAGCTTTGCCTTCCTGGTCTGGGTGGCGCTCGGTTACTGGCTGGGTGTGTATGAGCGCCTCGATTCGGCGCACCTGCGCGTGATCATCCGTGACACCACGCGCCAGTGCGGTCTGGCCATCATCGCCGTCGTGCTGTTTGAATTCTCGCTGCGCATGGACCTCAGCCGCCCCTTCCTGGCCCTGTTCGTCGCCTACGACTGGCTGCTGCTGCTGTTGTTCCGCTGGAAGGCCGGCAAGCTCGTGGGCCTGATCCGCAAGGAGTTCGCCGCGCCGCATTTCGTCATGGTGGTGGGGTTGGGCGCGCGCGCCCTGCGCCTGGGACGGATGCTCGAGAAATCCTCGGATTATGGGATCCGCCTCACTGGATTTCTATCCGAGGAGGAAGCGCCGCCCGGGACAATCGGATTGGATGGCTCTTATCCGGTGCGGCCGCTATCCCAACTGACGCATCTGTTGCGGGCCCACGTCATCGACGAGATCCTGTTCGCCGTCGACAGTGACCGTCTGGCATCGCTCGAAGATGTTTTTCTTCTCTGCGACGAGGAAGGCGTGCGCACCAGGGTCGCGGTGGATTTCTTCCCGCATGTCAACAGCGAGGTCTACCTCGACCGCTACGGCGACACGCCGCTCCTCACTTTTGCGGCCGCGCCGCATGATGAAGTGCGGCTGGTGGTGAAGCGTGTCTTCGACGTGCTGGTGGCCGCCGCCGCCCTGGCGTTCCTGTTGCCGTTCATGGCGGTGATCGTCCTGCTCATCCGCATTACTTCCTCCGGTCCGGCGATCTTCCGGCAGGTGCGTTGCGGCCTGAACGGGCGGCGTTTCGTGTTCTACAAGTTCCGCTCGATGGTCAACAACGCCGAAGAGATGAAGCCCGGCCTCGCCCACCTGAATGCCAAAGACATCGCCTTCAAGATCCCGAACGACCCGCGCATGACCGCCATCGGCCGCTGGCTGCGCAAATTCTCCATCGACGAGTGGCCGCAGTTGTGGAACATCCTCAAGGGCGACATGTCGCTGGTGGGACCACGCCCCGCCGTTCCCGAAGAGGTGGAACGCTACAAGCGCTGGCAGCGGCGGAGGCTGCGGATGCGGCCCGGCCTTACCTGTCTCTGGGCCATTCAAGGCCGGGACCGGCTCGATTTCGATACCTGGATGAAGCTTGACATGCAGTACATCGACAACTGGTCGCTCGCCCTCGACTGGAAAATCCTGCTGCGGACCATCCCCTACGTTCTTCTGGGGAAAGGAGCACACTAGAAGTATATGGACCTCATCCCTTCGCAAGACGACGTTGTATCCCTGCTTCAGCAGACCGGCGCGCTGCGTCACGGCCACTTCGTCTATCCCAGTGGGTTGCACGCCAACGAGTATCTTCAAGTGGCGCTCGCCATGCGTCACTATGAGCATCTGAAGACGCTCAGTGTAGGCCTGAGCCGGAAAGTTCGCGCCAACCCGGAGTTGCGCGCCATGATCCCCGAACTTTCCGTTGTAGCTCCCGGCGGCGGCGGCGTGCCCGTGGCCTACGGGATCTGCGAAGCTCTCCGCTCCAAGCAGGTCTACTGGGCGGAAGCCGAATGCGAGGGCGGCCCGCTGCGCCTGCGCCAGTATTTTGTGCAGTCTCCTGGAGAGAAAGTGTTGCTGGTGGATGATATCTTCCGCACCGGGCGCAAGTTGGGACAACTCAAGTCACTGGTCGAGTCCAATGGCGGCGAAGTGGTGGGGATGGCTGTCATCATCTACCAGCCCACGCCGAAAACGCCCGATTTCGGCGACCTTCCACTCTATTACCTTGCCCGGCTGGAAGCGCGCTACTCGAACGATGCGGACACTTGTGAACTGTGCGCGAAAGGTTTACCGGTCGAAACCGTGTGGATCTGACGAAGATCTCGGGAAACTATCCCCCATGCTGTGAGCGGCCACAGCGCGTTCCGGATACGCCGCCGGCTCATCTTGAGTGATTATCGATTCAGATATCGGTTCATTGTGTTGACGGTCCCAACATTGGATGCTAAGATCCCCTGTATCCTAATTGGAGGTCTGTCATGTCTCGCATACTTTCCAGCCTCGCACTCTTTCTCTGCTTCGCTCTTGCCGCCTGGTCTCAAGATTATCGCGGCCGCGTTCAGGGAATCATTACTGATACATCGAACGCGCCCATCGCGCAAGCGACGGTTACGCTTCTCAACGCCAACACCCGAATATCGACGGTGCGCACCACCGATGAGACCGGCCGTTATCTGTTCGACTTTGTCGAGCCCGGCTCATACACCCTCACCGCTGAACTTGCCGGGTTCAACAAGTACGTGCAGGAGAACGTGCAGGTGCTGGTCCGTTCCGATCTTACGATCAACGCCACGCTCAATGTCGGAGACGTCAACCAGACGGTCACCGTCAGCGCCGCCGCGGTGGAACTCCAGTTCAATACCACGACTCTTTCGCAGACCGTCGATGGGACCATGCTGAAAGAGTTGCCCGTGCTTGCTCGAAACCCTTTCACCCTCGCCATGCTGGATCCGGCGGTGGTCAACCGTTATTCCGACATGTCCAAGCGCAACCCGTTCTATCAGCTCTCCACCACCGGAGTGGATGTCGGCGGCCAGACCAGCGGACGGAACGAAGTGCAAATCGACGGCTCACCCATCGGCGTCGGCTCGCGAGGTTCGTATTCACCGCCCATGGATGCCGTGCAGGAGTTCACCGTGCAACAGAACTCCGTCGACGCCGAATCGGGATTCTCCGCCGGCGGCGTTTTGAACGTCGGCATGAAAGCGGGCACCAATGAATACCACGGCAGTCTCTACTATTTCGGCCGCAACCCATCGTTGAACGCCGTTTCCAACGCCTTCACGCGCGCCCCGAACGTGGTGCGCAATCACGTCGGCGGCGGAACGATCGGTGGTCCGATCCTGAAGGACAAGCTGTTCACATTCTTTACGTTTGAGAAGTGGAAGAATCGGCAACCATATACGAAGGTGATCACGCTCCCCACCGACCTGGAACGCGTAGGCGATTTCTCGAGGACGCTCACCAAGACCGGCGCCCTGCGCACCATTTTCGACCCCTACACGACACAAACCAACGCCGCTACAAATACCGCCACCCGCCAACCCTTTGCCGGAAACCTCATCCCGCGTTCCCAGATGGATCCCACCTCCCTGCTGTTCCTTAATGACATCTGGAAGCCCAACAACCCGGGTGACGACCTTTCGGGCGTCAACAACTACCGTACCGGATACGCATGGTTCCTCGATTACTGGAATTTTTCGAATCGCACGGACTGGAACATCACGCCGAAATGGAAGGTCTTCGCGCGCTACAGCGTGATCCGCACGCGGCTTGATAACAATAACTACGGCAATAGCCCCGCCACAACCTCGGACAACGGCGGATTGATGGATGCTCTCAACGGCGCCTTCGACAGCGTCTACACGCTCAGCGCGCGCACGACAATCAACTTCCGCATGGGTGTGGTTTATTCCGAGGATGAGTACGACTCCGCCTGGGCGAAACTCGGCGAGGCGGGGCTTGCCAAATACTGGCCCAACAACCCCTGGTATAAGCCCTACACCGCGGACATGCCCGCGGTCTACTATCCGAACCTGAATATCGGCGGGGCGACTTTCGGAAAATCGAGTTGGTGGAGTTACCGTCCGCGCAAATATTCTTATCAAGGCAGCATGGGCCACGACCGGGGCCGCCATTACATGAAATTCGGCATGGCCTATCGCCACGGTTATGAGTATTCGCAACTGCCGAACCTCGGCACGTTCCCCTTCACGGCGAACTACACCGCCAACACCTATATCGTGCCGGACACGCTGAACACGGGCAGCGCCTGGGCCACCTTCCTGCTCGGCGCCATCGACAATTCGCTGGCCTCCAACTATGTTTCCCCGCGCTACACCAAGCAGGACCAGTACGGACTCTTCTTCCAGGACGATTTCAAGCTGAACCGCCGCGTGACGCTCAATCTCGGCCTGCGGTGGGAATATGAGACGGCTCCTTCCGAACGCGAAGGCCGCATGGCGCGCTATCTCGATCTCACCAATCCCATCCCGGAATTCCAGAGCAAGCCGCCGGTCATGCCTCCCCAGGTGGCCACGATACAAGGCGCTCCCAAACCCATCTACAACGGAGCCTGGATATACACGGACGATCAGAATCCGGGCCTGTACCATGCTCCCAGAACCAGCTTTCTCCCGAGGCTGGGCATCGCGGTGCGCGCCAACGATAAGACCGCCATCCGTGTCGGCTACGCGCGCTACGCGGTACCCATCATGAGCGTGCTCGGCTATTCGTGGATACTCCCCTCGACGGACGGCTTCTCGGCTTCCTCGAACGGGCCTGTATCGGTGCAGGGCATTCCGCAGGGCGTCTTCAGCAATCCATTTCCTTCCACGAACCCGCTGGTCCTCCCCATCGGCAGGGGGAATGGGCGCAACACGAATCTCGGCTCCACGGGAACCACGAACTGGGCTAACCAGAGCATGCACATTCCGATGAACGACCGGTTCAATTTCACGGTCGAGCGCGACCTTGTCTGGGGAATGAAGCTGGACGGCACTTTCTTCATGAACTTCGGCCACAACATGGTCCCCGAAGGACAAGGAGGAAATGCGGGATTCGGGCAATCCCTGAACATGATGGATCCTCAGTTGAGCTACACCTACAAGACGGCGCTCGCCGCCCCGGTGGCGAATCCGTTCTTTGGCCTCCCCTCCAGCCTCATGCCGGGCCAGCTTCGCGGCCAGGCTACGGTTCCTCTGTCTACTCTGCTCAAGCCATACCCGCAATACGGGGCGCTCACGCAAACCTTCATGCCGGGCGTCGACAACCACTACAAGGCCATCCAACTCCGCGTCCAGCGGCGCTTCGCGCAAGGCTACAGCGTCGTCTGGGGGTACAACTACAACCAGGAGAGCACCGGGGCCTTCTTCAACGATCCGGACACCTACGCCAACAAACTGACCATGATTCCCGGTTCCATGCCGCGCCATCGCATGACGATCGGAACCACCATCGAGTTTCCTTTCGGGCGCGGACGCCGCTTCGGCTCACAGATGCATCCGGTGCTCAACGCCGTTCTGGGCGGCTGGTCCACCAGCCACATTTTCATGTGGAACTCGGGTTCCTTCCTGCGCTTCGGCCAGTTGGATGTCTCCGGCGACCCGGTGCTGGCGAACCCCACCTGGCAGCGATGGTTCAATACCTCGGTGTTCAAGCAGGCCACGGCATACACGCCCCGCACGAACCCCTTTCAATACGACGGCCTCACCGGGCCGCGTTACTGGCAGCTCGACAGCACCCTCTCGAAGAACTTCTCGCTCACCGAGCGGTTCAAACTCGAACTCCGGCTCGAGGGCTACAACCTGACGAACAGCGTCATGCCGGGCAACCCGAATCTCACCGTGACCAGTACGCAATTCGGCGGGATTACCTCTCAGGTCAACTACGGCCGCGAGGTGCAGTACACCCTCCGTCTGCATTTCTGACGGCTTCGGTCGAGCGCCCGCGCGTCCGGATCGACCCGGGCGCGCCGCCCGCGCCGGCGTGGCGGTAACCTGATTCTGATGCGCTTATTTCTCATTTTGTTGACAATTCCGGCGGCGGCCCAGATGGCATCCATCGACAGGCTGCGCGCCGGAATTACTTATCTCACCTCCCCCGCGCTTGACGGGCGGCTGTCCCTGACCAAGGGAGACCAGGCGGCCACGGACTGGCTTGCGGCGGAAATGAAAGCATCCGGCGTTGCTCCCGGCGTTCACTCTAGCTTCGAACAGCGGGTGCCGCTGCTCGAATACCGGCTCAATCGCGAACAGACATGGATCGATGTCCGGCTACCGGCCGGGGAGAAAAAGTACACCCTCGGCGCATCGTTTCACAAACCGGTGCGGCTGAACGCCCCCATCGTATTCGCCGGTTTCGGGATTACCGCTCCCGAAGCCGGGTATGACGACTATGCCGGACTCGACGTCAGGGGAAAGATGGTGCTCGTCTTCGACCACGAACCCCGCGAGTCCGATCCGCAATCGCCCTTTGCCGGATCGGGACTCTCCCTTTATGCGCATTCCTACTACAAGATGACCAATGCCGCCCGTCGTGGCGCGGTGGCACTGCTCCTGATGCCGGACCCGGGACGAACGCATCCCACCTACGCGGAAATATCCGCCCGGCGTCCCCGCACTTCCACCGTGAACAGTTCGATTGCTCCACAGATTCTCGAGGAAAAAGACGCCATCCCCATCTTCACCGTGAGTGAAAAGGTCGGCGAGGAACTTCTCCAGTCAAACCCCAAGGCCATCCAGACGAAGATCGAATCAGGAACAACTCCCGCCGCGCTCTCCATTGCTCCGCTTCCCGCCAAGGCTCGGATCCGTTTCCAGCAGCGCAAACGGGGCGTAGGCTACAACGTCATCGGCATGATCCAGGGCTCCGACCCCCAACTCAAGAATGAAGCCATTCTCTTCACCGGCCATCACGATCACAACGGCCGGGTCGGTGAAACCCTCATGCCCGGCGCCGACGACAACGCCTCCGGATCTATCGCGGTGCTGGAACTCGCCCGCCTTTTCGCCGCCGCACCCCGCCCCAAGCGGACTCTGCTCTTCATCATCTTCGCCGCCGAAGAACGCGGACTCCTGGGCGCTTACCACTATGTCTCCTCACCGGTCATCCCCATCGCCAAGACGCGCGCCGTCCTCAATTTCGACATGGTCGGACGCAATGAAACACAAACCGGGGAGACCCAGGGTCTGGTGGATATCGCCGCCGATACCTCGAATGAACTCAACCTGATCGGCTGCGTGTTCAGCCCCCAATATTGCGCGGCTGTCGAAAACGCCGATCAGAAAGTGGGGCTGGCACTCAATCATAAGTGGGATCACGATGTCGCCTTCAACGTTCTCCGGCGCAGCGATCATTTCCCGTTCCTGCTCCGGCATGTTCCCGCCTTGTGGTGGTTCACCGGGTTTCATCCGGACTACCACCAGCCTACCGACACCGTGGAAAAAATCAATTTCGAGAAACTGGCTAAGATCGTGAATCTCGCCTTCGCCACGGGTATGGATTTCGCCGACACGGCGAATCCGCCGTCATTCCGTCCCTGATTGCTTCAGGTATTTTTCGAACCAGCTCACCATGCGCGACTTTTCGTCGTCGTTATAAACGTGGCCGGTATTCGGATAGATCACGCTCTCGAAGCGATCGGGATGTCCGTGGACCTTGTACACTTCCCCAAGAATCCGTTCCAGCTTCTTCATGCCGGTGGGAGGCGAACCGGCGTCGCTATCCCCGGTGAGGGCGAGAAACGGCCGCGGCGCCAGCAAGGACATGATCCCTTCGCTGTCGAAATGCTTGAGAATTCCCGGAACGAAGTAATAGATTCCGTGTGCCCGCAGGTTGCGCGTGGCGATCAAGTCTTCATAGCGGGTGAAACAGGCGACGGCAACCACCGCTTTGATCCGGTCATCGATCGCCGCCAGCCACCAGGCGCGCGTGCTGCCCATGCTCATGCCTTGAGCGCCGATCCTCCGCGAATCCACTTCCGGCCTGGAGGCGAGATAATCCAGCGCAATCTGCTCATCGCGCAGCATCATGCCCCACAGTGTTCGTCCCAGCCAAAGGTTGAGTTTGAACAGCGACATCTCCTGGTCACTGGAGCGCGTCATGGTTTCGAGACTCCCGGCCGGTCCCATGCCCTTCCGCTCACCGTTGAAGTAATTGTCGATTCCCAGAACGGCGAAGCCGTGTCCCGTGAGCAGCGCCGCCACATCCTGCGACGTCGGCTTGATGCCGAACATGTTCTCCTTGCTGCTCGAGTGGCCGTGCATGGTGAGAATGGCCGGGAGTTTCCCCCGGCGGTTCAGCGGAATCGCAATATACCCTGGAACCTCACTATCCACGCCGTTGTGGAAGACGAACTTTTCGAGCGTATATCCGTCCTTGCGCTCGCTCGATACCACGCGGACGCGGTCCGGCGAGGGACGCGCGGGAAGATCCCCAAGAGATCGCACCACGATCTCCTTCACCGCTGCTCGATCGCGCTTCCATTGATTGATGGTCTTCGGTATCCGGAACCGGCCGGCCGGCAGATTGCGGAATCCTTCCGGCACGCCTTCCCACGGCGCCTGGATCGCCTCCGGAGATTGTCCGCACAGCAGAGGAGATAGGAGCAGAAGCAGCCACATGGCTTCCATCATAGTGAATCCGCGGTGATTCGGAGGTGGCGCTCGCGCTCCGCGTTGTATTCACACCCGAGCAGCGCCACCACGGCCAGAACATACATCCATACCAGCAGCGCGATCACGGCGCCGACACTTCCGTACATCACGTTGTAATTCGCGATATTCCGCACATACCAGGCAAACAAAATCGTCACCGCCAACCACAGCGCCGTCGACAACAATGCCCCCGGCAATACGAATCTCCACTGCTGGCGCCGGTTGGGTCCGAAGTAAAACATCCCCGCGGTCGCCACGGAGATCGCTCCCAGCGCCACCACGTACCGCGAGGCGATTCCCGCCACCAGCACCCAGCCCCGCAACTGCGCCCCCGCCGGCAGAACCCCCAATGCGGCCAGAAACCATTTCTCCACGCGGTCCCCCAGGACTAACAACGAGGAGCCCGCGATCACCGGCGCGGCCGCGATGAACACGAGAAGAATCGCCACCAGCCGCTGCCGGAGAAACGGCCGCCCGCTCGGCAAACGGTAGGCTGCCTGAAATCCCTCCATCAGCGTGGCCATCAACCCGCTCGCCGCCCAAATCGACAGCAGTGTCGCCAGCACCAGCAGGTGTACCGGCCGCTCGCCGCGGATCGTGAAACTGTATTGGACCAGGTCTTCCGATCCCGGCGGCACGGCGATGAACAGGAACTGCGAGATCATCGACGAAACCTTCTGCGCGTTCACCTGCACCAGGATCGTCGCCAGCGCCGTGAGCACCGGAATGAAAGACAACAGAGCCGAATAGGCGGCTCCTTTCGCGATCCCGAAACAGCCGTCTTCGTAGCTGGCGACAAAAGCGCGCTGCATCAGCCACCACCAGCGCGCCGCGCGATCCATCTACCGGCCGGCTCCGGGAAGGGCGGTCACCGCCAGCACCTCGTCCACCTCCGCGGCCTGCCTGGCTGAATCCCAGCCGAGCCAGGAACCCATGAGGTTCGCATAAGGCGCCAGAAGCGCGGCGTTCCAGGCGCGTTCATACCCCAGGTAGGTCGAAACGTAGAAAACATCCTTCAGACGCATGGCCATTTCATGCCGCACGGCGTACGCCATGCGCGCGTATTCCAGGCGCCTGACGGCGCCGTCCTCGGGCGGAGCCATCGGCAGCACATCCGGCGTGTGCATGCCGTAATTCCGGATGAGCCGCTCCACGTCCACGGGAGCCACATGATACGCCTCTCCCATGCGCTGCGCATCCCCCTTCAGCCGCGAGAGGGCCTTCTCCGTATTGCCGTTCAGCGGTTCCGCGGCGGTTCTCGATGGCGACATCAGCCAGGGGGCGATTTCCTTCAGAATGAGGCTCACGGCCTCCTGGCTCATCAGGCGGTAAATCGTGTATTTCCCGCCCTGGATTCGCAGCACTCCGTCTTTGCCGTTGAAGATGCGATGCTCTCTCGATGCCGCCGTCGCGGAGGAATCCCCTTCGTCAATCAGCGGCCGCAGCGAACTGAACGCCGCGAAAGGCTTGATGGAAGCGTTCGGATATAGCTTCCTCGCGATTCCCAGCAGGTAGTCCACCTCTTCCTGGCTGATCCGCGCCTCGTCAGGGCCTCCGGCATGATCCACGTCCGTGGTTCCGAGCAAGGTCAGTTGCTTTTCGCTTCCCCACGGGATCAGAAACACGATGCGCCCGGCTTCGTCGAAATAAGCGATCGCATGCTCCTCGGCCGTCACCCGGGGCAGGATCAGGTGCGATCCTCTGACCAGGCGCGGAGCCCCCGCCCCCGGCTTGCTCCACGCGCCGGTCGCGTCCACCAGCTTTTTCGCCCGCGTTACAAAAGTCTCTCCGCTCAGTGTGTCCCTCAGTTTCATCTGCCAGGATCCGTCCGGCTGCCGCTCCACCGGTTCGGCGTTGGTGTAGTTGGCGATATGCACCCCGTTTGCCGCCGCGTCCATCAGATTCTCCAGTACGAAACGCGCCGAATGCACAATGCAGTCATAAAACAGCGCCCCGCCCACCAACCCGCCCTTGGCGAGCGACGGTTCCACCTGCTGAATCTCCGCCTTGCTCACTTCGCGATGCCTGGAGATATTCGTGTC
>JAIXKK010000168.1 GCA_026954325.1 Bryobacterales bacterium | reverse complement strand
GGGCTCACCGAAGTGGAGTATCAGGCCAGCAACCAGTACCACTTCCACTGGCTCTGCGGCGACGACGTGCCCCAGACTCTCATCCACAATCTCGACCGCTCGAGTTGGGCGCTGCGCAACGCGGCACCCATCCGGGCCTATGGCATGGGCGGACGCTCCACTCTCAAGGGTGAGATCTACGGCGACGTCTTCGATCACCACGCCGTCGTATACGACTTTGCCGGCGGCGTCAGAGTCTATGCCTATTGCCGCACGATCGATAACTGCTACAACGAAAACTCCAGCCTGATACTCGGCACGAAGGGCCGTTGCGACCTGCTGAAGCTGACCATCACCGGCGAAACCAATTGGAAAAGCGCCGGTCCCACGTCCAAAAACAATGCCTACGATCTCGAACATGCCGCCTTGTTCGACGCGATTCGCTCCGGCAATCCGCTGAATAACGGCGACTACATGATCCGCGGCACCCTCATTACACTGATGGGCCAGTTCAGTTGTTACTCGGGCAAGGAAGTCACCTGGGACCGGATCTCGAACTCGAACTACGCTCATCTCCCGCAGCCCGAGGACGTTCGTGCTGACATGGAACCGCCGGTCCGGCCGGGTCCCGATGGCAGTTACCCCGTGTTCTTCACGCCAGGAGTTTCGAAACTTCTCTGAGTCTGTTGCGCCTCGATTGCCCGCGATTGTTCGCGATTGTTGCAACCGCTGGAAAACGGTTGAGTTTCGGTGTACACTATTCCACTATTGGGAATACGAAACACGGGAATCGATTGCCGCACGTAACAAAGGGGATTTTTATGAACCGCGCCAAGAAGGTTTTGCCGGTGCTTGTGCTGTTGAGTACCCTCTCCATGAACCTCTCCGCACAGGCGATTTACGCAACATTGACGGGAGTCGTTTCCGATGTGTCGGAAGGCCTCGTCGTACGGGCCAACGTAAAGCTTCGAAACCTGCAATCCGGGTCCATGCGCGAGACGGTGACCAACGCGCAGGGCTATTACACGTTCGCCAGTGTGCCGGTGGGCACATACGAACTCACGGTCGCGGCGCCCGGTTTCACCACCTACACGGAAACCGGCATCGCCTTGGGCGGCGGCGAACGGCGCAACGTGAACGTCACCCTCAAGGTCGGCAGCACCACCGAGACCGTCGTGGTCACGGGCGCCTTGGAAGAACTGACGCCGGTGGACTCCGGCGAGAAGTCCACCACCCTGAACATCAAGCAACTGGGAAACTTCGTCCAGGTGGGCAGCAACGCCGCGGAGTTCATCAAGATCATGCCCGGCTTCGGCATCAAGAACGGGACGCAGAACGCCCCCAACTATAACGGCGCCACCATCGGCATCAACGCTAACGGCAATGCCGGGAGCCAGAGCCCGTTGAACGACGCCTACTCCTACAACGGATTGCCGGGCAACACCCTGGACATCGTCGCCGACGGCGCCCACGTGTCCGACCCCGGCTGCAACTGCGACACACCCGTGAACCCGAACTCGGACATGATCACCGAGTTCAAGATCACCATGTCGAATTTCAGCGCGGAGACACAGAAAGGGCCGGCGGTGATCACCTCGGTGGCCAAGTCCGGCGGCACGGACTTCCATGGATCGGGATTCTTATATGCCCGCGACTACAACCTGAACGCCAACGACTGGCTGAACAACGCCAACAAGGTGCCCATTCCGCAGAACAAGTATTACTACCCCGGCTTCACCCTCGGCGGGCCGGTGATCATCCCGAAGACGCCGCTCAATAAGGCAAGCAACAAACTGTTCTTCTTCACCGGCTACGAGTATTTCTACCAGGTGCTGGACACGGGTCTGCTGCGCGCGGCGGTGCCCACCGAAGGCATGCGCAACGGCAACTTCTCACCGGACGAACTGGCCAAGATGGGCCGGATCACCGCCTCCGGCGCGCCTCCGGGCCAGATCAACGCGCGGAACCTGACGCTCTACCCGGGGGGCATCATCAGCGGCGCGGCCATCGACAAGAACATGCAGGCGCTGATGAACCTGTACCCCAAACCCAACGCCGACCCCAATGCCACGGGCGGCTTCAACTGGACCGACGATCTGCTGTTCAACCAGAACAACCACCAGTGGATGACACGCGTCGACTACAACATCAGCGATAACACGAAGATGTTCGTCCGCTACAACCTCCAGCGCGAGGTGCAGCGCTTCCCCATGCAGCTTTGGGCCAACACGACCACGCAGCAGTTGCCCTACCCGACGCCGGTGCTCGGCAAGAACCGGTCCGATTCCGTCACGGCTTCGCTGACGCACGTCTTCAGCCCCACCATGACCAACGAGACGGTGTTCGGATACACCTTCATCGGATTCCCGAACGTGTTCGAAGATCCCGCCAAGGTGGACCCGGCCAAGATCGGCTTCAACTACAAGCTGCTATACAAGAACGGCGTCGCCCAGTTCCCCAACTTCGCGGGCGGCAATGAGATGGCGCGCATCGCCAACTACGGCGGCTTCGAGGTGGGCGGCGCCGGAGCCGGACTGTACGCCAACAAGTACATGCCCAGCTTCAGCGATACCGTCACCAAAGTGTGGGGCAGGCACACGGTCAAGGGCGGCTTCTTCTGGGAGTGGATCCGCAACGCCCAGCCCGCCAGCAACGCCTCGCAAGGCGCCTTCGTCATGAGCAACGGCAACTCCAACACGCTCGGCAACGAGTATGCCGACATGCTGGTGGGCAACCTCAACTCCTTCCAGCAGTACTCGTTCAACCGCGTCAATGACATCTCCTACACCACTGCCGAGGGCTTCGTTCAGGACTCCTGGAAGGTGAACAAGCGCCTGACGCTCGAACTCGGCCTGCGAATGACGCACTTCACGCCGTGGATCGACCGCCTGTCTTACGGTTTTTCAGTCTTCGACGGATCGAAGATCACTCCCGGTTGCGCGCCTGTGAACTATTGCGGCTTCTATTGGAACAAGCGTGACTCCGGCGTTCCCATGGGCGGCTTCCCCACGAAAGGCGTGTTCTGGCAGCCACGTTTCGGCCTGGCCTACGACGTCTTCGGCAACGGCAAAACGGTGATCCGGGGAGGCTGGGGAATGTATTACTTCCACTCGGGTCAGTTCACTACCGGCCTGGATGTCGCCGCGGGAGTGCAGGTGATCAATCTCAGCAACAACCAGGGGATCGGAGCCTCGCCCTACGTGGCTCAGCCGTCCTCGACCGCCAAACCGCTCATGGCGCGCGATCTGGATACCATGAACTTCTCGAGCGCCGCCCTCAGTCCGGGCGCGGTGGACAGGCTGGACGACAGGCAGCCCTTGACCAAGAGCTACAGCTTCACCATTGCCCAGCGGCTGCCGTGGTCGAGTCTGTTTGAAATCGCCTATGTCGGCAACACGAGTTCAGATCTGTTGTACACAAGCGGCTTCAACAGCAGCGTCAACCTGGTTCCTGTCGGCGCAATGCTCTCCTCGGCGAACGGGGGCGTGGATCCCAACTCCCTGGTGGCGAATAACTTCCGCCCATATAAGATTTACGGCGGAGTCAACCTCGCCACGCACGGCACTTACGCCAATTACAACTCGATGCAGGCCACCTGGCAGCGCACCAAGGGCCGCTATACCATCATGATGAACTACACGTTCTCGAAGGCCCTGGGATTCGTCAGTTCTTCTTACGACCCTTTCAACTTCCGGAATAACTACAGCGTGCAAAACGGCGACCGCACGCATCTCTATAACGCGGCTTACTCCGTCGAGCTGGGCAGCCCGGTGCACGGCAACAGGATTGCCGCGGGCCTGGCCAACGGCTGGCAGGTCTCCGGAATGCTGCAGTTGCAGAGCGGGGCGAACCTCACCGGCATGCGCGGACAGAATTTCGGCATGAACACCAACAGCTTCAAGATCCCCGGCACGGCGTTCAACGTCAGCAGCACGTCGTTGCTGGGGACGCCGGAGATCGCTCTGCGTCCGATCCTCACGTGCGACCCCAGATCCAATCTCGGCGACCACCAATACATCAATGGCTCCTGCTTCGCCATCCCGACGCAGATCGGCGCGAATGGACCGGCGACGCTGCCCGCGATCTACGGCCCGGGCTTCTTCAACACGGACCTCGGGCTGTTCAAGAACTTCGACATCAAAGAGAAGATGAAGCTCCAGTTCCGCGCCAACGGCTACAACTTCCTGAACCACCCGTTGTGGTCGTTCTCGAGCGCCACAAACACCACGCTCAGCTTCGACGGCGCCACGGGCAGACTGAACAACCCGATCTTCGGCTACGTCA
This sequence comes from Bryobacterales bacterium, assembly GCA_026954325.1. Taxonomy (GTDB): domain Bacteria; phylum Acidobacteriota; class Terriglobia; order Bryobacterales; family Bryobacteraceae; genus CADEFT01. The sequence goes on along the minus strand of JAIXKK010000168.1, from coordinate 9,323 downwards.
CCCAGAAACAAGGGAGGCGCACCATCCAGTTGGCTATCAAGTTCATGTTTTGAGCCGGCCGCGGGCCTGTCCGCCCGTAATCCTGGCGGCCGCTTTCACTTGAGCGGCTCCTCCACGCTCAACACGCGATCGGCCTCGATGTTCTTCAATGTCTGCACAATGCCGCTTGGCCACCGGATCTCGACGGAAGCGATTTTGGTTTCCTCTCCAAGGCCGAAGTGGACCCGCTTGTCGCTCGACGACATGAATCCCACGCTGATGGCCACGTGGTTGTACAACTCGCGGCCGGATGCGGTGGTCAGCTTCACTCCGGCCCCGATGGCGTCGCGCGCGCTCTTGCGGCCGGTGAGCGCCACCATCAGCCAGTGGTTGCCGCTATCGGCCGTGTTCATCAGGATGCGCGGAGCCTGGTTGAGCGAGGTCACCACTATGTCCAGAGCGCCGTCTCCGTTGAGGTCGCCGAAAGCCGATCCGCGCTGGTACCCTTTGGGCAGGAAGTCCTCGCCCATCTCGCCGGATACATCCACGAATGTCTTGCCGTCGGTGTTTTCGAACATGGTGTCGTGCTGGGGGCTTTTCGCGCTGACCATGTCGACGTCGCCGTTGGCCGAGTAGATATCCTTCCAGCCGTCGTTGTTGTAATCGATGAAGCCGGCGCTCCACCCCGAGTACGTCATGCTCAGTTTCTGCACTTTCGAAATCGAAGAGTAATACTGGAACAGGCCGCCGCGGTTGCGCAGCAGTTGCCAGATCTGGCCCATCAGGTTGTTGAAGAAGATGTCGACTTTGCCGTCATTATCGAAGTCCTTGGCGTCGCATCCCATCGAGGACCCGGCCCGCGCGTTCTGGTCGTAGGCAACGCCCAACTCGAGCCCCTTCTCCTCGAATGTGCCGTCGCGGCGGTTGATGAACAGCGAATTCGGCTCCGTGTCGTTGGCGATGAAGACGTCCATCCAACCGTCGCCATTGAAGTCGGCAATGGAAACGCCCATGCCCTTACCCGGGTAGCGCGCCAACTGGGACTTCACGGTGACGTCGGTGAACCTGCCGTTGCCCAGGTTACGGTAAAGGCGCGGCGGCACGCTCGGATAGCGATGCGGATTGCAGTAATAATCCTGGTCGTTCATCAGGCAGCGCACATCCGTGGCGGGACTCCAGATGGTGTAGTCCGAAACGATCAGGTCGAGCAAACCATCGTTGTCGTAATCAAACCAGGCGGCGGCCACGCTCAGCGTGTTGGCGGGCTTTCCGCCGATACCGGACGCGGAGGTCACATCGGTAAAGGTTCCGTCCCCGTTGTTGTGGAACAGGGCGTTGGGCCCCATGCTCGCAAGAAACAGGTCTTCGAAGCCGTCGTTATCGTAGTCGCCCACGGCGGCGCCGAAGTTGTAATCAAGCCCCTTGCCGGTGAGCCCGGCTCTCGCGGTAACGTCCTCGAAGGTCCCGTCGCTTTTCTGCCGCAGCAGACAGTTGAAAAAGGAAGAGTCCGTCTTCTTGAGGTCCGGCAGTTTGGCGCCGTTGGCGAGAAAGATATCCAGCCTGCCGTCGTTATCGAAGTCGAAAATGGCCGCGCCGCCGCACATCGGCTGCGGAAAATATTTGCGGCCGGTGAAGCTGTTATTCGTCTTGTATGGGATCTTCGATTTTGCCGCCACGTTGACGAAATGGGGCCGCCTGGGAGGCGGCGCGGAGAGCAGCGAGAGCAGGAACGTCCCGGCTCCCATCAAACACAGCGCGCCCCGCACGGGATCAGTCTACTCCTTGCTCTTCGACGCCATCGCGCCGTCAGTGAGTTTCTGCGCGATCGCCCGTTCGCGGTCGCCCTCGGCCTTGCGCTGGAGTCTGTAGTAGGCGGTGGCCAGCGCGATGTGCGCCTCGACAAACCGCGGAGTCTGCTTCACGATGTCTTCCAGTTCCAGCCGTGCCCGATCGGGTCTTCCCGCCTCCAGTTCGACCGAGGCGAGTTGGAACCGGGCGCGGATCTCCCCGGGGCGCACCCGCAGCGCCCGTTCGAGCAGTTTCCTCGCCTCCTCCGCATGCCCGTCCTGCCGCAGGAGAGCCGCCAGGTTCAAATTCGATTCGAAATCGTTCGGGTTCCGCTCGAGTTCGCTCTGAAATGCCGCCCGCGCGGCTGCAGTGTCGCCGGTCTGGATATAGGCGAGTCCCAGATACGCATGGACATCGGGCAATTGCGGATTCAACTCGGCCGCCTTGCGGAGATCGGCGGCGGCGGCCTCGAATTCAAGCGCATGCAACTTGGCGGTTCCCATCAGCAATAGCGCCTCTGCCGATTCGCCATTACGCAAAATGCGGTCGATGACCTGCTCGCCCCTCTTGACCTGGTTGTCGCGGATCAGCGCCGTCCCCAGCAGATAGGCCACCGCCAGGTCGTCCGGGGTTTGCTTCCGGGCCGGTTCAAGCAATTCGATCACCTGCCGGTTTTCGCCCTGGCGCAGCCGGCAATCGGCCAGAAGCAGCAAAATCTGCCGGTCCTCGGGCTTGGCCGCGTGAAGGGCAGTGAGTTCCCCCGCGGCGGCGGAGATCTCGCCCATCTTGTAATAAGCCAGGGCCAGGTTCAGCCGGATGCCCGGATCCTTCGGACGGCCCTTCAGCGCCGCGCGGTATTCGGCGATGGCCTGCCGGTACCGGCCAGTGCCGGCCAGCGCCGCGCCCAGGTTCGAGCGCGCGTCAACACGGTCCGGCCGCAGTTTCAGATAAGCGCGGTACTGCGGGATCGCTTCCTCGGCGTCGCCTGCCTGGTGCAGCGTGATGGCCTGTTTCAGGATCCGCTCGGGATCCTGCTGCGCCCCCGTGGCGCACGGGAACAGGCTCAGCGCCGCGAGTGCGAAAAACTTCGCCATGGCTTTCCAACACCAAGAATACAACGGTGGTTCCACCGCGCCCAAATTCCCCCGAGGAGTACATGGCTGGAATGAGAGGCGAATGCCGCTTCTCCACTCTTACGGAAATCGCGTCGGCGTCCATTGCGCTCAGCGCCGGAGTCTCCACTGTGGTGTTCGCCGCGGTCAAATCCGTGCTGCTTGATCCGCTTCCGTTTGAGCCCTCCCAACTCGTACAGTTCCGCAGCGAGTTCCCGCGCATGCGGCAGCAGTCCCACGGCGATTGGGTGGTTTGGAATGGCGCCCGCCGGCATCCAGCGCGTCTGGCTCCATCGCGGAGCCGGCCAGGGCGCGATGAACCCCGAAGCCGTCCGCCTGTGCGGTGAAAGCGGTATCCACGTCGTTGCCGGAGAGTGCCCCTTCATGCATCTCCCGGATACTGCCTGGTTCCACCGCGCCCACCGCCTCATCCGCCGTATCACCGGCAAGCTTCCGAAATAGCTACCGCGCCTCGCGCCCAATCCATTTCGCCGCCGCCACCGGACGATGCGCGGCCATCCGCTCCAACAGTTCCCCCGGCGCTCCGGCCGCCACGAACAACTCCCGGTTTGCCTGCTTTAACAAACCCGCCTCCACCGTGCGGTCCAGAAACGCGAATAGCAGATCGAAGAATCCGTCCACGTTCAGAACCCCCACCGGCTTGGCGTGAATCCCCAACTGCCCCCATGTCAGAATCTCGAACAGTTCATCGAGCGTCCCATACGCCCCCGGCAGCGCGATGAAGCCATCCGAGAGATCCGCCATCAGCGCCTTGCGCTCATGCATCGTCTCCACCACCCGAAGCTCCGTCAATCCCGTGTGGGCGATCTCCCGCTCCCGCATCGACCGCGGAATCACCCCTGTCACTCGCCCGCCCTGCTCCAGCACCGTGTCCGCAACCGTCCCCATCAAACCCACGTGCGCTCCGCCGTACACCAGGTCATGCCGCCCGCGCACCAGCGCCTTCCCCAGTTCCCGCGCCGCCTCGATCAAATCTTCGCGGTAACCCGCGCTCGACCCGCAGAACACGCACACCCGCTTCATGGACGCTCCACCACCCGCGCCGCCAGTTCCCCCTTCGCCAACCGCACACGCAGCGCGGCGCCCGCGGGAGCCTGCCCTTCTTCCTTCACTACCGTTCCGTCGCTGGTCTGCACGATCGCATAGCCCCGGTCCAGCACGCGCAACGGGCTCAATTGTTTCAGATGCGCCTCGAGGGGCTCCAACCGCCGCATCGCCCCAGCCAGTGTCCAGCGCACCCGCTCCTCCAGCCGCGCCGATGCCGCCTCCAGCCGCCGCCGCCCGGCCGCCATCCTGAGCCGCAGATCGAGGCTCCGCAACCTGGCATCAAGCCCGTCCAAACGCTTCCGCCGCATCGTCACCGCTGCCCGCGCCAGTTCTCTCGCCCGCCCGTCCATCTCATCCACCCGCTGCATGTTCTTCCCCAGCATCCGGTGCAGCGTCCCCCCGGCGCGGTCCACTCCGCACTGATGCAGCCTTCGGCGTGCCATCGCGATCCGGTATCGCGCCGCCTGATGCAACCGGTTCTCCACGGCATCCAACCGCTCCGCCACCTGTTCCCGCGTCCCCACCACCAACTCCGCCGCGGCCGATGGAGTGGGAGCCCTCAGGTCCGCGACGAAATCCGCGATGGTGAAGTCCGTCTCATGGCCTACCGCCGAGACCACCGGAACCTTTGACCCCGCGATCGCCCGCGCCACCGGTTCTTCGTTAAACGTCCACAGATCTTCCACTGAGCCGCCGCCGCGGGCCACAATGATCACATCTGCCCAGCCGCCTTCACTGAAATACTGGATGGCGCGGCATACCTGTTCCGTCGAGCCCTCGCCCTGCACCTGCGCCGGGTACAACCGGATGTGCAGCCCGGGAAAGCGTCGCGTCAGGATGTTCAGCATGTCGCGGATTACCGCTCCCGAGGGCGAAGTCACCAGCCCGATTCGCTTCGGATACGGCGGCAGCGCCCGTTTCCTCGCCGCATCGAAAAGCCCCTCCGCCGCCAGCTTTTGCTTCAGTTGCTCGAATGCGAGTTGCAGCGCCCCGAAGCCCCGCGGCTCGAGCGAATCCACCAGTAACTGGTAGCTGCCCCGTGGCGCATACACGTCAACCCTTCCCCGCGCCACCACTTGCAGCCCGTCCCGCGGCTTGAACCGCACAAATCGCGCCGCCCGCGCGAAAAGCGCGCACGAGATCTGCGCCCCCTCATCCTTCAACGTAAAATAGATATGGCCGCTCGGTCCCGCCTTCGTTCCCGAGATCTCTCCCACCACCGAAACCGAACTGAACCCTTCTTCCAGCGCGGCCCGGATCGCTTCGGTTAAATCACTGACAGTAAACAGCTTCCTGGGGATATCCCAGGCCAGGGGAATCTGCACCTTCTCATCCTAACAATTCCCCGCCCGCCCTATCGACCCCATAAGGTTTTTCTATTTGACGCCCTTTTTTCCGTTCGCTACCATCGAGGCTTGTACAGGACCATCCCAACGTAGTCTACTGCCGCGCAACAGAATACCACGCACCACAAGGCACGGCACACGCGCCGTTTTTGTGTGCCGCCGGGAAGGGCGTGTCGTAATTAGGAGAGGAAATCCAACTCATGACCCCGAAAGAAGTTCTAGAGTTTGCAAAGAAAAACGAATGCAAGCAACTCGATATGCGCTTCACGGACCTTCCCGGTCTCCAGCAGCATATCTCCTACCCCATTTCCCAACTCAGCGAAGACTCCTTTGAAGAAGGCTTCGGCATCGACGGATCGAGTATCCGCGGGTGGGCCGCCATCAATGAGAGCGATATGCTCCTCATCCCCGACCCCGCCACCGCCTTCATCGATCCGTTCTTCGAGATCCCCACGCTCGTCATGACCGGCACCGTCATCGACCCCATCACTCGCCAGCATTATGAACGCGATCCGCGCTGGATCGCTCAGAAGGCCGAAAACTACCTTCGCAGCACCAATATCGCCGACACCGCATTCGTCGGCGCCGAGGCTGAATTCTTCATCTTCGACAATATTCGTTTCGATCAGAACCAGCACTCCGGCTTCTACTTCATCGACGCTGAAGAGGGCCGCTGGAATTCGGGCCGTGAGAAGGACAACCTCGGCTACCGCCCCCGCTACAAGGAAGGCTACTTCCCGGTTCCCCCCACGGACCACTATCAGGAGCTGCGCGGCGAGATGGTCGAGGTCATGGAAAAGTGCGGCCTCCACATCGAGTGCCATCACCATGAAGTCGCCACCGGCGGCCAGTGCGAAATCGACCAGCGCTTCAATACGCTCGTAAAGTCCGCCGACAACATGATGACCTACAAATATTGCATCCGCAATGTGGCGTATCAGTATGGAAAGACGGTCACCTTCATGCCGAAGCCGATCTTCGGTGACAACGGAAGCGGGATGCACTGCCATCAGAGCCTGTGGAAAGACGGTAAGCCGCTCTTTGCCGGCGATAGCTACGCGGGCCTCAGCCAACTCGCCCTGTGGTACATCGGCGGCCTTCTGAAGCACTCTCGCGCGCTCTCCGCCATCATCGCCCCCACCACCAATAGCTACAAGCGCCTCGTTCCGGGCTACGAAGCTCCGGTCAACCTCGCTTACTCCCGCCGCAACCGCTCCGCCGCGGTCCGCATCCCGATGTACTCATCCAGCCCGAAGGCCAAGCGCGTCGAATACCGGCCGCCGGATCCTTCTTCCAATCCCTACATGGCCTTCTCCGCCCTACTGCTCGCCGGCCTCGATGGCATCCTTAACAAGATCGACCCCGGCGAACCACTCGACAAGGACATCTACGATCTCTCCCCCGAGGAAATGAAGAACGTTCCCTCCATGCCCGCCTCCCTCGATGAGGCCCTCACCTGCCTCGACGAGGATCACGGCTTCCTGCTCAAGGGCGACGTATTCACCGAGGAGTTGATCGAAACCTACATCAACTACAAGCGGAAAAACGAAGCCGAAGCCGTCCGCCTGCGGCCTCATCCCTACGAGTTCTCGCTCTACTACGACATTTAACAACGCAACCCGGCATCCAGGTTTGTGCGTGCGGCCCGCGAAAACGGGCCGCTTTTTTGTGCTGTGGCGCGGACGCGACTCAACCTGCCCCGCCCGCACTTCGCCGGCGCATGGCAAGCCCCCAGTCATTTGACCGGGCCGGCAATACGATACCGGAACACCACTCTCCTCTTCCTGTCAATTTATTCGATATTCACCGTAACACCCCTATCTGCACCGGGGCCGGACCGAACGCAAACGACCCCGGCCGCAACGAATCGACTATCAAAGCCCTTGCCCCCGTCTTTGCCACAGACGTAAATTGTCCTGCGCCCGGCTTGCGCACGCCCGAACCCCGCCGCGCTTGATCCGCGGCCGGCGTGGGTGCCGCCGAATCGGAACTGCCCGCCGGCCGCCAGGAAAGACGCCCTTTGCTCAAGCGCTTGTGCGCCATCCGGAATCCTTGGCCGCTCATGATTCCTTGGTGTCCATTGTTCGCGTGTTCATCGCATGTGAGTATGAGGCCAAAGTAGCGGTCGGGCGGGAAGACTCGTCTCAGGCGCGGGCCCCGTCCAGGAGCTAAGAACTTTTTGGAGGCCCAAATGAGGTCGCCCCCAGGCATGTCGAAGTTTCCTGTCACGGAGAAGGCTCGCCCCGTGCCACGTGAGATTCGCCTGCTCGGAGCGCAAGGAGGTTACGCATGTACAGAGATGAGCAGCCCACGCTCGTGCCGCCGGTGAACGGCCGGGCCGGCTATGTCGTCCAGGACGCGGACAGCCCTCAACGGCGTTCTGAAAGCAACGGCGTTGTCGCGCGCGTCGTTGTGCCTTTCCTAGGCCTGATCCTCGCGGCACTGAGTTGCCCCGCTCCAGCTCTCGGCTCAGCTTATTCAGCCTCCGGATCGATATGGCAGGATTTCTACGCCCCGATCCCTCCAGGCACTCCCTCGGTAAGCCCTACACACGCGACGTTTCAGCAGCAATACCAGACTGGAGATATCAACCTACTTTCGCGTGCCGAAGCCAGCCGAGGAAACATCGACCTGTTCACCTTGGCAAGCATCAATGGTATGACCAACTGGAGTTCCGGTCATGTGTCGTCAACCTCGAGTGCCGGAATCCTCGAACCGGTGTATCCGCTCTGGCAGTTCTTGGCCGGTTATGGCCTACCGTTGGCGTACGTTACATTCGAGTACGAGGTCTGGGTGGCTGGCGCCCTGTACACGACCTCTGCCGGTCCTGGCGCGGCGGGCAGCGAAGCGGGCTTGCAATACAGCTATCGCGTGGGCGACTCGAGCGGCAGCGGGAATTGGTCCCAGAACTCCGCCGGCCAAGTCTCGCAAAGCGGAACTTGGAACAACTCCATCAAAAGCAGCTTCACTGTCCGAAAGGATTCGACGTTCAACCTGCAACTCGCGGCCACCGCCGGGTCCGGCGGCAGTAAGACTTATGTGCCAGGCAGCAACGCCACGGTCGTGGCCAGCGCCGATTTCAGCCATACCATGACCTGGTTGGGGGTCACCGGGATCCGCGCTTTCGACAGCCTGGGGAATGAGGTTCCACTGCCCGCGGACGCCGTCCTTCCGTTGATTGGCCAGGATAGCGGCTTCGACTACTGGTATTCCGCCGACACGCCCGAACAGGTTCCTGAGCCCGGCGCCATGGTTCTTCTTGGTTCTGGATTAGTCGTTGCAGGCCTATTGAGGAAATTCGGCGCCAGGCGTAGGGATTCTTAAAAATTGTGTTCCGGCAAGAACGACCCATGCCGATGCCTCGTAAGCCACTGCCTCAGCCACGTGCGCGCGCTATGCATTCCTTGCGGAAGATGGAAGACGGAGTTCCTCTGCCAAAGGAGCGGAAAAGCGATCTTGTCATCCCAAAGTCATACACTTCAGAAAGCAAAAAGCCCGGCGGTAAGCCGGGCTTCTTGTCATAATCGGGCAACGTCCTACTCTCCCACACACTCGCGCATGCAGTACCATCGGGGCTGAGAGGCTTAACTTCCGTGTTCGGGATGGGAACGGGTGTGACCCTCTCGCTAGTGTCACCCAAAATCGATAGGTAACTGAACTTGATGTACGAGCCGCAACACTCATGTCGCAGCGCCTATATGCCTGTAGTAAATTTTATGGTCAAGCCGAACGGGCTATTAGTACCGGTAAGCTTCATACATTACTGCACTTCCACATCCGGCCTATCAACGTGGTAGTCTTCCACGGCCCTTGTTAGCTTTCGCTTGGGAGATCTCATCTTGTGGAGGGCTTCGCACTTATATGCATTCAGCGCTTATCCCTACCGAACTTCGCTACCCTGCGGTGCCACTGGTATGACAACAGGATCACAAGAGGTTCGTCCAGCCGGGTCCTCTCGTACTACGGCCAGCCCCACTCAAATCTCCTACGCCCACCACAGATAGGGACCGAACTGTCTCGCGACGTTCTG
>JAIXKK010000216.1:81970-94721 GCA_026954325.1 Bryobacterales bacterium | reverse complement strand
GGCATGAACGACGCCGCCTCCCGCGTCATCCCGTCATACTCCGCTTCCGTCAGCAGGTGTAGCCGTCCGTCCGTTGTCTGCAATTGCAGGTCATGCTTCCCCCTCCCCCGCAGCAAACCCCGAAGCGTGGATCCGTCGCGCAGCCGCACGTTCACCACCGCCCATTGATCCTCCGGGCACCACGCCCATCCGGGACAACCGCTTGCCGTACGCTCTCTGCCTCGCGCGTTCGGGTTGTCCAGAACCAGTTCCAAACCCCGTAAGGGAAGTTGCTTCCCCGCATCCGAAAGGTCAGGTCCATTCACTCCGCCCCGCCCGGCCACCATGTGACAAGCCCCGCATTGCCCCTTCCCGAAAAAGAACCGCTCCCCCGCCTTCCCGTCTCCCTCCGGTTTCACATCGTAGGCCGTCGCATTCAACCCATGCACCCATCGCGCCAGCGGGCGCAGTTCGCCCTCCGCAAGCGGAAACGGCGGCATCCCGCCTTGTGTTCCATCGCGGATCAGGTCGCGAATCTGCTCCTCTGACCGGTTGCGCAGTTTCCGGTTGTTCACCAGCGCCGGACCGCGGTCCGTCCCCACGCCGCCGTCACCGTGGCATCCCGCGCATAGCTTCGCGAACGGTTCCGGTTCCGCGCCGTCAAGAAGAAAACAGAAAAATAGGCAAGCCGTGGTCCATCGGAGGAGCATTGTTCTCCACCAAATCATACCGTAGCGCCCCGTGCGCCACCCGGCTCTCAATCCCCGTCCGGCTGATACGCCCTCTCGCGCGCCGTCACCGCGGCGGCCTTCATCACCCGCACGGGTTTTCCTCTCTTGGCGATGTACTTGCCTGCCGCCACCACTCCCACCGCCAGCGCCGCTTGCGCCAGGTACTCCTCCCACTTCGCGGGCTCAGCCATGGCATGCACCCATGGATCCGTCATGATCATCTCTCCGCCCACCCGGCCCAGAATCGCCGCCCCGATCACCACAATCACGGGGAAACGGTCCATGATCGCCGCCAGCAGGTTGCTGGTGAAGACGACGAACGGAATACTCAGGCCGAGACCGAAAATCAGCAGGCCCAGGTGCCCCTTCGATGTCCCCGCGATGGCCAGAATGTTGTCCGTCGACATGGTGATATCGGCGATCACGATGTACACCATCGCCTGCCATAACGTCTTCGCTTCCTTGCTTCCATGGTCGCCCGAAGTGTCGTCCACCAGCAGCTTCACCGCGATCCAAAGAATCAACAGGCCGCCGGTCAGCTTTACAAACTCAAGCAGCAGCAGCTTGGCCGCGAAGAATGTCAACACGATGCGGAGCGCCACGGCAAGCCCCGCCCCGATGGCGATCCCGGCCTTCCGCTCCCTCGGCCCCAGTGATTTCACCGCCAGGGCGATGACCACCGCATTATCGCCCGCCAGCAGCAGGTCAATCAGAACGATGGCCAGAATATCCAGCAGGAACTGAGTACTAAACAACTCCATGACACGGGAACTATTCCGATGGTAGCGCAGAGTCGATACTGCCCACGCTCGCGTATACACTGGTTAGCGGATATGCGATTGCTCCTTTTTCTCGTCTGCGCCCTCGGCGCGGCCGCCCAGACCTATGACCTTGCCGTCTACGGAGCCACCGCCGCCGGAGTCACCACCTCCGTCAGTGCCGCCCGCGCCGGGCTCAAAGTCGTCCTCCTCGAACCGGGAGCGCATGTGGGCGGCATGGCCAGCGGCGGCTTGCAGCGCACCGACGTCGGCCGCCGCGAAGTCATCGGCGGCATGGCCCTCGAACTCTACTTCCGCGCCGGCGTCCACTACGACACCATGCGCTACTTACAGGATGTTTCCTGGTTCATGGAACCGCATGTCGCCGAAACGATCTTCCAGGAGATGCTTCGCGAAGCCGGAGTCCAATTGCTGCTGCATCACCGCCTCCGGGAGAAGAACGGCGTTCGCAAAGCCGGAGCCGCCCTTCAGGAAATCATAATAGAGAACGGAACCGCGATCCGCGCCAAAATCTTCGCCGATGCCACCTACGAAGGTGACCTTATGGCGCGGGCCGGCGTCTCTTATACTTGGGGGCGCGAATCGGCCGGCCAATACGGCGAGCCCCTCGCCGGCGTGCGCGAACGAACGCCGATGCATCAGTTCGCCGTCCGGATTTCCGGCCGTGACGAACACGGCAACCTGCTCCCCGAAATCTCCCCGGAACCCCTCGCGGCCCCGGGAACGGCGGATCGCAAAGTGCAAGCCTATAACTTCCGCCTCGTCCTCAGTGACGATCCCGCTAATCAGGTCCCCTACCCCAAGCCAAAACATTACGACCCGAAACGCTACGAACTGCTCGCCCGCCTCATCGAGGCGTACCAGAAGAAAGCCGGTCATCCCCTGCGCATGAACGAGTTCTTCCTCCCCGCCGATATCCCCCACCACAAGGCCGACTTCAACAACTACGGCGCCTTTTCCACCGACTACATCGGCGGGAGTTGGGATTATCCGAACGCCTCCTACGCGCGCCGCGCCGGGATCTGGGAAGATCACGTCGAATACACCAAGGGCCTCCTCTGGTTCTTCGCCCACGATCCGCGCGTGCCGGAACCGCTCCAGGACGAGGTCAACCGCTGGGGCTTGTCCAGGGACGAATTCTCTGACACGGATCATTGGCCCCATCAACTCTACATCCGCGAAGCGCGCCGTATGATCGGCGAATACGTCATGACCCAGAAGGACATCCAGACGGACCGCGCGAAGCCCGATCCGATCGGCATGGGCTCCTACAACAGCGATTCCCACAACATCCAGCGCGTCCTCACGCCCGGCGGCTTCGTCATGAACGAGGGCGACATGCAGGTCCCCGTCGAACCCTATCAGATCCCCTACCGCATGATCACCCCCAAGCGCGCGGAAGCCACAAACCTTCTGGTCCCGGTATGCTTCTCCGCAAGCCACGTCGCCTACAGCACGCTGCGCATGGAGCCCCAGTACATGATCATCGGACAGGCCGCGGGAATCGCGGCGAAAATGGCCATACAATCCGGCAAGGCCGTGCAGGAAATCGACACCGCCATGCTCACTCAAACGCTTCGTTCCGAGGGAGCCGTCATGGAGTACGTTCCCTCCCCACGGAACTCTGTGCTTTCCAAATTCCGCGGCCGCTTCTTCCCGTCTCGTCCCAGAGTCCAATGAAACTCTAGAACGTGTACCCGAGCCCGAAGAGGGGAACCACGCGGTCCCGAAGCCCGTTGTCATCGAAGGCGACCAGCATGTTGGCTGAAAAGACGAGGTTGCCGGCCAGTTTCAGTTTGAAACCGAATGCTCCGCTGTTCATCTGAATGTTCTGCTTGTTCGGCGAAAGCGTGACCCCCGTGGCCGGAGCGATGTTCTGTCCGCGGCCGGGCACTGTGGTCAACACCAGGCGGTCGGCATCGAGCAGAGTCTGGCCGAGAACGTCGGTCTGGAAAGTGATCCGTTGGGAAAAGCTGATGCCGGCGCCGGCGGACCAGGAGAAGATGTTCGGCAGGTCGCCTTTGGTGTTGGTGAAAATATCGCCGGCGAGCAGGCTCTTGCCGTTCACCTGGTATCCGATGTTGAAGTGGGGAGAGATGCGGACAATGCCAAGGTCGCGGGAGTGGAGTGACAGGGCGGCGAAGGGCTTGAACCCCGCTGAACCGGAGCCATGGTAGTTGAGTTCGTCGCCGGTGGGAAGCCGGAAATCGGCGCCAAGGGCAAAGGCAGCCGAGGGCCGCTCAAAGACGGTGCCCTTGACGCGAATGAGAGTATCGCCGATTCCGGTGGAGGTCTGATGAGAGCGGCCGAAGGGTCCGGAGGCGACAAAACCGGATTGTCCAAAATCCTGGCCGAAAGTGTTGCGGGAAGAATCGACGTTGAAGGTCTGGGCGCACCAGCAGGTGCCGCCGGCGGTGGGATCGCCCGTGTTTACGATGCGCCCGTTCGAGGCGACGGCGCCGGCGGTGGCGTTGACCCAGGTGAGGGCCGCGGAAACGTCGAGACGGTTTGTGAGGCCGTAGGTGAAGAAGGCGACGTTTTGATCGAGGCGCAAATCAATCTGGAGATCCGCGGTGGTGGGAGAAGTCGTCTGGCGCACCCCGTCCTGGAGGATTTTCGTTCCTACTCCGCCTACGTCGAGCGCATGAATATTGCCGAGAGGTTGACCTTCGAGTTTATTGAACCGGAACTGCTGCCGCGTAAAGCCCATGTAGAATCGGCGCTTGCCGATGGTTTCGGCGCGCTCTGTGAGGATGGGGCCGAGGCTTTGGGCGGAGGGAAGGGAAGCGCCCGTGGCGGGGTCCTCGCGAAAGATGACGCCGGAGGCGGGGGAGGCGATGGGGAGGGCGGAAAGCTGCGTGGCAATACCGATGTTGAAGGGCCGCATGAGGCCGCCGGCGACGGGGCCGAAGTTGCTATCGGAACCAACGACCGTACCGAAATCCGCGGAGCGGAAAGGGTCGGTGTCCTTGAGCGACACGCCCAACTGCGGTCTGGCGTCAACGGCGTTGGGAATGACAAAGATAAGTTTCCCTGAATTGTTCTGTGCGTGCAGGGTTCCGAGCGAGCAGGTGAGCAGGAGAATACCCAGTCTCCTATTTAAGATACGCATATCGCTTGTGCCTCCTCTAGTTGGAATTTTGAATATCCTGAATAACCCAGTTGTTTGCTTTTTTTCCCAGGATGACGTTCACCTTGCGCGGCGGGCTGTTCGAGGAACGCCCCTTTTGCACGGTAATAGTGGACATCTGACAGACGAGAGTAGCCGCGTTGCCGCGGATTTCGGGGTCGGACAGAGTTTGCAGACTCATGGTCATGTGGACATTCCGGTCCGCGAAGGCGCGTTTCAGGCCTTCGATGCTGGTTTGCGGAATGGCGGGATACGCCGCTTTGAGCGCATCGATATCCTTCTGCTCAAACGCGGCCGTGTAGCGCGCCAAGGCTGCGTAGATCGCGTTCCGCTCGGTTTGGGAATGCTCACTCGCTTGCGTTCCGGTGGGCGCGGGCGGCATGCTGAGCCGCTCGATCTCACGGGCGGCGCGAGTGACCGCGTCAGGATCTTCCTTGTAGAGTCCGCGATAGGCATTCAATGCCGGAAGGTTGTTCTTGTCGAGCGCGCTCCAATCGATGCGGGCGGCGGATTGGAGCGCCTCGCGGGCGTAGCGGCTGGAGGAATGGCGTGCGGAGAAATCGCGGAGCGAGGCAGAATCGCCCTTGTTGACGGACTTCCAATGCAGGTCGTCGAGCATCTGTTGGGCAACGCCGGTGAAGGCGCTGTTCGGATGGCGGCGCAGGAAATCTTCCACCGCGGCGGCATTCTGCGCGGCGCGTGTCTTCTCCCAATCCTGGGCAGCGGCCGCCTGCGGGTCCGTGACCTTCGGCAGGGGCGTCAGGGCCGTTTCCGCCGGAGTCAACCGCACGGTCTCCCCCGGCTCGAAGCGTTTCGTGATCTGGCGGGGTATGAACTGGTCGCGGGCGATTTCGATAATCCACTCGCCGGGAGGAACAGCCGCGGAGAGAGAACCGTCCTTCGAAAGAGTTCCGATGGGCCTGCCTCCCGGCATCTGACGCACCTGAGCTCCCGGCGGGCCGCCTTGGATCCCCAGTGCCGCGTCCATCGGCGTCAGGCGAAGGGCGAGTTCCTGCCGGGAATCCCTGGCTACTCGCACATGGCGGTCCGGTTCGCCGCGGTATCCATGTTTTTCCGCGCGCAAGGAATAATCCTTGGCTTCCACCGTCAGCCGCAGATGACCTTGTGCATCGGTGCGGCCGTAAGGCTTGCCGTTGAGCAGGACCTGCGCTCCCTCGATGCCGGTGGAGATGGCGAGTGTGCCTTGGGGCGTGGAGGGGGCCGGAGGCGGAGGAGGCGGCTCCGTGCGCACCGCCTCCAGCGCAATTTCAATGGGCGTTGGGCTCGGCTGATTCTTGGCGAGCGTGAACCTTTGCCGTACGCTCTTATGGCCGGAAAGCGAGATCTCGAGTTGGTGCTCTCCGAAGGGGAGATCGAGCCGGCAGGTTGGCGTAACGCAACTTCGGTTTTCCACGCGAACGGAAGCCCCGGGCGGAGTGGTGCGGATCTCGACGGTAGCGTGATCGGGGCCGGAATTCGCCCGGTAGGCGACGAAAGTTCCCGCGCCGAGCAAAGCGGCCAGACCCGCGCCCAAGACCCACTTCTTGAATGGGGAAGAGGGGGCTATGGGAGGAAGGGAAGGTTGCGGAGGCGTGGGGCGCGGCCGGAGAACCTCTTCGATACGGGCATGAAGCGCGGCGAATTCGGCATCGTCCCGATGCGCCGCGGCGATGGCGGCGGCCTGGGCGGTGAGGTCCCTGGCTTGTTTTCGGGCCGGGCCGGCCTGGAGTCTTTCGAGGACGCCCTGTAGGGAGGTGAGCGCCTCCCGCCGTTCAGCCTGACGCTGGAGGGCTTGCTGCTCCTGGGCGATGCGCTCCCGGAGGCCGGCGAGGTGAGCGTCACCTGGATATTGCGGCGCGGACTCATCGAGCAACCGGAGCGCTTCCTGATGCCGGCCGCCGGCGGCGCGAGCCTCCGCTTCCCCGGCGATCCGCTGCCGCCTTTTGTTTCGCGCCTGCTCAAAAATCTCCGCCCGAAACGCCTGGAGCGTTGACTCGCTTGGGTAACGCCGGAGGACGCCATCGATGTGTTCGAGCGCGCCTTCCGGATCGCCGGATGCGAGTTGCGTCTTGGCGGCGGCGATGGCCTGCACTACCTCCTGGCCGCGGCGGTGCGCCTCGCGCGCGGCGTCGATGCGGCGTCTCCAGTCGAGAAGCGAGGGTTCGTCGCCGAACTCGGTACGTGCGGCGTTCAGACGCTCGAGCGCCTCGTCGAAGCGCGTTGCGGCGAAGGCCTCTTCAATGGCGGCGCAGGAGGAGTGAAGCGAGCGTTGGCGCTCTTCGGAAGATCCGGCGGTGGTGACGAGGTCACGGGTAACCAGTAGTTCGGCATCGCCGGGGTAGTAAGCGAGTCCGTGGTCGAGCAGTTCGAGAGCCCTGCCGAATTCCTTGGCTTGGCAGAGTTCCCGCGACCGGGCCACGACTTTCGCGATACGCTCCTGCTTCTGCCGGCGGTCATTATCGGCTTCTACCTGACGCTTGAGTTCGAGCAGGGTTGCATCCCGCGGATCCCCGGCAAGCGCCTGTTCGATGAGTTGAAGGGCCTCCTGAAACCGCTGCTTTCGCCATTCGGAGCGAATGGCGCCGGTGGTTTTCTGAACTCTTTGTTCCTTGTGAATCTGAGTCCGCAGCGCCTCCAGCGCGTCATCGGCGCCATACTCGCCGATCGTGTTCCCGATCAGATGGAGGGCATCGTCAAATTGCTTCGCGGCGAAGGCCTCGCGGACTTTGTGGACGGCATCGAGCCGGAACTTCTCGCGGTCCCTGGCGGATTTTGCCTGCGAGGCGTTCTCCCGCGCCTGAACTAACGCGGGTTCGCCGGGATACGTTTTCAGGCCGGTGTCCAGAGAATGGAGGGCGCGGTCATGGAGGGATTGCGCGATGAGCGAGGACGCTTCGGCGAGGATGCGGGAAATATCGGCGGCACGGCGCTGTTGCGCCAACTCCCCTTGCGTCCGGGAGAGGAGGGCGGAGGCTTCGGAATCGCCGGGAACGAAAGCCAGCGCTTCGTTGAGAAGAGGCAAGGCTGCCGCCGCGTCGTGGCGATCGAGTAGAACCTTGGCGCGATCCAGGACGTGTTCGTAGGAATCGCGGCGGCTGCGTGATTCCCGCTGTTCGAGGAACTGGCCGCGCAGCCGCGCGAGTTCCTCATCCGCGCCATAAGAGGCGGTGTATTGGTCGATGGCCTGCACGGCTTCGGCGAATCTTTGCGCGGCCGCCAGGGAGTGGCAATTGTCGAACGCTTGCCCGCGCGCGGCGCGGCGGGCGTGGCCGGCGGCGGTTTCCGTGACGCGGCGAAGGGATTCGCTGAGGGAGTCTTCGCCGGGATAGTCCTGGAGTCCTTTTTCGAGCACCCGCCTGGCGGCGTCGAACTGCCGCGCCTCGAGGAACCCGTGCGCTTCATCGCGGATGCGGAGCACTGCTTCCGCGCGCATACGCGCCTGCCACTCGGAACGGGCATAGGCGGCCAGGTTCTGGAGTTCCTCGGAATCGGGATATTCATGCCGAAGGGCTTCGAGCCCTTCCATGCTCTCGGCGAGCAAGCCGCCGCGGACCTTATTGCGGAATTCCTCGAGCCTGATCTCCAGATTTTCGCGGCGATGCTTGTCCTGCTGGTCGCGGCGGGCGCGGGCGAGCAGTTCACTCACTTCGGCAGTGCCGGGGAATTCGGCTTCGAGCGCCGCGAGCAGTTGGATAGCCTGTTCGAATGATCGCAACAGGATTGCTCCGCGAGCCTTACTCAGACCGTCCTGGAGCCTGCGTTCACGGTCCCGGGAAACCATCTGGCGCTGGATTTCCTCGAGCAGCGGCCCGGTTTCGGTGTTCGCGGGGTCGACCTCGCGGGCCGAGGTAATCTTCTGGAAGGCGCGGGTGAGATTTCCCTCCTCGAAGGCTTGTTTGCCGTCGGAGAGGAGTTGTCTGACCTGCTCGGCTTTGCGCATGCCCGAGCGGGCTTCGTCTATCAGCGCAAGGATGGACGGGTTCGAACGGTCCAGACGCAAAGCGGACTCGAGATTCTGAATGGCATCCTGATAATTGCCGGCTTTCAGCTTCATCCGGCTCGTAGTGAGCAACTGCTCGATCTTGGGGCGAACGATCTGCTTTTCAGTTTCCTGTTGGAGCAATCGCCGGAGTTTGCGAGCCTCGGCGTTGGCGGGGTCGAGTTCGAGGGACTCCCGCGCCTTAGATTGAGCTGCCTCGATCTGACCCGTATCGGCGAGTCTCCTGGCCTCGGCGAGAAGATCCCGCGCGTCGCGCTGCTGCAACTCAAGCATCAGGGGGCGAATATCGAGTTGCATGTCGTCGAGGCTTGGGTAGCGCATTTCGCGTTCTTTTTGAAGAGCGCGGGCGAGCACCTGCTCGAGCGTTTCGGGACATTCGGGGCACAGGGCGCGCAGAGGTTCCGGGTCGACGCTCATGATGCGGTACATCACGGCAGGCTGGGTGGCTGCGTTGAAGGGGTGCTCGCCGGTGAGGAATTCGTAGTAGGTGATGGCGTAGGAGAAGATGTCGCTGAGAGGGTCGTTGGTTGCGCCGCGGAACTGCTCGGGCGCCATGTAGCGAAGCGTGCCTGGCAGCATTCCAGTGCGTGTGAGCCGGGCGCCCGCGGCATGCGTTACCAGAGCGATTCCGAAATCCATGATCTTGACGGAACCCGTGGGCAGCACCATGATGTTGGCGGGTTTGACGTCCCTATGGACGACTCCGTGGGTGTGGGCGTGCTGAAGGCCTTGGGCCACCTCCGCCATGACCTGCATCTTCTGTACGAGCGAGAGGGGGCGATGGGAGGCGATGACCCGCTGGAGGTCTTCGCCCTCGAGCAACTCCATCACGATATAGGGCTCGCCTTCGTGTTCTCCGAAGTCGTAGATGGTGACGATGTTCTTGTGATGAAGCTTCCCGGCGGAAGCGGCTTCATTGCGAAAGCGGAGGAGAAGTTCGGCATCGCCGCCCGCGGTGAGCGTCTTCACCGCGACCATGCGGCCCATCGTCGGGTCGAAGGCGCGATAGACCCTGCCAAAGCCCCCCCGGCCCAATTCGACTTGTACTTCGTACCTTCCGATGCGCTGCATGATTCATGTCCCAGGCCTTGCGCGCACGCCGCACTCGAGCGGCCAACCAAACTGGATGCCGGTAATTATAACATCCACTGGGGGGAAGAGTTCGCTCCGGAAGACAGTAAAAAGCCCGGTCTCGGAGAGAGACCGGGCTTTACCGGCATCGGCTGAGCCGGCGATTAAGGAAAGAAGGCGCGCACGAGGAATGTCATCAATTCTCCGCGCGTCAGCGTTGCGTCGGGCGAGTAAGCGCCCAAGGCGGTTGGCGTGGAATACGTCGTGCCGTTGGAGATTCGCAGTTCCCGCATCTTCTGGATGAAGGAGTAGTAGGGGTGAGTGTTCGGCACGTCCGAGAAGTAGGGCGAGCAGCCGGTGAACAATCCGAACTGGTCGCCGACGTTGGTCACCTGGGTTCCCGCTGGCTGGCAGGACGTTGTGGTGAACGCTCCGCTGGTCACCGTGGGGAACACGGCGTTCATCTTCGCGCGGATGACGAAGACGGCCATTTCGCCGCGGGTCAGCGTGCGCGTGGGACAGAACCGGCGCTGGCCATCGTTGGTTGCTTCGCAGCCCTTCGTGTAACCGCGGCGGTACATCGTTTCGATATAGCGCCAGTCTCCGGAACTACCCGTGGTGTTTGTCACCGTGCCTCCGCTCGCGCCGGGGCAGGCGACATCGGCGAAGCTGCAGAAGATGCCGCCGGTGGAGTTGAGATAGGCGGAGATGCCGTTCTCGTCCATCTGGGAGCGAAGCAGCCAGCGCGCCATTTCCGCGCGCGAGACTGCCCCGGTGGGATTAAACGCCGACTGCGTCCGGCTGCCCGGATCGATTTCCGTTTGTTTGGCGATCTGGATGTACGTGAAGAACTGGTGGCCCGGCTGGACGTCGGCGTAGGAAGCGATCGTATTGTTGTACGGATCGCGAATGGGGAACGTCACCGGGTAGTGCGCCACGTAGGTCCCCCATTGCCCGTAGCCGGGCACAGAGGCAAGGCGGCCTTTGGCATAAGCGCCGTAGAGCCAGAGCCCCATGTTGTTGGGGTCGGTGGAAGCGCCGCCGCGAATGCCGAACGGCACAATTTGCGGAGGGAATCCCGATGGCTGCAGATCCTCGAGGAAATCGAACGGCGAGAAGGAGGCGGTCACGGGATGGCGGAACGGCTGAGCGGTATCGTAGGCGTCTTCGCCGCAACGGATGTCGAACAGACCCGGGTAGGCGCGGGCGGAGGTGGTGTTTCCGGTGAGTCCGGAACTGACACCCGGCTCCTGTCCTTTGCAGGCGAGCAGTGCGACCGTGGCCATCTGGCCGTACTGGAAGGTACGCGGGTCAGAGGGCGCAAGGGGAGGGAAGACGGTTCCCGCGAACAGCTTTTCGAGGAAAGGCTGCACGTTGACGGGGGAAATGGAGCCGTACTGTACGACGTTCGCCGGAGTGTCATGCATGGGCGCGTAGTAGCTGCCGTTGGCCCAGCTTGTGTTGTAGACTTCCGAAGCGGCGCCGGCGGCGCTGAGCTTCTGGACAATATCGTAGACCACCGTGGACCAATTCGCTTCCTTGCAATTGGAGTCCGCCGTGCAGGGGGCCGC
This sequence comes from Bryobacterales bacterium, assembly GCA_026954325.1. Lineage (GTDB taxonomy): Bacteria > Acidobacteriota > Terriglobia > Bryobacterales > Bryobacteraceae > CADEFT01. The sequence goes on along the minus strand of JAIXKK010000216.1, from coordinate 83,460 downwards.
CGGCAGCGCTTCGAAATCAGGCAGGAACGCGACGCGGGCGATATAGCGCTCCCCTTCGCGAGCAATCACGCGATGGGGGCGGTCGTCTCCGACATGGAGCCATGGCGTAGTGAGTTGATTGTTCGGGGAGGGCTGCGTGAGCTTGTCCCGTTGGACGATGGAGTCGGGATTGATGAACCGCGGCACCGTGTGGGATTGCAGGGCGCCAAGGTGTGGGATGCCTCCGACGATGGCCGGTGTATTGACGGTGGCCGGCACGGAACTCACATTGGCGCCGAGTGTGCCGGCTACCGTTCGCGTGTAGATGATGGAGCGGTGATAGAGCAGCGTCTGAGGATTGGCGGAGGAGGGGAGGAATTCGGCGTTCACCGCGCCCCACAGCGCCGAGTAGGCGCCATCCAGGTTTCCATTGCCGCTGAAGCTTGCCAGCGAGCGTCCGCGCACGTGCTCCGGTTCGTAGTTGAGGCCGAGCATGAATTCCGGCGTGCCGCCGATGTTTCGCACGACCACACGGTCGAAGGCATAGGGCGCCGAGTTGACAATGCCGTTTATAGCGGCTCCGGAGACGAGTCCCGCTGGCTGAACTTCGAACAGATCATAGAAATCGCCCTGGATCCGCGGAGACAACTGGGATGCACCGGGGCAGAGCGGACTGGCGCAGCCGGGCGTGCTCGTCACGCCCGTGTAGATAGCCGCCTTCTTGTAGACACGTGTCCGTGTTCCTTCCCAAGCGGAAGCCCCGCCGGCGTTTCTGGACGCCTGTTTCGCCGAGGTGCGATCCGTGAAGAACCCACTGCGCAAGGCTAGCGGAACGTTGTCGTTGTATACACTCGAGCTGACGACAATGTTGTCATTGTCCAGGCCCAGGCGGGCGCTCGAGGGGAAGTAGCAGACTCGAGATAGATCACCGACTGCCGTATTGTTGCAATCAATTGTCCGCGCGCCAGGGAACGCTCCGCCGTTGCGCACATCGGAAATCGAGTTGATGTTGCCAAACGGGCAGCCCGGTTCGCAGCTATTGTCCGGGATTCCGTAGTACGCTACCCAGTTGCCGTTGATGCCGCCGCTGTTCGGGTTCGCCTGACTCGGGCCAGGCGGCTGGGGCGTCGTGAAGAACGCCGTGTTCCCGATCAGCCCGTTCACCGCGGGCGTCGTGTTCGGCGTGCAGACGCCGGCGAAGCCGCCGCCGGCGCCCTGGCAACCGGTCGCCCACTTCGAGGCGATCAGCACCCAGCTCGCCTTGCGGCGTAACGTGGCCGTCATCTGCGCCGGTACGCCCGAGCATCCGCCGCAGCTCACCAGACCGGTGTCCACCACCGTGAACAGAACCACGAAGCGGCCCTGCATCTGGTCATAGCGCACACTGGCGTTGCCGATTTCGCAGCTCGCATTGGAGCGCGGCGTGGTGGGGCAGAGCTCGTTCAGAGCCGCTTCGCCCAGCCACACATCCAAAAACTGCCGCGACGAGGGTGAGAACAGATACGCGCCCG
>JAIXKK010000216.1:0-81960 GCA_026954325.1 Bryobacterales bacterium | reverse complement strand
CCCAGCCACACATCCAAAAACTGCCGCGACGAGGGTGAGAACAGATACGCGCCCGCTACGTCATAGTTCACCGAAGCCGTTCCGCCGCCGTTGTTGTAAGCCGGGGCGTTCGGATTCGGGTAGCGCGCGATGGTACGGTTCACCACCGTCAAAATGTCATCAGGTCCCACCGCGACATCGGGGTTCGGGGGCGAATACACAGTCGGCTCGACGGTGAAGTAATCGGTTGAAGCGATTCCTTCCCATTCACGGCCCGACTGCGAATCGCAATCCGAACTGGCAACCGCCGGTCCACCCACCGTTCCGCACAGCGGATTCACCAAGCCGGGACGGCGCGCGCTTGATCGTGGATTATATTGAAACGGCCCTTCCGGTCAGGTTCCCACTAACCTGGGTCCGGACTGCGCCCTCACTACCGTTGGGGTAGTGAATGTCAGGTATAACGTTGCCACGAGCAGCAACGCAGATGACCCCCAGAGTTTCATGCCCTTTCCTCCGCAAGAAGTTGACAGAAGACTTAAGCTATCACAATCGGCAAGAAAAAAGCCCGGCCTTTCCGGCCGGGCTTTTTCGCTCTTGGGTTCGTTTCGTGGTTTACGGGAAGAACGCACGCACCAGGAACGTCATCAGTTCCTGCCGCGTCAGCGTCCCGTCCGGTGAGAACGTCCCCAGCGCCGCCGGCGTCGAGTACGTCGTCCCGTTCGAGATCCGCAGTTCCCGCATCTTCTGGATGAACGAGTAGAAGATGTGCGTGTTCGGCACGTCCGAGAAGTACGGCGAGCAGCCCGCGAACAACCCATACTGGTCGCCCACGTTCGTCACCTGCGTCCCCGCCGGCTGGCACGAAGTCGTCGTGAACGCTCCGCTCGTCACCGTCGGAAACACCGCGTTCATCTTCGCACGGATGATGAATACCGCCATCTCTCCGCGCGTCAATGTCCGCGTCGGGCAGAACCGCCGCTGGCCATCGTTCGTCGCTTCGCAGCCCTTCGTGTAGCCACGGCGATACATCGTTTCGATATACCGCCAGTCTCCCGAAATGCCCGTCGAGTTCGTCGCCGCCCCGCTCACGCCCGGGCACGCCACATCCGCAAAGCTGCAGAAGATGCCGCCCGTCGAGTTCAGGTACGCCGTCACGCCGTTCTCGTCCATCTGCGCACGAATCGTCCACCGCGCCATTTCCGCCCGGCTCACCGTACCCGTCGGATTGAACGTCGCATCCGTCCGGCTGCCCGGCTGGATCTCCGTCTGCTTCGCAATCTGGATGTAGGTGAAGAACGGATTGCCCGGTTGCACGTCCGTGTAGGAGGCAATCGAGTTGTTGTAGGGATCACGCAGCGGGAACGTCAGCGGATAGTGCGCCACGTAGGTCCCCCACTGCCCGTAGCCCGGAATCGAGGCCAGCCGGCCCTTGGCATACGAGCCGTACAGCCACAGTCCCATGTTGTTGGGATCCGTCGCCGCGCCGCCGCGAATGCCCATCGGCACGATCTGGTTCGGGAAGCCCGAGGGTTGCGCATCCACCTGGAAGTCGGTGGGCGTGAACGCCCCCGTCACCGGGTGACGATAGGCCTGCGCCGTATCATACGCATCCTCGCCGCAGCGGATGTCGAACAGTCCCGGATAGGCGCTGACCGACGTGCTCACGCTCGGCTCCTGACCCTTGCAGGCCAGCAACGCCTGCCCCGCGATGCCGCCGTAGTTGAACGTACGCGGATCACTCGGCGCCAGCGGCGGGAAGGTGGTCCCGACGAACAACTTCTCGAGGAACGGCTGCACATTGATCGGGGAAACCGATCCGTACTGCACCACGTTCGCCGGGGTGTCGAACATCGGAGCGTAGTAGCGGCCATTGCCCCACGTCGTGTTGTACACTTCCGTCGCCGTCGCCGTCGAGGAAAGCTTCTGCACGATGTCGTAGATGACCGTCGAGTAGTTGTTAGTGCTGTCGAAGCGGAAACCCTGCACGCTGCCCACGCGGGCAATGTAGCGCTCGCCTTCGCGCGCGATCACGCGATGCGGGCGGTCATCTCCCACGTACAGGTACGGCGTCGGCAACTGGTTGTTCGGGGACGGCTGCACCAGCTTGTCCCTCTGCGTCACATCGTCCGGGTTGGTGAACTGCGGCACGGTGTGCGATTGCAGCGTGCCGAGGCGCGGAATGCCGCCCACGATGGCCGGCGTGTTGACAGTCGCCGGCACCGAGCCCACATTGGCTCCGATGGTTCCCGCCACCGTCCGCGTGTAGATGATGGAGCGGTGATAGAGCAGCGTCTGCGGCGGGTTGGCCGCGTTTGTCGCCGTATACCCCTGATCCACCGCGCCCCACAGCGCCGAGTACCCGCCATCGAGGTTCCCGTTGCCGCTGTAGCTTGCCAGCGAACGTCCGCGCACATGCTCCGGCTCGTAGTTCAAGCCCAGCATGCTCTGCGTCACGCCGCCCACATCGCGCGTCACCACCCTGTCAAACGTGTACGGAGAACCCGTGTCGAACAGGTCATAGAAATCGCCCTGGATCTGCGGATTCAACTGCGACGCTCCCGGGCACAGCGGAGCGGCGCAACCCGGCGTGCTGGTCGTGCCGGTGTAGATCGCCGCCTTCTTGTACACACGGGTCCGGGTCCCTTCCCATGCCGGCAGCAGCCCGTTCTGTCCAGACGTGTAGCCACGATTGGCCAGCGGAATGTTGTCGTTGTACACGCTCGAGCTGACGACAATGTTGTCATTGTCCAAGCCCAGGCGGGCGCTCGAGGGGAAGTAGCACACGCGCGTGGTGTCGCCCACGGCGGTGTTGTTGCAATCGATTACCCGCGCGCCCTGGAACGATCCGCCATTGCGCACATCGGAAATCGAGTTGATGTTGCCATACGGGCAGCCCGGTTCGCAGCTGTTGTCCGGGATTCCGTAGTAAGATACCCAGTTCCCGTTGATGCCGCCGCTGTTCGGGTTCGCCTGGCTCGCGCCGGGAGGCTGCGGCGTCGTGAAGAACGTCGTGTTCCCGATCAACCCGTTCACCGCGGGCGTCGTGTTCGGCGTGCAACCCGTGCCGATAAAGCCGCCCGTCGAGGTTACCGCGCCCTGGCAACCGGTCGCCCACTTCGAGGCGATCAGCACCCAACTCGCCTTGCGGCGCAGGGGCGAGGTCGTCTGCGTCGGGACGCCCGAGCATCCGCTGCAGCTCACCAAGCCGGTGTCCACCACCGTGAACAGAACCACGAAGCGGCCCTGCATCTGGTCGTAGCGCACACTGGCGTTGCCGATTTCGCAGCTAGCATTGGAGCGAGGCGTGGTGGGGCAGAGCTCGTTCAGAGCCGCTTCACCCAGCCACACATCCAAAAACTGCCGCGACGAGGGTGAGAACAGATACGCGCCCGCTACGTCATAGTTCACCGAAGCCGTTCCGCCGCCGTTGTTGTAAGCCGGGGCGTTCGGATTCGGGTAGCGCGCGATGGTACGGTTCACCACCGTCAAAATGTCATCAGGTCCCACCGCGACATCGGGGTTCGGGGGCGAATACACAGTCGGCTCGACGGTGAAGTAATCGGTTGAAGCGATTCCTTCCCATTCACGGCCCGACTGCGAATCGCAATCCGAACTGGCAACCGCCGGCCCACCCACTGTTCCGCACAGCGGATTGATGAGGCCAGGACGGCGCGCAGCCGATCGCGGCGAATATTCAAACGGCCCTTCCGGTCCCGTTCCCACTAACTTGGGTCCGGACTGCGCCCTCACTACCGTTGGGGTAGCGAACGTCAGGCACAGCGTGGCCGCCAGGGGCAACACACTTGACCACCAAAGTTTCATTCCCTTCCTCCAAGCAAAAATCCAAACTCTATCCTTAAACTGAAGACCACAGATTTATCTCCAGCGCGAAGCTATAGCTGCTTGCTTCGCCCCATTGTTCACGGTGCTAGCGATAAAGCCAATGGTAACAGAGTATACACAATTCGATCAGCAGTGTATACGCCGATTCTACCTTCGTTGATTTTACCTCTTAGGAAAGGGATTCTGCCGGTGCTCCTCTGCGGATGGCGTTTTCCCCGTATTTACGCCGTATCCGGTCGACAGTGGCCGCCAACGCGCGCAGGGAAGCATGCTCACCGGACAGCCCATCAAACAGCGGCAGTTGTGGAGAGGGGCGGTAGATGCGGCTGGCGGAGAGTGAGAGGGCGCGGAGGCGCACTCGCCGTTTCCAGGCGGAACGCAACAAAGCGGGAAGAGCGGGCTCGAAATCCAATTCGAGGTCCGATGGCGCGGCAAGCGTCAGGGAATGTCCGGTTTCCTCGCGATCCGTGTAGCGCAGAGAGAGCGTAAGGCGCCGCACCTCGATGCCCTGTTCGCGAACACGCGTCATGAGCCGTTCGAGCATTGTTCTCAGAAAAGCAAGAATCCGCGGTTCCTCCCATGCTTCCTCGGCGAATTCGACAGACTCGCGCCATTGAGGGGTGTTTGCAGGCCGCGGCCGGACGGGATCCTCGTCGACGCCTTGCGCCCGGCGCTGCCATTGCAGGGCCTGGCGGCCAAGCGCGAGTTGCAGCGCATCGAGCGGCGCCGAAGCCAGGGATCCCAGCGTACGGACGCCGGCCAGTTCGAGAGTTTCGCGGGTCTGGGGACGGATTCCTTCCAGACATCCAACGGATAACGGCGCGAGGAAGGACGCTTCGCGCCCGGGCAATACGACAAACTCCCCAACAGGCTTGCGGAGCCGCGATGCAATGCGCGCCACCGTTTTGTTGGCTCCGATGCCCGTGGAGAACGATACCCGCAGCCAGCGCTGTACGGTTTGTTGCAATTGCCTGACCACAGGCAGAGCGCCTTTGCCATGAATGGCGCGAGTGCCGGTGAGATCGAGATAGGCGGATCCGATGGTGACGGGTTGCACCAATGGGGTGGTTTCTTCGCAAAGGCAGAGGATCTGCTGAAAGAACTGTTCATAGAGATCGAAGTGGCCGGGAAGGACGAGAAGGGAGGGGCAGGCGCGTTTGGCGCGGCGGAGGGGCATGCCGGGGCGGATGCCGAAAAGCCGGGCCTCATTGCTGGCGGAGATCACGATGCCGCGTCTGACGGCGCCGATGGCGATGGGGCGGTTGCGGAGGCGCTGATCGGCGGCCTGTTCGATGGAGGCGAAGAAGCGGTCGCCATCGCAATGGACAACGGAGCGCATGCGCTTATAGTGTAAATTTTTACAGATAACGGCGCAACCTCCTTCCGCGCTATGCTCTTTGCTTGCCTCTGCCGGTCCTTGTCTCCGTCCTCTAGCCATCCTCCGGCGCTCTCCGCGCCGCTCCTGATAGGTGTGTCCGCACAAAAAGGATCTTCCAATGGAGTTGTCCCTGTTTGGATGGAGCGAGTCCTTCGCTGAGGCATTTTCCCGTTGTGAGCCCGCACTTTCCCCCGCGCGCGCCGCTTCGGAAACCCGTGGACATTATGAACTATGGATGGAGGGCGGTATCCGGACCGCCCATCTTCCCGGCGCCTGGAGAGGCGAAGCGCCGGTTACCGGGGACTGGGTGGGTTTGGATGCGGATCACGTCATCCGTTGTGTGCTTCCGCGCCGGAGCAAAGTGTCTCGCAAGAAGGCGGGCCGCGTGTTCGAGGAACAGGTGCTGGCGGCCAATGTGGATGTACTGTTTCTGGTGACGGGGCTGGACCGCGATTTCAACGTACGCCGTCTGGAGCGTTATCTCATGACGGCGCAGGAAAGCGGCGTGCCGCCGGTAGTGATATTGAACAAGGCCGATCTCGCCGGTGATCCGCTCGGGGCGATGCGTAGCGTGGACGCGGTCGCGCCGGGAGTGCCCACCGTGCTCATGTCGGCTCTGAGCGAATCGGATGTGGCGCAGTTGCACCGTTATGTGGAACCGGGGCAGACAGCCGTCCTGCTCGGGTCCTCCGGCTCCGGAAAATCCACCATTGTCAACCGTCTTGCGCAAGCGGAGGTTCAGCGGGCGCAACCGGTGCGGGAGTGGGACAGCCGCGGACGCCACACGACGACGGGGCGGCAGATGTTTCTGCTTGCGCAAGGCTGGCTATTGATCGATACGCCGGGATTGCGCGAGTTGGAGCCGTGGGCCGGCGCGGAGGCGGCAGCGTCTGTTTTCGGGGACATCGAAGAGTTGGGGCGGCAGTGCCGCTTCCGGGATTGCCTGCATCGTGGAGAGCCGGGGTGTGCCGTGGGCCGGGCCATTGAGGAAGGAGTTCTCGACGCGGCGAGGCTGGGGAGCTTTCAAAAACTGCGCGCCGGGGCGGAGCGGTTGGAGCGAATGCAGGATATCCATGCGGCGCGGGCGGAGAAGCGGAAGTGGAAGCAGATCCACAAGGCGATGCGGAATTACTCGAAATGGTAGCGGCGGCGCGCGCGAATCCGAACGCACTCCGATACTCATCCTCCGCTGGTATCATGCGAGGGTGAATCCTTTTTCCCTGGTGAAGACGGCGTGGTCCGCGGGAGATACGCGCGAAGTGGAGTGCACGCGCCTGGACCGGCAGATGAATGTGGAATACGACTCGTACCGGCGCGTCTATATTACCGATGGGCATGAATGGATCATCACCGGCCAGATTGCCAAGGAGGACGGAAGGAAGTACTACATTCTGGAGTGCACGGAATGAAGGTTCATTGCCCATGGGAGGGGAAAAGCAGAGGCGCGCGTAGACGGCGGCGCAGACATTCCCGGGGATGACTTCGTGTCCCTCCCCCCTGGCCGGGCCTAGATCACGGTCTTGATCAACCCGAGGGCGGCGGCCGTCATCACCAGTCCGACGACGGTAATCACGGCAGCGGACATCACCGGGAGCATGCGGAAGAACGGACTGCCGGCCACCTTCGGAGCGCCGGGGAGGAGATCCTTGGCATAGAGCACGGCGCACCCGATGGCGATCAGAACCAGCGCCAGGCCAAGGCTGAAACTGACGAGCAGGAGGAGGCCCAGGCCGACGCGCCCGATGGCGATGGAACTCAGCAACAGCACGAGGGCGGAAGGGCAGGGAACCAGTCCGCCGCTGACGGCAAGGCCGACCAGGCCTGCCATGGTCACTTCGCCTTCGATTGTGTGGGAATGCCCGCCGGGTCCGTGATGATGGGCGTGATCGTGATCATGCCCGTGGTGGTGATCATGGGGATGCGGATGATCGTGAGGGTGATCATGCTGGTGAGCCGAGTGTGCGTGGGCGTGCGCGAGTTCGTGATCATGCGCATGATGGTGATGGCGCGGGGCCGGCACGGCGAGCCGCTTCAATCGCTGATAAAAGAGGGATGCGCCGATCACTACGATGGTCAAGCCGGAGAGCGTCCCCAGAACCGGGTAAATCTTATCCGGGACGACATACTTCGAAAGGAATAGCGTTCCCAGCCCCAGGAGAAACACGCTGATGGTGTGCGTAAAGGTGACCATTCCACCGAGAAACAGCGCGTGGCTGAGATTTCCGCGGGACCCGACGAGGTAGGCCGCCACTATTGTCTTGCCATGCCCGGGCGACAGGGCGTGCATGGCCCCGAACCCGAATGCGAGCGCCAGGCCGAGCAGCATGGCGGTGATGCCCAAATCCTGGCGGGTGAGCAGCTTTGACAGCGAATCGCCTTGTTGCGGCATGGCCGCGCCCTGTCCCGGAGCGACGGGTGAAGACTGGGTCTGCGCGGCCAGGACCAATCGCGCCTGGGGGATGGCGGCTTTTTCCGCTGGACGCGCGTGCAGGGAAAATACCGGCAAAATAAGCAGGAGCAGAATGCGCGGGTTCATTACAATGGAGAATACGGAATTTTCCCTCGCACGGATGTATGCGCAACGTCGTAACGGCAAGTGATATCCCCCTTTCCGGGGAGTTGAAGATTGCAATCGGGACCATTGTAACTCCCTCGGCGGCGGACCTCGCCCGCGACCGGGGCGTGGTTCTGCGCGAGGTGCGCGCGGACGAGTTGAACGGGATTGCGCCGCCGGAGTTCACGGTGGCGTTGGGGGCCGATCATGGCGGGTATTCGCTGAAGGAGGCGTTGAAGCCACTGTTTGCGGAACGGCGGCTCACGGTGCGGGATGTGGGCGTGCATGAGCCGAAGTCCGCCGACTATCCGGACATCGCCCTCCAGGTGGCCGAGATCGTCTCCAGGGGGGAAGCGGCGCGCGGCGTCATCATCGACGGGGCCGGAACCGGCTCGGCGATGGCCGCCAACAAAGTGCCGGGAGTGCGCGCAGCCCTATGTTACGATAAGGCTTCGGCTCGCAACAGCCGCGAACACAACAACGCCAACGTGCTCACTCTCGGGGGACGGCTGCTGACCAACACACAAGCGGAAGAGGTGCTGCGGGTGTGGCTGGAGACGCCCTTCGCCGGAGGACGGCACGCGGCGCGCGTGGACAAGATTACGGAAATCGAGAAGAGATTCGCCACTTGGACTCCCAGGAGCTAGAGCGCTTAGTAGCCCAGATCGGGGACGAAATCCTCGCCCGGGTTCCTCGCGCATCCGGGTTTGCTTCCAACGCCGAAGGTCTGAATATTCCGGACATGGTGTGTCCGGGCTGTACGCAGCGCTGCGCGCAGACCTGCGCGAAAAAGACGCGGGAAATCATCTCCTCCGGCGCCGACCGTGTCTCCGCCTCGGACAGGACAACGCGCATCGATCCGGGGATTGCCGCTCTGATCGACCACACGTTACTCAAGCCGGAGGCGACGCGCGAGGAGATTGTGAAGCTCTGCCGCGAAGCGCGCCAGTACAGCTTTGCCAGCGTTTGCGTCAATCCATACTGGGCGCCGGTGGCGGCGGCGGAGCTTGCCGGTTCGCCGGTGAAGGTGTGCACGGTGGTGGGATTTCCGCTGGGCGCCGCCACCGCCGCGATCAAGGCCGCGGAAGCCGAGGCCGCCGTCAAGGTGGGCGCTCATGAGGTGGACATGGTTCTGAACATAGGGGCGCTGCGCTCGGGCGATTTCGACGCGGTAAAGCTGGATATTCAGACCGTGGCCGAAGCCTGCCATCGCGGGGGGGCGATCTTGAAAGTGATTCTCGAGACGGCCCTGCTCGACGATAATCAGAAGGTGATCGCCTGCTCGCTGGCCAAACTGGCGGGCGCGGATTTCGTCAAGACGTCCACGGGCTTCTCGAAATCGGGGGCCACCGCGCACGATGTCGCGCTGATGCGGGCGGCGGTGGGGCCGGATATCGGCGTGAAGGCCAGCGGAGGCATTCGCACGCTGCGGGATCTGAGGGTCATGCACGCGGCCGGGGCGAGCCGCATCGGGGCGAGCGCCAGCGTCAAGATCGTGCAGGAAACCGCGGCCTGAATCCGGAGCAGGCATTCCCATGGCTGACACCACCAAGTCCCGTGTCCGGTTCAAAGAGCGCGCGGAGCTGCTCGACTTTCTGTTGGATGTGTCGACCGCCACGGCGGAAACGCTCGATCTGGATGAACTTCTCGACAACGTCGCCAATATCGTGAAGAATGTCATTCCGGCCGAACTGTTCGCCATTCTTCTTTATAGCGAGCGAATCAAGGGGCTGCGGATCCGCTATGCCATCGGGCACCGGCCGGAGGTGGTGAAGAACATGGTAGTGCCGCTCGGCGAGGGGCTCACGGGAACCGCCGCCGAAACGCGGCATCCGGTGATAAGCGGTGATGTGCTCGGCGACCCGCGATATATCAGCGCGCTCGATGCGGTGAGAAGCGAACTCGCCGTTCCCATGGTGGCTCGGGGGAAACTGGTGGGAGTCATCGACGTGCAATCGACGCGGCCGAACGCCTACACGCCCCACGACAAGGCGCTGCTGCAACTGATCGCCGGACGGGTGGGCTTTTCCATCGAGAACGCGCGATTGTACCGGCGGGTGGACCGCCAGAACCGGTTGCTGAAGACGCTCAGTTCCGTCTCGCAGGAGTTTTCCTCGATTCTGTCGCTGGAGGATCTGCTGCGGAAGATTGCCGAGATTGTCCGCCAGCTTGTAAGCTATGACGCTTTCAGCGTGCTGCTGGTGGACGAGGAGCGGCAGGCGCTGCGGCACCATTTCAGCCTTCGCTATGACCAGCGCGTGGAGATCGACAACATTCCGCTCGGCTCGGGCATCACGGGCGCCGCCTACATTGCTCGTAAGCCGGTGAACGTCGGCGATACGTTGACGGATCCGCGATACATCGCCTCGCATCCCGATATCAAGTCCGAAGTCGCCGTGCCTTTGATCCTCCAGGACCGCGTGATCGGGGTGATTGACCTCGAAAGCGAGCGTCTTGGCTTCTTTACGGACGACCATGCGAGAGCGCTCTCGCTGTTAGCGCCTCAGATTGCGAGTTCGGTCGAGAACGCAAGGCTCTACGAAGAACTGGCTTCCCGCGAGCAGCGGCTGGAACAGGACTTGCGGGCGGCGCGCAAACTCCAGAAGGTTCTGCTTCCCCGGCATGCGCCCGATGTCACCGGCCTCGATATTGCTCTCGGCGCCCGGCCTGCCCGCGAGATCAGCGGCGACATTTATGATTTCTTCGAGCGCGACCGCAGTAGCCTTCTGCTGTGCTTTGGGGATTCGAGCGGGAAGAGCGCGGCCGCGGCGTTATATGGAGCGCTGGTCACCGGCCTGCTGCGCAGCCTGGCGCAAAGCGAGAAGCGCCCCGCCGAATTGATGGCGACGCTGAATGAGGTGTTGCTGGAACGTAAGGTGGAGACCAAGTACGTTACCTTGCTGCTGATGGTTTGGAACGCGCCGGCACGCACGTTCACGATGACGAACGCCGGCAACACGCAGCCGATGATCTGCCGCGGAGACGAGATGATCGTTCCCCAGGTGGAGGGTATTCCCGTCGGATTGCTCGAGGACCGGGAATATGACGAAGTGGTCTTCGCCGCCGAGGCGGGCGATGTCGTCCTGTTGTTTTCCGACGGCGTCGTGGATCAGCAATCGGGAGCGGGAAAGGATGGGGAATTGAAAGACTACGGTAACAAGCGTCTCGTCCGCCTGTTGCGGAAGATGAGGAACAAATCACCCTCCGAGATTGTCGGGGCCATCTTTAAAGACTTGGACAAGTTCGCCGCCGGAGCCCCCATATCCGATGACCAGAGTGTGATTGTGATGAAAGTAAAATGAGGATGGAAGCTCCCTTCAACTACCGAGACAACCTGTTGCACGCGGAAGACGTCGCGCTGGACTCGATCGCGCGGCGCGCGGGAACGCCTTGTTATGTCTATTCTTCCAATGCGATCCTGGGGCGCTACCGCGCCTATGACCGCGCTTTTGGCGGCCTGCCGCACAAGGTCTGCTATGCGGTAAAGGCAAACTCCAATCTGGCGGTTCTTGCGCTGCTGGCGCGCGCCGGGGCGGGTTTCGATATTGTTTCCGGGGGCGAATTACACAAGGTGCTGCGCGCCGGCGGCAATCCGGATGACGTGGTCTTTTCAGGCGTGGGAAAGACGGCCGAGGAAGTTGAGTTTGCTCTTGAGAAGGGGATTCACAGCTTCAATTGCGAATCCGAGGCGGAGCTTTCGCTCATTGACGCTCTGGCGGCGCGGCTGGGGGCGAAGGCGAAGGTTGCTTTGCGGGTGAATCCGGATGTCGACGCCGAGACACATCCTTACATCTCCACGGGACTGCGGGAGCACAAGTTCGGCATCGCGATGAACGAAGTGGAGGAGATTTATTCCCGGGCCCGCTGGCATCAACATCTCGAACTGGAGGGTGTCAGTTGCCACATCGGCTCGCAGTTGCTGAATCCGGAACCGCTTCTGGCGGCGCTCGACCGCATGCTGGAGTTGATTGACCGGCTCCGCGCCAAGGGCATTGCCATCCGGCACCTTGACCTGGGCGGCGGACTCGGCGTTCCTTACCGGCCCTCCGAGCAGGCGCCGTCCATTTCCGATTACATTACCCGCATCCGGAACAGAGTATCGGGCCGCAACCTGACCCTGATGGTGGAACCGGGCCGTTCCCTGGTGGCGGAGGCGGGCATCCTCTTGAGCCGTGTTCTGTACAGGAAACGGAGCGGAGAAAAGGAATTCGTGATTCTCGACGCAGCCATGAACGATCTCATCCGGCCCTCCCTATACCGGGCGCATCACGAGATCCTGCCTGTAAAACGGGATGAGAGCCGGGGCACGGTGGTTGCCGACGTCGTGGGTCCGGTCTGCGAAACGGGGGACTTTCTAGCCAGGGACCGGGAGCTTGCCAACGTGCTGCCGGGGGATCTGGTGGCTATCTTCACCGCGGGAGCGTACGGTTTTGTGCTGTCTTCGAATTACAACGCGCGCCCGCGAGGCGCCGAGGTGATGGTGGCGGGGAATGGCTGGCGGGTAGTGCGGCAGCGGGAGAGCTTTGAAGATCTCGCGCGCGGCGAGATGGTGTAACGACCCCTAATCCCGGTACGCAATCCGTTCCGGCGAATGGCTGACGTGCCGGAGGAAATGGAGCCGCTTCACGTTGCGGTCGTAAATGACAACGTTTTCACTCCGCATGCCCTTGGCGGCCGCATCGAGTGTCCGCATCTGGATGTCGTCAGCAAGCAGGCCGTCGATCACCAGCAGATCGGCGTCGCGGCATCCGGATTCCAGGGCCTCCGCCCGCCCGTCGAAAATCCACATGGGATTGCCGATGGAGGCAAGGTTCAGCAGCAGGCCAAAAAACGGGATGGTGCGGCCCGCGGCCAGGAACCGGGCCACCAGCGGCTTTCTGGCGCTGTCGGCGGCCTCGACGATCAACTCCGTTGGCGCGATGACGGCGATGTTGCGCTTGATTCCGCCGGGAGTGATTCTTTCGGCCTGGGCAATTTGCTCCGGTTTCATGGAACTCACGGGGGTGCAGGGAAACAGAAGAAACGATTGGTCCGGCTTTACGAGGACGATTTGCGGGGGCGAGGTTTCCGATGCCCGGCGCCGCGCACCGTCCAGAATGCAGGCCCAGGAGGCTGGTCCACTGCCCTGGACTGCTTTCCATGGCCGCAGTTGGAAGGTCTCGCGATCGTGGAGGAAGAGGCTGGAACCGCGCATCACCCGCCTCGCCCGGCCGAGGGAAGTTTCCGGAATGCTTTCCGCCAATGCGCTATCCACAATCAGGATATCGGCATCGCGGCAGCCTTCTTCCATTTCGGAATCCTTCCCTTCGAACACCCACACCGCGTGCCCGACGTAGGCGAGGCCGTTCAGGATGCCGAAGAAGGGAATGTCTTTCCCGGCCGCCAGCCACTGGCGGGCTCCAGGTTCCGCAAGCCCTTCGTCCGGCCCTGGAATGCCGCGAGTGGGGGCGATCACGGCGATGTTGAACCGCGCAATTCCGGGTACGATCGCCTCGACCCGCGCTACCGCGTCCGTCGGCATCGAATCGGGGGGAGGGCAGCCGAGCCGGAGAATGGTCAGATCGGGCCGAATTACCACGACTTGACGCTTTTCCCGCGCAGCGATGGCGCGAGCATTCGAGAAGACTTCTTTGCGGGAGACCGGCGGAGGCATCTTTCCGAAAATCTGATCGATGATTCCCATACCGTCGCCATCGACGGAAGAGAAGCAGAACTATAGGAATCGAACCTGTCCCGAACGGTCCATGACCGGTTGGCCGGAGTCTGGTCAACACATGTAGTTTCAGTGACTTCGATGCGGAAGGTGATCCGCGGTCATCTTCACCGCACATTTTGTAATGCCGCGTTAATCGATTTATCTGGAATCCTCAATCCTCTTGCCGTTATGATTGAGCAATACGGGAGTCATACTGCAACATGCGCCTTCTTCAGAATGTGCTTTGTGCGTTCGTGCTCTTTACCGCCATGCTGTTCGGCCAGGCGGACGCAAACAAAGGTCAGATCGTCGGCACGGTGTTCGACGCGAATCATGCCGCGGTGCCCGAGGCATCCGTTAAGATCACCAACACGGCCACCGGGCTGGTCCGCGAACTGAAAACCAGCGGGATCGGGCAATACCGGGCAGTCCAGCTCGATCCTGGCCAGTACAACATCACGGCGGAAGCGCCGGGATTTGCGATCACGACGTTGCGGGGCGTCACCGTTTCCGTGGGTTCCGCGATCGGCATCGATATAACGCTTCAAGTGCAGGCGACGACTACCACGGTGGAAGTGTCGGAATCCATCGTCAATGTCGCCTTGCCCGCGCCGACTACTGTCATCGGCTCCGCGGCGCTCCAAGACCTGCCGATTAACGGGCGGCGTTTCCAGGACTTCGCTGTGCTCACTCCATCGGTTCAAGTGGACCCTTCGCGCTCTCAGATCTCGTTCGTGGGACAGCGGGGAATCAACTCGAACATCATGGTGGATGGCGCCGACTATAATCAACCGTTCTTCGGCGGCATCCGCGGGGGGGAACGTTCGAACTCGATCATTACCGTGCCGCAGAGTTCCGTGCAGGAATTCCAGGCGGTTACAACCGGATACGCGGCCGAATACGGGCGTTCTTCGGGCGGCATCCTCAACGTCATCAGCAAGAGCGGCACCAACGAGCACCACGGGGAAGGGTTCTACCAGAACCGGAACTCCGAACTGAGCAAGGAAGGTCCTATCCCGGTGACGAACCTCGATAAGCCGGGTACGCTCATCAACGTCAAGCCGGCGGAGTCGCTGCAGCAGTGGGGAGGCGCCATTGGCGGGCCAATAAAGAAAGATAAGCTCTTCTTCTTCGTTTCCTACGAGCAGCAGCACAGCACGCAGCCTCGCCGGGTGGTATTCCCATCGCTGATCGGGTTCACACCCACGGCGGCGAACACGCCCGCTTACAACTTCTACAAGGCTCTGGAACAGCCCTTCAACAAGGTGAACAACGCCGGGGCGGGGACGGTGAAAGCCGACTACATTCTGAGAAACGGCAGCCGTCTGACGTTCCGCTATAACCGCAGCGGTTCGGAAGAGACGAACGCCGTGACTGTCGGCGGGGCCATCGAGGCGTTCACCAACAATGCCCTGAACAACGAGGGGGTGGAGCAGGACCGCGTGCATTTCGGCACCGCCCAGTACACGGCAATCATCTCGCCGAACGTGGTCAACGACCTGAAATTCTCCGGTTCTTATGAAGAGCGCCCGCGGCTGGCGAATTCGCAGCAGCCCGGCATTATCGCCTCGACCATCGGGACCTATGGCACGCGTAACTTTCTGCCGACGGTGCAATGGGACCGGCGGTTCCAGGTTACCGACTCGTTGTCATTGATTCACGGATCGCATTCTTTCAAGTTCGGAACCGACATTGCGAAACTGACCACGGCGCAAACCTTTGGATTCGATCAGTTCGGCACCTTCACCATCAACAGCAGCAACGTGAACCAGATTCTCGACATCCTCTCCGGCGCCGGTTCCGTGCAGAACCGGTGGGATTCGAGCACGGTGAGCTACAGCCGTCAGATCGGGAACCTTGCGGTGCTGTACGGCGCGACCATGGCGGCCCTGTTCGCGCAGGATAGCTGGCGTGTCACCCGCACGTTAACTCTGGATTACGGTGTGCGGTGGGAAGGCCAGTGGAGCCCCGCCGTCGACTCGAATAACACGGCCCTGGTCAACAAGGTGAACGGGACCTTGTTTCCCAACGGCGCGCGCACGGACGTTACCAGGATTCCCAATGCCTTGAAGCAGGTGATGCCGCGCGTGGGTCTTGCCTGGAATCCAACGAAGGACGGCAAGCTGGTTGTCCGCGCGCATACGGGTGTTTTCTACGCCGCCACGCCGCTGCTCATCTACAGCGACCCCACGGGCAATTTCCGCACGCCGCCCAATAACGTGCGGCTTTTCTTGAGCAACCGCGCCAACGGCACCATCTATCAACAGTTCAAGGCTGCCGGCGTGGACTTAAACCAGTACACTCCCGACAAGTTGCCGGTGATTGCGCTGGATGCAGTGCAAAACGCCGCGGCATTCGGCCTCGGGGCCACTCCCGATCCCTACCTTGGCGCGGGCACCACGGCCGTGGCGACTGATTTTGTGAACCCGCGTTCCTTCCAGACCGGGCTGGGAACGGATTACCGCGTTACCGACTGGTGGGTGGCCGGCGTCCAGTTCAACTACGTCAACACCGTGCATCTCGAACGGAACAAGGACTACAATTTGCCGGCGCCCATCGTCACGGACGCCTCGCAGCGGCCCATGTTCGGCATCGCCAGCGGCGGGACGCGCCTGCGGCCCATCCCGACGCTCGGCCAGATCAACATCCGCGAGAGTTCGGCGCGGTCCATGTATCGCGGGATGACTATTTCCAATCAGTACAAGGGAAGGAAGCTGAACGCGGGCGTATTCTATACGTTGGCGCAAACCTACTCCGACGACGATAACGAGCGGGATTCGGGCGGCCAGAGCGCGATGAACTCCTTCAACTACGTCCAGGATTACGGCTATTCGAATCTGGATGCGCGCCACCAGTTTGCCAGCTATGCCGTGTACACATTGCCGCTTGGGCTTGAGTTGTCGGGAACGTTCCGCGTCCGCGGCGGCTTTCCCCTCAACCCGCGCACCGGCGCCGACACCAACCAGGACGGGGCTTCCACGGACCGCCCCCTGCAGTCATCCGGCGTGCCGTTTGCGCGCAACGCGTTCCGTAATCGCGCCGTTTACGGCGACGATGTGCGCATTCTCAAGAGCTTCAAGCTGAAGAATGAAGCGCGCAGAATTCAGTTGTCGGCCGAATTTTTCAACCTGTTCAACATCGACAATGTGATTTACGGCGGAACCGCCAGCATCTATGGGTTGGGGATCAACGCGCAGGGGCAGACCGTTGCGCCGGATGTCCGCTGGCTGGTGCTGAAGACCGCGGACGGGAAGTACAGCACGCAGAACCAGCAGGTTGGCTTCCCATTCCAGGCTCAGTTCGGCATCCGTTTTCTGTTCTGATCGCGGCGCGGGGGCATTCACCTCGCGGGTGCTACGATACGAAGGGGAATGAAGCGCTTTCCGGCCATCCTCCTTCTGGCTTCCTTCCCATTGCTTTCCGCCGGGCAATGGGAAGATTGCCGTTCGGGTCCGTTCGAAATCTGGACGAACGGCTCGGACCGCGATGCGCGCCAGTTGCTGGTGCGGTTCGAGCAGGTCCGCTACATGTTAGGTAAGCTGCTGGGGAACCAGGAACCGGCGTCCCTCTGGCCGGTGCGCGTCCTGGCGATGAAGGGAAAGCAGGTCTCCGCCACCGAGTGGGTACTGGGGCGGGAAGCGTGGGTCAGCCTAGCGCCCGCGGGAACAGCGCCTTCGCGGCAGTGGATGAGGCAGGTGGCGCGGATGTTGCTTGAATCGAACGCGCGCCGCATGCCGCGATACTGGGAAGACGGTCTGGAAGATCTGCTATCCACTCTGGAGGCGCAGGGGCCGAAAATTACTTTCGGCTTGCCGCCCCCGCCGGCTGAGCGGACTCTCGATTGGGCCCGGGTCCAGTATCTGGCCACGAATCCCGATTACGCAGTTCGTTTTCGCGTGCTGCTGAACAACATGCAGCAGGGCGCCGACGAAGATTCCGCCTATCGCAACTCTCTCGGGCTCGGCAAGGCCGGTCTCGAAGCGCAAATCAGGAAATACTTCGATGCCGGCCAGTTCCCGCCGGCCACTCTTAGCGGACGGCCGATTGTGGAAAAAGATTTCGTGATGCATCCGCTCGAGGAATCGCGCGTCACGGCGGCCATCGCGGATGCGACGGGAAATCCGAAGCTTTCTCCGGCCGGCTCGATGGAATCGGCGGAGGCGCTGGGCTTGGAAGCCGCGCGGAAGGGGGACAAGGCCAAGGCTTTCGAGTGGCTGAAGCAAGCCATTGCGGCCGGCAGCAAGAGCGCACGGGTGTATCTCGCCTACGGAAAGCTGGCCGATGGCTTCCAAGCCAGGCAGGACGCCTATGTCGAGGCGGCTAAGAAGAACCCGCGCTGGGCTGAGCCTTACATCGAACTGGCGAACCTCGAGAAGACTCCCGAACGGCAGGCGTTCTATCTGAAGACCGCCGCGAAGCTGAATCCGCGCGACGGCGGGTTGTGGCTCCGCCTGGCCCGCGCGCAGTTGGAAGCCAAGCAGTTCACGGACGCCTCCAAATCCTGGTTCGCGGCCGAGATGGCTGCTCCCACACCGGAAGAACGCGCCGCCGTGAGTGAAGCCCGGCGGAAGTTCGAGGTGGAGATTGCCGATCGCGAAGCAGCGGAGCGCAAGCGCATTGCCGACGAGAGGCAGCGGGAACTGGAACGGCTCAAGGAACAGGCGCTCAATGAAGTAAAGGCTGCCGAGACGAAGGCCAATCAATCGCTGAAGCCGCTGGATTCCGGGCAGAAAGTGGAGCAGTGGTGGGACGACAAGACCGCGAAGGAAAGAATCAGCGGACAGTTGCAGAAGGTGGATTGCCTGGGCAAATCCGCCCGCATCTGGATTCTTCCCGCGGGCGGCAAGCTGATGAGCCTGTGGATTCCCGATCCGGGCCAGATTGTGGTGATCGGCAATGGGGAGGCTTCTCTCGGATGCGGCGTGCAGCGCCCCGCGCGGAATTGTACAGTCGACTACAAGCCGCGCAAGGATGCCCGGCAGGGAACGCTGGGCGAGGTGGCGGTGATCGAGTTCCGTTGACATGCGTTCTCTCCTCCCAGCGCGCTGGCTGGCTGTCGGCGCGTTCACCCTCTTCACCGCCCTGAACTATCTCGACCGGCAGACACTGGCGGCGCTTGCCCCGCGGTTGAAGGCGGAGTTTCAACTTTCGAACGAAGACTACGGCTGGCTGCAATCGGCGTTCTACATTGTTTACGCGTTGTGCGCTCCGGTTGCCGGTCTCTTCATTGATCGCGTGGGGCTGAGCGCGGGCGCCATGGCCAGCATCGTGGTGTGGTCCCTGGCGGCCGCCGCGACGGGTCTTGTGGATGGCTTCGCCGGTTTGTTCGCCTGCCGCATGCTGCTGGGCGCGGCCGAAGCCGGCGGGATTCCCGCGTTCGGAAAGGCCAGCGCCACCTATCTGCACCCTCGCGAGCGCGCCCTGGGAACGGGAGTCAACCAGCTTGGGCTCAGCCTGGGCAGCATGGCCGCCCCGCTTCTGGCCGTCTTCCTTGCGGAACGCTTCGGCTGGCGCGCCGCGTTTGTTGCCGCCGGCGGACTGGGGCTGTTCTGGGCTCCGCTCTGGCGCGCGGTTCGCCGCCGCGCCGGGGAAGGATCGGCTGTCGCCCTGGACCGGCCTGCTTCGCCGGCTGCCGCGGTGGCGCGCGACAGGAGGCTCTGGGCGCTGGTATTCGGGAACATCCTGGTCATGACCGTCTACAGTTTGTGGACGAACTGGACTACCATTTTTCTGGTGCAGCAGTATCATCTCTCTCCTGCCGAGGCGAACCAGCGTTATGCCTGGATTCCCCCCATTTTTGCCGCCTTCGGGGGACTATTCGGCGGATGGCTGGCTCTCCGTTTCATGAAGCAGGGCGCAACGGTGATGCAGGCTCGAGACCGCTCGATTCTCGCCGGCTGCATTGCACTGCTGTCGACCACGGCCGCGCCACTCATGCGAGAGCCTGGATGGGCCATCGCCATGGTTTCGGCCTCCTTCTTTTTCTCGGTGGCGGTAAGCGCCAACATGTATGCCCTCCCGCAGGACATCTTCGGCGCGAAGCGGGCTGCCTTCGCCGTGTCGGCGATCACGTCAGGCTATGGGCTGATGCTCACCTTCTTCTCTCCCCTGGTGGGCCGGTTGGTGGATGGCTACGGATTCCTGCCGGTCTGCATTGTCTCCTCGGCCCTGCCTCTGGCGGGATGGGCGCTGATGAAAGCCACCACTTTCCGCCAGGAGGCCGCGGCTTGAAGCAGCGCCTCAAAGCATTGTGGTTCGGTTTGCTGGGCAAACATCCGGAGGCGGTAGTGGTCAGTTTTTCCACCGGGGCGCCGGATAAGGTGAAGATCATGGTGGAGGAGGTGCGCAAACTGATCCCCGATCGCCGTCATTTTGTCGTGGGCGGCGATCCAGATGCCGATGGGGTGGAACCCGCCGATCTGCGCGTCCTGCGCCGGTATCGCATTGGCATGGCCGCTGTCCTGTTTGACGGAGACAGCGCCCACGCCGCGCTGCGCCGGGCGGCCTTTCTTCGGGCGCCACGCAAGATCCTTGCCTATAATGCGAACCTCGAGCGGCATCATCTGCAACCGCGGACCTGGCTCGCGTCTCTGTTGTTCTGGCGGGGCGTTCCGCTGGACCGCATCTATCTGCGTCCCCGCTGGTTATGGTGGTTTACCCGCGACCGGACCGTAATTCCCCCCGACACGACGGTGCGAAAAGGAAGGCTGCCCCGACCCGGATATCGAAGAATCGGAGTGTTGACTCCTTTTATTCCGTATCCGCTTTCTCACGGCGGCGCGGTCCGGCTATACCATCTGCTGCGCGAGACGGCCGTTAACTACGATGTGTATCTGTTCGCCTTCCGGGAAGACGGGGATCCCGCGGATCTCGAGCCGCTGCTGGAATTCTGCTCCTACGCCGGCCTGGTGGGCAAGCCGCGCTACCGGGAACCGCGGTGGGCGACCCTGCTGCCTCCCGAGGTCAAGGAATATGAATCTCCGCCCATGCGAGCGCTGATCGAGCGCGTTCGCCAAGAACATCATCTCGAACTGATCCAGGTGGAGTATACGCAACTGGCGCGGTATCCGGGGGACATCCTCGTGGAGCACGACGTCACTTTTGATCTCTACGGGCAGCTACACCGGCGTCAACGGTCTATAGCCTCCTGGTGGAACTGGGTACGCTGGCTGCGCTTTGAGCGGAGCGCTGTTCGCCGCTATAACCGCGTGGTGACGATGTCCGAAAAGGATGCGTGTCTACTGGGCGTTTCGAACGCGCGAGTCATTCCGAACGGCGTTGATCTGGATCGCTTTCGCCCTTACCCCGAGATGCCGGGGCAGCGGCTCCTCTTTATCGGCAGCTTCCGCCATTTTCCGAACGTGACCGCCTTCCGCTTTTTTGCCGAAGAGGTGTGGCCGCGGCTCCGCGGGCGGTTCCCCGAGATGACGGTCACCGTGGTGGCCGGCCCGCGGCCCGAATTGTATTGGCGTCCGGAGCGGAACGACGATCGGATACGCATCCTCGGTTTTGTGGCTGATGTCCGCCCTCTGTACCACGAGGCGAATATTGTTCTTGTGCCGACTCTCGTCTCGGCGGGAACCAACGTCAAGGTGCTGGAAGCGATGGCCATGGAGCGCGCCATCGTCACCACGGCTTGCGGGTGCGGAGGCATTCCCGTCGAGCATGAGAAGCATGTCTGGATCGCGGATGGCGCGGATGCATTCGCCGAGGGAATCGGCCGCCTGGCGTCTGATCCCGGCCTGCGCCGGATGCTTGCCGCCAATAGCTACTCGCTTGTCGCGGAGCGTTTCGGTTGGGCTAAACTTGGCCAGATGGAGCGCGACCTGATTGCCGGAACGCTTCCGGAAAAGCTGCTTCTTCGGGCAGGCACGCCAGCCGACCTGGCGCGCGTACGGCAGATTCAAGCCGAGGCCCTGCCGTCTTCCCGCTGGGATGCGGAGCAGTACCTGCGCCATGAATTTCTGGTTGCCCGTCATGACGGGGCGATCGCGGGATTCATCGTGGCCCGCAAGACCGCGCCCGACGAGCGGGAGATTCTGAACATCGCCGTTCTATCCGAATACCGCGGATTGGGGATCGGCGAGGCACTGCTGCGGGCGCTGGTATTCAGCGGAGAAGCGGGAGATGTATTCCTCGAGGTGCGTGAGTCGAATGACGCCGCTCGCCGCCTCTATGAGCGGGTAGGTTTTGAAGAGGTGGGACGGCGTCCGGGATATTACGAAGACCCGCCCGAGACCGCGGTCATTATGAGGATTGCGAACCGGGCCTGACAGGCGCCTTGAAGAGGGTTCCACGCCGGCCGGCGCGGTGGCCGATGAAGCAGGAATTGCGGGTCACTATATCTGATGTAGCGCGGCGAATGATGCGGCGGCGTGGATCGATAACGATCGCGCGATGCTCCCTTTGTGATATGCTGTCTCACAACCGGCAGCCAAGATGGAAACTGCGGTTCAGTAGTTTCTTTGGGAGGTTTGTATGCTTCGATCCAGGGTCTTTACCAACTCTATCTTTCTGGCGCTGCTGTCCAGCGGCGCTTCACTCTTCGGTCAAACCGCGACCGGCACTATCATTGGGCATGTCACGGACCCCTCGGGTTCGCTTCTACCCGGAGTCACGGTGACCGCCCTCAATCCCGAAAAGGGCATTACCCAACGCACCGTCAGCGACGAGCAGGGGATTTACCGGTTCTTCTACCTGGACCCCGCCTCGTATAAGCTCACGTTCACGAAGGACGGATTCGCCACGTTGGAGCGCGAAGGACTGGCGTTACGTTCCAACGATACGCTCACCGTCGACGTGCAACTGAACGTCGGGAGCGTGGTGGAAAAACTCGAGGTCAACGCGGCGGCTCCGCTTCTCGAAACCGCCACCTCGACCACCGGCACTGTTCTCGCCGGGAGCCAGATGAACGCCCTGCCCATCATGCAGCGCTACACCTGGATGACGATGTACATGATGCCCGGCGTCACCAGCATGAACGGCTTCCACATCGCCGGGCAGCGCGACCGCGGTGTCGGCTATTCCATGGACGGCATCTCCGGCACGGAACCCGTGCGTGGCGGCGTGGCGACCAACCGCATCATGTCCACGACGCAGAACGCCATCCAGGAAGTGAAGATGGTTACCACCGTGTTGCCCGCGGAAAACGGCCATTCGGCGGGCGGGATGCTCAGCGCCACTTACAAATCGGGCACCAACCAGTTACACGTCGAGGCGGAGGACCGGTATGTCGGCAACCCGATGCTGCACCGCGCCTACTTCAACCTCGGCAATGCGCCGTTCGGCTACCATGAACTCGGCAACCTCGTCAGCGGCCCCGTTTATCTCCCAAAGATTTACAACGGCAAGAACCGGACCTTTTTCCTCTTCGGATATTCACGGCACCACGAGGTGTACGACCAGTCCGTGTTTGCCGACGTTCCCACGCCCGACATGCTCAACGGGAACTTCTCGTTCAACGGGCTCGGTTATCCGATTTACGATCCGGCGAGCACGCGGCAGGTGAACGGGCAATGGACTCGCGATCCGTTCGCCGGCAATATCATTCCCAAGAATCGCTTCGACCCGGCGGTGAACAACTTCCTCGGCCATCAGCCGTGGGCGGCGCCGAACAACCAGGCGGGTTCGGGATTCATCGACAAACTCGGCCCCCATTCGAATTACGGCGATAACAGCCACTACACGTCGTTCCGTTCACGCTACGACATCAAGATCGACCACAACATCAGCGACAAGAACCGGATGTTCGGCCGCTACTCCTGGGTGCAGAACCGCGCTCATGGCAACCAGATCGGTCTGAACTGGGGCATGCTTGACGGCAACTACGTGCTGGCGCCCAGCGACCAGATCAACGCCGTCATCTCGGACACGCATGTTTTCAGCCCCACGCTGATCAACGAAATCCGGCTGGGCGCCAATCACCGCAAGGAATCCCGCACGCCCCCGGGAATCAATGAGAATTGGGCCCAGCAACTGGGGATTCCCGGTGTTCCCGGCAATACGTTTCCCTCGTTCTTCAACTCGAGCGGCGGGGCGTTCTACAACGCCACGTTTCCCGGCGCGCCGTATTATCAGGCGGACGAGAACTACACCTTCCAGGAGAACCTGACCAAGGTTGTCGGCCGGCACACATTGAAGACGGGCTACGAGTTGCTCCGCACCCGCGCGAACGTCTTCAGCCAGTCGCAACCCGGCGGCATTTTCCGCTTCGGCGGCACCGACTTCCCATTTACGCCGAACACCGGAAACGATTTTGCCGCCTTTCTGCTCGGCTCGGTGACACGGGCCGATTTCAACACGTATCTTGCGAACTGGCTGCCTCGCTGGTGGAGCCACGCGCTTTACTTTCAGGATGACTGGACCTTCAGTCCGCGTTTGACGTTCAACCTCGGCCTGCGCTGGTCCTATGAAAGCCCCTTCCAGACGAAGTACGGCCAGCAGAGCCAGTTTGATCCCACGGCCACCGATCCCAACACGGGGATGAAGGGCGCCATTCTTCATCCTTCCGGCCCTCTCGGCAACAAGAGCTACAAGCACTTCCAACCACGAATCGGACTGGCTTACAAGATCAACGATAAAGTGGTGTTCCGCGGAGGCTTCGGATTGACCACCATTGATCTGTTCACCACGGACTTCAATCAGAACTTCGAGGAATACTCGACCTCGGTCAGTGTGCAGCGCCCCTCGGGCGATCCGCGCCCGGCGTTCTTCCTGAGCCAAGGCCCCGGAAATATCGCGTTCAATATACTCCCCAACGGAACGTCCCCGTTCGTCGGCGTCAACTATAGCGCGCGTTCCGCCACGCGCTATGACCCCTCGCTGCACAACCCCTACACCATGAACTGGAACGGCACGCTACAGTATCAGTTCGCTCCCTCGTGGTTGCTGGAACTCAGCTACCAGGGCTCTTCCGGCGTCGGGTTGCTGAACGCATGGGACACCAACACTGTTCCGCTCAACATTTCGACCGACCCCACCGTTCTCAACTCGGTGTTCCAGAATTACCAGAACTATCGCCCGTTCCCGAACTTCGGCGCGATCAACATGTGGAGTAACTTCAGCCACTCCAGTTTCCATTCCGGCACGGTCAAAGTGGAGAAGCGCTCCTCCTACGGGCTTACGCTGACTTCGTTCTACACATGGTCACATGCCATTGATGAATGTGACGCGGACGGCGTCTGCGGAGGAGAGACGTTCTACAACCGCGCCCTCGAAAAAGGGACGGCCGGATTCAACATCACCAACCGGAATGTCACTTATCTGACCTACGAACTGCCCTTCGGCCGCGGCAGGCATTTCATGAGCAGCGGCGGCGTGAAGGATTACATCCTGGGCGGGTGGAACGCTTCCATTATCCAGACCTTCCAAACCGGGGTGCCGGTGAACTTCTCCGTCTCCGGGAGCCCGAACCGCTACCTGCCGGGAAACGGCGCGCAGCGGCCGAACCTGAGCCAATCGCTCGATCAGGTTGCCGTGCCGAACTGGAGCATTGGCGACCGCTTCAACAACAGCCTCAAGAATCCCATGTGGAACATCTCGGCTTTCGCCAATCCGGCCGCCTTCACCGCCGGTACGCTGGGACGCAACATGATCACTGGTCCGGGTTTGAACTGGACGCAGGTGTCGCTGGCGAAATTCATCACCTTGAAAGAGAAGTACAAGTTCCAGATTCGCTACGACATCAACAACGTGTTCAAGCAGCCGAACTTCAGCAACCCGAGCGCGGTGGTGAACATCGGCAGCCCAGGATTGTTCGGCAAGCCTACGGGAACCGTGGGCGGATGGTGCTGCCTCGGCGGACAGTTTGTCAGCACGCTGGTCATGATGTTCATGTTCTAGCCCGTAAAGGGGGTGCCTCCGCCCCTCGATACCAGGGAGGACTCGCAATACGGCGCGGCGGCGTGCCTCCGTTGTGCGGGCGAGTCCTCGGAAGCCGAAATCAGAGGCGCCGCGGCCGGCTCTACTGTTGTGGAGGAGGTGGAGCCGGCGCCCGCACCAGGATTCGACCGGAGTCCTTTACGGTCAAGGCGCGGTCGAGAACCACCACATCCTTCACGGTCAGTTTCACCTGATGATCGCCCGCCGGAAGCTCGATCTCGGTGGGAGCAGGGGTTGTCAGCGTTCTGCCATCGATCATAATCGTCGCGCCGCGAAGGCTAGCGTCGAAAACAATCGTACCCAGCGCCTTCGACAAAATGATGGAAAGTTCCGGATATCCCGGCACATCGACTTTTGCCGTTCCCAGCCTGTAGCCGTCAAGGAAGGCGGTCACATGATGTGTCCCCGCCGTCAACTCACGAGCGCATGGGCTGTGGCACAACACCGAAGCATCTCCATCAAAGATTATGCGCGCTCCCGTGGGAGTGGTGGACACGCGCACCGTTGCCCGTTCGACTGGTTTGGGAACCTCCGGCTTCACGATAGGCGCGGCTACGGCTGGCTCGGCCTTCCTGACCGGGGGCGCCTCGGGAGGCTTTGGCGCCTTACGCACGGCGGCAGGCCGTTCTTCCATGCGCGCAGCCTGACGCGGCTTCACCGCCTGTGCCGCGGGCTTCTTCTCCGCAACGGCGGGGTCTCTGACAGGTTCCGCTACAGCCGCTGCCTGGGGGGCCGGCCGGTCCGGCGCCGTTCGTCCCGGCCGCACCGCCCAAATTCCCCCAAGAACCAACGCCACGCCCGCCGCGCCGGCGAGGATAGTTCCGGCGAAGTTCTTCGATTGGCGTATTAGCGGGACGGGAGTCATCGCCGCCGGAGGCGTGAGCGCACCGCCTAAGGCGGCTACAAACTCCCGGCAGGTTGCGAACCGCCCGGCTGGATCCTTCGCCATTGCCCGCTCGAACACCCGGTCCACCCGAGGCCCCAATCCGGTGGGCGCGACCGGATCCTGGAGGATTTTATAGATCAGCGATGAAATCTGTTCGGTATCGAACGGCTTGCGCCGGGAAATCAGTTCGAAGGCCAGTGCCGCCAGCGCAAACTGGTCCGTTTTTGGCGTCGCCTTTTCATCCCGGATCTGTTCCGGCGACATGTAGGCCGGCGTACCGAAGAATCCCATGGTCGTTTCGCGCGAGGTGAGACGAGCTACGCCGAAGTCCGCAATCTTCGGCTGGCCGTCCCGAGTCAAAAGAATGTTCGCCGGCTTGATGTCGCGGTGAACGACGCCGCTCTGGTGTGCGTGGTCAAGCGCCTCCGCCAGCCTTTCGAGCATCGCCAACGCCGCATCCGGCGGGATTGGGCCCTGCGACAAGCGGGCCGCGAGCGATACCCCATCGACATATTCCATTACCACGCAAGTGTAGGCATCGGCCTGCACTACGTCGTAGATCTTGATGATTGCCGGATGTTGCAGGATCCCCGCGGAACTCGCCTCCCGGATCAGACGGTCCCGGTAAACATTCGCCTGTCCGGGGTCGGTCAGTTGCGAGAAGTTGACGGTCTTGATGGCCACCGGCCGGGCGATGGCCGGATCCTCACCGAGGTACACAACACCCATGGCTCCGCGGCCGATCTCCCGGTGAACCACGTAGCGGCCTGCCCGTACCATCCCTATATCCTAGCGCCCCGCTAGGCGGCAGGTTTCAGGACAGTACACACCGACGCGCAGATGGGACCGCCGATATTGAACGTAGCGGCCGCCCGGGCATCCGGCACCTGCGATTCGCGCGGCGCTTTCCCTAACAACTGCCACGACGCCCAACCGACCATCGAGACGCCCGTTGCGCCGATCGGATGGCCCTTGGCGATGAGACCTCCTGAAGTATTGATGCCGCACTCGCCGGACGGCGCGGCCTTGCCTTCGCGCCAATACCGGGCGCCGCGCCCATATTCCGCCTTCCCGATCACCTCCGCGCCGATTGCTCCCATCACTGAGAAGCAATCGTGGACCTCGGCCACATTGATGTCTTTCGCTGTGAGCCCCGCCATCGCGTAAGCTTTCGACATCGCGCGGTAAGCCCCCTTGGGCCGCAGGACTTCCCGGCCTTCCTTGCGCAGCGGATCCGTCGCCTGGGCGTAGCCCGCAATCTCGACGCAATCCGATTTCGCAACCCCCAGCTTCGAGAGTCCCTCTTCGGTCGCCAGGATCATGGCCGCGTAACCGTCGGTGATCTGCGAGCAATCGTACGTCTTCAGCGGCAGGCCCTCCACCACGTAGCGGTTCACGCCTTCGATCTTCATGGCCTGTTCCAGTGTGATCTGAACCTTGCGCATCTGCGCGTAGGGGTTGTGCCTGGCGGCGCAATACTCCTGCACGGCGATGCTTGCCAAGTCCTCTTCCGTGACGCCATGCGCCGACATGTAATCCCGCATCACCTCCGCGAAGAGGTGCGGGAATACAAACACCTTGCCCTCGCGTTCATCGGGGTGCGAGAAATAGCCGAGCGCCTTGCCGATCAGCTTTCCGTCCATCTTGCCTTCGGCGTCGCGCATCTTTTCATAACCCACGGCAATGCCGGTCTCGCCCCATCCCAGTTGCAGCTTGCCGATGACGGAGAGGATCGCCTGCCCGCCGCTGGCACAGGCATTTTCCACCGCCTCGATCGGCTTGCCTTCGAGTCCCGGCGTCATCGCCATCAACCCGGAGAGAAGCCCCTGCTCGTTGAGCGTCATGTTGCAGGCCGCGCCAATCGAACCCACGTCCAGCGCCGACGCGGGCGCATGGATTTCCGCGCAGACTCCGGCAACCGCTTCGTCGATAATCCGCGGCACGGTCATCCCCAACAGCTTGCCAAACGGCGATTGATGATAGGCGG
Source organism: Bryobacterales bacterium (assembly GCA_026954325.1). Classification (GTDB taxonomy): domain Bacteria; phylum Acidobacteriota; class Terriglobia; order Bryobacterales; family Bryobacteraceae; genus CADEFT01. The sequence goes on along the minus strand of JAIXKK010000216.1, from coordinate 53,755 downwards.
CAATGTAGATGCGTTTCATTCCACGTCCTCTGTTTTCATTTTCCCATTGTTTGGGGGCTGTTCCTCGTCTTTTGCGCCGGCCCCGGCCTCCACCGGTCCCGTGTACATTTCCAGGGAATGATATAGTCTCCGCCAAGGGGGCATTCGATCTTGGAACCCGCGAAACCGAACATTCCACACGAAGCGATTGAACTCTACAATCTTTTCATTCAGCATCGCGGCCGCGGCATCCCGGGCATCCTCGGCGGTGTCAATGTGGGGAAACATGATTCCATGCGCCCCCCTTATCCAGCACGCGGCGCGCTCTTGGTCTGACATTCGACTCCACGCGCACGATGGCCGCCGCGGGAGTGCCCGAGAGCGCCTGCATCTGGCGCGACGCCTCAATCTCCCCTTCCGCGCCGTGCCGTTCCATCGGATGCGTCAAGCGAGACGGGCTATGATGTGATGTCATCATCATTTGCTATAAGGATGACAGATGGTTCGCGCGCAGATCCGAATCACCGAAGAGCAAGCCAGTCTTCGGACCATGCCGGGAACGGCGGCATTCTGTCGCCGAACTGATCCGGATGTCTATCGACTCCTTCCTGCAAAGGGAAGCGGGAATCAGTCGCGAGCGCAAGCGCGCCAGAGCCAAGGACGCCGCCGGACGGTTTGCTTCTTCGCTGCCGGATGTCAGCGCGGAACACGACAAATACCTGGCTGAGGCATTCGGACGGCAGTGACCTTCGCCGATCCATCGGCAATCGATGCCATACTCGATCGGAATGACGCGAACCACCAAGCAGCAAAGATGTGTTGGTTGGCCCTGCTCGAGTCTAACGAACCCCTCTTCACTACAAACTACATAGTTGTGGAGAGTTGTGCTCTGGCTCAGAGCCGGTTGGGGTTGGAAGCTGTCCGTTCCATCCAGGAGGAGATTTTGCCGGTGATGGAGATTGCCTGGGCCGATGATGCCACACACTCGCTGGGCATGACCGCTCTTCTGGCAGCCCAACGCCGAAAACTGAGCCTGGTGGACTGTGTGAGCTTCGCCATCATGCGCCGGGAAGGCTCGCAAGTGGCCTTCGTCGCGTTCGACCAGCGCTTTGTGGATGAGCACTTCGTATTCCCTGCCGGATGAGGGAATTTTCTTAACCACGCCCCGCCGCCCGGGGGATACGTCCGAACCACGGGCTTCCGATTCCCGCACCGGCGGCGCGGCAATTTCCGAGCCGGCGAACTAAGCCTTCGGCGCCGCCAGCGGCAGATTGTCGCGCATGATGGCGGCGCTGCCCATCTCCGAAATGACCGCGCTGAGGCGTGAGTTGCGCAGCGCCCATACATAGGCTTTCTGCGGAACCTTGAGCGCTCCCGGGATAGCTTTCTGAATTTTTTCAACGCGCTCCGGGATATCGGGAGTGCCGTTGTCGCGGCCGTTGAACACCGGGCGGGCCGCTTTCATGGCGATGATCCCCATCCCCGCCTGATGCGCTTTCTCGAGCCCGGCATCTACGTAGCCGTGGTTGATGATGCTGTAGGCCACCATGGCCGCCGAATACTTTCCGGTCTGCGCCGCCGCCTCCAGAACGCCTCCGGGATCATTGTGCGCCGAGACTCCGAGATGACGCACCTTCCCCGCTTTCTTCAATGTTTCAAACGCGTCGAAGATTTCCGGATGCGTAAGGATCTCCGCGGGAGTGCTCGCTCCGTGCGGACACATCATGAGATCCACATGGTCGGCGCCTAACCGTTTGAGGCTCGCCTCGAGCGAGTCGATGATGATCCGCCGGTAGTTCTTATCGCGGTCGATCCGCTGCCCGTATTTCTTCTCCATCACGTTGGCAAGGGCCGCATCCCGCATCTCGCCGCGCTGTGAGGGGAAGTAGTCGCAGATGTAGTCAGGCTCGAATACGCGGCGGCGTTCCAATTCTTCCATGGCCTCGTGCTGCAATTTCTTCCGCTCGGATTCGGGAAGAGAATGAAAGATATCCTGAAACACTTTGCCGCGGTTGATGTCCCACATGCTGATCTTGGTGTTGAGGAAGAAGGAATCGCGCTTCCGCGCCTGGATGACGCGCGCGTATCCTTTCTCACTTTGCAGATTGCCGTAGGCGGGCGCGGTGTCGAGGTAGTTGAGCCCGTGATCGAGCGCCTCCAGCACGTGCTCGTAGTTCACCGGGCTGATGAGATTGCCGCCCATGACGATCTCCGAAATCATGAAGCCGGTACGGCCAAGACGGCGGTACGCCATGCCCGATTGGCGGTTGCGCCACTCTCCCTTTGCGTTGGCCGGCGCGGCGGGAGCTTTGCTCGCCACCGCCGATGCTATCGATAGGGTGAGAATTTCACGACGGCTGTACATACTCCAACAATGTACCGCGGCCGAGCAGCCACAGCGGATCGAAGCGGCTCTTGATCTCTTTCATCGCTTCAATTACCTCATCGTCGTATTGCAGCCGCAGCAGGTGCGCTTTGCGCTTGCCCAGGCCATGTTCAGCCCCGACGGTTCCGCCAAGGGCGACGGCATGGCGGGCGAATTCGATCATCAATCGCTTGCCGCGTTCGAACTCCACCTCCGCCGTGGGAAGGATATTGACATGAACGTGGGCGTCGCCGATGTGGCCGAAAATGACATAACGGCCGGGAAATTCGGCCTCAAGGCGGCCGCGGTAGTAAGCCATCATCTCGCGATTGCGGGCCAAGGGGACGGCGTAATCCGACCCGAGTTTCAGGAATCCGTTGCGGCGCACGGAGTCGTTGACGGACTCCGGCAGCGCGTGGCGAAACCGCCGGAAGCGCTCGCGGTCGGCGGCATTGGCGGCGAACCACGAGGCTTCGCCAAGCGACCCGGAGTCGATGAGCCGGTCCGCCCATTCCTCCATCTCCGGCCCGTCCTCGGCGGCAAGCTCCTGCTCAATCAGCAGCGCCGCCCGCGCCCCGGCGGGGATTTCCGGATACTTCCCGCGCAGCAGATCCAGCGAGCCCGCGTCCATGTATTCGAGCATGCGCAGCAGCGGCGTGCCGCGCCATGCCTCGACCGCCGAAAGAGCGGCGTCGTCGTCCGGCATAAAGATCACGCCGGTGAGCAAATGTTTCGGCGCGGGCAGCAATTGTACCTCGGCCTCGGTGACGACGCCAAGCGTTCCCTCCGAGCCGATGAAAAGATCAAGGTAGTCCATGCCGGGCTTCAGCCAGTAGCCCGCGGAATGTTTCGTTGTTTCCGGCATCGGAACCGGCGGCGCGGCGAACGGCAGCGGCTCTCCCCGCCGCAACGCCAGCAGCGTGCCATCCATCAGGGCAACGCGCAGCGCGCGGATATGCCGCCGCGTGTCCCCGTAGCGGAAGCTGCGCGATCCGCTGGCGTCGGCGGCGATGTTGCCCCCGATGGCGGACGAATTTTCCGTGGGATCGGGAGCGTAGAACTGCCCGCCGGCCTGCGCCGCGGCCTGTAGCTCGCGCAGAAGGACTCCGGAGCCAGCGACGGCGTACCCCTGATGGATCTCGAGTTTGCGGAACTTCTCCATCGAAATTATCCAGCCGCCCTCGGGACAGCGGCCGCCGGCGACTCCCGTGCCGGCGCCGGCGATCGTCACCGGAGTGCGCGTAGCCGTAGACTTCCGGAGCACATCGAGGAGTTCCTCCTCCGTGGCCGGCAGGAACAGCGCCTCGGCGTTACCCTGGTAGCCCGAGGCGTCTTCCAGGTAGTTTCGGGGAACGGGAGTAGTCACACTTCCAGGATGACAGGCATGATCAGCGGGCGGCGCGAAGTCTGCCTGGAAATATAGCGGCGCAGGTCCGTGCGGATCTTCTCCTGCATCACTCCCCAATCCGTACGCTCCTCGGGCGTCGAACCCTCGAGAGTCTTGGCGACAATCTGGCGGGCGCCTTGCAGCAGTTCCGAGCTATCCTCGAAGGACACAAAGCCGCGGCTGACGATTTCCGGAAGCGATTCGTTCTTCCCCGTATGCTTGTTGATGGCGATGATGGGAAGCACGAAGCCGTCCTCGGAGAGATGCCTGCGGTCGCGGATCACCAGGTCTTCCACAACCTCGTCGACGGTGCCGGAGTCGATGCAGACGCGCCCTACCGGAACGCTTGTCCCTTTCCGCGCCCCGTAGTCGTCAAACTCCACCGATTCACCCGAGTCGATGACGAACGTTTCTTTCAAGCCGGCGCCGAGCACGGCTTTGGCGAGAGAAGCGTGGCGCGCGAGTTGACGGTACTCTCCGTGAACCGGGATAAAGTACCTGGGCCGCACCAGGCTAAGCAGCAGTTTCAGTTCTTCCACGCTCGCGTGCCCGGAAACATGCACCGGCGGATTCATCGTGCCGTACACCACATCGCCGCCGCGGCGCGCGATGTGGTTGATCATCCTGTAAATGGGCTTTTCATTGCCGGGGATGATGCGTGAACTGAGCACAACCGTGTCTCCGGGGCGGATGGAAAGATGCTTGTGGTTGTCCACGGCCACCCGCGCCAGGGCGGACATCGGTTCCCCCTGCGTGCCGCTGATGACCGCCACCACGCGATCCGCCGGCGACTGCATGATGTCCTGCGGACGCAGCAGGATGGAATCGGGAATTTGGAGCAGGTTCAGGCTATGGGCGATTTCGGTCACGCTCAACATGCTGCGCCCGAGAAACGCCACTCGCCGGCCGTATTCGCCGGCCAGGTAGAGGATCTGCTGCAGCCGGTGAATCGAACTGCTGAAACACGACAGCACCAGCCGTCCATGGGCGCGATGGAAGCAATCCTCGAGGCGCGGCCGGACCGCGCGCTCGCTTTCCGTGAAGCCCGGACGGTCGACGTTGGTGGAATCGGAGAGCAACAACAGCACGCCGCGTTTCCCGTACTCGGCAAACTTGTGGAGGTCGAACGGGATATCGTCGAGCGGCGTGGGATCCAGTTTGAAGTCCCCGGTGTGGATGATTACTCCCAGCGGAGTCGTGATGGCAAGGGCGACACAACTGACAATGGAGTGCGTGACATGGATGAACTCGACGGAGAAGGGCCCCGCCTCGATGATTTCGCCTGGGCGCACCTCGCGAAAATCGGTTTCCTCTTCGAGTTCATGCTCTTCGAGGCGGCGCTCGACCAGGGCGAGCGTGAGCGCCGTGCCGTACACGGGCACATTTAGCTGGCTCAACAGGAACGGTACGCCGCCGATGTGATCCTCATGGCCGTGCGTGAGCACGAGCGCGCGCACATGCTCCTTGTTTTCCTCGAGGAAGGAGAAATCCGGAACTACAATGTCCACCCCAAGCAATTCCGCGTCGGGGAACATCATCCCCGCGTCGACGACGAGAATGTCATCGCCGTAACGAATGGCCAGGCAGTTCATTCCGAATTCCCCGAGGCCTCCCAGGGGAATGACCCGCAGTTTGCGATCTGACATGAATCTAATAGGCTAGCATGGCGGAAGCACGCCGCCGCCGCGGGGGGAACGCGCGGCGCGGACGGAGGTCCCGGCGCCAGGGAAGCGGCTACGCGCCGGCCAGCGAATACTGTTCCGCCATCCCGGACACCACGGTCACGCCGCCTTCGCTGATGGTGTAGCCGCGCGCCCGGTCTTCTTCGAGATCAATACCGATCTGGGTTCCTTCCGGGATTCTTACGCCGGCATCAATAATAGCCTTGCGGATGCGGCAATAGCGCCCCACGCGCACATTGTGAAGAAGAATCGATTCCTCCACGTCGCAGAAACTATTCACCCGGACTCCGGGAGACAGGACGCTGTGCACCACGCGCCCGCCGGAGACGATGCACCCGGGCGAGACAATGGAATCAATCGCCACGCCCACCCTCCGCCCTTCCTGGGCAAACACGAATTTTGCCGGAGGCGCCTGCAACAGGCGCGTGCGCACCGGCCAGCGCGTGTCGTAAAGGTTGAATTCGGGCGTTACGGCCACCAGGTCCATGTTCGCTTCATAGTAAGCGTCAAGCGTCCCCACGTCGCGCCAGTAACGGACTCGCTTGTCGTTCAGGTCACGGAAGTCGTATGCGGCCACCTGACAGGTATCGATCAGGCCGGGCAGTATGTTCGTTCCGAAATCGTGCGCCGATTCGGGATCCTCGGCGTCCTTGCGCAGCGCCTCGAGCAGCACCTCGGTCCGGAACATATAAATGCCCATCGAAGCGCTCACCATGTCCGGATTGAAAATGCTGCGCGTGGGGTTGCCATGTCGTGGTTTTTCCTCGAAGCCGATCACGCGGTAGTGGCCGCCGATCCGCGCGATTCCGAATCTTCCCGCTTCCTCCGGAGGAATCTGGATGGTGGCGATGGTGACGTCGGCTCCCGTCTTCGCGTGCCAGTCCCTCATCTCCTGATAATTCATCTTGTAGATGTGGTCGCCGGAGAGGATGAGGGTGTGTCTGGGGGCTTCGGCCTCGATGCTCTCGATGTTCTGGTAGACGGCGTCGGCGGTGCCGAGGTACCAATCCTCATGCACGCGTTTCATGGGCGTGATGACTTCGATGAACTCGCCGAGTTCGGGCGGAAGAATGCTCCAGCCCTCCCGCAAATGACGAATCATTTCGAGCGCTTTGTATTGCGCAAGAACAAAAACGCGCCTGATATTCGAGTTAATACAATTCGATAAAGTGAAGTCGATAATCCGGTAGGTGCCTCCAAAGGGAACCGCCGGTTTGGCGTTGTTTCGCGTGAGAGGGTGAAGGCGCTCACCGGCGCCTCCGGCGAGGAGAATCGCAAGGGTGTCCCGCATCGGTGCCTTAGCTTAGTATAGAACCCCGATGTGGATGATTACGAATGACGCGGAATCGTCAGCGGACGTGATGACTGGCCGCGTAGTGCTCCTTCAGCAGATCTTCGCCCCAGTCATTGCCCATTTCGCGCCAAACCGAGTGGATGTGGTTGGCGTCGTTCTGCGTGTTGTCGTACTCGATGAGGAAGGTGGGCGCCTGCACGCGGTAATAGTGCGGCCCGCCCTTCTGCTCCACTCCGGCCCAGGCGAAGTAGATGTTGTTGCCCGCCTTCCTGATCAGTTCCTGGCGCGCCCGCGCCGCCTGGTCGGGCACGTTATGGCAGTATTCATCCAGCAAAGTCTCGAGCAGGGCGCGCTGTTTGACGTTCATCTTCGAGAACTCCAGCCCCGAAGGCTGTCCCTTGAGCGCGGCGGTGCGAGAGGCGCCGGTCAGGATGTCTTTGTACGCCGTGGGGTCGACAATCGCCACCTTCTTCTGCTGCGGCGTCAGCGACAACAGGACGGCCCGGCCGTAGTCTTCCTCGTGCCCGAGAACCCGCATCCCCTTGCGCGGGCCTTCCAGCACCATGGCGGGATTGGAGCCGAAGAATTCCGGGCTGCCCACCACCTTGCCGTTCACCACCGTGAAATGCAAGCTGATGTGATGCCCTTCCACGCGATAGCTCCAGACGCCTTTTTCCGAGGGAGCGCCGAACACGCTGAAGTAGTAACGCTCGGGATTACGCCGCACGCCGTCATCCTTCTCAAGCAAACGCAGCACGTCTTCCAGGCTCATGATGGAGATCGCCTTGATGTAGCCCCGCTGGCTCAATCCCGCGCTCAACATGGCCTGTGCAAGGTGCTTTTGCGGCGGTGTCATCTCCAGGAGGGTGAGCCCTTTGCGCCCGCGATGGAGGGTCTGCTGGATATTATTGTCCGGTACGAAGTGCCAGAAAAACCGCTCCTGGTCCTTGAAGTCGAATGTCGCTTTCGCCCGCTGCCCGGGAGTGAGCGAATTCAGGAATGCGTTCGCCGCCTCGGACATCACCAGAGGCGAGTTGACGCGGTAGTATGCGGAAGTCAAGAGAAACGCGAAGCCAGCGGTAAGACCCATGCGCCAAAAAATGGCCCCAGGGCGGCAGAGTCGGAACAAGGTGGCTCTCCTTTCTGTGGGGACAGTATATCGCAGCGCCGGCACGGTAGCATAGCAGTGAGTGTCCATTCTTTTGAATTGCCGGAAATTGACGAAGTCCTTCGGTTCGGGGGCTTTATTCGAGGAAATCGATCTCTCCGTGGAAGAAGGAGACCGCCTCGGATTGATCGGTCCGAACGGGAGCGGAAAGACCACGCTCCTGCGCATCCTTGCCGGGCTGGAACAAGCCGATGAAGGCGCCGTTGCCCTGCGCAAGATGACACGTCTTGCCTACGTCCCGCAGGATTCCGTGTTCCCCGCCGGCGTCCGCGTGCGCGACGTTCTCGATGCCGCCGCCCCCGCAAACGAAGAGAAGGATGGCCGTATCGCCGCGATGCTTGGAGTAGCCGGGTTCGCCGAACCGGACGCGGAAGCCTCCAGGTTGTCGGGGGGATGGCGCAAACGGCTCGCCCTGAGCGAGGCGCTCATTCAGGACCCGGATATCCTATTGCTCGACGAGCCCACCAACCACCTCGATCTCGCCGGCATCCTCTGGCTCGAAAAGTTGCTCGAGGATGCCCGGTTCGCGGCTATCGTGGTGAGCCATGACCGCTACTTTCTTGAAAACGTAGCCATGTCGATGGCGGAGTTGAGTCCACGCTACCCGGGAGGCCTCTTTCGAGTCACGGGAAATTACAGCCGGTTTCTCGAACAACGGGCGGACTTTCTCGATGCTCAACAAAAACTTCAGGAATCGCTCGAAACGAAAGTGCGCCGCGAGGTCGAGTGGCTGCGGCGCGGAGCCAAGGCGCGTACCACGAAGTCAAAAGCGCGCATTGACGAAGCCAACCGCCTCATCAGCGAACTCGGAGATGTCGCCGGGCGCGCCCGGAGCGCGGTGGCCGGCATAGATTTCACCGCGTCCGACCGCCGCACCAGGCGCCTGGTGGAAGCCGAGAGACTTGGGTTCGGCACGCTGTTTCAGGACCTCAATCTCACCCTCATGCCGGGGATGCGCCTTGGTCTGGTGGGGGCCAATGGGAGTGGAAAAACCACTCTGCTGCGGGTGCTCACGGGGGCTCTGCATCCCACTGCGGGCAAACTGAAGCGGGCCGATGGATTGCGAATCGTCTACTTCGATCAGCATCGCGAACAGTTGAACCCGGATGCGCCGCTCAAGCGCGCTCTCGCCGGGCATGGGGATTCGGTGATCTATCGCGGGCGTCCGCAACACGTCGCCGGATGGGCGAAGCGCTTTCTCTTCCGTCCCGAGCAATTGGAGGCGCCGGTGGGTTCCCTGTCGGGAGGCGAACGGGCGCGGGTGCTGATTGCGCGGCTGATGCTCGAAGAGGCCGATCTTCTCCTGCTCGACGAACCGACCAATGACCTCGACATCCCCACGCTCGAGGTTCTCGAAGAGAGCCTCCTCGAGTTTCCCGGAGCCATGGTGCTGGTGACGCATGACCGGTTTCTCCTGGACCGCGTCGCCACCGTCGTCCTGGGCCTGGACGGACAAGGCGGCGCGACCACCTACGCGGACTACTCGCAGTGGGAGCAGGTGCCGGCGGCGCGCCGCGTGAAGGCGGACAAGCCCGCGCCGGCCGCGCCGCGCGTCAAGGAGCCGGCGAAGAAACGGCTCTCCTACCTGGAAAGCCGCGAATGGGACGGCATCGAGGGGCGGATCGCGGAGGCGGAACGCGCGCTCGAGGAGCGCAAGACCGCGCTTCAGGCGCCGGAGGTGGTGGTGGATGGGGCCAAACTCGAGGCTGCTTACCAGGCGATGATCGAGGCGCAGGCGCTTGTAGACGGGCTTTATGACAGATGGGCGGAACTCGAGGCGAAACTATCCTAAGGGTCCCATCGCGAGGGGCCGCGAGGGGGTGGAAGAGCGCAGCATTTTCTAATCCAAGAATGATCCTGAAAGCTGGTCCTGTTTCCAATGCAAGATGATCCTGAAGAGTGAACGAGGGGAGGCCGCCAGGCGGCCGACTCCTTTCTTGGGTTTTGGGTGGGGAGAGGGAATCGTCGTCATCGTCGCGAGCGGCGGTGGGAAAGTGGAAAACCTGGTTTTGGTTTTCCACTTTTCCAGGGCCGCGAAGCCGGACTGTGGGAATGTGGGAATCTCGCGCTATTTGCGAGATTCCCAAGGGGCGGTGGAAAGAGTGGGAAAGCTGCTTTTGCTTTTCCACTCTTTCCACGGGCCCGGCATTTCCACAGCCCTTTCCTGAGCCTGAGGCGCTACTTGCTCTCAACTGCCGGGCGGCCGTGGCGATTCGATCTTGACCCGTCTCAACAGTTGCTGCTTGGCCGCCGTCATCTTGCGTGCGCACTCGGTATCGCTCATCTTTTGGGCAATCCGGTCCAAGCCTGCCCAGTTCTGCTCCGGCTTCAAGTATTGTTCGGCCTTTTCCAAGCTCTTCAGCTTCTCGTAGGGTGTGGCGTAATCCTCCCCTGGGTATTGCCGCCGGCGCTTGCCTCGCGCATCCAGACTCACCGTCGCGAATCCGCATGGTCGATGAAAGTTCAAGTACGGATTGAAATGCGCGGTGTAGAACTTCTGCACCGCTTCGGCATGTTCGGCAGGAATGTGACCGTAACCGATGTGCTTGCGGATGATCGCTCCGTTCTTGCCTTCCACCAAGGCATTGTCCTGGGTCCGATTGGCGCGGCTCTTGGTGAATTCGATCAGCAGATGCTTCAGCAGCTTGGCCACTTTGTAGTTCACATACTCCGAGCCGTTGTCGGAATGAAAACCCAGAATGGAAAACGGAAACTGATGCAGCATGGCTTCCAGCACCGGCAGCAGGAAATGCTCGTTGATCCGTTCCACGCAGCCCACCACTTGCCACTGCGTGATCGCATCCACCGCGTTGATGTGGTACACCCCCTTGACGCCTTGCCAATCGCCCTGATGCACCGTGTCGATGCGCAGGAATCCCGGCCGCCCTTGCGGATCGGGTTTGCGCCGCTCTCCGATCTGGATCGCGCTGGGCTGCGTCGGCTTCCACTCGGCGGCCACTTTCCGGTAGCCCGCACTGCGCCGCAGATTGTACAGATGCGCGACCGAGATCCCCGCCAGGCACGCATACTCGGCTTTGCCGAACTGCTCGTACTCCCGCTTTACTATGCACACCGTGGCCGGCCCGCTGAGCCAGCCGTGAGCACGATCCACCTCGGCCAGCAGTTCCACATCCCGGCGCTTGTATTTGGCCCCAAAGCGATGCCGCCGGTACGGCTTGGCCTGCACCACTCCCTGTTGCCGGTACTGGCGGATCAGCCGCGTCACCTGCGGCAAACTCAGTCCAGTGACTTTGCTCAAATAGGCGCGAATCGCCCCGCGTCCCTTCTTGCTCTTCTGCGACGCGTACTCCTGTGCCACCAGCACGCGCTGTACAAACTCGTATCGCTCGGCCCGGCTCTGGCCCTCGAATTCGATGCCCTCGCTGCCTTTGAGAAACTCCTGGATCTGTTCCGGCGTGAGCCCTTCTGCGTTCTGCATGCGTACTCGCATCCGACCGCAGACCGCCTCGCCTCCTCACATTTTCAGGATCATCTTGTAGTGGAAGCAACCCCCGTTTCAGGATCATCTTGTATTGGACAATTCTGCGCCGTCACCCGATGGAGTTATACTGTAAAGTTCGACGCGCAAGGCCGGAGAGGACTATCGGCCAGACCATGTTTGTCTTGGTGCAATGCAAGCAAAGATCGTTTTGATTGGACTGGTTGGCGTAGTGGTATTGTTCGCCGCCGCATGTTCGCGGGCTACCCCGGCCGGGCAGGCCCCGGCTCCTCCGGTGGTCGTGCTGACGCGGGTAGAGCAGAAGGACGTGCCCATCGCGGCGGAGTGGATCGGCACGCTGGATGGCATGGTGAATGCCGTAATCCGCGCGCAGGTCACGGGCTATCTGTTAAGACAGGAATACAAGGAAGGATCGGTTGTCGGAAAGGGGCAGTTGCTGTTCGAGATCGACCCCCGGCCCTTCCATGCCGCGCTTTCGCAGGCTCAGGGCCAACTGGCGCAAGCCAAGGGACAACTGGCCCAGGCCAAGGCGCAACTGATTCAATCCGAAGCCCAGTTGGCCAAGTCCGAAGCCGATCAGATCCGGACGCAGCGCGACTCGGACCGGTATATTGCGCTCGCCGATGCGCAGGCCGTGACCCAGCAGGATATAGATAACGCGGTCCAGAATAACGTGAGCGCCAAGGCGCTGGTCAAAGCCGCCGCCGCCCAGGTGGAAACGTCCAAGGCCCAGATTCAGGCAGCCGGCGCCTCGGTCGAGGCCGCCGCGGCAGCCGTGGAAACAGCCACTGTCAACCTCGGCTTCACCAGACTCACCGCGCCCATAAACGGCGTCGCCGGGCTGGCTCAGATGCAGGTAGGCAATCTGGTCGGGCCCGGTAATGGCCCGATAACCACGGTATCGACACTCGACCCAATTAAAGTCTATTTCACGGTCAGCGAGCAGGAATATCTCGGTTTCGCGCGGTTCTCGGATGGAGGCGGCTTCGAGGCGGCGATGCGGGCATTGCAACTTGAATTGATTCTGGCCGACGGAACGGTCTATCGAAGGAAGGGTAGGTTCTTCTTTGCCAACCGCGAGGTGGACCCCAAGACCGGCGCCATCCAGTTAGCGGGGCTTTTTCCGAACCCCGGCAATGTTTTGCGGCCGGGCCAATTCGCACGGATCCGCTCGGTGGTCCGGATGCAGAAGGACGCCCTGCTCGTCCCGCAGCGCGCGGTGATGGAGATGCAGGGCGGCTACCAGGTTGCGGTGGTGGATGGAGCGAACCGCGTGAGTCTGCGGGCCGTCAAGCCCGGCGCCCGGTACGGCGCGCAGTGGATCATCGACGACGGGCTCAAACCCAATGAAAGGGTGGTGGTGGAAGGCGCGGACAAAGTGCGCCCCGGAATACAGGTGAGCCCGAAGGGAACCTAGTTCGCATGTCCAAGTTCTTCATCAACCGGCCCATAGTGGCCATGGTGATCTCGATCCTGCTGGTGGTTGTCGGCGCGGCAACGGTGACGTTTCTGCCGGTTGCGCAATTTCCAAGCATTGTGCCGCCGGAGGTGCAGGTAACGGCCACCTATATCGGAGCCGACGCCCAGGCCATCGAGCAGTCGGTGGCGAATCCCATCGAACAGCAGATGAGCGGAGTGGACAACATGAACTACATGTATTCCTTGAACTCCGCCTCCAGCGGGCAAATGAGGTTGATCGTCAATTTCGATGTGAAGACGGATCCGAATACGGATCTGATTCTCACCCAAATGCGGCAGGCGCTGGCCAATCCTCAACTCCCCGCGGACGTGACGAATTTCGGAGTCACGGTTCAAAAATCGCTGGCCGTTCCGCTCATGTGGCTGGCCCTGTACTCTCCCAACGGCACCTACGATGAGCGGTTTCTGGCCAACTACTCCTACATCAACCTCAATGATCAGCTTCTGCGCGTGCGCGGCATCGGCAGCGTGCAGGTTTTCGGCGCGGGGCAGTACGCGATGCGGATCTGGGTGAAGCCGGACCGGCTGTCCAAGCTGGGCATCACGGTCCCGGAGGTGATCAGCGCCATTCAGACGCAGAACACGGTAAACCCGGCGGGAAAGGTCGGCGGCGAACCGGCGCCGCGCGGACAGGAGTTCACGTACTCGGTGCAGGCGCAAGGCCGCCTGGCGACGCCGGAGGAATTCGGCGACATCGTGCTCCGCGAAGCGCCGGACGGGGGAATCGTGCGCATCCGGGACGTGGCCCGCGTGGAACTGGGAGTTCAGGATTACAACGTGGTGGGCCGCTACAATGGCCGCCCGAGCGCGATTGTCGCCCTTTATCAGTTGCCCGGCACCAATGCCGTGGAAGCGGCTGACGGCGTGAGGAAGCTCATGACCGAGGCCAGACGGCGATTCCCCGCGGACGTGGATTACACCGTTTCCCTCGACACCACGCAAGCCGTCAGGGAAGGCATGAAAGAGATCGTGGAAACCCTGGTGATCGCAATCGGGCTGGTCATCTTCGTGGTCTACATCTTCCTGCAGGAGTGGCGGGCCACGCTGATCCCGTTGCTGGCCGTCCCGGTTTCTCTGATCGGCACATTCGCGCTGTTTCCGCTGTTCGGCTTCTCCATCAACACGCTCTCCCTGTTCGGGCTGGTCTTGGCGATCGGCCTGGTGGTGGACGACGCCATCATCGTGGTGGAGGCGGTGGCGCGGCATATCGAGGAGGGATTGCCGCCGAAGGAGGCGGCACGGAAGGCGATGGCGGAGATATCCGGACCGGTGATCGGCATCGCGCTGGTGCTTTCGGCGGTGTTCGTCCCCACGGCCTTCGTGCCCGGCATCACCGGCAGGCTCTACCAGCAGTTTGCGGTCACCACCGCCATTTCGGTCATCATTTCGGCCTTCAACGCACTCAGCCTCAGCCCGGCTCTCTCGGCCCTGATGCTGCGGCCGCGCAGGGAGACCCGGGGCCCGCTACAAGTCTTCTTCCGTTGGTTCAACCGGGTTTTCGCGCGAGGGGCCCATACGTATGCCGGATTGTGCGGCGGCCTCATTCGCAAGAGCGCGCTGGCGGTGGTCATCCTGGTTGCCTCTTCCGCGGCGGCGGCTTTTTACAGCGGCCGCGTGCCCACCAGCTTTCTGCCGGATGAAGACCAGGGCTATGTTTATGTCAATTTCCAGCTTCCGAAGGCCTCTTCCCTCCAACGCACGGACGCATTGTGCCGGAAACTCGAAAAGATAGTGGCGCAAACCCCGGGAGTCGAATTCTATACGTCCGTGGTGGGCTTCAGCATGCTGAGCTATGTGCGCAACACTTTCGGCGGCTTCATGTCCGTGACCTTCAAGAAATGGTCGGATCGTTCGAAGCGGGAAGAACAATATCATGAAATCGTGCAGCGCCTGAATCGCGAACTGAGCAAGGTTCCCGAAGCGATCGCCTTCTCCTTTTCCCCTCCGGCGATTCCGGGCGTCGGCTCCGCCGGCGGCTTTACATTCGTTCTCCAGGACCGCGCCGGCCGCGACGTCGATTTCCTGGCGGCCAATTTGGACAAATTCATGACCGCGGCCCGCAAACGCCCCGAGATAGCGGGCCTGAACACTACCTTCCTGGCGGGCGTGCCCCAACTTTTCGTGAATGTGGATCGGGGCAAAGTGATCAAGCAGGGCGTGGCGCTGAATGATGTCTACAGGACCATTCAGACGTTCATGGGCGGACTGTTCGTCAATTACTTCAATCGTTTCGGCAGGCAATGGCAGGTATACGTCCAGGCCGACGGCGACTACCGCGGCCACGCCGGGAATCTCGGCCTGTTCTACGTGCGCAACAGCGGCGGCGAGATGGCGCCGCTCTCCTCGCTC
This sequence comes from Bryobacterales bacterium, assembly GCA_026954325.1. Taxonomy (GTDB): domain Bacteria; phylum Acidobacteriota; class Terriglobia; order Bryobacterales; family Bryobacteraceae; genus CADEFT01. The sequence goes on along the minus strand of JAIXKK010000216.1, from coordinate 38,592 downwards.
GCCGGTATCGAACCCCGGCTGGGACCAGAATTTACCATGCGCTACAACCTCTACCGCAGTGCGCAGATCAACGGCAGCGCCGCGCCGGGCTACAGTTCCAACCAGGCCAGGACCGCGCTCGAGGAAGTCTTCGCCCAAACCATGCCGCGGGAAATGGGCTTCGACTACATGGGCATGTCATTCCAGGAAAAGAAGGCGCAGGAAGGCGTCCCGGCCTGGGTGATCTTCTCGCTTTCGCTGCTGTTCGTGTTCCTGATCCTGGCGGCATTGTACGAGAGTTGGTCGCTGCCCTTCAGCGTCCTGCTGAGTACGCCGGTAAGCATATTCGGCGCTTTTTTTGTTCTGTGGCTGCGCCGGACCGTACTCCTGGCCATATCGCCCGCCTACAGCGTGTCCATCGAAAATGATGTGTATTCACAGATCGGCATGGTGATGCTGATTGGGCTATCGGCCAAGAACGCGATTCTCATCGTAGAGTTCGCCAAGGAAGCGTATGAAAACGGCAAGCCTCTGGCCGACGCCGCGATCGAGGGAGCAAGACTTCGTCTCCGGCCCATCCTGATGACATCGTTTGCGTTCATCTTCGGGTGCATCCCGCTGTGGACGGCGGCCGGCGCGGGATCGATCGCGCGTCAGATCATGGGCACCACGGTTATTGGAGGAATGCTGGCCGCCAGTTCCCTGGGGATTTTTCTGATTCCCGCAATTTTCTATCTGGTGGAGAAGGCTTCGGGCGCGGGGAGGACATTCCGTGCCGGCTAGGATTTCGAGCCAGGCGCCGGTCCGGGCGAAGGCCGCTCCCGGCCGCGGGTTGGCCGCGCTCGTCTTCGTAGCGGCGGCGGGGCTCACCGGTTGCGCCATGGGGCCGAACTACCGCCGTCCGGCGGCGACGGCGCCGGATTCCTTTCGCGGCACACTGTCGCCGCCCGAGCAGGCCTCGCTGGCGGATCTGAAGTGGTGGGAAGTTTTCACGGACTCGAGTCTGCGCGAGTTGGTCCGCGCGGCGCTGGCGCAAAATTACGATCTTCGCAACGCCGTGGCCCGCGTCGAGGCCGCCCGTTCCAACCTCGGCTTTGCGCGCGCCAACCAGTCTCCGAATTTGTCCGCAGGCGCCAATATCACCGCCAACCGCGTTTCCCGCAACGGAGCGATGTATCTGTCGCCGAGTTTCGTGCCCCACCAGGATCGCGGTTTCGGCGGGGCGGCGCTGAACCTGCTTTCCTTCGAGGTGGACATCTGGGGGCGTTTGCGGCGCGCCACCGAAGCTGCCCGGGCGAACCTGTTGAGCGCGGAAGAAAATCGTAAAGCCGTCATGACCACTCTGGTGAGCGACGTCGCCACCGCTTATTTCGCCCTGTGCGAACTGGACGCCGAACTGGAGGTTTCCCGGCGGACCCTCGCCACGCGCCGGGAATCGCTGAATCTTATCAGAAGCCGCCAGAGCCACGGCCTGTCGACGCTTCTCGATCTGCGCCAGGCCGAGGAACTTGTCCAAGCAGCCGCCGAGACCATTCCCGCAACCGAACAGCGGATAGCCCAGGCTGAAAATCAGATCAACCTGCTGCTCGGGAAAAACCCCGGCGAGGTGACCCGTGGCCGCATCCTGACCGAACAGATGCTACCACCCGGCGTTCCCCCGGGTCTGCCCTCGGCATTGCTCGAGCGGCGGCCGGACATCCGTGCCGCGGAGCAGAATCTGATCGCGGCCAATGCTCAGATCGGCGTGGCGAGGGCGGCCTACTTTCCCCAGATCAGCCTCACTGGATTCCTGGGCGGGCAGAGCACGCAACTTTCGGACCTGTTCGGCCCCCCCAACGCGGTATGGAACTTCACCCCGCAGATCACGGCCCCCATTTTTACCGCGGGGCGCATCCGGTCGAATGTGAAACTGGCGGAAGCCCTGCGCGCCGGGGCCTTGGCCGAATACGGCAAGGCGATCCAGACGGCCTTCGCGGAAGTTTCGAACGCGCTGATCGCCCATCAGAAGTCGCGCGAGAGCCGTGAGGAACAGGAACGCTTGCTGGCCGCTCTTGAGGATCGCACGCGCCTCGCTTACCTGCGCTATCACGGCGGCGTGGACACGCTTCTCAACGCGCTTGACGCGGATCGCAGCCGTTTCGAGGCGCAACTGACACTGGCGCGCATCCGGCTCGGCGAGTTACTGAGCGTTGTTCAACTGTATAAGGCTCTGGGCGGCGGCTGGCAGTAGATTATTGACCTTCCCCGGCATCCGGCGGGCGCCTGTTCCCGCAAAGCCGCTAAAATCAAGAGGAACGGTCGTATGTTTGCCTGGTGTGCCGCCGGCGGAGGCAATCGGAGAGACAACTCGCCACGATGCTGCAACCTTCCACTGAATCGCTGAGATGGCGGCGCGCGCTGGTTCGGATACGGCGGAGGCGTCCCCTGGTGTGGCTAGCCTCCGCCATCACCATGGCCAGCGGGCTGGTGAATCTCTATTCCGTCATCACCCCCACCCTGCCGCAACGGGCAGCCCTGCTCGGTAAAATCTTCTCCATCGAAGTGGTTCACTTCTCCCGCTTCCTCACCCTGCTCATTGGATTTGCTCTCGTCACCTCCTCGGTCAATTTGTACAAGCGCAAGAAGCGCGCCTACCAGGCGGTGCTGTTGCTGGCCGCCGCATCCATCATCTTTCATCTCGCCAAAGGTCTGGATTACGAAGAGGCGGCAATGTCGCTGGCGCTGGCGGCCATCCTGCTGCCGGCGCGTAAAGAGTTCAGCGTCTTGAGCAGCACGCCGGATCTTCGTTCCGGATTGCTTCGCCTGGCGATTGCCGTGGGGGTAGCCTTTGCTTACGGCGTGGCAGGCTTCTGGTTTCTCGACCCGCGCGAGTTCGGCATCAACTTCACCATCGGCGATTCCATCCGCCGCACGCTGCATTTTCTTACCCTCACCGGCGACCCCCAGATCGTGCCGCTGACGCGCTACGCCCACTGGTTTCTACGGTCGCTGAACACCATCACCGGAGTCGCCCTCGCCTATGCGGTGATTGCCGTCTTTCGCCCCGTGGTCTACCGTTACCGCACGCTTCCCCACGAGCGAAGACATGCCGAGGCGCTGGTGAAGAAATACGGCCGGACCGCCACGGATTTCTTCAAGTACTGGCCGGATAAGTCGTTCTACTTCACCCCTTCGGGCGAGTGCTTTCTCGCCTATCGCGTCGGTGGCGGGTACGCACTGGTGTTGGGCGATCCCGTGGGGCCGGAATCCGAGATCGAAGCCGCCATTCGCGGGTTTGGAGAGTTTTGCCGCCAGAATGATTGGGGAGTGGCGTTCCACCACGTCCCCGCGGAATTTCTTCCGCTTTACCGCAAGGCGGGCTACCGGCGGTTGAAGGTGGGCGATGAGGCCATTGTCGATCTGCCTTCCTTCCGCATGGAGGGCAGGCAGTTGCGGAAGATCCAGTCGAAGGTGAATCAGTTCGAGAAGCAGGGCATCCGCCTGGTGCGGTACGCACCTCCCCTCGGCGAAGAGTGTCTTGCCCAGGCGGCTGAGGTGTCGGAAAGCTGGCTGCAAATTCCCGGGCGGCGCGAGCGCACGTTTACTCTTGGATCTTTCGACCCGGGCTACCTTCGCGCCACCCCTCTCTACGCCGCTTTGGACGCCAACGGCGCCATGCTCGCGTTTGTCAACGAAATCCCTTCCTACTATCCGGGGGAAGCGACGCTCGATCTTATGCGCCATGGAAAGGACGCCCCGCCCGGCATCATGGATTACCTCTTTGTCAAGGTGTTCCTGGCGAAAAAGGCCGAAGGCGCGCAGCGGTTCAACATGGGCATGGCGCCCATGTCCGGTTTTCAGGAAACCGAGGAATCCACCATCGAGGAACGCGCCGTGCACTATTTCGCGCAGCGCCTCCACTTTCTCTTCAGTTACCAGGGGCTGCGGTTCTATAAGGCGAAGTTCGCCACCCGCTGGGAGCCGCAGTATCTTGTCTACAGGCAGGTCCTCCAACTGCCGCGCATCGCCAATGCCCTATCCGAGGTGTCCGAGATCCGTGATTAAACACCTGCTTCTTGCCGCCTTCCTGTGCTCCTTTCCGGTCACTCCGGAAGCGGGCGCGCAACCGCCGCGCGTGGAGAGACGGCAGGTGGAGATTCGCGGGAAGCCCGTGGATTTGTACCTGGCGCCGGCTCCCTCCTCCGCCCCGAAGCGCTCCGTTGTTCTCTTTGCTCCCGGTGACGGCGGGTGGCGCGGCGTGGCGGTCGATTTCGCCCGGCAGATCGCTTCCTGGGGCTATGATGTCTACGGACTGGACACCAGACAGTACCTCAGCGTATTCACGGGCGAGACCACGCTCACGGAAACCGACATCATCGGTGATATTGACCGGATTGCGCGGTCCGCGGCCGCCGGCCGTGGTGTTATCCTGGCCGGTTGGTCGGCGGGCGCCGGGTTGATGGTGCTCGCCGCCTCCGGAAAGAAGCGATCCTATCACGGCGTCGTTACGATGGGGCTCGCCGACACCAACGTGATGGGCTGGCGCTTCAAGGACAACCTCAGCTACATTACCGGCAGGCTCCCGGATGAGCCCACGTTCTCCGGTCTTCGCCATATTCCCCGCGTGGCGCCGCTCCCCCTGGCGATGATCCAGTCGTCGCGGGATGAGTATGTGCCGGTCGAGGAAGCCCGCAAGTTGTTCGCCGCCGCCGGTGAACCCAAGCGGTTCGTTCTCGTGGAGGCAAGGAATCACAGATTTGACGGCAACCAGCCGGAATTCTTCCGCCAACTCCGGGCGATGATCGAATGGGTGAATTCAACCGAGCGGTAGCGAAAACGCGCCGCTCGAAGGCGGCTCTGGGCTACGCCGTCGCGGCAGCCTGCCTGGTTTGGGTTTTTTATGACGTGCGCGCGCGAGGCATTCTCGACGCGGTGCGCAACATGAAGTGGAAATGGGTTGCCCTTGCCGTAGCCTTCGACGTGGGAAGCTACCTTTGCCAGGGCAAGCGCTGGGCGCTGTTGCTGCGGCATTGCGGCCCCATCACCGCCCTGCGCGCTACCCATGCCATCTACGCGGGGCTTTTCGTCAATGAAATTTTGCCGCTGCGCGCCGGTGAGGCGGTGCGATCGTGGCTGGTGGCCCAATGGCTGAAGACGAATTTCACTGCTGTGTTCTCCTCCCTGCTGGTGGAGCGGTTTCTCGATTCCATCTGGCTGGTGCTGGCCATCGGCCTCACGGTCTGGCTGGTTCCGCTTCCGCGATACCTCGTGGATGCTGAAAAGATCCTCACCGCCCTCGTCCTCGCCGGAGCAACCCTGTTTCTCTATGCCGTGCTCCGCGCCGGTCCGGAGGGCGGGGAAGCAAGCTCGGCCGGTCCGCGCCGTCATCTTCGCAACCTCGCCTCGGGCATTGCCTCCATCGGCCGCTCCCGCCTGCTCTATGCCAGTTTCGGCGTCTCCGCGCTCATGCTTGTCTTTCAGGTGCTTTCCTACTGGCTGGTGATGCGCGCCTATGGATTGGAGCTTTCGCCGTGGCATGGCGCGGCGGTTTACCTGATTGTCCGGCTGGGAACCATCATCCCCGCCGCCCCCTCCAATATCGGAACCTATCAGTTCTTCACGGTCGCCGGCCTCGCCATCTTCGGTGTCGACAAAACCCTGGCCACCGGATTCTCTGTCGTGGTGTTTCTCATTCTCACCATACCCCTGTGGGCGATCGGGATTTTCGCGTTTACGCGCGCCGGGCTCAGCCTCGGCGACGTCCGCGCGGGGAAGTTCGGGGCGCAAAGCTGAATGTTCCCTCCAGCCCTCATCCTCTCGCTCCTCTGCTGCTCCCCCTTGCCCGCGGCGCCGCGGATTCAGGACATCGTCATCCGCGGAAAACACGTGCGCCTCAGACATTATGTCTCCGCCGCCGGCGATCCGCGCAAAGTCATCCTCGCTTCCGGGGACGGCGGCTGGAAAGGCTTCGAGAAAAAAATAGCCTCCACCCTGGCCGTCTGGGGCTATGATGTCTACGGCCTCAACACCAGGGAGTACTTGCGCCGCTTCACGCATCAGCCCTCCCTCACCGCCGCGGAAGTGCCGTCGGACTTTCAAACCCTCATCCGGAATGCCGGCGGCTCAACGGAAAACAAAGTCATCCTCATGGGCTGGTCGGCAGGCGCGGCTCTGGTTGTCCTGGCAGGCGCGGAAGGCAATAAGAATTCCATCGAAGGAGTGGCTGCCGTGTCCCTTCCCGAATCGGCGTTTCTTGCCTGGCGCTGGTGGAACAGCCTGGCCTTTCTGCCATGCGTCAAGGAGACTGGTCCAACATTCTCCACGCTGCCGTATGTGCCAAGAGTGGCTCCGCTTCCGCTAATGATCATCCAGTCCGCGAAGGATCATTTTGTTCCGGAAAAGGACCGGAATCTCCTCTTCTCCGCGGCCATTCAGCCGCGCCGGAGGATATTTCTTCACGCCGGCGGCCATAGCTTTCCCGGCGCGCGTAAGCGGTTCTTTGAAGAGTTGAAGATTGGGCTGGAGTGGGTGCAAGACAAGCGCCGGGACAGCAGACGCTGATCCGGACTCCCGCTAGCCCGTCCGCTTCAGCTTCCCGTTTCGCTTCGCCCAGTGTTCTGCTTTGTGGAAAACCCAGAGTCCGAACGGCGCCAGGATGGCGCCCAGCAGCAACAGCCGCAGCAGGTCCGGCAGAATGCCGGCCAGGGTAGCGGGACCGCCGCCCTCCAAACCCAGCAGCCGCCGCGAAGCCCGTAAGGCGTAGGTGGCCGGGGAAAACCACGCTATCTTCTGCATCCACCCCGGCAGCACGCTCACCGGATAGTAAACTCCGGAAATCAGCAACAGCACTCCTTGTAGAATGTTGGTCGCCTCCGCCCCCCGTTCCGGACTCATCACCGGCAGAATCGCGGCAATCAGACCCAGCCCGACAAAGGCCACGCTGCTTACCAAAAGCACCAGCGCGAGCCCCGGAAGTTGCGACCAGTGGAACGGAAGGTCGATCACCAGAGTCAGCCCGGCGAGCACGCACACCACCCGGAACAGGCTGTATGTGAGCGCATACAGGCTGACTCCCATCAGGTGGATGAGCCGCGAAACAGGCGCCATGAACGTGTACTCGAGCGTTCCTTCCCACCGCTCAAACGCGATGGACATCGCAATCTCGTTGAACAGCACGGAGAGGAACGTCCACAACAGAGCGCCGGCCGTGAGCGTCAGCGTGAGGCGGGGATCATTGGCCGCCACGCCGATGAATGCCACCGTGGCGGCGCTCACCAGAGCATAAAAAGTGAACACCACGACCCAGGACCAGTAGCGCCGCGTCAGTTGCCAGTCCCGGTAGAAGAATGCCCAGGTCTGTTGAATGGGGCTGATCATGTTTTCTCCACTGTTTCCTTTTTTTCATCCACAAGCTTCTCTCCGGTAAGCCGGATGAACACGTCGTCGAGGTTGTCGCAGCCGGCTTTCCGGCGCAGTTCGCCGGCCGTGCCCTCGGCTACAAGGCTTCCGCCGGCCAGCAAACCGATGCGCTCGCAAAGCCGTTCCGCCTCCGCCATGTCATGTGACGTCAGCAGAATCGTGGTGCGGCGCCGTTCACGCAGCCGCTCGAGAAACACCTGCACGTCGCGCTTGCTCTTGGGGTCGAGTCCCGTCGTGGGCTCATCGAGCAGCAGCACCGGAGGATTCACCAGCAGCGCGCGGGCGATCGCAATCTTTTGCTGCATGCCCCGGCTCATCTCCTCGAGCGGATCATGGAAGCGGCGTACAGGGAATCCGAGTTGCTCCAGTATTTCCCGCGCGCGCCGCTCCGCTTCCTCCCGGTGGTATCCGTACAGGAACGCCGAATAGAGCAGGTTTTCCTTGGCGGACAGTTTCTTGTAGAAGGCGGCGTCGACGCTCACCCTGCCGACAATCTCACGCACCCGGCGCTCGTCGCCGGGCAGGCGCCGCCCCTCGATCTCCACCGTTCCCCCGTCTTGCAGCAGTAATGTCGAGAGAATACGGATCAGAGTGGATTTGCCCGACCCGTTCGGTCCCAGCAGCGCGTAGGCTTCCCCTGAGGCGACCTCGAGGCTCACGCCTTTCAACGCCCATTCCTCGGTGATCCTGCCGCGGAACAGGGAACTTCGCTTCCGGAATACTTTCTTGAGATTGTTGACGCGAATAGACACTCTGGACACGGCTCACCTCCAAGGAAATTCAGGGAACAACTTGCGAGTGGTGTTCAGAGACGCATTGATTGAGGATAGCACACGCCCTCCCCGCGCAACGCGGAAAAATCTGTTACGTCTTCTGTTAGAGGATAGTTGTATGCGCAAGCTGCTCCTGGCCATGCTGCCCGTCTTGCTCCTGGCGGCGAACTTCAAACTCTATCTGAAGGACGGCAACTGGCACCTCGTGCGCGAGTACAAAGTGGAAGACGGCCGTGTCCGCTTCTACAGCGTCGAGCGCAGTGAATGGGAAGAGATCCCCGTCGAGATGGCGGATCTCAAGCGCACCGAAGCCGAGGTGAAGGAGCACGCGGACGCCCGCAAACAGCAGGCGAAACTGATTGACGAGGAAGAAAAGGCCGAGCGCGCCGCTGCCCGTGAGATCTCGAATGTTCCCCAGGACCCCGGCGTCTACTACGTCGATGGCAAGGACATCAAGGCTCTGAAACCCGCCGAGGCGAAGGTGAACAGCAGAACCGCAAGCGCGGCATTCTCAAGATCATCACGCCGGTTCCGGTCATCACCGACAAGTCCACGCTCGAGATCGGCGGCGAAACTTCCGCCTTCGCCGTCAAGTCGAACAGCCCGGAATTTTATTTCCGCCTCTCCACGCCCGAACGCTTCACCATTGTGAGGCTGAGCACGAACAAGGGTAATCGCGTCGTCGAGAAGATTGATGTCATCCCGGTTTCCAAGGAAATTATGGAGACCCGGGAAGAAGTGGAGATCTTCCGCCGCCAGGTGGGGGATCAGCTATACAAGATCTGGCCCATGCAGCCATTGCCGCCCGGCGAATACGCCGTCATCGAGTACACGGAGGGAAAGGTCAACGCCCAGATCTTCGATTTCTCCGTCAAGTGAGGAACGCGGGCCGCCCGCCTGGCAACCCGCGTGGGAATCTAACCCGCCACTTCCTTTGCGGCCGCGAGCGCCGACTCGTAATTCGGATAATCGCCTACTTCCTTGACGTATTCCGCGTGCTTCACCACGTTGTTCCGGTCGAGCACGAAAATCGCGCGGCTCTCGATGCGAAGCTCCTTGATCAGCGTGCCGTACGCCGAACCAAAGCTTCCCGTCCGGTGGTCGGAAAGCATCTTCACTTTGTCCACGCCGAAGGCGCCGCACCAGCGCTTTTGCGCGAACGGCAGATCCATGCTGATCGTGTAGATGTCGACTCCCGGCAACTTCGCGGCCTCCTCGTTGAAGCGCTTCGTCTGCGCGTCGCAAACCGGAGTATCGAGCGAAGGGACTACGCTGAAAATGCGCACCGTGGACCCTGTCTTGGCCAGATCGACGGCCTGCAGACCGTTGTCCACCACTTCGAAATTCGGAGCGGTATCGCCCGCCTTGAGTTCGGGACCCACCAGGGTCAAGGGATTGCCACGGAGCGTCGTTGCGCCTGGTCTTTCCATTTGTTTCCTCCTAAAGGATTGTTGAACGGTTTTCCACGCGGGGTGAATGAGGGCGTGAACTCTCTATTCTAGCAACTTGATGAATTGGTCAAGATCGGAAACCGGCATCTGGCACGTGTAGTTTTCGCAAACGTAGGCCGTCGTTCGTCCCTCCTCGAATTTCACGTCGCGAATCACACCCAACCATCTTCCCAGCCGCTGTCGTGTCTCCTCGGAATCCACCAACAGTACGATCGCCTCCGGCAGAAATCGCCCGTGCACGGCGGTGAGCATGGCGCGAGTCATCTCCGAATCGCGCCCGCCCACCAGGATGATCTGTTTCGGCTTCCCGGATTGGTAGAGGTACGCCGCGGCCATCAGCGGCAGGGTGATGGCATGCTGGCTCAGTTTGCCGGCAAACGCCTGGATCGCGCGTCCAGCGGCGTCCGTAAAGAGCCCATCGCCGGTAATCTGGCCGAGTCTGAACAGCACGTTCACAGCCGCCGAGTTTCCGGACGGTTCGGCGCCGTCATAGTCATCCTTCACCCGCAGGACCAGACTGTCGTCGCCGGCCGCCGTGCTGAAAAAGCCGCCCTCCGCGGTGTCTTCGAACAGCGACACCAGCTTGCGAGCCAATGCCTCGGCTTGCTCGAGCAGGGTGATGTCGAAATTCACCTCATAGAGATCGAGCAGCGCCGTTGCGAAGAGGGCGTAGTCATCCAGGAAGCCCGGGATGGCGGCCTCGCCGGCGCGCCACCGCCGCAGCAGAATGCCGCTTTCCTTCTCGTACATGTGGCCGAGCACGAATCGCACTGCGTCTTCCGCGGCCCGCTGATAGCGCGCCTCGCCCAGCACCTGCGCGCCCTTGGCGAATGCCGAAATCATCAGCCCGTTCCACGAAGTCAGCACTTTGTCATCGAGATGCGGGCGGACTCGCGCGGCACGGCGTTCGAGCAGCCGCGGAATGGCCGCCGTAAGCCCGCGCTCCACGCTCTCCGTTGTCTGCCCAAACTGCGCCGCGGTCTCCTCGACGCCGTGGGCCTGGTGGAGGATGTTCCTGCCCCGAAACTCGCCGTGCGGATCATCCAGGACGTTGCCCCCGGACTCCACGCCGTAGCGGTAGGCGAACCAATCCGACTCCGGCTTGCGCACCACTTCTTCCAATTCCCGCGCATCCCAGATATAAAACGCGCCCTCGCCTTTGTGTTTCGGATCCGCCGGGTCAATGACGCTGTCCGCGTCCTCGGCCGAATAGAACCCTCCGCCGCCGTCCGTCATGTCGCGCAGCACATACTCCAGCGTCTCGCGGGCCACTCCCGCATACAACGCCTCGCCGCTGATCTGGCTCGCCTCCAGATAGCTGACCGCCAACTGCGCCTGATCGTAGAGCATCTTTTCGAAATGCGGAACAAACCAGCGGGCGTCGACGGAGTAGCGGTGAAATCCGCCGCCGAGTTGATCGTACATCCCTCCCTTGTACATTTCCCGCAGCGTCAGTAGAGACATCCCGATCGCTTCTTCGTTGTGCATGCGCCGCGCGTAGCGGTGCAGAAAATGGAACTGCGCGGGCCGGGGAAATTTCGGAGCCTCGCCGAACCCTCCCAGAGCCCCGTCGAAACCGCGGCGGAACGCGTAAAAGCAACTCTCCGCCACCCGCTCATCGAGGACTCCGCCCGGTGTCTTGGTCCCCACCATCTGGCGCAGTTGGCGAATCACGTCATCCCCCGATTCGACAATCTTCGCGCGGTCGCTCTTCCAGGCATTGCCGATGTGCTCCAACACCGCGCGGAAACCCGGCCGGCCAAACCGGTTATCCGGAGGAAAATAAGTTCCCCCGTAGAAGGGCTTCAGGTCCGGCGTCAGCCATACCGACATCGGCCATCCCCCGCCGCCGGTAGCCGCCTGCACGAAGGTCATGTACACGCGATCCACGTCCGGGCGCTCCTCGCGGTCCACTTTGATCGGGACAAACAGATCATTGAGGATCGCCGCGATGGATTCGGATTCGAAGCTCTCCCGCTCCATGACGTGACACCAGTGGCACGTGCTGTAGCCGATAGATAAGAAGATCGGTTTATCTTCTTTGCGCGCCTTCTCGAACGCTTCCTGCCCCCAGGGATACCAATCCACCGGGTTGTGGGCGTGTTGCAGAAGATAGGGGCTCTTTTCCCGGGCAAGCCGATTGCTATGCATCCCCCTTGAGTCTAGCAACGAAAGCCTGGAGAGCTACTTTGTCGGCAGCGGACGTCCGGAACGCCGGGGAATTCCCGCCGCCTGATAAATATCGTGCAGGCGAAGGAGCCCGAGGCATAGACCATCATCCGGAGCAACCACTGGCAGCACCGAGATCTGAGAGGAACGATTCTCCATCAAGCGCAAAGCGTCCAGAAGCCGCGTCTCCGGGGCAACCGTGACCGGCCTGGCCGTCATGACGGCGGCGGCGCACAGCGTGCGAATGTCATCATGCTTCTGCATGGCGCGGCGGAGATCGCCGTCCGTAATCAGCCCTTCCAACCGCCCGGCGGAGGTAAGGACGCAAGCCGCCCCCAGGGGATGACCGGTCATGGCAATCACCACTTGCTTGAGCGAATCTTCAGGCCGGACATAGGCGACTTCATTGCCGGCGTGCATCGCTTCCCGAACCTTCAGCCGCAGACCGGCGCCGAGAAAACCGCCCGGATGACGGCGCTGGAAATCTTCCACAGTGAAGTTTCTCGCCTGCATGAGGACAATCGACAGCGCGTCGCCAAGCGCCAAAGCGACGGCCGCGCTCGCCGTCGGCGCCACGTTTGCCGGGTCCGCTTCCCGGTTGACGGACGCGTCGAGCACCACATCCATCCGTATCGCCAAAGGAGAGGCCGCATTGCCGAGAATTCCAATCAGCGGCGAACCCGTGTCGCGCAGTCCTCGAGTCAGATCAAGCAGTTCGCGAGTCGTTCCGCTCTTGGAAAGGAAGAGGACCGGGTCTCCCGGCGAGCACACGCCAAGATCGCCGTGAGCCGCCTCCGTCGGATGCAGATAGACCGCGGGCGTTCCCGTGCTGCACATCGTGGCGCCGATCTTCCTTGCGATGTGGCCCGACTTGCCGAGTCCCGTTAGCACGATCTTCCCGGGATGCGGCAAAATCAATCGCAGGGCTTGACAGAAATTCCCATCCAGCCGCCCGGCGGCGCTGGCGATCGATTCCGCCTCGTGTTCCATCGCCGCTCGTCCCGCGGCAATCCATTGCCGCGCGCAATCGGATGTGTTCATCCTTTTCCTGTAACCTGGCTTCAACTCATTATGCTATTAGAAGGCGCCGCCATGGTGTAGAGCGCGCCTCTCTAACCGTGTGCATTCTCTGCGCAGCGTGAAAAACCACGCTCCTGGGGTCTATTCACTCTCGGCTTTTACCCACCCGCGCAAGATTTACAACGCCGCCGGGGCTTGCCCTCGGAACCTCTTGAGCCATCCACGATTAACGCGCTGCCCGGGCAGGCTCGCGACTTCAGCCTCACGGTTTGGCAGGCAAGTTGCCTTACTCCGGGCAAGGAGAATTGACAATGATCAGGAATCTGTTCATTTGCGCTTATCTCCTGGTTGTATCAGCCCACTGTCCGGGACAGACGATCGATGATTTTTTCGACGGCACGTCTCTTCAGGACATTCGACTGACAATGAGCGATGCCGACTGGCAGAACGTTCATGACCACTACTCCGACAAGAAAACATATTACACGTGCGATTTCGAATGGAAGGGCCTCGTTGTGCAACAGGCCGCCGTGCACACGCGCGGGTCCGGCAGTCTCAACCCGATCAAACCGGGCTTGGGCATTGAGTTCGGATCACGCGTCCCGGGCCAGACGTTCCTTGGCTTACAGACGTTGATACTCAGAAACTTCGTGGAAGATCCGTCCTCGATGCACGAACGCCTCACCATGCAGACAATGGCGCGGATGGGGCTCCCCTACCTCCGGACCGTGCACACACGATTGTTCGTGAACGGCAATTACGTTGGATTGTACCAGGCAAGCGAGCCGATCGACACCCGCTTTCTCATGACGCGTTTCGGCGAGGACACCGGCTACCTGTACGAAGGGCAAGGTGGAGGGGGCTTTCACTTCCAGTACCTGGGCGAAGATCCCCGTCTCTACGTTACCGCGCTCTTCGATCCGAAGAACCATAAAGACGATCCGCGGACGCAGGTCCTAATCGACATGATCCGGACGGCGAACCAGGCTTCCGATGCCGGCTTCGCGCAGGCAATGAGTAAGTACATGGATTTGGACGTCTTTGTCGCCTACGTTGCCGCCGAGGTGTTCCTCGTCGAGACCGACGGGATCCTGAGCGACAGCGGGATGGCGAACTTCTACTTCTACCGGCGCGCGGTGGATGACCGCTGGTTCTTCATTCCCTGGGACAAAGAGATGACTTTCGGTCCCTCTGATTGGCCGATCTGGGGGTACACGCAGGATAACGTCCTGCTGCGCCGTGCCCTCCAGGTTCCGGAACTCCGCCAGCGGTATCTCGACACGCTCCATTTGGCGGCCGGGGTGGCGGGCGGGCCCAATGGCTGGCTGGCGCGGGAGATCGAGCGCGAATACAGCCAGATCCGGCAGGCAATGCTGGACGATCCAAGCCGGGTCTGCATCGCCGGCGGAGCACAGACCAAGTGCCCGGCGGAGATGTTCGAAACGGCCATCCAGTTCCTGCGCGATTTCGCCAGGGAGAGGGCGGATTTTGTGAAAAAGTCGCTGCAGGATGCGGGATGGACCCCGGCAGCGGGAGCGCCAAACCTGTCAGCGGGCGCGGCGGCGAACGCCGCCTCCGGCATTGCGTTCCTCTCCCCCGGAGAGCAGGTTGCCGTGCAGATGAATCTGCCGCTCGGCGCCAGGACAACTGCCTCGGGGTGGCCTTTGCCCGAAGAACTCAGCGGGGTGTCCGTCCTGGTGTCAGGCGTCAAGGCGCCCTTGATCGCCGTATCGCCCGCCGGCGCCTTGTTGCAGACTCCTTCTCAGTTGCCCTGTGGCCCATCGTCACTTGCCGTGACGGTGGGTGGCGTTGCCAGCGCAACCATCCCTGTCGAACTGCGGCCCGCCAATCCCGGAATCTTCGTGGCGGCACACGCGGACGGTAGCGTTGTGAACACAGCATCGCCGGCCGCAAAGGAAGAGATTGTGGTCCTTTGGGTAACCGGACTTGGCGCCGCCGGGAGTGATGATGCGAGCGGCCTTCCGGCTCCCTCCCGTCTTGTGCCGATGAAGAATCCGGTAACCGCGCTCGTCGACGGAGTGCCTGCGGTTGTACAGTGGGCTGGGCTCGCGCCGGGATTTGCCGCCCTGCAGGTCGTCATCCTCCGGTTGCCGGATGAGTTGACAGGCGGCAAGGCCATGGTGACGCTCTCCATGTTCGGCGAATCAGGGGCCGGCTATGCGCTGGCGGTCCGCTGATTTCATCGATATTGGACTATCGCGAAACCGCCCGTCCCTGATAGGATGAGAGGAAGGTTATCCAAGAAGTAACGGGATGATAGCGGCAACCGGACGGCAGACGCGCCGTGAGTTTCTCAGACACGCCACCACGGGCGCGATGGCGGCGTCACTTCTTCCTGTAGCATCCACCGCCGCGGTGCCGGGATTTCACCGGACTCCGAATGTTCAAAACGTGGGCTCGCGCTCCGCCGCTCTCGTTTGGACCTTACCTGTCTCCGCCACTTGCTCCGTTGTCGCGGAGAACGCCTCGGGGAATTCCGCCACCTTTCCGGCTTCGATGAGCAGGTTTGAATCCGCCGCCACCGGCCTCGCCGAAGACTACTATCAGTTCCGCGCCATGCTGAGCGGCCTGGAGCCGGGCGCCGTGTATACCTGCCGCATTCAGGCGGACGGCCAACCGCTGGCCTGGCCGCTACGGAATCCGCTCCAGTTCCGCACAGCCGCCGGCGGTCCCTTCTCTTTTCTTCATTTTGCGGACTCCGGCGACGGCGGCGACGCCCAGGTGCAACTCAGCCTCCGGATGGCGCGGGAAGATGTCTCCCTGGTTCTGGCAAACGGCGATCTGGCCTACGACCTGGCAACGTACACAAGCATTGAAGAGAACTACTATTCCACCTATCGGGAACAGATGGCGCGCGTCCCCTTTTTCGCGACTCTCGGCAATCACGAATACTACACAGACTCCGGAAAGCCTTCACTCGCGGGCCGGGTTACGCCAACCGGCGGGGTTCCAATCCGCGATTTGGGCCGGTATTATTCTTTCGACTGGGGAAACGCGCATTTCGTCGCGCTCGATTCAAACCTGCCTCTGGATGAAGCCATCGCCGGCACGGGCGAGATGCTCAAGTGGCTCGAGAACGACCTTCGGAGCACCCGCAAATTCTGGCGGATCGTATTCTTTCATCACCCCGGTTACGCCACCGGCAAACACCAGAATTCGCCGGAGGCAGGCAAAGTGCGGAACTATCTGGTTCCAATACTCGAGAAATATGGCGTGCAACTGGTATTCAACGGGCACGAACATACTTACCAAAGAACTTTCGAACTGCGCAACGGCCAGGTGGCGCCGCCAAACTCCGGCGGGACCGTGTATGTTACCTCGGGCGGCGGGGGCGCGCCCACCTATTGGACCGCGCCGAATGAACTTATTGCGCGGAGCGCCGGGGTAAACCACTACGTACTCGCCGAGGTTGCCGGGCCAGCCATCCGTATGCGTGTCCGCGGGCTTGACCCGGACACCGATATTGACACCGCCGTACTTGCCCCCCAGCCTCAAATCACCGGGGAGGCCGTGAACGTCGCCTCCTACCTGCCGGACTTGGCCAGCGGCACTCCGGCGGCCATCTTCGGCCGCAACCTCTGCCCGTCCGATGTTGCGGCGTCACCGGCAACTCCCATGTTTACCGCGGATGGATGTACGGTTACGCTGAACGGTGACGCCATCCCATTGCTCTATGCCGGTTACGGCCAGATAAACGTTCAGATTCCTTTCGGGTTTTCCGGGCAAGGCGTCTTGAAGGTCAACACTCCGAACGGGTCGGTGGAGACGCCGGTCCAGGTGAAGCGGGTTGCGCCGGCGCTTTTCCCGAATCCCGCCGCTCCCGCGCTGGCGTTTGCCTGGCGTGGGGACGGATCGCTCATTGACGCCCGCTCACCCGCCCGGCCCCTCGAGCGGATTACGCTGGCGGCGCTGGGCTTGGGAGTTCCCGATGGAGCGGTTCCGGACGGCATCCTTCCCTCAAAGGCGGTGCCGCTGACAAACAACATCGTGGTGATGTTCGGCAGCGAGACGGTGCGTCCGGATTTCGTCGCGCTGAGCCAGGACGCCGTGGGCCTTTACGAAATTCAGGTGCGGGTCCCTTTGAGAGGCGCCGGACCTGTACGCGTGGTCGCCAACGATACACCCAGCAATGTCCTCATGCTCGCCACCGGCGTGAATTGAGCGGGAACTTCCGCCGGGGGCAACGCCGCCACGCTTCCATTCAGAGGAGGGCGAAAGGGTATAGAATTTGGAAGCGGCAAAAAGGAGAACGACCAATGAAGAATTCCGGATGGACCCGGCGCGAATCTCTCGCCGGTCTCGGCGCGGGCGCCGCGCTGGCAAGCGCCGCGCTCGCTTCCTCCTGCACCCGGCAAAACCCGGAAACGAAGGCCGAGGCGAAAGTGGAGCCCGGACCCCCGCCTGACCACGACCGCCGCATCGCCTGGTGGCGGCAGGCCAGATTCGGCATGTTCATTCACTGGGGCTTGTACAGCGTGCTTGGCCGGCATGAGTGGGTGATGGAGAACGAAGGCATCCCGATTCCCGAATACGAACAACTCGCCGGGCGGTTCAAGCCGAAACCCAATGCGGCGCGGGATTGGGCGCGCCTCGCCAAGCAGGCAGGCATGAAGTACATGGTGATGACCTCCAAGCACCATGAGGGGTTCGCCAACTTCTCGTCGAAGCTGACGGATTACTGCGCCCCCAAGCAAGGCCCCGGCAGGGATCTGGCGGCTGAGTATGTGGAAGCCGCGCGCGCGGAAGGGCTTCGCTGCGGGTTCTACTACTCGCTGATGGATTGGCATCACCCGGATGGCGCCATTTGCGCCGCGGACGAGCAGGCCCGCCGGCGTTTTGTCGACTACATCCACGGGCAGATCCGTGAGTTGCTCACCAACTATGGCAAGATCGACATCCTGTGGTATGACGTGCCATGGCCGCTCGATGCCGCGGGATGGGAATCGGAAAAGATGAACAACATGGTGTTCCAACTTCAGCCGGACATCATCGTCAACAACCGCAACAAGCTGCCGGGTGATTTTTCGACACCGGAGCAGCGGATTGTCGCCGAGGCCAACAAAGACTGGGAATCGTGCATGACGATGAACGACAGTTGGGGGTATCAGAAGGCGGACGACAACTGGAAGCCACCGAAGACCATTGTGCGGAACCTGATCACCTGCGCCCGGGGCGGAGGAAATTACCTGCTGAACATCGGCCCGAAACCGGACGGATCGATACCGGAAGAGTCTGTGAAGATCCTCACCAGCGTGGGCAAGTGGGTGGATAAGAACCAATCCACTATCTTCGGCGCCGAGCGGTGTAATGTCGCGCGCTCCAGTTACTGTAACTTCAGCCGCAAGGGAAATACGCTGTTTATCCACGTTTACGACTGGCCGGGGGATACGGTCGCCATCGGCGGATTGAAGACGAAGGTAAAATCCGCCAGGCTGCTTGCCTCCGGCCGCGACGTCAAGGTGGAACAGGATGATCTGCGTGTGCGATTTACCGGACTTCCGGCGACCGCCCCGGATCCGCTCGCCGCGGTGATTGCGGTGGAGTGCGACTCGGAACCGGCGCAGGACATGGTGGAGGTCGTCCGCAAGGGCCGCAAGCGCTATAAAGCGTGAGGCGCAGCCACGATTCGCCACGGACTTTCAGGCGCTCCTTGTGGAGACAATGAAAGCAAGGGCCTGTGCGGCCGGACGCCGCTTCGGAACCGGCCCGGAGGCATTTCGATGGCTGTCACAAACAAGAAACCAAGAGTCGAAGAAATCCTGAAACGGCTCGGCATCGAGCCGGTGAACTCGGGCGCCTGTGGGACGGAGTGGATCGCGCATCCGGCGGGGGAGGAACTGAGCTCGTTCAACCCGGCGAGCGGAGAGTTGATCGCCAGGGTGCGTACAGCGCTTGAAGAAGATTACGACGAGGTCACCTACGGCGCGGCGAAGGTGGCCCAGCGCTGGCGGATGGAGCCCGCTCCCAGGCGCGGGCAGATCATCCGCGAGATGGGAGACGCGCTTCGCGAAGCCAAGGACGATCTGGGCGCGCTGGTGAGCCTCGAGATGGGCAAGATTCTTGCCGAGGGCCGGGGCGAGGTTCAGGAGATGATCGACATCGCGGATTTCGCCGTGGGCCTGTCCCGGCAGCTATACGGCCTTACCATGCCCAGCGAGCGCCCCGGGCACCGGATGTACGAACAGTGGCATCCGCTCGGAATGATCGGCGTGATCACGGCGTTCAATTTCCCCGTGGCCGTCTGGAGTTGGAACGCCCTGATCGCGGCGGTGTGCGGCGACGTGGTGGTCTGGAAGCCTTCAACGAAGGTTCCTCTGACGGCCGTGGCGGTGCAGCACATCTGCAACCGCGTGCTGGAACGGCACGGCCGGCAGGGCGTCTTTAATCTGCTGATTGGCGCCGACGAAGTCGTGGGCCGGCGGATGCTGGAAGACAGGCGGATGGCGCTGATCAGCGCTACCGGGTCGACGCGCATGGGCAGGCACGTGGCGCAGGTTGTGGGCGCGCGGTTAGGCCGGACCCTGCTCGAATTGGGCGGCAACAACGGAGTGATCGTGATGGCGGATGCCGATCTCGGCCTTGCGCTGCGAGCGGTGCTGTTCGGGGCGGTGGGAACGGCGGGGCAGCGGTGCACTACCATCCGGCGCCTGTTTCTTCACCGCGGGATTGCCGGGGAATTCACCGCGCGGCTGGTGGAGGCCTACAAGCAGGTGCGCATCGGAGATCCGCTCGATCCGGAAACGTTGATGGGCCCGCTGGTGGACGAGGAAGCGGTGAAGATGATGCTGCACGCAATCGAGCGCATCGAGGAGGCGGGCGGCGAGGTGGTCTACGGCGGCAGGCGGTTCCACTTGCCGGGGCACTTTGTCGAACCGGCCATCGTGAAGGCGAATCCGCGGCTTTCCCTGATGAAAGAGGAGACGTTTGCGCCCATCCTGTACGTGGTGGAATTCGATAGCCTGGACGAGGTGATCGAGTGGCACAATGCCGTGCCGCAAGGATTGAGTTCGGCGATGTTCACCCGCGATCTTGTGGCGGCGGAGACGTTCCTGAGCGCGCGCGGCAGCGATTGCGGGATCGCCAACATCAACATCGGAACCAGCGGCGCGGAGATCGGCGGCGCCTTCGGGGGCGAAAAGGAGACCGGTGGCGGCAGGGAATCCGGCAGCGACGCCTGGAAAGCCTACATGCGGCGGCAGACGGTTACCGTAAACTGGTCAGGGGAACTGCCGCTGGCGCAGGGTATTTCCTTCGATCTGGAAACAACGTGAGGAGTTTGAGGGTTTGGCAATCTACACCTGTCTGGATATGATCCGCGATTGCCGGGCGGATCGCCCGGAAGGCTGGTCCTATCTGGTCACAACCTACGTCCCCGTGATCCGCCGTCTGCTGGCGCATTACTACGCCGGCCGCCGGGCGGACGCGGAACTGATTCAGCGCGTCCTGAAAGCGCTGCGGAACGCGCACTCGCCGCTCTTCGCGGCGCCGGGGCCGGGAACGGAGCGGGAGTTTGTCGCCATGCTGCGGCAGGAACTGCTGCGATTGGTGGAGGCAGACCAGCCGAGCGGAGAAGCGGAAGTAAACGTGGACCTGGAAACGCTGTCCACCGCGCTGGAACCGTTTACCGCGACGGAGAAACAACTGGTCTGGTTCGAGTCGATGGCCTACAGCGCGGAGGCAACCGCGTTGCTGATGAATCTCGAGGTCTCCACCATCCAGAAGGCGAGAGACAGGGCCGAAGAAGCGCTGCGCGGAGTATTGGACCGCTGGCGGCGGGGGTTGATGGGAGACAACGGGTTTGCGCTGGGCAGGCTCGCTCTCGCGGCGCGAACCGCGGACTGCCTGGCGCCGAAGGCGTATCTGGAGATCATTGACGGACGAATCACCTGGGCGCGCAAGAAGGACTACGATTTCCACGTGGTCCGGTGCTGGCATTGCGTCGATTTCTTCTGCCGGATACGCGAGTCCGATTTTGCTCTGCGGCAGACCGGTCCGCTGACCGCGGAAGAAGCGCGCCCGCTTCGAGAGTTGTTGGGGCTGCCGGAGAAGAAGAAGAGCCTCTGGCAGCGCGTGCTTGGCGCGTGAAGCCGGACACTCGCGCGCCGGAAGCGCGAGGCGTAATATTCTGTATAGAGAATTCGTATGTCAAATCGCGTACTTCTTTTTCTCACCACTGCCTCGTTAGCAGCCGCCGTCGGATGTGGAGGCCCTCCACATAACGCCGGAGAGAAGTATTACCTGGTTGTGCCGAATCTCAAATCGCCGTATTGGGAGCAGGTGAACGCAGGACTCAACAAGGCTGCAAAGGATCTGAATGTGTATGCCTCGATGATTGGGGACGAGACGTTTGACCCCAAGCAGCAGGTGGAGAACTTCAAGCGGATTGCCGCCTTGAAACCGGCGGGGATCATGGTGTCTCCCGCCGATCCCGCGCTGATCGGGCCGGCGATTGACGCGGCCATCGCCGCGGGCACGCCCGTCATCACCGTGGATTCGGACGCGCCGGAGAGCAAACGGCTCTTTTTCGTCGGAACCAACAACTTCGAAGCCGGGCAGTTGGGCGGCCGGACAGCGGCCGAGGAACTGAAGGGTAAAGGCAACGTCGTGGCTCTTCTGACGGCCAGCCAGCAGAACATGCAGAACCGCCTGCAAGGCTATCGCAGCGTCTTTGAAGGCTTCCCGCAGATCAAGATCACGGAAGTGGTGGACATGAAGGGCGATCCCAAGACGGCCTTTGACAAAGCCATGGAACTGGTGGACAAGGCCGATGCCTTCATCTCGATGGACGGCCAGTCGGGCAAGGAAGTGGCCGAGGTCCTGAAGCGCAAGAATGCCAAGGGCAAGGTGGTGATCGCGATGGACACGCTGGCGCCGACATTGGAGGCGATCGAGAACGGGTTCATCACGGCCACTATCGCGCAGAAGCCCTACACGATGGGTTATGTCGGGCTGCGCATGCTGTGCGACCTGCAGTTGAACAAACTGCCGTCGCTCAATGCCGATTTCGCGCATAATCCGAACTCACCGGTGCCCGAGTACGTGGATACGGGGCTGTCGCTGGTGACGAAGGCAAACCTGGCGGAATACCGCGGATCAAGCGCCGCGAAGTAGGCCGGCGCTTGCCGACCCGAGTCCGCTATCTCGTTCTTGCCGCCTGCGTCGCTCTCGGAGCGATCACGTACATGGACCGGGTGTGCATTGCGATGACCTCGAAGGACATGGCGCGCGAACTCGGTCTTTCCGATCTTCAGATGGGCTTCGTGTTCAGCGCTTTTACGCTTGCCTACGGCCTGTTCGAAATTCCGACGGGGTGGTGGGGGGACCGCATTGGAACGCGCGCGGTGTTGACGCGCATCGTCACCTGGTGGTCCGCCTTTACCATGCTGACCGCCGCGGCATTCAACTATCCGAGCCTGCTGGCGGTGCGGTTCCTGTTCGGCGCCGGCGAGGCCGGGGCCTGGCCGAATGCCGCGCGCACGTTTTCCCGCTGGTTTCCGGTGAGTGAACGCGGCAGAGCGCAGGGGATCTTTTTCACCGGGGCGCATGGGGGCGCGGCGGTGACGCCGATTCTGGTGACGTGGATGCTTTCGAGGATGCACTGGCGCGGCGTGTTCCTGCTATTCGGTTCGGTGGGCTTCCTTTGGGCGGCCGCGTGGTATTGGTGGTTTCGCAATGAGCCTTCGGAACACCGGTGGGTGAATGAAGCGGAGCGGCGGATCATCGAGGCGGGACGCGCAAAGGCGGCGAGTCACGATCCGCATAGCGTGCCTTGGCGGCGGATTCTTTCTGATCGCAATGTCCTGTTGCTCTGCGCCGCCTACTTTGCGCAGAGCTACGGATTCTATTTCTTCATTACCTGGCTGCCGGCGTACCTGGCGCGCGAGCGCGGGTTTTCGGCGATGAACCTGGGCATCTTCACGGGGCTGCCGATGCTGGCGTGTGTGGTGGCGGACGTGTTCGGCGGCATCGCCACGGACTCCTTCAGCCGGCGGTTCGGACTGCGCATCGGCCGCGCGGCGGTGGCGGGAACCTCCTTTCTGATTGCCTCCGTGTGCATGCTGGCGGGGACGGCGTCGGGCGACGCCACCAGCGCGGCGATCCTGCTGGCGCTGGCCAGCGGGTGGTCGGCGTTCCTGCTGGGCGCGGCGTGGGGAACATGCCTCGACATTGCCGGGCCGCGCGTGGGGGTGGTCAGCGCCTGCATGAACACGGCCGGACAGGCGGGGGGAGTGTTCAGTCCGGTGCTGATCGGCTTCGTCCTGCAGCAATGGAGGAACTGGACGATGCCGCTGTACCTGACGGGGGTGCTGTTCCTTCTCGGGGCTTTGTGCTGGTGCTTCATCGATCCGCGGCGGCCGATTTCCGGCTTGACGGAAGAGAAGGAGCAAGTGTCCGGGTTGCGGCGGGGATCGGCTCGCGGGTAATACTGAAGAAGCAGATGGAGACCTTTCGGGCAGAAGACCGCCGGGCGGCTCTGGCTCGCGCCGGGATTGGCGCGCTTGCCGCGGGGCTGTGCTGTATGACACCGATTGTGCTGGCCGCCGCCGGGATTACCTCGACGGCCATTGCGAACAATTGGGGCAACCTGCTGTATGGCGAATACCGCTGGTATTTCCGTCTGGGGGCGCTGGGGCTCATTCTGTTTACGCTTACCACCTATTTCCGTTCGCGCGGCATCTGCACCATGCGGCAAGCCCGCCGGCAGAGAAACCGCATTTTCAACACGACGCTGCTCGCGCTGCTGATCTTCCATGCGCTGTACGTGTTCTGGACATACGTGGTGCTGCATTATCTGGGCATTGCGGCCGGGCTGCCGTGGGGGCAATGGGATGAATCGTGGGCGATCCCGGTGTCTGTGGTATTGATGGGCGCGGCGGCGCTGGCCTACCGGTTGCTGCCGAAGACCGGCTCAGGCGCAAGAGCAGCCGAGGTTTCCGGATTTGAAGAGCCGCAGACGCATTAAGGGCTGGATCCTAACCGGCGCCTGCATGGCGCTGGCGTGCGCAACCGCGGCGTTCCAGGCGGAGCGCTTCTCTCTGGCTCCGGGGGAGGCGCGGGTCCATCACGGCGCGGCCGCGGCGGCGGGGCTGCTCGATTCCGTCCGGATTACGGTGGAAGGCGGCGCGTTGACGGCGCGGCTGCCAACCGCCGAGGAGCGGACGCTTCCGAATGTTTCCGGCGTTTTCCGGCTTTCCTGGGTGGTGAAAGAAGGGCCGCGGGATCTGGAAATTCGTTCCTCCGGCAAGGCTGAACCGGATGCACGCTACCGGATCGAATGGCTTCCGGCGCATGCCGTAACCGCCGCGGACCAAATGCAACTGGAGGGGGAAGCGGCGTTTGAACAGGCGCAAGGGATGCGCCGCGAGGCAACAGAGCGCAAGGGCAGGGAAGCGGCGCTCGGGGCTTGCCGGCGCGCCCTCGCCCTGGCGCAACAGACGGGCGACGAGACACGCCGCAGGGTGCTGCGGACCAGCGAAGGGCAGTTGCTCGGCGAGTTGCGGCAGTTCCAGGCGGCTCGGGCGGCGTTCGAGGAGGCCCTCGAGTGGAACCGGCGGGCCGGAGACGCCCGTTGGGAAGCGTTGACGCTCTACGGCTTGGGCCGGGTGGAGTTGGACTCGGCGAACTACGAGGAGGCGATTCGATATCTGGAGCGGACGCTCATCCCGCTTAGCCAGTTGAATGATGCTCACGAGCAGGCGCGCGTGTTGCATCACATTGGAGTCACGTGCTGGCTGACCGGAGAGAGTCCGAAGGCGATGGAGTACTATGAACGAGCGCTGGCATTGAGAAGGAATGATCCCGCCGGGACGGCGTACACGCTATACGGGATGGGGGCGGCGGACTGGTCAATGGGGGAATACCAGGATGCCCTCGATCACTATCAGCGGGCGCTGCGGGCATGGCGGGAGTTGAGGAGCGCACCGGATCCCGGGGGACTCAACGCGAGGGGCGAAGCGAATACGCGGAACAGTCTTGGACTGGTGTATGCGGCGCTCGGTAGTCAAGGGATGGCGCTGGAGCAATATGAAGCGGCGCTGGCCATCTGGCGAGGCGTGTCCGATACGGGGGGCGAAGCCTACACGAAGAATAATATGGGGCTGAGCTATCTCGACCTGGGGCGAGTGCGGGAGGCGGGGCTGGCGATAGAAGCCGCGCAGGCTCCGCTCGAGCAGTTGAAGGACTTGCGAGGGCAGGCATACGTCCAGCAGAACCTGGGCGATGTGCGATTGCGGCAGGGAAAACGGGAGGCGGCGCTTGTCTCGTACGAGAAGGCGCTGGCATTGAAGCGCGAGATCGGGGATCGCTGGGGCGAGGCGCACACGCTGCACAGCCTGGGAGAGGTTCGACAGCAGATGAGCCAACCGGCGGCGGCGCGGAGGTTTTACGAGCAGGCGCTCGAGTTACGGCGCTCGACGGCGGACAGGGCTGGGGAGGCTTTGACATTGGCGGCGATGGCGGCGCTGGATTCGCAGGCCGGGGAGTTGAAGAGGGCAGGCAGGGAGATCAGCGGGTCGCTTGACCTGATCGAGAGGACGAGGACGAGCGTGGCGCGGCCGGACCTGCGCAGCCTGTATTTCACGACCCATCATTCTTATTACGAATTTGCCGCCGATCTGTACATGCGGCTCCACGCCGTGAATCCGGGGGGCGGTTTTGACCGGCGGGCGTTCGACTGGAGCGAGCGAGCGAGGGCGCGGGCTCTGCTGGACTCGCTGGCGAATCTGCGGGCCGAGGTATCGAAGAAGGCAGGATCTGAAGCGAAGCGGGGAGTTCTCTTGCGCAGGTTCAATGCACAGGCCGACCGTCTGGTGCGATTGGAGGGAACGGCCACGGAAGCGGCGCAGATCAAAGCAGCGCGGAAGAAGATGGACGGCCTGATCGAGGAATACCGGCAGTGGGAGGCCAACGCGCGGGGGAGCGATTTCCTTTCGGGCGGGCCGCGTCCGCTCGAAGAGATACAGCGCTCGGCGCTCGGGCCGGACGTGGTTCTGCTGCAGTACATGCTGGGGAGGGAGAGGAGTTACTTATGGGTAGTGACCCAGCAAGGGTTGGAAAGCTTCACGCTGCCGCCGCGGAAGAGTATCGAAGCGGCAGCGCGGGAGTTGATCGGGCTGTTGACGGCGAGGAACCAGGAGACGGACTCGAGTTTGGAGGCACGGCAGGCGCGGCTGAAGGCGGCGGACGGGAGTCTGCCACTGGTTGCGGCGAGATTGCGGCGCATGCTGTTGAATCCGGCGGCGAGGCTGACGCAAGGTAAGCGAACGCTGCTGGTCTCCGGGGCGGGAATACTCCGTCACATCCCTTTCGCGGCGCTGGAGGGAGGCGGGGCGAGGCACTCCTATGTCTACCTGCCGTCGGCATCGAGCCTGGTGGAGATCCGCCGCCGGGAGGAAGGACGGCAGCCGGCGGAGAAGGGACTGGCGGTGGTGGCTGATCCGGTGTTCACGGCCAGGGACTCGCGCGTGGCGCGGCCCGTGGCGCGGCGGGGGGCGCCGGGGGAAGATTGGCCGCGTTTGCGGCATTCGATCGAGGAGGCGAGGGCGATTGCGCCATTCTGGCCGGCCGACTCGCGGCTGCTGGTGACGGGCTTTGACGCCACGCGAGAGATGGTGGAAGGCGAGGCGTTCGGCCAATACCGGTATATCCATCTGGCGACACACGCGGTGATTGACGAGGGGCGGCCGGAGTTGAGCCGGATCATCCTGTCGCAACTGGGGCGCGATTCGAGGCCGCGGGAGGGGAACTTGCGGCTGTTCGAGATTTACAATCTGAGATGGAAGGCAGACCTGGTTGTCCTGAGCGCATGCCGCAGCGCGTTGGGGAAGGACGTGGAGGGAGAGGGATTGGTGGGGTTGGCGACGGGCTTTCTGCAAGCGGGGGTTCCGCGGCTGGCCGCGAGTTTGTGGGACGTGGATGACCGGGCGACGACAGAATTGATGAAACATTTTTACGAATCAATGTTGCGGAAGAAGATGCCGGCGGCGGCGGCGCTTGCCGCGGCGCAAGAACAATTGCGGCGTATTCCGCGGTGGTCGTCTCCGTATTACTGGGCTCCGTTCATTCTCATTGGGGAATGGAATTGAGCCGGCCGACGCCTTTGAGCCACGAGTCGTTTGCCGCGCTGCTGGCGGCGCTGGATGCAGACCCGGCGGCGGCGGCGGTGAGATACGAAAAGCTGCGGCTGAGGCTGGTGACGTTCTTCCGGTTGGAAGGGGCGATGTTTGCCGAGGACCGGGCCGATGAGGCGATCAGCCGCGTTGCGCGGCGGCTGGAGGGAGGGGAGCGTGTCCGGGAACTGGAGGCATACACGGCGGGGGTAGCGCGTTTGCTGATGAGG
This sequence comes from Bryobacterales bacterium, assembly GCA_026954325.1. GTDB lineage: Bacteria > Acidobacteriota > Terriglobia > Bryobacterales > Bryobacteraceae > CADEFT01. The sequence goes on along the minus strand of JAIXKK010000216.1, from coordinate 11,443 downwards.
GAGGCAGCCGCCGAGACGCAGCGCACGCAGCGCGCGATGGAGGAATTTGCAAGACGTTCGGCGGCGCAGGCTCCCGGCGCGTCGAGCGAGGGAATGTCGCGCTATTTGGAGGAGTGTCTGGGGAAGCTGCCGGCCGGCCAACAGGAGTTCATTCTCTCTTATTACAGCGGGAGTGAGGGCGCCCGAATCCGGAGGAGGAACGAAATGGCGAAGGCGCGCAATATCCCGGTGAACGCTTTGCGCAATCGAGCCCTGCGCATCCGGAGGCGGCTGCTGGAGTGCGTAAGGAGATGCCAGCATTCGCGAGAAACGAGCGTGATGTCTGGGTTCGAATTTTCACAAGAGGATGAAGGCCCATCCGCGAGGTAGGGGAAGCATGGCGGCTTATTCAGACGAAGATTTGGCGAAAAATTATCTGTTGCGGAGACTCCCCGAGACGGAACGTATGAAGGCACAGGAGCGCCTGCTGGCCGATGAGGAGTTTCACACCTGCCTGCTTGCGGTGGAGGAAGACCTGCTGGACCTTTATGCCCGAAACCTTCTTGAGGAGGAAGACAGGAAACAGGTGGAAGAACACCTGGTTGCGGTGTGGGGAGGTGAGAGGCTCGCCTTTGCGCGGGCGTTTGCCAAGGCGAGGGGGAACCGGCGAGGAGACCTTCGCCTGACTACGGTAGCCCTGGCGGCGGCGGTGATCTGTGCCGTGGCGGCGGGATGGATGTGGACCAGCAACCGGGCGCTGGTGCAATCGCTCGATGCCCAGAGGCGAGAACTGCTGGAGGCCCGCCGGGGGGCAGAGGCGCAACCGGCGGTCAGCGTGCTGCTGGCGCCATCGAGGCGGCGGGGCGTGGAGGCGGAGAAAGAGGTTTTGCTGACAGGAGAGAGCCGGTTGGTCCACCTGGAACTGGAACTCGAGGAGGCTCCGCCGGGCGGGGAGATATCCGCCCGCGTGGAGGATCAAAGCGGAGGCACGATCTGGCGCGAGGAGCGACTGCCCGCGAGGAGGGTGGGCGGTGGAGCGGAGGCGATGACGGCAGCGGACTTGTGGATGCCCGCGGCGGTGTTGGGTGAGGGAAGGTACGTGGTGACTGCGGGGGAGAACGAGTACCGGATGGTAGTGAAGAGGAAATGATGGCGGCGGGCGAAACGCCGTGGCTGCGGCTGTCACTATTTTGTTGACGGATTTTTCACGCGTAGCGCGCGTTAGTTGTTGGAAGAGAAAACGAACATGCAGATCTTCACGAAAGCGAAACACGTAAGCGACGATGCACTGGGTTTGCACGCCCTTAACGACCTGCCCGAACCGGATCGCCAACCTGTAACCGACCACCTGTCCCGATGCCCGCATTGCCGCCAGCGGTTTGCGGAGGTGAGGGAATTCGTATCCTTCCTCCGCCTGGCCGCGGCCTCTCAGGCGATAAGCCGGCCCTGCGTGATTCACTGAGGCAACTCGCGCTTGAGGAATTCGCAAGAGAAAGAGAACTGGGACAGCTTCAGACCGGAGGGGCGCGTGGCGCGCCCGGTTCCGGCGCGGAGATACATTGGTGGCGGGAGTGAGTGAAAAATTTGAGGGATCAGGGGAGATTACGCTCCTTTATTCGCGTTGGTGAAACATGGAGAAGAGGTCCTTGAGCTGGGAGTTGAAGGATTTCGCCTCGTTTGCGGCCTGTTTGATGGTGTCGTCGAGGCCGTGCTTGAGGAGTTCCTGGGTTCTTTTCGTGAAGGCGGCGGCGTTGGCGAGGGCGGGGGCATCGGCGGGTAGGAGTTTAGAGGATTGCCCCCTGGTAAAGACGGTTGTTCTGTAGGGATTTCAGTTGGTTGAGGTGGCGGTGATCGGCGCGCTCGGGCAAGCACCGTTGCCGCCATGAGCGAAGCTGCCGCGGGGTGGAAGCGTTCACCGGCACCGCAAGAGAGCTTTTTAAGGGGGATGGGCTTCACGCTGACGCACTGACTTAGCCGCGACGCCCGCGCCTGAATATCGGCCAACAAAGGCATAATGGAGAGATGAAGGTTGCACTGGCGGCTGATCATGCTGGATTTGCCTTGAAAGAAACGCTGCGCGAGGTGCTGAGCGGCGAGGGCTATGACGTTTTAGACCTTGGAGCGCACAATGCCTTGCCTTCGGACTATCCTGATTTCGCGGAACAGGTGGGGAAGGCGGTGCTGGACGGAAGGGCGGAGCGGGGATTGCTGTTGTGCGGGAGCGGGGTCGGGGCGAGCGTGGCGGCGAACAAGCTGCGAGGGATCCGGGCGGGGCTGTGCCACGATACGTATTCCGCGCACCAGGGCGTGGAGCATGACAATATGAACGTGCTGGTGCTGGGGGCGCGGGTGATCGGTCCGGAACTGGCGCGGGAACTGGTGCGGGCCTTTCTGAACGCGCGGTTCGACGGAGTGGAGCGGCATGCGGCCCGGGTGCGGAAGGTGGCGCTGCTCGAGGAGCGATGCTGAGGGAGCAAGGGGCGACCTTGCTGGTGATTCTGATCCTGTTCGCCGGGACGCTGGTGCGGTCGGCGCTGGGTTTTGGGGAGGCGCTGATCGCGGTGCCGCTGCTGGCGCTGGTGCTGCCGGTGGAGGTGGCGGCTCCGACGGCGGTGCTGGTATCGATCACGATCGCGCTGGTCATTTTTGCGCAGGAGTGGCGGAGCGTTCACTACCGGAGCGCGGGGTGGCTGTTGCTTTCCACGCTGTTTGGGATTCCGGCGGGGTTATACCTGTTGAAGGCATTTCCGGCGCCGGTGGTGAAGGCTATTTTGGGGGTAGTGATCGCCGGATTCTCGCTTTATTCGCTGCGGGCGCGGAGGCGGGCGGAGTGGAAGGACGACCGGTTTGCGTGGGTGTTTGGCTGGGCGGCGGGGGTGCTGGGTGGGGCGTATGGGATGAACGGTCCGCCGCTGGTGATCTACGGGGCCCATCGGGGGTGGACTCCGGAGCGGTTCCGGGCGACGCTGCAGGCGTATTTTCTACCGGCAAGCATCGCGGGGATGGGAGGCTACTGGGCGGCGGGTTTATGGACGGCGGCGGTGAACCGCTACTATCTGATTTCCCTGCCGGCGGTATTCGGGGCGATCTTTCTGGGGCGCTATCTGCACCGGAGGCTGCCGGCGGAGAGATTTTTCCTGGCGGTGTATGTGAGCCTGATGGCGATTGGGGGCGTGCTGGTGTTTCAGGCGGCGGGAGGGTGGCGGGGATGAAGGGGTAGGGGGGAGCGGGGATCGTTTGACATCAGATTGCATTTGCAATATAATTGCAATCATGGGCAAGGGTGAAGGAACGATCTTGGGAGCGGGGATCGAGAAGATCTGCCGGGAGCACGCACTCCCGCTGACGGCACAGCGGCGGGCGGTGCTGGAGGCGTTATGGGTGCGGCTGACGCACCCGACCGTGGATGAGATCTGGGAGGATGTGCGCCGGACCATGCCGGACATCTCCCGGACGACGGTGTACAGGATACTCGAAACTTTCACGGATCTTCGCGTGATCCGGAAAGTCCCCCACCCGGGCACGGTAGCGCGTTACGAGAGCCGAACGAGCCGGCACCATCACCTGTTGTGTTTGCAATGCGGCCGGATGGAGGATCTGGACGACGCGGCGCTCGACAAAGTGGCGCTGCCGGGCAAGGAGACTGGGTTTCAGATCGAGGACTACTCGATCCAATTCCGAGGGTTGTGTTCGAGGTGCGCTCGTTCACGCCAAGCAGCGGGCCCGCGGGCTCGGGCGGCGGGGAAGAAGAGTCACGCTCACAAGTGAGCCCAAATTCAGGAGGAAGCTTATGAATGAGAAGAAACTGACCACGGCGGCCGGCGCTCCGGTTGCGGACAATCAAAACACGATGACGGCGGGGCGCCGGGGTCCGGCTCTGCTGCAGGACGTATGGTTGCTCGAAAAGCTTGCCCATTTCGACCGCGAGGTGATTCCCGAACGCCGGATGCATGCGAAGGGTTCCGGCGCTTACGGGACGTTCACGGTAACCAACGACATCACGAAGTACACGAAGGCAAAGATCTTTTCGGAAGTGGGCAAGAAGACGGACATGTTCGCGCGGTTCTCGACGGTGGCGGGCGAGCGCGGGGCGGCGGACGCGGAGCGCGACATCCGGGGCTTCGCCATGAAGTTTTATACGGAACAGGGCAACTGGGACCTGGTGGGCAATAATACCCCGGTGTTTTTTCTGCGCGATCCGCTGAAATTTCCGGATCTGAACCATGCGGTGAAACGGGATCCGAGGACGAACCTTCGCAGCGCGCGCAACAACTGGGATTTCTGGACGTCGCTGCCGGAAGCTCTGCACCAGGTGACGATCACCATGAGCGAGCGCGGCATTCCGTACTCGTACCGCCACATGCACGGATTCGGGAGCCACACGTTCAGCTTCCTGAACGCGAACAATGAGCGCTTCTGGGTGAAATTCCACCTGGAAACGCAGCAAGGGATCAGGAACCTGACCGATGGGGAAGCGGAGGCCGTGATCGGTAAAGACAGGGAGAGTCACGGGCGGGATCTGTACGAAGCCATCGGGCGCGGGGAGTATCCGCGCTGGACGATGAGGGTTCAGATCATGCCGGAGAAAGAAGCGTCGTCCTGCCCCTATAATCCCTTTGACCTGACGAAGGTATGGTTTCACAAGGACTATCCGCTGATCGAGGTGGGCGTGATGGAGTTGAACCGGAATCCGGAGAACTATTTCGCGGAGGTGGAGCAGGCGGCGTTCAACCCGGCGAACATTGTTCCGGGGATCGGGTTTTCGCCGGACAGGATGCTGCAGGGGCGGTTGTTCAGCTATGGGGACGCGGAGCGTTACCGGCTGGGGGTGAATCACATGAGCATACCCGTGAACGCGCCGCGCTGCCCGTTCCACAGCTATCATCGGGACGGGGCGATGCGGGTGGACGGCAACAGCGGCGGCACGCTCGGATACGAGCCGAACAGTTACGGAGAGTGGCGGCAGCAGGAGGAATTTCTGGAGCCGCCGCTGAGCATCGCGGGCGCGGCGGACCACTGGAATCATCGGGAAGACGATGATTACTATTCGCAGCCGGGCCGGCTTTTCCGGCTGATGAAGCCGGAGCAGCGGGAAGCGCTGTTCGGGAACACGGCGCGCGCGATGGGCGATGCGCCGAAGGAAGTGAAGGCGCGGCACATTCTGAACTGCTCGAAGGCCGATGCAGCCTACGGGGAGGGTGTTGCGGCGGCGTTGGGCATGGCGATGAGCGAGGCCGCGGCGGGCCGGTGATGAGAACCGGAGGGGGCATGTGATTCCATGCCCCCCAACCGGGCTCATTTGCCTTTGAGAAGGTAGGCGATGACGTCGGCGAGTTGTTCGGGGGAGAGTTCCTTGTCGAGATCCTCGGGCATTGCCGACAGGTTGGAGACGAACATCTGGCGGATTTCGGAGCGGGGGATGACATCCTTCTTGCCCTGCTCGTGGACGAGGGTGATGGTGGTGGAGGTCTGCTCGCCGATGACGCCTTCGAGGGTACCACCGGAGACGGTATCGACGACGTAGGCTTCATACATCTGAGCGATGGAGCGGCTGGGGATGAGGATGTCGGTGAGGAGGGCGTCCGGGGTACGGTTGCGGACGGTGGCGAGATCGGGGCCGACTTCGGCTCCGACGCCGTTGAGGCGGTGGCACTTGGAGCAGACCTTTTCGAAGGCGGCGCGGCCCTGGGCGGGATCGCCCGTGCGCTTGTCGAGGACGGACTGGTAACGCTTGAGGACTTCGTCGCGGTTGCCTGCCTTGGCGGCGAGGAGGGCGCGGGCGCGCTCGCGGAGGGCGGGATCGGTGTTCATTTGCATGCGGACGCGCTGGCGCAGGGGTAGGGACCAGGGCTGGACCTCACCCTGATCGATGGCGTTCAGCAGCAATTGGAAGCGCTCGGGGGAGGACATCAAGGCATCGCCGGCCTGGGAGCGGATGGCAGGAGTCATGTTGCGCCAACGGGAGAGGAGGAACTTCGCGTCTGCGGATCCTTTTTCCTTGCCCAGGGCCTGGACGGCGGCTTCCTGGACCTCTTCGGGTTCGCTGGGTTCGACGAATTTGCGGTAGAAGGCGGCGGGTTGGGCGGATTGGGCGAGGGCGAGGAGGCGGATGGCGGCGGCGCGGCGAGGGCCGGGTTGTTTGGGGTCGGCGGCGAGGGTGGCGGATTGCTTGAGGAGGGCATCGCTGCCAGGAGGGAGGCCGGAGATGGCGAGCAGGCGCAGGGCGGCGGTTTGGACTTCGCCGGCGCTGTCCGCGTAGAGTCTCAGGAGGGCAGGGTGGGGCTGAAGCTTTCCATGGCGGGAGTGGAGGCCGGAGGCGAGACCGTCGAGGACGGGTCCGCGCCACCAGGCGTTGCCGGATTCGGCCGCGTGGAGAACTTTGGCTAATTCGGGGGCTTTGCCGCGGGCACCGAGGATGGCGCCAAGCTGGCGGAAGTAAGTGGCGCGGGCGTCTGTTTTCGTGCCCATGGGAATGGCGGCTTCGAGGGAGGGGAGGGCTTCGTCAGAAGAGGCGCTGAGGGCGGCCAACTGCACCCAGCGATCTTCCATATCACGTTCGAGCAGGTGGTGGCGGACCCTGGCGGCGGCGGGTGTATGGACATCGCCGAGAGTGGCGAGCAACTGGAAGCGCACGCGGGGGTTGGGGTCCTGCTCCATTTTCAGGAGAGCGGCGGTGAGGCTCGGGTTTGGAAGGCGCATTTCGGCGAGGATAATGACGTTTTCCCGGACTCCAGGTTCGGGATCGGCGAGGGCCTTTTCGATGAGGGCGGAGTCGAGTTTGCCCAGGCCGTCGAGGGTCCAGAGGGCGTGGAGGCGGCCGAGCGGGGAGGATCCGTGGAGGGCGAGTTGCCTGAGGGGTTCGACGGCTTTTTCGCTTTTGCGGTCGACGAGGAGGCGCTGAGCGGTGCGGCGCCACCAGATGTTGGGTTTCTCGAGGTGGCGGACGAGTTCTTCGTCGGAGGCCTGGCTGAGGCGCGGGAGGGGGATGGGCTGGGCGGGAGCGCCGGCCTGGGTGAGGCGGTAGATGCGGCCGAGGTCCTTGCCGTCATAGATGTCTTTGGACTCGTAGACTTCGCGGGAGGTCCATTCGGGATGTTCGATGACTTTGCGGTAGTAATCGATGAGGTAGAGGGCATCATCGGGGCCGATGTAGAAGTTGACGGGGCGGAACCAGTTGTCGGTGGAGGCGAGGAACTCGACGTTTTCGCGGGCGCGTTTGGCGGTGTAGGTGGCTCCGTTGGGGGTCCAGTTGTCGCGGTGGACGAGGCCGTGGACGGGTTCGGCGACAAAGGTGCCGCCGTGGAACCAGGTGATGCCACAGGCGGAGGTGAAGATGCCGGCTCCGCTGAGGAGTTCGAAGCGCGGATTTTTGACGATGGAGTAGACCTCGGCCGCGGTTCCATGATCGGAGACGTCCTGCATGGTGGAGCCGGCGAGGAGGTCTGGGTTGCGGGCGAGGTAGCGGGCAGCGAGGACTTCTTCGCGGGCGTGGTTGGAATTGTTCACGGTGAGGAGATGGCCGTAATCGTCGAAGCCGAGGCCGAACTGGGAGGTGCTGGAGGTGGTTTCGAGTTGATTGGTATCGGGGCGGAAGCGGACGTTGCGGCGCTCGTTTTTGATGGAAGGAGCACCGGGGCGGTCGACGAAGCGGATATCGGAGCCCGTGTCGCCGAACTTTTTGGCGAATACGATGGCGGTGGCGAAGCCTTCGTGGGCGAGGTAGATCCAGTTATCGAGGCCGTAGGTGGGGGAGTTGACGGTGTGTTGGGGGTTGGTGAAGGCGAAGCCTGTGAGGATGGCCTTTTTTACGTCGGCTTTGCCGTCGCCGTCGGTGTCTTCGAGGTACCAGAGATTGGGGGCATCGGTGACGAGGATGCCTTTCTTCCAGCGCATGACTCCGGTAGGCATGACGAGCTTGTCGGCGAAGAGGGTGGATTTGTCGGGTTTGCCGTCGCCATTGGAGTCTTCGAGCAACCAGACTTTGCCGACGGCATCCTCGGTGTCGAGGGGATAGCCGGAGTCCTGGACGACGTAGATGCGGCCGTCCTCGTCGATTTCCATGGCGACGGGGTCAGCGAACATGGGCTCGCCGGCGAAGAGATCGACGCGCCAGGCGGGGTCGACGTGGATGGTCTTGAGGGCATCCTTAGGGGAGAATGGCGGGGTCTTTTTCGAGCAGGCCGCGGCGGAGAGGAGGAGGAGAGCGGCGGCGGGCAGGAGAGTGGGTTTGAGGAGCGTCATGGCAGGGGAATCCCGCACGGACCGTGAGCGGGATGAGGGGTTGGGCGGCGGCCCGCTCATCGCGCGGCGGTTCTGTGCGGAAATATCGTATCACGGTTGGCGTGTTGAGATGCTTCATGTGCCGGGACGGCGGGCTCGGTGCGAGATTCCGGGCACGGCTCCCGCTTTGGCATTCATCTCACGGCAATCGATGCGGCGGGACCAGGGATCCAAGCGGCGGTTATTTGCATGAGCCAGACGAAGCGGGTTCCGATGCCGAGGTAATCATCGATACGTTGCTGGGTGCGGCTCTGGCGGTCTTCGGGGGAGAGGATCTCGATGGCGGCGAGGGGGGACGTTCGAGGATGCCCTAGCGGCCCTGTTTTTTCTTTTCGAGGTTCCACAATCCGCGGGAGATGATTTTGCCGCAGAAGGGGCAGTAGTTGAGGCCGATGAAGGAGGGGCGGGAGTCGCCGAAGACGAGGAAGTATTCGGTGTCGATTTCGTTGAGGATGCGCCCGTCGCGGAGGGTGTGGACGGGGCCGATGCGGAGGAAGCCGCGGTCGGCGAGCTGCTCCAGTTCGTCGCAACAAACCATGACGATCATGAGACCAAATGAGGGCGGGGCGCGTCAAAGAGTTCAATCGAACCCTGTGGTATTCTAAAGCCAAACCAGGGCGGCCTGATGCGATTCCAGAATTTCATTGTCGCGCTTGTCGCGTGGATCACGCTGCTGAGCGCGGGGTATGCCTTCCAGCGGCGGATGGCGTTCGATGATGACGAAGGTCCGTTGAGGCTGCCGGAGGACGCGAAGGAAAAGACGGAGTACGCCTTTGCGCGACTACGATATCCGAATTTCCGGGGCGGGTCGGGGTTGTGGGCGGCGCGGGGGAACTGGACGGTGGACTGGCCGAAAGCAGACCGGCAGTTTGTGCAGGGAGTGCGGCGGCTGTCGCGAATTCATACGCGCTCGGTGGAGCAGATCGTCGATCTCGAGAGCGACGATATTTTTAACTATCCGTGGGTTTACGTGGTGGAGGCGGGGCACTGGGACCTGCCGGAGAACCAGGCGCAGAAGCTGCGGGAATACCTGCAGCGGGGCGGGTTTCTGATGACGGATGACTTCCACGGGACTTTCGAGTGGGATATTTTCACGGCGAGCATGAGCCGGGTGTTTCCGGATCGCCAGATAGTGGATATTGAGAACAAGGACGCCATCTTCCATGTGCTGTACGATCTGGACGAGCGTTTTCAGGTGCCCGGGATCATCATGTTCTACACGGGCCGGACGTACGAATACGATGGCGTGGAACCGAAATGGCGAGCCATCTATGACGACAACGGCCGGATCATGGTGGCGATCTGTCACAACATGGATCTGGGCGACGCCTGGGAATGGGCAGATCATCCGCGGTATCCCGAGCGCTACGCATCGCTGGCCTACCGGATCGGAATCAACTACATCATCTACGCGATGACGCATTAAGGAAGAAAGAAGAGGAGTCCAGCCGGCAGCTCAATTCATGTTCGAATTCCTATTCAACTATTCTGGCACGGTCTTTTCCAAGGGGAGCTTTGTGCTGCTTGGGGCATGGCCGGTGTGGGCGCTGGCGGCGTGTATCGCCGCGGGAGCGGCGGCGCTGGCAGTGCCGATCTGGCGGATGAAAGACCGGGCCTCGGGGAGGGCGCGGGGCGCGCGGCTGGCGTTGTTGTGGCTGCTGCAATCGATGCTGCTGGCGATTGTGCTGCTGATGCTGTGGCAGCCGGCGGTGAGCGTGGCGACATTGAAACCGCAGCAAAACATTGTGGCGGTGGTGGTGGACGATTCCAAGTCGATGGCGCTCGACGAAGACGGCAAGACGCGGAAGGAGAAGGCGCTGGAAGCGCTGAACAACAAGGGATTGCTCGAGAAGCTAGGGAAGAAGTTTCAGGTGCGGATGTACCGTTTCAGCAGCGGCGCGGAGCGCATGGACAAGCTGGAGCAGTGGAAAGTGGAAGGGAACGCGACGCACATCGGGGAGAGCCTGGCGCAGGTGGCGGCGGAATCGTCGACGCTTCCCATTGGGGCGGTGGTGTTGTTTTCGGACGGGGCGGACAATGCGGGCGGGGTGGATCTGGAGACGATCAACCTGCTGAAGCGGCAGCGGATCCCGGTGCACACGGTGGGAGTGGGGCGGGAGCGGTTTGAGAAGGATGTGGAGATAACGGATGTGCAGACGGCGGCTCGGGCGCTTGCGGATTCGCGGGTGAGCGCGGCAGTGACGCTGAAGCAGCGGGGCTACAAGAGCACGAAGGGGCGAATTACGATCAAGACGGACAATGCCACGCTGGCGTCGCAGGAGGTGACCTTTCAGGCCGAGGGCACGCTGCAGACAGAGACTGTAGTGTTCAATGCGGGCAATGCGGGGCTGAAGAACCTTCATGTATCGGTTGAGCCGCTGCAGGGCGAGGAAAACGCGAACAACAACACGGTGACGCGGCTGGTGACGGTGGAGAACCGCAAGCCGCGGATTCTGTACATGGAGGGGGAACCGAAGTGGGAGTTCAAGTTCATCCGGCGGGCGATGGACGAAGACCGGACGATCGAGTTGACGAGTATTCTGCGCACGACGCAGAACAAGATCTACCGGCAGGGGATTGAGAACCCGAAGGAGCTGGAAGAGGGTTTTCCGGCGAAGGTGGATGAGCTGTTCCAGTTCCAGGGGATCATCATCGGCGGAGTAGAAGCAGCTTATTTTACAACCACTCAGATGGAATTGTTGAAGCAGTTCGTGGACCGCAGGGGAGGCGGGGTGCTGTTCCTTGCGGGGCGCAGCGGGCTTTCGGACGGGGGGTGGAACCGTTCGGCGATGGCGGAAGTGCTGCCGCTGATTCTGCCGGATAAGAAGGGTACCTTTCATCGCGACCCGGCGACGGTGGAGTTGACTCCGGCGGGGCAGGAGAGCCTGATCTGCCGGCTGGAGGAGAATCCGGAGAAGAACGTGGAGAGGTGGAAGAAGCTGCCTTACCTGGCCGATTATCAGGAGTCCGGGACGCCGAAGCCGGGGGCGGTGGTGCTGGTGGATTCGATTGTTTCGGGGAAGGGGAAGTATCCGCTGCTGGTGACGCAGAATTACGGACGTGGGCGAGTGGGGGTGATGGCGACGCAGGGAACCTGGCGCTGGCAGATGCTTCAGCCGCTGGCGGACAAGAGCCACGAGATGTTCTGGCAGCAGTTGATGCGGTGGCTGGTGCAGAACACGCC
>JAIXKK010000177.1 GCA_026954325.1 Bryobacterales bacterium | reverse complement strand
GTCCTTGCTCACGTACAGCCCGTGCGCCCCTTTCCCCGTCGCGATGAATCCGATTACCCGGAACGCATCCCCATCAATCAGGTGGACGCCGTTGGCATCCATGTCCGCCACGTAGAATACCTTCCCGTCCGGTGACGCCTTGATGTCCTGCGGCATGCCCCCGCCCGGCGTCGCCAGCGCCCCCACAACCTTCCGCTTCGCTACATCCACCTTCACCAGTTGCCCCGAGAATTCGCACGTCGCAATCAGGTACTTCCCGTCAATCGAAAAGTCGATGTGATCCACCCCGCGGCATGGCACGGGAAGCGATTCCTTCATTTCGAACGTGTGTGGATCCCGGAAATCCAGTCTCTTCTTCCGCTCCGCCACCACGATCGCAAACTTCCCGTCCGGCGTGAAGTACATGTTGTAGGGATCTTCCACCTTCAGCGTCTTCACGAACTTTCCCGTATACGGATCGATCACGGACAATGTGTCGCTCAGATCATTGGTGGCGTAAAGGGTCTTCAGGTCGTAGGAGGGCACTACGTGCTGCGGTTCCTTCCCCACCCGGATCGTATCCACCACCTCCATCTTCGCCGGATCAATCACGCTCACCGAACTCCCTCCGGCGTTCGGAACGTAGATCAGTTCCCTCTGCCCTTTCACCGCCGGGCTCATCTTGTCCGGTGTCGTCTCCGAATACATGTTGCGGGAATCGGACACCGGCGGCATGCCCGGCAACAGATCCAGTTTCACCGCCCCCGCCGTCTCCTTACCCGCATTTTCCGAATTGCCCTTCGGTCCCCCGGCGCACCCCACCGACACCGCAAGCAGCAAAATGCATCCGAAGCCCACTCTGCGTTTTCTCATCGAGGCTCTTCCTGGTTGGAGTATACCGTTTGCCGCCCTACACTGGCTCAGCACGCTGCCCGCCCCACTTGTGTTACTATTTGACCTTTGCCCCTTCCGTAGGGTTTCTCCCTCACCTGGGTTGTTCGTGGTACTAACTGAAGTTCTCCCCGACTAGGAGTTGTTTTTTTCATGGAGTACAAGCCTGAAATTCTGCAATTAGCCACCCTTCGCCAAAGCAAGGGTATTTCCCTCGAAATGATTGCCGATCAGACCAAAATCTCGTGCTACTACCTCAAAGCCATTGAAGACCTCGACCTCGACAAACTGCCCGGCGGCATCTACCGCGACAATTTCCTTCGTCAGTACGCCAAGGCCATCGATGAGGACTTGGCTGATGACCTGAATCGCAAACTCCTCAAGGCCGCCCGTGAAGCCGCGCAGGCCCAGGCGGCCGCCGCAAACGCCGGAACCGTCCGCCGCACGGTCAAAGAGATCATCGCCCGCGGAGCCGCCCTCGCCTTCCTCCTTGGACCGGCGGGAGCCCTCTCGGGCGGCAACCAGGCCGCTGTCGCGCAATCCACTGTCCGCAAAGATGATCCCCGCTACCGTGCCCTCTGGAACTTCTTCCAGACTCATCAATGCCCCATCAGCGACCTCACCGGCGATTTCATCGTCGCCGCCGATAAAAACGGCCTCGACTGGCGCCTTCTGCCGAGTATCGTCTTCCTCGAATCAAGCGGCGGCAAACACCTGCAAGGGAAAAACCTCATGGGCTGGGGTTCGGGCAAGTCCAGGTTTCAGACCGCCCGTCAGGGAATCCATTTCGTCGCCGAGCGTCTCGCCAAGTCACCTATCTACGCCGGCAAGGATATCCGCGCCAAACTGCGGCTGTACAACCCGGCCCGCAAGGATTACGCCACTCGCGTCATCGCCGTGATGGAGCAACTCAGCCCCAGTCTTGTCGCTTCCCGCTAACCGTCTGCCTCCAGCCGTGAAAAACCCGCGCAACCGCGAGCCGGGTTCGATAACATGGAGTTCTCGGAATATGAAAGTTTCCATCGGCGCCGACCACGCCGGCTTTGAACTGAAAGAGCAGATTCGCCGCCGTTTGTCCGAACTCGGCCATGAGGTTCTCGACCACGGAGCCTCCAATGCCGAATCCGCCGACTATCCGGACTACGCCGTCCCGGTGGCGGAAGACGTCAGCCGGGGACGTGCCGAACGCGGCATCCTCATCTGCTCCACCGGCGTCGGCATGTCCATCACGGCTAACAAAATCGCCGGTGTTCGCGCCGCGCTCGCCTGGAACCCGGATGTTGCGCGCCTCACCCGTGAGCACAATGACGCCAACATCCTCGCCATCGGAGCCCGGTATACCAGCATCAGCCAGGCCTGCGAACTTACCGAAATCTTCCTCGGAGCCGGCTTCCTCGGCGGCCGTCATGCCCGCCGCGTCAGCAAGATTTCCGACGCCGAACAGCGCCTCCAGGCATATCAAGGAGATACCGATTAGAATGACCGAACAGGAACGAATGGCCAGACCCCTGGCCGCGGTCGATCCGGAAATTTCTGCCGCCATCCGCGCCGAAGTCGAGCGCCAGCACTCCGGCCTCGAACTCATCGCCAGCGAAAACTTCGCTTCCGAGGCGGTCCTCGAAGCCACGGCCAGCGTCTTCACCAACAAGTACGCCGAAGGTTATCCCGGCAAGCGCTACTACGGCGGTTGCGAAATCACGGACGTTGTCGAAAACCTCGCCCGCGACCGCGTCAAGAAGCTCTTTCGCGCCGAGTACGCCAACGTGCAGCCCCATTCCGGCTCCCAGGCCAACCAGGCCGCCTATGCCGCCGTCCTCTCTCCCGGCGACACCATCCTCGGTATGAACCTTGCCCACGGCGGCCATCTCACTCATGGCCATCATCTCAACTTCTCCGGCAAAACCTACCATGTTGTCGCTTACGGCGTGCGGAAGGAAGACGAAACCATCGACTATGAGGAACTCGCCCGTCTTGCCGCCGAGCATAAACCGAAAATGATCATCGCCGGAGCCAGCGCTTACCCCCGCATCATCGACTTCCAAAAATTCCGCGAAGTCGCCGATTCGGCCGGCGCGCTCTTCCTCGTCGACATGGCCCATTTCTCCGGCCTCGTCGCCGCGGGCATCTATCCCAATCCTTGCGATTGGGCCGACATCGTCACCTCCACCACCCATAAGACCTTGCGCGGCCCTCGCGCCGGCATCATCCTCGCCAAAGAGAAGTACGGAGCCGCCATCGACAAGAGCCTCTTCCCCGGCATCCAGGGCGGTCCTCTCGTCCACGTCATTGCCGCCAAGGCGGTCGCGTTCCTTGAAGCCATGTCCCCCGAATTCGTCGACTACCAGAAGCAGGTCGTTCGCAACGCACGGACGCTCGCCGCTTCTCTTTCCGCCGAGGGCTTCCGGATTGTCTCGGGCGGCACCGACACCCATCTCCTGCTGGTCGACATCTTCGCCAAGGGCGTCCGCGGCAAGGAAGCCGAAAAGGCCCTCGACCGCGCCCACATCACCGTCAACAAGAACGCCATCCCCTTCGACGTCAATCCGCCGCTCAATCCGAGCGGCATTCGCCTCGGCAGCCCCGCCGTCACCACTCGCGGATTCGAGGAGGCCCAGATGCGCGAGGTCGGCGCTCTCATCGCCGAAGTACTCTCGAATCCCGCAAGCGAGGATGTCATCGCCTCGGTCGCCCGGCGCGTCCATGACCTCACCGCGCGGTTTCCGCTCTACCCGTGGAAGGCCGCTCCTCTAGCAGCCACCCGATGATTCAGCATGCCCCTTCGGATTGCGATCGACGCCCGCCATGTCCGCGACTTCGGCGTCGGCACGTACATCCGCAACCTGGCCCAGGCCTTGAGCAAGCTCGACAGCGAGAATCAGTACATCCTCGTCGCTCACAAATCTGATTCCGCTCTCCTCACCGGTCTTCCCGCCAACTACACGCTCACCTGGTTCGAAGGCCGTGACACCGAGTTGTCCGACCATTTCTCCCTCCCCCTGTTCCTCCGCGGCCTTCGCGCGGATCTCTTTCACATCCCCATCACCATCGTCCCCTTCTTCATGCCCCGTCCCTACATCGTGACCGTGCACGACGTCAGCCGGCTCATGTTTGACTACCCCGAAGGTTGGCGCTATGACCTGCGCCGCTACCGGTTCCGCCGCGGCCTCATGCGCGCGGCCAGAATCATCGCCGTCTCCCTCGCCACCAAAACCGACGTCGAAGGGTTGCTCGACATCCCCGCCGAGCGCATCCGTCTCATCTACAACGCCCCCGATCCCCGCTTCTTCGAACACGAACCCCCCACCGACGCCCGCGCCGCCGGTCCCGGAATCCTTGCCCTCGAGCGCCGCCGCATCCTCGGACGCTATCAGATCACCTACCCCTTCCTTCTCTACGCCGGAACCATCCGCCCGCAGAAAAACATCCCCCGCCTGGTCGAAGCCTTTGCCGTTCTCCGCGGTGAACTCGAATCTCATCCTCTTTATAAAGACCTTCGCCTCGTCATCATCGGCGACGAGATCTCCCGCTACCCCGGCGTCCGCCGGGCGGTCGTCCAGACCCGCATGGCCAACGCCGTGCGTTTCCTCGGATTTGTCCCCTTCGACACCCTTCGCGTGTTCTATGAAGCCGCCGCCGCCTTCGTCTTCCCGTCTCTCTATGAAGGGTTCGGCCTTCCGCCGCTCGAAGCCATGGCCTGCGGAACGCCTGTAGTCTCATCCAACGTCAGTTCGCTGCCCGAGGTGGTCGGCGATGCCTCCATGGTCGTGAACCCCGAAAACGTCTTCGATATCGCGCGCGGAATCAAGGAAGTCCTCCTGGATCAGGAACTCCGCGAGCGCCTCGTCTGCGCCGGACTGCGTCAGGCTCACCGCTTCAGTTGGGAACGAACCGCGCGCGAAGTCCTCGACACGTACCGCAATACAGCCCGCATCCACGGCCGCGCGTGACCCGCGCCTTCAACAGGCGGGCGGGCGGATCCCCGTCGCGCTCATGCGGATCCGGTACAACCCCGTACGCGCCGTGATGTACAACGTCCGCGCATCCGCCTCGCCCCAATGCAGGTTCGCTGGAATCTCCGGCGTCACGATTATCCCCAGATGCTTTCCCCGCGGATTGAACACGTGCGTTCCGCCCGGCCCGGTGCAGTACAGGTTCCCGTTCGTGTCCAGCTTCATCCCGTCCGGCAGTCCCCCCTCCCGCATGTGCGTAAGGTCCGCGAACAACTCCCCATCCGTCAACGTGCCGTCTTCCCGCACCGCGAATCGCATCCAGATCTTCCGGTTCGGATCCGAATTCCCCACGTACATGTGCTTCTCATCGGGGGTGAACATCAGGCCGTTCGGCCGTGTCAAATCTTTGTAGAGCAGCGTCAGCTTGCCGTCTTTCAGCCGGTAAACTCCGTTATAGTCCAGTTCCTTTGCCGGGTCCTCGTCCAGCCCCACCAGCCCGTACGGCGGGTCCGTGAAGTACATCGCTCCGTCCGATTTGTACACCACGTCATTCGGACTGTTCAACCTCTTCCCGCCATCGTGCGTCGCCAGCGGCGTCAGCGTCCCGTCTTTCTCAAGCCGCGTCACCCTCCGGTTGCCATGCTCGCAAATCGTCAGCCGCCCTTCCTGGTCCAGCGTCAATCCGTTCGATCCGATAAACGCCCCCTTCGGAGCCCCCGTCCCGTCAAATCCGCTCGGTTTGCGAAACACCGTCACCTCGCCTGATGGAACCCACTTATAAATCGTGTTCTCCGGAATATCGCTGAACAGCAGATACCCCTCGCGAAACCAGATGGGACCTTCCGTGAACGTGAATCCACCCGCCAGTTTCTCGATAACGGCGTCCCGGGGAATCAGTTCGTCAATGGCCGGATCAAATCGTTTGACTTCGCCGGCCGGGCCTGTCGCGCTTTGGCTCATGGGTTGGGCTGCTCCTTGCTCTCTCGATATGGACTGCGCAAACACCCGATTCTATCGTGAAACGAGCCCTCTGCGTTTGAGCTTTTCCGTTCCGCCGTGTTAAACTCAAAAAAGTTCGCTCCACTTCAAGCGGGGACGTAGTTCAGCTGGTTAGAACGCCGGCCTGTCACGTCGGAGGTCGCGGGTTCGAGCCCCGTCGTCCCCGCCATCTTTCCTCTCTTGTCCTCCACGCGAAAAGTCTCAAAAAGGGCAGCTAAGACACTGGCCGCGGCGGCGTTCGGGATTCTTCCCCTCGAAGGGCAACTCTTTCTCCGCTGCCTCGCGGACCGGCGAAGGCGATGCGAACCGACCGGCACAAGGATCACCCGCACCGCGGCGAATGGAGCCTTCACCGCGGCCACGCCGGAGGTCGTGAGACCGGGGGCCCCCTTTCCCCCCGCCGTCTTTGCATGGCAGTGTCACGAGAGTTGCCGGAAAGCATTTCCGCGGGCCGCCTGACGTGTCATCCTCGATGACGCCGAAGCGGTCTCGCGGCCACGCCGCCTCGGCGGTCTCATCAGCTCAAGGAATTCCGGCTGGGACGTCTGGCGCGTTGACAGTTCGGCGGAACCATTGCATCCACCACGCTGGTCACTCGTTTGCCCCTCATTCACAACAACACGGGCGATTTTGAGGCTATCCGCGGCGCCATTGAACGCGCGCCCCAGCGGGTTTCCAAACTCGGGCCAGTGGAGTTGATCCGGTGCGGACCATTGGCATCAACCTGACACAGGCCAGTCTGCAAGTGTATCGAGACTCGCCTCACCGATTCTAGGCGCGAAGTTGCTCCGCCAGCCATTCGACATTCGCCGCATCGCAAAGGCCGTCAGCGATTTTGTAATTCCAGCGGCCGGCGGTCGCGCGAGCGATTTCCGCGAGAAAGCCGGCGCCCGGGCCGCTGCCGGATGCAATGCTGAGCGTTGTGTTGAAGTAGCGGGCCACGGCGGCGAGGGCGGGAAGGTCAGAATCGCTGACCCGCGGGCCGAGCCTGGGCGCGGCGAGTTGAGCGGGGCGGCCGCGCGACTTCAGCCAGTGCAGGCAGAAGAGTAGGTCCCGCGGCGTCGTGGGGTTTTCCGCTTGGGCGAAGGAAAGCTCGAAATCAAACATGCGTCCGAAGCCGGCTTGAATTCTCGCGAGGCGAATGGCGTCCTGGATCTCCTCGATGAGTTTGAGGCCGCGAGCGAAGTTCACCGCCAGGCGCATGACGTCGCTACGGCTGAGTTCGTAATGCTCCTCTCCGGCCGAAAACGCGCGGGAAAATTCCTCGAGCGCCCAGCCCGCCTCTTCCTTGGCGAGAATCTGATGGAACCGGTCCTCGATGTCCCGACCGGCGCCGGCGCCCGGCGGGGGCAGGGCGGCTGTAAAGCGCGTGTACCCGGGAGCGCGGCGAATCTCGTCCCTGATCGCTTCGACACATGCGGCGGTTTCGTCCTCGCCGGCGCCGGCAATATCAATTGCGGGGGCCTCGGCGTTGTAGCCTTCGCGCCAGCCCGCGCGAATCGCGGCCCAGAGACAGGTTTCGTAAGGTCCGGCGACGGAGGCGAAGTTCCGTCCCGTCTTGCGGTGAATGTCGCGGAAGGCCGTGAAGGCGGCGGGAAATTTGCTTTCGGGATGAGATCCGCCCACCGTGATGGAAGATTGCGCGCCCTGGGGGCGAGGCAGGAAGGCGCGGTCCACCTGCTCGGCGAAGGTAAGAATGTGGCGGGTGTCGGAGGGTGAAAAAGGGATACCGTTGACGATGATCTCCCGCCCGCCGGCCGGGCGCATGCGGCCGATGAGAACCGATTCCGGAAACAGGCCGCTGGCGGGGGATGTGGCCAAGGCAATCCGCAGCAGGAGTTGCCGCGGACTGGAAGTTGCGCGGCCGTCGGCGGCGATGTAATAGACCGATTGATGAGTGGGGTCGCGTTGGAGGGAACCGGGATATGGGACCAGCGTTTCGAAACCGAGAGCGGCAAGACGGTTGCCCATGCGCTGGCGGAGTTCGCCGCTCAGCGTCCGGCCGTCTCCCATCTGAAAAACCAGATCGGCAAGCGCGGATGCCTCGCTCGCACTCACCGGAAGTTCGAATGGAATAGTCATTGGAAGGCTACAGGGCCATGGACTTGAGGTATTCGCGAAACGCACCGCCAAGATCGTGCCGGCGGAGGGCAAGTTCCACCGTGGCCTGGAGAAACCCCAACTTATCGCCCGCGTCGTACCGCTTGCCTTCGAACTTCAGTCCGTACACCGGACGGTTGCGCAGCAGATGCTTGATGGCGTCAGTGAGCTGAATCTCGCCTCCTTTGCCCGGAGGGACGGCCTCGATCGATTCGAAGATTTCCGGCGTCAGAATGTAGCGGCCGATGATGGCGAGATTGGAAGGTGCGTCTCCGGGTTTGGGTTTCTCCACCATGTTGTGGATTCGGAAGAGGCGCCCCCCCATTCCGTTGTGCGCCACCGGATCGGCATCGACAACGCCATACGCCGAGATTTCCGGCCCGTCCACTTCCATGAGGGCCAGGACGGAGGAGCCGTAAAATTCATGGATATCGAGAAGCTGCCGGAGGCACGGCGTTTCCGCGTCGATTATGTCGTCCGAGAGGACCACGGCAAAGGACTCGGGACCCACCAATTCCTTGGCGCGAAGAACCGCATGACCTAGGCCCAGGGCTTCTTTCTGACGAATGTAGGAGACATCGATCATGTCAGAGATGCCGCGAACACTGGCGAGCAAGTCCCGCTTGCCGCGCGTCTCGAGAAGATGCTCGAGTTCGAAGCTCACGTCGAAGTGATCCTCGATGGCGCTTTTTCCCCGGCCCGTGACGATGATGATGTTGTGGATGCCGGAGTGAATGGCCTCTTCCACTCCATATTGAATGAGAGGCTTGTCGACAAGGGGCAGCATCTCTTTGGGCTGCGCCTTTGTGGCGGGAAGGAACCGGGTACCGAGACCAGCGGCGGGGAAGACCGCTTTGCGCACTTTGGGAGCCATTGTCTGTATTGTAGCGGGCTGGAGTTGCGAGGCGTTGCCGCCGGTAGTACCAGGGGGACTATACTGTTGAGTATAGAGTCGGCCGGCGCCGGCATCCTCTCCCCTCACTCTGCGAAATGGAGCATGTCCCGTCATGGCGCGCAAACGAGTAGAGTCGTTCCTTATCTGGGTGGTCTTTCTAGGGTTTCGGGCGGTCTTGGCCGGACCGGTCCAGCCTGAAATGCCGGTGTCTTCGGACTTGAATACCGGGCAGGGAGGGCTCCGCGTCCCTTCCCCCGATCCGGATCTGCGGCTGAGCGGTCCGGCGATGCCCACGCCGGGATGCGGTCCGGAGTCGGCCATGAACGAGACGCTGCAAAACAATCCGTTGAAGATTTGTGACTATGCGGGGCCGGCGCCCTTGCAGGGCGAGCCTTCCGGCGGCAATGCGCGAGCGTTGTCCTTCCCGGTGGAACTGGTGGCCGGGATCCTCATCACATTGGGAGTGGTGGCCTTGGCCGCGACGATGTGGCAGGCATTGATGTTGTCTCGGGAAGAGCGATAGAAGAGACTGGGGGCCCGTGACTTCGGCTGCGATCGCCACATTTTTGAGGGTGACTGAGGGCTGAAAAGCGCTTTTACACCCGCGGGTTCGGTGCGTGTCTTGTTCGAGAGTGCGGCGCGGGGGTTGATGAGTTTGTACGCTTCAAGAGAGCGTCCGGCGAGGACGCCGGTGTCCAGGTTGTGGCGGAAAGCGTAATCATTTCCAGGCCCACGCGAGAACGGCGGCGCCGGCGAGGAAGCGGTAGATGGCGAACGGGATGAAGCCGTGCTTCCTGACCCAGTGCATGAACCAGGCCACCACGCCCCAGGCTACGAAGAAGGAAACAACGAAGCCGGTGGCGAGGATAGTGACGCCATGGACATCGAAGTGCAGTGCGCCCGGGTTGCCGCTCTCCTCCGGGTGGCGGATGAACTTCAAGAGGTCGTACCCCGTGGCGGCCACCATGGTTGGGATCGAGAGCAGGAAGGAAAATTCGAGCGCGGTCGTGCGCGAGAGACCGGCGAGTTCTCCCGCGGTGATAGTGGCCATCGAGCGGGAAGTGCCGGGGAAGACAGGGGCGAGGGTTTGCAGAAGACCGACCCAAATGGCCTGTCGGGGTGTGATCGATTCAACGTCTCCAGGCCGGGGAAGATCACCGTACTTGGCGTCGACTGCCCACATGACGGCGCCGCCGATGACAAGGGAGGCCCCCATGATGGTGAGACTCTCCAGATGCTTGCCGATAATCTTCGAGGCAAGCAGCGAGGGGATAGCCGTGCAGACGAAGGCGAGCAGGGTGAGCGTGAGAGGATGAGTGAACATCGTGCGGTCCCCCCGGATTCCCTTGGGGAAAGTCACCAGGAACTCCCTGATGCGGCGATGAAAATAGATGGGGAGACAGAGGATGGCCCCAAGTTGGATGACGATCGAGAACATCTTCCAGTAGCCGTCCGAGAGGTCGATGCCGAGCAGGGCTTCCGTGATGCGGAGATGGGCCGTGGAACTGACCGGGAGGTATTCCGTGAGTCCTTCAATAATGCCCAGGAGGAAGGAGAGCAGGTAGTCGTTCATGTGGGGTGGTCAGGGCTTATGGTAACGCGCGTCACCCGCGTCCGGCGAAGGGCATCTTCGTGGCCATGACGGTCATGAACAGAACGTTCGCCTCAAGGGGGAGGCCGGCCATGTAGACCACGGCATCCGCAACATGTTGGACGTTCATCCGGGGCTCCACCATGATGGTCCCGTTGGCTTGTGGAACGCCGGCGGTCATGCGCTCGGTCATGTCGGTGGCGGCGTTGCCGATGTCGATCTGGCCGCAGGCGATGTCGTATTTCCTCCCGTCAAGCGAGATGCACTTGGTAAGCCCCGTGATGGCATGCTTGGTGGCGGTGTAGGGAGCGGAGTTGGGGCGCGGAGTATGGGCCGAGATGGAGCCGTTGTTGATGATGCGGCCGCCGCGCGGTTCCTGGGCTTTCATGATCCGGATGGCTTGTTGCGCGCAAAGAAAAGCTCCGGTGAGGTTGACGGCGGTCACCGCGTTCCACTGTTCGAGGGTGAGGTCCTCCATGGGAACGGCGGGGGCGCCAATGCCGGCGTTGTTGAAAAGGAGATCGAGGCGGCCGAATTCCCGGTGCGCGCGCGCGAAGAGCGCGGCCACGGAATCCGCGTTGCCGATGTCCGTGGGGATAGCGAGCATCCTGCCGCCGCGGGGGCTGGCGAGGGAGGCGGTTTTCTCAAGCTCGGCGGAGCGCCGTCCGGCGAGAGTGACGCAATAGCCGGCAGCCTGTAGGGCCACGGCAACCGCGCGTCCGATGCCGCTTCCGGCGCCGGTGACGAGGGCGATTCTTGATGGGCTGGAGGACATGACTCCTTTCTACTATCCGTGATTGGCGCGGGGCGGCGCCAGTAGGGCCGAATCGGGATGGAGAGTAGAGAACTTCCGGTATTGTGATGGCGGCGGTTGGACTTTACAATCCCGCTATGATCAGAACCCGAGTGATTGCCGTCGTGTTCGCGTCCCTGCTGCTGGCCGGGGGCGTTGCAATCGCGCAGAGGCCTAGGCAGAACGTTTCCGCCGGAAGACATCCGAACCTTGCGGCGGCGCAGCGCCTGAGCCGCCAGGCCTGGGAGCGCGTGGCGGATGCCCAGAGGGCGAACGAATGGGACCTGCAGGGGCACGCACAGAAGGCGAAGGAACTGCTTGACCAAGTGAACAGAGAGTTAAAACTGGCGGCGAAGGCGTCCAACCAGCGGTAGTCAGACCGCCGCCGGCAATTCTTCCCTGACTGAGTGTTGACCGGCCTTCCACCCCTAGGCTACTATGAATGTGCGGGGTGGAGCAGTCTGGTGCTCGTTGGGCTCATAACCCAAGGTCGTAGAACCAAATCCTACCCCGCAACCAAACAAAAGTGCGGTTGACCAGACTCACACCGCGTACCCTCCAAGCGTTCAGACCCCTCAGCCACGTAGTAGCCTTTCTTCCCATCGGCTTCGGCACCACCGAATCTTTTGACGTGCTTCTCAGTTCCACCTTGGCCTTCAGGGTGTCGGTTCGGAGAATTTGCGGATGTCGCCAACTGCGGTGACGAACTGCCGGATGCGCCTGATCTCGGCTGACGGGAATCGGCCCGGTGCTCAATAGCTGGCGGGTGATGTCTTCGAGTTCCTGTTGGCGGGTGTTTCTCTCTTTGACCAGCGCCGGGTTGGGCCACATTAAGTATGGTGGCAGCGAGGTTGCTCAATTCCCGCCGCAGGTGTTCAGACCTGTCCGCATTCGACCGAGCCTGCTGTCCAGCCCTCAAGCGACGATGCAGTTCACGCTCGAAGTCCTGGATTGCCCCTTCGACTGCTTCTGGTCGCAGGACGGCATTCTGAAGTTGGGTGAAAAGAAGTTCTTCCAGGAGATCGGCACGTTCACGCACAGCATTGGAGCAAACCCCTCTGTTGGCGTGCATCGGGCATCCGTACCGAGGGTGTCCGTGCTTCCCTCTTCCGGCAACTATGATGAGATTGCGCCCACATGACCCGCATCGCAAGAAACCCGTCAGAAAATTCGGGCTGGTCGTCGCACGGTTCATCATGCCCGGTTGGTTTCCGTGGTTGTATCGTTCGTTCACCCAAGCGATGCGATCACGAACCCGGTGCCAGAGGTTGTCGTCAATGATCCGAAGTTCCGGCTTCTCCAGGACGATCCATTCAGACTCCGGGCGCATCCTTCGGAGCCGTTTGTTCGTTCCGGGCTGTTTGATGAACTGTGAGCGATTCCAGATCAGACGGCCAATGTAGAGTTCGTTCCGCAGCATTTCCCGGATGGCGTTGTGGCACCAGCTTGCGTCTTCTTTCTTCGCCCTTTTTCGTGGTGGCAGAACGTTCTCTCGGTTCAGCGTTTTGGTGACGGTTTTGAGGGAGGCCCCGTCAGCAGCCATCTCGAAGATCCGGCGTACGATGTCGGCTTCCTTCTCGTTGATGCTGTAGCGAACAGAGTCATCGTCCTTCACGTTGTCGTACCCGAAGCAGCGCCCACCTGTATGCAGCCCCTTGAGAGCACGCCCCTGGAGACCACGATGCGTCTTCTTGGCGAGTTCCTTGATGTACAGCGAATCGACCAATCCATGAACGGTCATTAGCACATCGGCCTGATCGTTTTGGCTGTCTATCCCCTGCGAAACGGACACGATGCGGAAACCCTTGAACCGCAGCATCTCAACAGTACGGACAGCATCAGCGAGATTGCGAGAGAGGCGGCTCGTGTCATCCAGCAGCAGCACGTCAAACGGACGGTCAACACGGGAGGTTGCGTCCAACAGTATCGCCAGTCCAGGTCGATCTATGCCAGCACCGGATATGGCATCGTCTCTGTACACATGCTGTTCCAGAAGTTGCCAACCTTGCTTCGTAGCGTAGTCCCGACACATCCGCAGTTGGTCTTCAATCGAGGCAGGACTTTGACGATCACTGGAGAATCTGGCGTAGGCAGCGCACCGCAGTCTCATGTTCTTTGTGGTCGTCATGATTAGATTATCCAAGGCGTGTCAACTCGGCTTTGCATCACCCGCCAGCTATTGAGCACGGAGCCGGATTCCCTGTCAGCCGAGATCAGGCGCATCCGGCAGTTCGTCACCGGGCAAGTTGGCGACATCCGCAAGATTCTCCGAACCGACACCCTGAAGGCCAAGGTGGAACTGGAGAAGCACGTCAAAGAGATTCGGATGGTGCCGCAAACCGATGGGAAGAAAGGCTACTACGTGGCTGAAGGGGTCTGGAACTTGCTTGGAGGGTACGACGGTGGTGCGAGTCCTGGTCAACCGCACTTTTGTTTGGTTGCGGGGGAGCGATCTGGATTCAATGCGCTCGCCCTGCCCTTCCGAATCGAACTGGTCTTGGCGGCATAGTAGACTGCGGCTGGCTCCAGAACTAAGGGGGGGACAGTGCTATTCACCTGTGGGGTGTGGTTTAGATTCTATAGAACAATTCTGGAAGGAAACTCCAGGACCGCAAGGCGTGGCGATCCGTAAGGAGCG
Source organism: Bryobacterales bacterium (assembly GCA_026954325.1). Taxonomy (GTDB): domain Bacteria; phylum Acidobacteriota; class Terriglobia; order Bryobacterales; family Bryobacteraceae; genus CADEFT01. The sequence goes on along the minus strand of JAIXKK010000177.1, from coordinate 229 downwards.
ACACTGGTTTCCAACTGGATGGCAACCGTTTGATGGCAGCAGCACCATGTTTCCTCTCGTGTCGCTCCGGGCGTCGGACAAGCCGCCGCCCTCCGCTATTTCCTGAACATCCCGGCTCACGCCATTGAACCAGCCGTACACCAACCGAACCCGAGAAGTTGCGCCGGGGTTTGCGATGTTCCGGCAAGGATCGGCTGGCTTCTCTCGTCTCACCAGGATGCCTCTGTTG